>NZ_JBHUUU010000021.1:0-93295 GCF_042670865.1 Rhodococcus sp. NPDC057135
TACATCGGGAGGCTTGAAACATGCTGGTACGTCGAATTGCTCGTCCACTGCTTTCCACGATCTTCATCGCCGGGGGAATCGATGCTTTGCGCAACTCCGCTCAGCGAGCAGCCAAAGCGTCACCCCTGATCGACAAATCCGTCGAGACGCTGCCAGGAGCAGTGACGCAGAAGGTGCCTGCTGATCCGGAAACACTCGTCAAGATCAACGCCGCGGTCCAGATCGGTGGCGGTGCCCTGCTCGCCACGGGCAAGGCTCCGCGGCTCGCGTCGTTGGTCCTCGCCGGAAGCCTGGTGCCCACCACACTGGCCGGCCACGACTTCTGGAACGAAACCGATCCGTCACTGCGAGCGATGCAGCGCACCAACTTCATCAAGAACGTCAGCTTGCTCGGCGGACTGATGATCGCGTCCGTCGACACCGAGGGCAAGCCGTCGCTCGGTTGGCGTGGCCGCCGCGCCGCGAGGAAGGCACAGGCGTCTATCGCCGCGGCGCTTCCGTTGGTCGCATCGCAGACCGATCACACGAGCGATCGCGTCGAACATGCTTTGTCGGTGGCATCCGAGCGCGGTTCCGAACTGGCCGAAACCGCGAAGGCACACGGAACGGATTGGCTCGAACTCGCCAAGGGGCGTGGTTCCGAGTTCGCGGAGATCGCGAGCAAGCGTGCCGCTGAATTCAGCGAGGTCGCCAAGGAGCGCGGCCCAGACATCCTCGAAGTCGCGCAGAAGCGCGGCTCCGAACTGGCCGAGACCGCACGCGAGCGCAGCGCCGAACTGGCCGAGCTGGCGAGCAAGCGCAGCTCCGAGTTCGCCGAACTCGCGCTCGAGAAGAGCAACGAGTGGGCAGAAACGGCGTCGGAACAGACCGAGGTGCTGGGTAAGCGGGCCCGCAAGCGCGCCGAGAAGGCACTCGAAAAGGCTCGCGCCAAGAAGGACGAATTGACGCACTGAGTGCACCGAAAATCACGGTCAGGCCACCTTCGGGTGGCCTGACCTGTATCTATGCGGCAGTTCATCTGGGGGAACTAGACTGTCTTGGCGCTTTTGCAGCGCATGAATTTCTCATCAAGCCTAGGAGATCCTTTGCCCGACGCGGACCCGTCACTGAACGAGCAAGAGCTCGAGCAGCAGTACGTGACGATGCTGTACTCCCGTCTCGACGATCTTCGAAAGTATGCCCAAACACGCTTGAGCACGGTCCTCCTCGAGACCGGCGGCACCCCGCAGGCACGCAGTGAACGCGAATCCTTCAATGCCATGTACACCGAGGATCTCGCCAAGTACGACGCAGCCGAGAACGGAATGTGTTTCGGACGCATCGACTTCGACGACGAGCGACGCTACGTCGGCCGACTCGGAATTCTGGACACCGACAACGACTACGAAACGCTGCTCCTCGACTGGCGTGCCCCGATGGCACGGCCGTTCTATCTGGCGACGCCGGCGGCACCTGAAGGTGTGAAGCGGCGCCGCCATATTCGCAGCCGTAGCCGCACGGTCACGGGCATCAACGACGAATACCTGGACCTCGATGCAGCCCGCGCCGCCGGAGTAGTCACCGAAGCCGGCGGCGTCGCCGGTGAGAGCGCACTCCTGGATGCTCTGAACGCAGCACGTACGGGCCAGATGAACGACATCGTCGAGACCATCCAGAGCGAGCAGGATGCCATCATCCGCTCCGAACACAAGAGCGTTCTGGTGGTCCAGGGCGGTCCGGGTACCGGCAAAACAGCTGTCGCACTTCACCGTGCCGCCTTCTTGCTCTACACGTACCGTCAGCAATTGGCCAAGGCCGGCGTTCTCATCATCGGGCCGAACGCGACCTTCCTCGACTACATCAGCCAGGTCCTCCCTTCACTCGGTGAGACCGGCGTCCTGCTCTCGACGATTGGTGACCTGTACCCCGGAGTGCGCGCAACACGTACCGATTCCCTCGCCGCCGGTGAGATCAAGGGTTCGCTCGCAATTCTCGACGTGCTCAAGAACGCCGTCAGGGATCGACAGGAAGTTCCGTCCAAGCCGATCACCCTGCGATTCGACACGTACGACTTGAAGCTGGATCGCAAAACCGTCACGAAGGCGCGCGGTCGGGCTCGATCGTCGCGTCGCCCACACAACCTGGCGCGCCCGATCTTCGTAGCAGCGGTCATCGAGGCGTTGGCGCTGCAGATGGCCGAACTCATCGGCGGAAACCTCGTCGACGGCGGCTCACTCCTCAGCCGGGACGACATCGCCGACATTCGCGACGAGATGCGCGAGGACTCCGACATCATGTCCGCTATCGGAAAGCTCTGGCCAGAATTGTCGCCACAGCAAATCCTCGCGGAACTGTGGACGTCTCCGGCGAGGTTGGCCAAGGCAGCGCCGCAACTCGACGACGGACAACGCGACGAGCTTCTGCAGAGCGTCGGGCCAGGATTCAGTGCGGCCGACGCTCCCCTTCTCGACGAACTCGCCGAGATCCTCGGCGTCGACGATGCCGCCGAACGCGAACGCGCACAACGCGAATGGCGTGCACAGATCGCCGACGCCCAGGGTGCTCTCGACATCCTTACCGGCTCCGCACCACAGGACCTCGAGGACGAGATGGATCCGGAGATCCTGATGGCGTACGACTTGATCGACGCCAGCCAACTCGCCCAGCGCCACGATCAAGGCCAGCGCCAGACCACGGCGGAGCGCGCTGCCGGCGACCGAACCTGGACCTACGGTCACGTGATCGTCGACGAAGCCCAAGAGCTCTCCGAGATGGCGTGGCGAATGCTGATGCGGCGCATACCGAATCGGTGGATGACGTTGGTCGGCGATACGGCACAGACCGGTGATCCTGCGGGAACCTCGTCCTGGCAGACGATCCTCGAGCCTTACGTCGCCAAGCGCTGGAAGCTCACCGAACTGACCGTGAACTACCGAACTCCGTCGGAGATCATGGATGTCGCTCACCGCGTGCTCGAAGAGATCGACCCGGAGCAGTCGGTGCCCCGGTCGGTGCGCGACAGCGGATTCGCGCCGTGGGCACTCAAGACCACGGTCGAAGAATTGGAATCGACCGTGCGCCGCTGCATCGAGTCCGAGTCACATCCCGGGATCACCGCCGTGATCGCCGGCGCCGGGATTGTTGCCGATCTGGCAGGCCTTGCGAGCGAGACCGTGAGCGTCCTGTCGGTCAAGGACGTCAAGGGGCTCGAGTTCGACACCGTGTTGATAGTCGAACCCGCCGACATTCTCGACGAGTCACCCCGTGGAATGAACGACCTCTACGTCGCGTTGACCCGAGCCACCCAGAGGCTCGGCATCATTCACATCGAGTCGCTCCCCGCGGTTCTCGACGGCATCGAGGCCGCAGAGCTGACCTTCGATTCGTGAGCCCTACGGAGTAGGTTCGTGCGTGACACCTCGAATCGTGGATGTCACCCCAATTTGTGTCGACGACTGAAGGAATGACCTCTCGTGCTTGGCCTGCCCGCAAGTTCCGCCCCACCCATCCGCAAAATCTGTCGCGTGATGATCGGTGTCGGGATGCTGGCAGCGGTGACCGCAGGTTGTTCAGAAGATGATTCGAGTTCGACAGCAGCTGCGGGCAGCGACGACATCGCTGCTGTTGCTGCCGCACCCACAGAAACCCCGGTGGACGACGCCGAACGTCTGCGAGCGGCGATCGCGTCGTCCGGGGTGAACCCCGCGTTTTCCGACGACATGTTGCAGGCGCTCGGTGACGGCGTCTGCCAGCAGCTCGCGGCCGGCACGGATCGAGAGACGATCATCGCGAATCTGCGGCAGGTATCACTCAATGGAGCGAGCGAACAGGTGATCACGAGCGGAAACGGCTCGGCCGCATCGACGCCACTTCCCAGCGCCGATCAGCTGGCTGAAGTGTTCGTCGATGCGGCCGAGGCCGACTACTGCCGGTAAATCAGCGAACGGTGTGCACGATCAGAACGTCGGACGTCGCCTTGCGCGCGGCATCGGAAGGCACCGAACCGAGCAGACGCCCGGTCAGAGTGTTCAATCCGCGATTTCCGACGACAAGCAAATCGCCCTTGACCTCGTCGAGCAAAGCAAGAAGCGATTCGACGGGAGCGCCGACGATGGCGCGTTCGACAACGTCCTTGGCGCCCTGGGCGTGTGCACGCTCTCGCGCCGTACGAAGGATCTCGTAGGTCGGAGCGGAACCGGTGACCTGGTAGGCCTCGTTACCCAATGCGTCAGCGGCAGCGCTCACGTCCTTGGGATCAGCCGGGTAGTACGCACACGCGATGACAAGCTGAGCGTCCGAGCCACTGGCGATGGCGGCAGCTCTGTCGACTGCCTTCAGTGACGACTCGGAGCCATCGGTTCCTACGACAACGGTCCGGTAGGCACTCATTCATTCCTCCATGGTTACGGGACGGACGGTACGGCCGGCACCGGGCGCAACGCTGTTGCGCCCGCTCGACAACCGCTGCGCTGACATTAGCGGGATTGTGCCGCGGATAGTGTTATTTGCAGTACACGCCACAAGCTCACAGTGAATGTGCTCATCAGTCACAGACACAATTGTCCTACAGTGACCGATCAGCGAAGTTTGCCGAAGCGAGGCCCGAACAGCGCCGCCGGGAAAACTTCCTGCTCGACCAGGGCAGCACGCCATGGCGACGCCAATTCCAGCAATCGCTTGGCACCTTCTTCTCCGAGCGCATCCCACGGGGCCAGGGCAAGATCGTCCGTCAGGTCTTCGACGACGTCGCGCAGTTCCTGCCCGTCCTCGGTCAGCGCACCGGACGAACGGTCGAGCAGTTCACTATCCTTCAGGCTCTCCACTGCCTCGTCCCACTGTTCCTGCGACCACCCGCGGCGAGTCTGTGCGAACTTACGCTGAAAACCGATTCCCGTGGCTGTGTGCGTGATCAACGCGTCCAGTCCGTTCAATCCCGCGGTCTGAAGGGCCGCAATGTGGCCGTCGCCGCGATACTCACGGAGCAGTGTCAGCGCATGCCAGAAACGCAGGTGTGGTTCGGTCGGCCAGTCGAGCGACGCCCAACCCGCGTACAGCGGGCGGCCGTCCACTCCGGGAATGTTCTGAGCCGCGATCGAGACGAGTTCGGCGGCCTCGGCCATGTCCGCCGACCCCGTCACATCTGCACCGAACAGGCGGACGTACGCCGCGTCGATTGCTCGATACCGCGCCGCGACAACCTCTGTGGCCCTTGCCAATTCCCAGGCACGCGGAATGACACTGGCGATCAATTCAGGATTGAAGTTGAAGAAGGTGGCCGTGACGACAGTCGCGGGTGGAGCGCCGAGCGGCGCTGACCGCCCCGCGAAGTACACCATTCGGCCAGGCTCCAACCCGACGCCGACAAGTTCCTTCTCCGTCTCAGGCACGAAGTACGCCAGCGAGTGAAGAAGTTCGAGAGTCCGCGCGGTCTTGCCTGCAGTCTGTGCATCCATACCTGAAACCGTAGCGGGCGCGAGCACGAACGTGCGCGAGGCAACCTACTTGAGGCCTGCGGCGTCCATCCCTCGAAGTTCCTTCTTCAAATCCGAGATTTCGTCTCGCAATCGCCCAGCCAACTCGAACTGAAGGTCACGTGCAGCATTCATCATCTGATCGGTGAGTTCCTTGACCAGATCCGCCAATTCGGCGCGAGGCATCGACTTGGTGTCGCGCCCCTCGTACACACCGGCACTGACCGCGCGACCGGCCTCACCCTGCGCGCGCCGACCACGCGTCGCGTTGCGACCCGAACCACCGACGTCCACGGACGCCGCAGTGTCCTCTGCCTCCTCGTACACCTGATCGAGAATGTCCGCGATCTTCTTGCGTAGCGGTTGTGGGTCGACGCCCATCTTCTCGTTGTAGGCGACTTGCTTCTCGCGCCGTCGCTCGGTTTCCTCGATCGCCTGCGCCATGGATGCGGTGATCTTGTCCGCATACATGTGCACTTGGCCGGACACATTTCGAGCCGCTCGACCAATCGTCTGAATGAGGCTGGTGGAGCTACGGAGGAAGCCTTCCTTGTCGGCATCGAGGATCGCGACCAACGACACCTCGGGAAGGTCGAGTCCCTCACGCAGGAGGTTGATGCCGACCAGCACGTCGTACTCCCCCAGGCGGAGCTGCCGGAGCAGCTCGACTCGCCGGAGCGTATCGATATCCGAGTGCAGATACCGGACGCGAATACCGAGTTCGAGAAGGTAGTCGGTCAGGTCTTCCGACATCTTCTTGGTCAGAGTCGTCACCAGCACGCGCTCGTCGCGTTCGGCGCGCTCACGGATCTCGTGAACGAGATCGTCGATCTGCCCCTTGGTGGGTTTGACGATGACCTCGGGGTCGATCAATCCGGTCGGGCGAATCACCTGCTCGACGAACTCACCGCCGGACTGACCCAACTCGTACTTGCCGGGGGTTGCCGACAGGTAGACGGTCTGACCGATCCGCTTACTGAATTCTTCCCACGTCAGAGGGCGGTTGTCGGTGGCCGACGGTAGCCGGAATCCGAATTCGACCAGGTTGCGCTTGCGCGACATATCGCCTTCGTACATGGCGCCGATCTGCGGGACGGTCACGTGCGACTCGTCGATGACCAGAAGGAAATCTTCGGGGAAATAGTCGATCAGGGTTGCGGGGGCAGTTCCAGGACCACGGCCGTCGATGTGGCGCGAGTAGTTCTCGATGCCGGAGCAGAACCCGACCTGCTTGATCATCTCGAGGTCGTACTGCGTTCGCATGCGCAGACGCTGAGCTTCGAGAAGCTTGCCCTTGCCCTCCAGTTCGGCGAGCCGCTCTTCGAGTTCTGCCTCGATGTCCTTGGCCGCACGCTCCATGCGTTCAGGGCCGGCGACGTAGTGCGTCGCCGGAAAGATACGGACCGTGTCGACCTGACGAACGATGTCACCGGTCAGTGGATGCAGGTAGTACAGCGCTTCGATCTCGTCACCGAAGAATTCGATGCGTACCGCCAACTCTTCGTAGGACGGAATGATCTCGACCGTGTCGCCGCGCACGCGGAACGAACCTCGCGTGAACGCCATGTCGTTGCGGTTGTACTGGACATCGACGAGTAGACGCAGGAACGCATCGCGCGGTACCTCGACACCGACGTCGAGCTGAATCGAGCGATCGAGGTACGACTGCGGCGTACCGAGGCCGTAGATGCACGACACCGAGGCCACCACGACCACGTCCCGTCGTGAGAGAAGGCTGGACGTCGCCGAGTGGCGCAGCCGCTCCACGTCGTCGTTGACCGATGAATCCTTCTCGATGTAGGTGTCGGTCTGGGCGATGTACGCCTCGGGTTGGTAGTAGTCGTAGTACGAGACGAAGTACTCGACCGCATTGTTGGGAAGCATTTCCCGAAGCTCGTTCGCGAGCTGAGCAGCCAAAGTCTTGTTCGGAGCCATCACCAGAGCGGGGCGTTGCAACTTTTCGATCAACCACGCTGTGGTCGCGGACTTACCGGTACCGGTCGCACCGAGGAGGACAACGTCCTTCTCCCCCTCGTTGATCCGTTTTTCCAGCTCGGCGATAGCCGCCGGCTGATCGCCTGCCGGTTCGTACGGACTGACGACCTCGAAGCGCGCATCTGAGCGCTCGATGTCACCAACCGGACGAAACTCGGAATGCGCGACCACGGGATGTTCGGAAGCAAACGCCATGAAACCAGGGTAAGCGCACCCACCGACACAATGCCTGCTCGTCCGCATTCAGCTGAAAATGCACTTCGGCGGTAGGTTCTTCGACCATGAGCGAGGAACGTCCCCACATTCACCAGCCGAAGGTCGAAACCTTCGACATCGCAGCTCGTATCAACGTCGATCCCAAGGGTTTCGTTCGCCCGGTCGAGCACTACCGCGAGGAACCGTGGGGGCTGTACATGGCGCGCCACGCCGACCATCCCCAGTTTCACTATCTCGAGTCCTGGATCATTCCCGAACTCGGAATTCGGGCATCGATTTTCCACTTCACCCCCGAGCACGCCCGAGACTGGGATTTCTACGTCGACATCGGTGACTTCACTCGCAGCGACCAGGTCTGGACATCCGAGGACCACTACCTCGACCTGATCGTGCAGACCGGACACAGCATCGAATTGCTCGACGTCGACGAGTTACTCGAGGCAAACACCGCCGGCATCCTGGACCCGAAGACGTCCGAGCGCGCAATGCTGAACGCTGCCCGAGCCATCGACGGTATCGCCGCCCACGATCACAACCTCGACGCCTGGCTGGACTCGTTGGGCATGCCGGTCACGTGGCGCTGAGCCGTTAGAGGGACCAGCCCGATTTCTCGGCCCATTCCCACGCCCGGTGGAATGCGGCGTCGAACCACGGGGTCTTGACCCCCAAATAGGCGTCGATCGCCGAGGCGTAGTCGTCGATGCCGGCAGCGCTCGCAGCCGCCTTGACCTTGAGTTCGGCGTACTCGGCACGCGCCGATGCGTCGGCGCGAAGCCAGTCACGGAAGAGGATCGCGAACTGCTGACCCGGCCAACCGTCCACCCGAATGTGGATGTTCGCGCGGCGGCCTGGATCGGCGCTGCCGTGAATTCGCTTCGCCCACACCGCCGGATCGGTCTCGCCACCGAGGTACGACGGTTTCGGGTCGTCAGCGACGATGTGCTCGATCCGGGGGAACCCGGCAGCGGCCAGATCCTGCGCGAGGTCGTCGGCAACGCCGAGGTGCTCGACAGTGATCTGAATATCGATCACGTCCTTGGCATCGAGACCAGGCACTGCGGTCGATCCGATGTGATCGATACGGCGCGCGCGGTCACCGGCCGCCAGTGACAACCGGCCGATGATTCGTTCCGCCTGCGCCGGCCACGACGGGTCAGCTGGAGTCAGCTCGGGAAGCGCGCGCACCACCGTGCCCTCGCGGAGGTTCTTCTCGAAGGGAACAAGTCGATTCGCCCACAGGTCGCGGACCACGTCGTCAAGAGAACCCGGCTCGCCGCTGTTGTCGAGCCACACGTCGGCAACAGCACGACGCTGATCGTCACTTGCCTGCGCCGCGATGCGCGCACGCGCGTCGGATTCCGGCATACCGCGTGAGCCCACGAGGCGTCGAACTCGCTCCTCCTCGTCGACGTAGACGATGACGACCAGGTTGAATGCCGG
Organism: Rhodococcus sp. NPDC057135; assembly: GCF_042670865.1. Lineage (NCBI taxonomy): Bacteria > Bacillati > Actinomycetota > Actinomycetes > Mycobacteriales > Nocardiaceae > Rhodococcus > Rhodococcus sp. NPDC057135. Next base: position 9,102 of record NZ_JBHUUU010000021.1, read on the forward strand.
CGCCATGGAACCCTCGACCAAGAGCGGAATGTCTTGAACGAGCACTGCATCCGACGGCGCGGACGAGATCTGCTCCATCGTCCGCGCACCGATCAGTGGGTGAAGGATGCCGTTCAGAGTTCCGCGTGACGTGTCGTCGGCAAACGCCAACGACGCCAACGCGGGGCGGTTGAGGCTGCCGTCCTCGGACAGAATCCCGTCGCCGAATGCATCGACCAGAGCGGCAAGTCCAGGAGTACCGGGCTCGACCACTTCTCGGGCGATCAAGTCGGCATCGACGATGACGGCTCCCAGTTCGCTGAGGATTTTCGACACTGTCGACTTACCGGCTCCGATGCCTCCAGTGAGGCCTACTCTCAACACACTCGACAGTCTCTCATCTCCGCGCCCGAGAGATTCAGACACGCCTACGGATCGAACACGCCGAGGCCTTCGAGGCTCAAATACCACAATTTCGGTGACCGTGCGGTTATGTTCTAGCGAACGCACCTGTACCTGCAACTTCTCGAGAAAGTGGACGCCATGCGAGCAGATCGCGACCATCACGGTCAGCACCGCCTCGGAATGCCGAACGGCGTGCACTGCATAGAGTTTCCCGAAGTTGCTTTTGCCCTGGCAGAGCACCGTCGTACGTGGTTCACGATGCTCGTGAGCCAAGGCCGACACAGCTTCGCATCGATGCGTAAGCGCACAGCCGAAGCCACCGCCACCTATTGGGTGCCTGCTCCCGCAAACTGAGTTCTCTTCACGATATACAAAATGACCGGCAACCATTCGGTGCCGGTCATTTTTGTGTTCACTCACGCAATCTTGCGCCGGCAAGTGATACCTGACAGAGAAAGAACCCCGCCCCTGCAAATGCAGGGGCGGGGTTCTTCACAGATCTCGCTTGATCAGATCAAGCGGTAATCCTTATGCGTTGCCCGACAGCTTCTCGCGAAGTGCGGCGAGCTGTGCATCGCTGGCAAGCGATCCGCCAGCAGACTCGGCCGGAGCGGAGCCGGCAGCAGCCGGAGCCTCGGTGTCGTCTGCAGCAGCCGTCTCCGAGGAGTAGCCGGCAGCAGCGGTGGCAGCCTCAGCGGCCTCGTCTGCAGCAGTCTTCTCCATCTGAGTGGTGTGCATCTTGTGGCGACGCTCAGCCTCGGCGTAGCGGTTCTCCCACTCTTCACGCTGCTTGTCGAAGCCCTCGAGCCATTCGTTGGTCTCGGGATCGAAGCCCTCGGGGAAGATGTAGTTGCCCTGATCGTCGTACGAGTCGGCCATGCCGTACTTGGACGGATCGAACTCGGCGTTGTAATCCTCGTTGGCCTGCTTCAGCGACAGCGAGATACGACGACGCTCGAGGTCGATGTCGATGACCTTGACGAGTGCATCGTCGCCGACGCCGACAACCTGGTCCGGAACCTCGACGTGGCGCTCAGCGAGCTCCGAGATGTGAACGAGGCCTTCGATTCCCTCTTCGACGCGCACGAATGCACCGAACGGAACCAGCTTCGTGACCTTGCCGGGCACGATCTGACCGATGGCGTGCGTGCGGGCGAACTGACGCCACGGATCTTCCTGCGTTGCCTTGAGCGACAGGGAGACGCGCTCGCGGTCCAGGTCGACGTCGAGAACCTCGACGGTGACCTCGGTGCCGACCTCGACAACCTCGGACGGGTGATCGATGTGCTTCCAAGACAGCTCGGAAACGTGAACCAGACCGTCTACGCCGCCCAGGTCCACGAATGCACCGAAGTTGACGATGGAGGACACGACGCCCTTGCGGACCTGGCCCTTCTGGAGCTGGTGCAGGAATTCGCTGCGAACCTCGGACTGAGTCTGCTCGAGCCATGCGCGGCGCGACAGGACCACGTTGTTGCGGTTCTTGTCGAGCTCGATGATCTTGGCCTCGATCTCCTTGCCGACGTACGGCTGGAGGTCGCGGACGCGACGCATTTCGACGAGCGAAGCGGGGAGGAAGCCACGAAGACCGATGTCAAGGATGAGGCCGCCCTTGACGACCTCGATGACGGTGCCCTTGACGGCCTCGTCCTTCTCCTTGAGCTCCTCGATGGTGCCCCAGGCACGCTCGTACTGAGCGCGCTTCTTCGACAGGATCAGTCGACCTTCTTTGTCCTCCTTGGTGAGGACGAGAGCCTCGACCGCATCTCCCACGGAGACGACCTCGTTGGGGTCGACGTCGTGCTTGATGGAGAGCTCACGAGAAGGGATGACGCCTTCGGTCTTGTAACCGATGTCGAGCAGAACCTCGTCGCGGTCGACCTTGACGATGGTTCCTTCGACGATGTCACCATCGTTGAAGTACTTGATCGTGGCATCGATGGCGGCGAGGAAGTCCTCGGCGGAGCCAATGTCGTTAATGGCAACCTGCGGCGAGGTGACGGTTGTGGAGGGCATATGTTGAATTGCTCCGGACGAGTTGTGGTCGGTTGATGGATTTTGTCGGACGAGATGCGCAACTGTGGCGTACAAATGTTGGAAGTACTTTTTTGGAAGTACTAGATCTATGTACCCAGCTGCATCAATAACGAACAACCGAATACCGGATCACATTCCACACCGCAGAACCGCACCGCGAGCTCTCTCGTTCCGACTGACTCCGAGATCCTGGCCAAGATGATCTTGGTAAAGACCTCGTATAGACAATCGGTCGGATGACAGACACTCGCGTGGGTAAGACTACGCGTCGGCTATCTTGCCGGGCAAACCCGGGTACCCTGCGGCCGAGTCACCCGTTCTACTGTGTTGTTCATGTCTGACGAGCGCCATGCCGCCGCCAATTCCATTCTCGGTACCAGCGGTGTCGGCCGGGTCCGTGTCGATTCGAGTGCAAGCGACCGCGCCAGCCGCGCGTGGTGGGACGCCGACGCCGACGATTACCACAGAACCCACGGCGAGTTTCTGGGCGTGAACAGCGCAGAAGGTGAATTCGTCTGGTGCCCCGAAGGACTGCACGAGGGCGATCATCACTTGCTGGGCGACATAGTCGACAAAGACATCTTGGAGGTCGGTTGCGGCTCGGCTCCCTGTGCCCGATGGCTCGCCGGACACGGCGCTCGGGCCGTCGGCCTCGACATCTCGATGGGGATGCTGGCGCGCGGACAGGACGCAATGAAGGCCGGCGGACCGGCAGTCCCGTTGATTCAGGCGAGTGCCGAACTCCTGCCGTTTGCCGACGAGAGTTTCGACATCGTCTGTTCGGCCTTCGGAGCCGTGCCGTTCGTGGCCGATTCACAACGGGTCATGAACGAGGTCGCCCGAGTTCTGCGTCCCGGCGGATCGTGGGTCTTCGCGGTCAACCATCCGATCCGATGGATCTTCCCCGACGATCCCGGGCCCAAGGGATTGACGGCAACGCTCCCCTACTTCGACCGCACCCCGTACGTCGAGGTCGACGACAACGGAGTCCCCACCTACGTCGAGCATCACCGAACCATCGGTGACCGGGTCCGTGAGATCGTCGCGGCCGGACTTCAGATCCGCGACATCATCGAGCCCGAATGGCCGGAGTGGTTGGACCGCGAATGGGGACAGTGGAGTCCCCTCCGCGGCCAACTCTTTCCGGGCACTGCAATTTTCAGCGCCGTCAAACCCTGACGGCTACAGCAGTTTCGACAGGAACGCCTTGGTCCGATCGTGCTGCGGATTGGCCAGGAGTTCGCGGGGCTCGCCTGCCTCGACCACAACTCCGCCGTCCATGAACACCAACTGATCTGCGACCTCGCGGGCGAAACCCATCTCGTGGGTGACGACCACCATCGTCATGCCCTCTTTGGCCAACTGCTTCATCACCGTGAGAACTTCACCGACCAGTTCGGGGTCGAGCGCGGACGTCGGCTCGTCGAACAGCATCAGCTTGGGGTCCATCGCGAGAGCGCGGGCGATGGCAACTCTCTGCTGCTGACCGCCCGACAACTGGGCCGGGTACGCGTTGGCTTTGGCGCTCAACCCGACCTGATCGAGGAGGTCCTTCGCTCGTTCGACGGCCTTCTTCTTGCTGACGCGCTTGACCTGCGTCGGCGCTTCGATGATGTTCTCGAGAGCGGTGCGGTGCGGGAACAGGTTGAAGTGCTGAAACACCATCCCGATGTCGCGGCGTTGTTTGGCCGCTGCTCGCGGGTGGAGTTCGTACAGCTTGCCGTTCTTCTCCGAGTAGCCCACCAGGTCGCCGTCGACGTACAGACGGCCGGCGTTGACCTGCTCGAGGTGATTGATACAGCGCAGGAACGTCGACTTGCCCGACCCTGATGGTCCGACAAGGCACAGAACTTGGCCAGGGTCGATTTCGAGTGAGACCCCTTTGAGAACCTCGAGCGCGCCGAAGTTCTTACAGACTCGGTCTGCCTTCACCATCGGTGTCATCTGCGTTCTCCTCCTGGAATATCCGGGAGTGTCTCCACTACCGTTTCTTTGCCCTGTGCGTCGGCGAGTGCCTGAAGTTGGCGAGTGGTGAGCGTCCTCGTCGACCCTTTCGAATAGTGGCGTTCGACGTAGTACTGGCCCACCATGAGGACACTGGTCATTGCGAGGTACCACGTAACCGCGACCATCAAGAGAGGGATCGGCTCGAAATTTGCACCGGATATGTCTCTCGCACGCCCGTAGAGTTCGGTACTCAGCGGCACGGCTGTCACCAGCGAAGTCGTCTTGAGCAAGCTGATCAATTCATTGCCGGTCGGTGGGATGATTACCCGCATCGCCTGCGGAAGGACCGTTCGCCGCATCGTCTGACCCCACGTCATTCCCAAAGCCACTGACGCTTCGGTTTGACCTTCGTTGACCGAGGCGATACCAGCACGGACGATCTCGGCCATGTACGCCGCCTCGTTCAATGCGAGTCCGATGACCGCGAAGAGGAACGCCGCCTGGAGATCTTGCATGTCGAAGTGCACGAACTGGTGGACGAACGGAACACCGAGATCGATGCTCTTGTATATGGACGGGAAGAGACCCCAGAAGACAAGCTGGACGTAGACGGGTGTACCGCGGAAGACCCACAAATACACCCAGGCAGCGGACTTCAACACCGGGTTCGGCGACAGCCGCATTACCGCGAGGACGATGCCCAGAAGGATCGCGGCCGCCATCGACAAGACAGTCAGTTGAATGGTGACCCAGGCCGCCTTCGAAATTCGAGCGTCGAAGAGGTACTGGCGGTAGGTCGCCCAGCCGAACTGTTCATTGGTCGCTGAACCATAGAGAAAGAGCCCCACCAGAACCAGCACCACGACTGCTGCGACCCACCGCCCCGGTCTACGCAGTGGAATCGCCTTGATCGGCGCAGGCTCGCCAGTCTCAGTTGTTGTCATGTTCATCAGCTCTCCGCGCCGTTGATCTTGGATACTTCGATGACGCCGGCCTCGACACTCCAGGTCTGCGCGATCTGTTGATAGACGCCGTTGTCGATCAGGTATTGCATTGCCTGTTGCAGGGCGGGTCCAAGGGCGGAACCCTTCACGATCGGCCAGCCGTACGGCGCCGAATCAAAGGGTTCTCCCGCAGCTTCCATCCGCCCCTTGCTCCGTTTGATCGCATAGCCGGTCACTGGCGAGTCAGCGGACAGCGCGTCGACTCGACCGAGAATGAGCGCGTTGGCCGCATCGTCCTGGCTGTCGTACTTGATCTTGTCGATCGGCGGCTTGCCCGCGGCAACGCACGCCTCGCTCTTGGCAGGTACTTCGTCGATGTCCTCGGTGGTTGTGGTCTGCACCGCAACCCGCAATCCGCACGCATTGTTGGGATCGACGGGATTGTCCGGACGTTGCGCCCACTGGATACCCGCGCTGTAGTACGTGACGAAGTCGACCGTCTTCTCCCGCTCCTTGGTGTCGGTGAACGAAGACATGCCGAGGTCGTAGCTTCCCGACTGGATGGCAGGGATGATCTTGTCGAAGTCGGCTTGGTTGAAGACAGCTTCGACCCCGAGCACGGTCGCCACTGCGTTCATGACGTCGACGTCGAAGCCGACGATATTGCCATTCTCATCTTTGAATTCGTTTGGGGCGTACGGAATGTTCACCCCGACCTGCAGCTTGCCCGACTCCGTCACCTTGGGCGGCAGGAGAGCAGCGATTTCCGGCACCTTCTGGATATCGAGTGGAGGTCCTTCGGGAACGAGACCCTCGTTGTTGGTGACGCACCCACCGCACAGAGCGACGATCAAGCCCACCAACAGGACTCGCACCAGGTTGGCACGCATTCCCCCGCCACTACCCACGCCACTACCCCAGCCACGTGGCCTTGGTACCCGTGCGTTTTCACCGACCACGACTCTGCTCTCCACTCGTCGATCGCCGCACTTGCAACGTCCATCCGAAATTCAGTCGAACGGTAGGTTACGGCAGGAGTTCCACCGTCGCCGACTTCGCAAGATTCCGGCCTGTCGTACAAGAATCAGCGACGCAGAGTGTGTGCGTACACGACTTCGGAAAATTCGCTGGTCGATTCCAAACCGCCGAGGTCGGCGGTGGCGATGCCCGACGCGATGGTCGTGCGAACGGCGTCCGAAATCCGGCCTGCCGCCGCAGACAACAACCGATCGCCACGCGCATCACCGAGCCAGTCGAGCATCATCGCGCTCGAGAGGAACAGTGCCGTTGGGTTCGCGCGATTCTTCCCGGCGATGTCGGGTGCTGCACCGTGCGCGGCCTGAGCCATGACCTGCGTCTCGGAAGCGTTGATCGACGGCGCGGTTCCGAGTGATCCGGACAGCTCGCCCGCCAGATCGGACAATATGTCGCCGAACATGTTTTCGGTCACTACGACGTCGAAGTCGCCGCCGCGTCGAACCAGGTGCGCCGCCATCGCGTCGACGTGCTCGTCGTCGACGACTACGTGTGGGAACTCTGCGGCGACGGTTCGGCAGGCGTCGCGGAAGAGGCCGGTGGTCAGCGTGAGGACGTTGGCCTTGTGGACGATCGTGACGTGATTGCGCCGACGCGACGCCAACGCGAAGGCAGTGCGTGCGATCCGTTCACATGCGGCGCGCGTGAACACACCGACTGCCAAGGCGATGTCGGGCGTCGGCATGAATTCGCCGCTGCCGACTGCCATGTTCCGGTCCGCGTACAACCCCTCGGTGTTCTCGCGGACGATCACCAGATCCATGTCGGGGACCATCGCCTTGACACCGGGAAACGCTGCTGCCGGTCGAATGTTCGCGAACAACTCGAACTTCTTCCGGATGACGCCGCCGGGTGTGAGTTGTCCGCGAAACCTCTCCGGATACGACGCACTGTCGTGGGGTCCGAGAATCCAACCCTGCAGCAGCTCCAACGCATCGACGGTCTCGTCGGGAATCGGTGTGCCGTGGCTGTCGATGGCCGTGCTCCCGAGCGGAAGCTCGACCCACTCGACGGGCGGCGCATGAACCGCTGACAACGCCGCGTCCACGATCTGCCGTGTCGCCGGGACGATTTCGTGGCCGATTCCGTCGCCGTGCATGAGTCCCAGCCGCATGGCCGGCGTACCGATTGCGCTCGCACCTGTCATCAGGCAATCATTGCTCACCATGGTCCAGTCGGTGGAATTGCTCCTCGATCCGGTGAGTGAGTCGGCAGTCCGCGCGCAATGGCAGCTTCTCGCCGACGCCGGATTCCCAAGTCAGGCCTCCCATCACAGCCCGTCCAACCGCCCGCACATCACGCTGTTCGTCGCCCGCGAGATCCCCGCGGAGATCGACGAACTGTTGAAGCGACGCTTCTCGGCCCCGGACTTCGAGATCCGGCTGGGTGGCTACGTCGTATTCGGCGGCAAGCAGATGGTCTTGGCCCGCTCGGTCATTCCTTCGCGCGCGCTCCTTCACCTGCACCGAGAGTTAGCCGAAGCAACAGTCGGCTCGACTGCGCTTCCCGCCCACGTCGAGCCCGGCGGGTGGACGCCGCATGTGACGCTCGCCCGGCGCGTCGAACCTGCACGTCTGGGTGAGGCCATCGCGCTGGTCGGCACCGACGTGATTCACGGGCGCAGTGGAGCGATCAGGCGCTGGGACGGCGAACAGAAGACGGAATGGTTACTGACGCCGCCACTGTGACAGATCGGGTTGCTCGTCGGGTCACCAGGATTCCCGCGATCACCGCGAGTGCACCAACCGGCTGATTCCAGCCGATCCTCTCGTTCAACACTATTGCCCCGAGCGCCACGCCCACTACTGGGCTGAGGTAGGTGACAGTCGACGCTGCAGTCGGCCCCCACCCTTGAACCACATTGGTGTTCCAGATGAACGCGAGCCCAGTCCCCAGCGCGCCCAGCGCGATCATCGACAGGACAACTGCCGGCGTCAGATGCATCGGTGTATTCGCGATGACCGGAGAGGCAAGGACCATCACGAGTGCACCGATACAGATCTGCAATAGCGCGATAGTACGGGTGTCGATCCCGAGCGGAAGCACGAAGCGTCTGAGGTAGACAAACGAAATCCCGTACGACGCAGTCGCTCCCAGGCAGGCGATCTGAGCACTGAGGCTTCCGCCGACGCCGAGATTCCACGGCGCCAACACGATCAGCACTCCGGCGAATCCGAGCAGCAACCCCAGCGATTTGTATCGCGTCAGCGTCTCACCCGGCAGAAAGGCAAGCGAGACAGCCATAGTCATCAATGGTGTGGTGGCGTTGTAGATACTCGCGAGTCCGGAAGACATGCTCTGCTCGGCCCAACTGAACAGCAGCCACGGCACGATGCATTGCGTCGCTGCGAGAAACGCCATGTGTTTCCAGACGCGAAAGTCCCTCGGTATGCCGATTCGACTCACCGCTGACACGAGAACAAGCGCGAGAGCGCCGAAGACCAAGCGCCACAGAACTACCTGCGTGAAGGACAAACCCTCGAGCCCGATCTTCATGAAGAGGAAACTGGCTCCCCACACCACCGCAGCTGCGGTGTATTGAAAAACCAGACTCACCCTCACAGAGTGAAGTCTCCATGAGGACTGACGTCGTGACGGGTGTCGGGCGTCCGGCCGGCAAGAGCTAGTACGTTCAGGACCAGGAGGACCAGGAGAGTGATGACGATGATTGCCATGTGTCCAGCCTGACGCAATGCCGCACCCTTCAATAGTGGCAGAAAAGCCAGACTTGGTCGATTTTCTGCCACTTTGCCGTTTTTCTGTCACACTCGAAAGATGCTCGCGAAAGTGGTGGTCCCACTGATGCCGATGACCGAGGCGTTCGAACTCGGCGTGGCATGTGAAGTATTCGGCTTCGACCGATCCGACGACGGCCTCCCGACGTACGACTTCTCTCTGATCGCCGCAGTTCCGGGCCCGATCCGAACACGCTTCGGCTACAACATCGATGTTCCGTACAACCTCGACTCTCTCGATGACGCCGATCTCATCGTCGTTTCCGCCGGTGGCACCTACGACGCAGGCGACGCGTACATGTGCTCACCGAGTCCCGACTCGAGTGTCGATCCCCTGCTGATCAAGCTCCGTGAGGCCGTGGCCCGGGGCGCCAAGGTGGCCAGCCTGTGCACCGGCGCGTTTGTCCTCGGGGCGGCGGGACTGCTGGACGGGAAGCGATGCACGACGCATTGGCGTCACGCCGAAAGGCTGGCCCAGACGTATCCGGAAGCCAAGGTCGATCCGGACGTGCTGTACGTGGACGAAGATCCGGTGTTCACCAGCGCCGGCACCGCAGCAGGAATCGATCTGTGCCTGCACATCGTCCGCAAGGAACAGGGCTCTCGCGTGGCCAACGGCATCGCGAGAAGGATGGTGGTACCGCCCCATCGTGACGGCGGACAGGCTCAGTACGTCGCCACTCCCCTCACCTCGACGCCTAGCGCAACTCTTGCCCCGCTCCTCGACTGGATGACGGAGAACCTCGCCGTCGACCTCACTGTCGGCATGGTTGCAGCGCGAGCGAACATGTCCGCTCGCACCTTTGCGCGTCGTTTCCAGGCGGAAACAGGGACTACCCCCGCGCGTTGGCTCAGCGATCAGCGAGTACTGGCCGCCCAGCAACTACTCGAGAATTCGGACCTCTCCGTCGACGTCATCGCAGAACGCGTCGGATTCGGCGGCGGCGCCGTACTTCGCCAGCACTTCATCCGCCTGCGTTGCACCACGCCCCAGGCGTACCGCCGGACGTTTCGGGCGACCGAGAACGCAAGCTGAAATCCACTCAGGGAAGAATCAGCGGTTCCGGGGCGTTGCACACACCAACAGCCCGCACAATGGAAAGGACCCCTGTGGCCACCCAGACACTCACCCAGCAGAACTTCGACGAAACGATCAACGGCAGCGACGTCGTCCTCGTGGACTTTTGGGCTTCCTGGTGCGGCCCGTGCCGCCAGTTCGCGCCGACGTTCGAAGCCTCCTCCGAGAAGCACAGCGACGTCGTTCACGCCAAGGTGGACACCGAGGCCGAGCAGGGAATCGCGGCGGCAGCCAACATCCGCTCCATCCCCACGATCATGGCCTTCCGTGAAGGCGTTCTCGTGTTCAACCAGGCCGGCGCACTTCCCGCCGCTCAGCTCGAAGAGCTGGTGACTCAGGTCAAGGCACTCGACATGGACGAGGTCCGCAAGCAGATCGCAGAGCAGACCGCCTCTGCCGAGTAGCGAAAGAAGGCTGGGCCGGAATCGAATGAGATTCGGGCCCAGCCTTTTTCGTAACCAGCTTATTTCGTAGCCAGCCCTTTGTTGCCGACTCAGTGAGCCGCGCTGTCCCAGCTTCGACCAGTTCCCACCGAAACATCCAGCGGTACCGACAACTCGATGGCTGTGGCCATCTTGTCCCTGACCAATGCAGTGACCTCCTCCAACTCGGAGGCAACCACTTCGAGCACCAATTCGTCGTGAACCTGCAACAGCATGCGCGACTTCAATCCGGTGTCTGCGAGAGCCTTCTGCACGTTGATCATCGCGACCTTGATGATGTCGGCCGCGGTGCCCTGGATCGGCGCGTTCAAGGCAGCACGTTCGGCCACCTCACGACGCTGACGGTTGTCACTGTTGAGGTCGGGCAGATACCGACGACGGCCGTAGAGCGTCGAGGTGTAACCGTCCTTACGCGCTTGCTCGACTACGGCGTGGAGGTAATCCCGCACACCGCCGAAACGAGCGAAGTACGCATCCATCTGCTGCTTCGCTTCTTCGGTCGAAATCTTCAGCTGCGAAGCCAATCCGTAAGCGCTCAGTCCGTAGGCCAGACCGTAGGACATCGCCTTGACCCGGCGACGCAGTTCGGGAGTGACCTCTTCGATCGGAACTCCGAATGCGCGTGAGCCGACGAAGCTGTGCAGATCCTCACCGGTGTTGAATGCCTCGATCAGTCCCTCGTCACCTGACACGTGCGCCATGATGCGCATTTCGATCTGGCTGTAATCGGCAGTGAGCAGAACGTCGAACCCCTGCCCGACCACAAATCCGTCGCGGATCTCGCGCCCCGCATCGTTGCGGACGGGGATGTTCTGCAGGTTGGGATCGGTCGACGACAGACGTCCGGTCGCGGCAACCGTCTGGTTGAACGTCGTGTGGATGCGGCCGTCTTCGGCCACGGCCTTGAGAAGACCGTCGACGGTCACCTTCATACGCGTCGCATCACGGTGCGCGAGAAGGTGTTCGAGGAATGGGTGTCCCGTCTTGTCGAACAGACCCTGCAGCGCCTCGGCGTCGGTGGTGTAGCCCGTTTTCGTCTTCTTGGTCTTGGGCATGTCGAGTTCTTCGAACAAGACCACCTGCAGCTGCTTCGGCGAACCCAGGTTGATCTGCTTGTCGATCACCTCGTACGCGGAGTTTGCGGCGTCGGCGACCTGGGACGCGAAACGGCTCTGAAGATCGTGCAGATGCGCGCTGTCGACGGCGATGCCGGTGGCCTCGATCTGCGCGAGCTCGATCGTCAACGGCAGTTCCATGTCGGAGAGGAGCGCCTTGGACTCGATCGACTCCAACTCGGTGTCCAACGCAGCCGCCAAGTCGAGAACGGCCTGAGCGCTGAGCATCGCGGTCTCGGCCGCTTCGGCGTCAAGCTGTTCGGTGTCGTCGAGAAGTGAAAGCTGTTCCTGGCCGGATGTTTCGGCACGCAGTTCACGCTTGAGGTAGCGGAGCGACAGATCATCGAGATTGAAGGTGCGCTGACCTGGCCGGACGAGATAGGCGGCCAGAGCGGTGTCGCTGGTCAGTCCGCCGAGCGTCCAACCGCGCCCACGCAGAGCGTGGATCGCCCACTTGGCTTCGTGCAGTGCCTTCGGCTGGGATGCGTCGGCAAGCCAATCACCGAGAGCCGCTTCATCTTCCGGCGTTGCCGTCGATGCCGCGATGTATGCGCATTCGCCGTCGGAGGCCGCGATCGCGAGTGCAGTGACGTCACCGGCAAACGGAGTTCTGGTTCCGAGCACTGTCACGCCGTGACGCTCACCGGTTCGCGCGTGACCGTCGAGCCATGCGGCAACCGCACCCGGGGCGAGTGCGTCGCCGCTGACCTCGAAGCCCTCTTCGGCTTCGGGTTCGGACGAGGACAAGGTCGCGAACAGTCGATCGCGGAGAACCTTGAACTCGAGATCGTCGAACAACGCATGAATCTTCTCGCGGTCCCACGGAGCCAACACCAACTGCTCGGGCGTGTACGGCAAAGGAACGTCGCGAACCATTTCGGTCAGCTGGCGATTGAGCAGGACGTTTGCAAGGTTCTCGCGTAGTGAGTCGCCGACCTTGCCACGGACCTTGTCGACGTTGTCGACCAGACCCTGCAGGTCGCCGTACTCACGGATCCACTTGGTGGCGGTCTTCTCGCCGACGCCGGGAATACCGGGGAGGTTGTCACTCGGGTCGCCGCGCAGGGCAGCAAAATCCGGATACTGCGACGGGGTGAGGCTGTACTTCTCCTCGACGGCCGTCGGCGTGAATCGGGTGAGCTCCGAGACGCCCTTCTTCGGGTACAGCACAGTGACGTTGTCGGTCACCAGCTGCAGCGAGTCGCGGTCGCCGGTCACGACGAGAACTCGGTATCCGAGGGCCTCCGCCTGCGTGGTCAACGTGGCAATCACGTCGTCGGCTTCGAAACCTTCCTCGGCCATGACCGGAATGCCCAGCGCGCCGAGAACATCTTTGGTGATGTCGATCTGGCCCTTGAATTCGTCCGGAGCCTTCGCACGCTGCGCCTTGTACTCAGGGAACAGGTCGGCGCGAAACGTCTGACGCGACACGTCGAAGGCCGCAGCCAAGTGGGTCGGCTGTTCGTCGCGAAGAAGATTGATCAACATCGACGTGAAGCCGTACACCGCATTGGTGGCCTGCCCACTGTGTGTCTTGAAGTTCTCTGCAGGCAGCGCGTAGAAGGCGCGAAACGCCAACGAATGCCCGTCGAGAAGCATCAGAAGAGGGCGATCGTCCGCCTTGCCGGTGGTGCCGGCTGAAGCGGTGGACGTGCTGGACCGAGTTGTGGTTGCGGGGCTCACGGTTCATCAGTCTAGGGATCGCGACCGACATCGACGCCTTCGCCGTTGTTTACGCAGGAACAGGCACAAGAATCGGACAATTGATGCAGCCATCGGCCTTCGATACGGAACCGAAACATCCCGGAAATCTCAGAACCCCATCTGAAGCGAACAGAGCCGTTAGAGTCCGGAAATCGCAGCAACGGATCAAGCCCTCCGCTGCGTGGCACCTTTGTCCAGACGCGCTAGTCCCGACCCGCTCGGAGGACGTACGTGGCTCCACCCGTAGTGAAACGGCATACCCTCGCAACACTCAGCCGACTACTGGCCTTTGCGTTACTCACGTTCTTCGCATTACTCAGCCTGGCCGGAACGGCCGGGGCCCAGGAACCGACCAACTCCCCTGCACCGCCAACCTCGTCAGGACCGACAAAACCGGTTCCCGACAACGCCGTGCCCGTCAGCGGCAATCTCAACAACGGTGGCACTCGGCTCGAGGGCGTCACGGTGCGCGCGCTCGATTCCTCCGGCACCGAGGTCGCCACCGGCGAGTCGGCATCGAACGGCCGTTGGGAGTTGGCCGTGGCCCCGGGCACCTACACATTCGAGATCGTTGCGGACACCCTCCCCGACGGAGTGAGTGTGCAAGCCACTGTCGAACGCGAGGTGGTGGCCGGCCGCGCGAACACCGTGATCTTCTCGTTCGGCGAGGTTCGTACCGCCTCGAATGTCAGCTTCGGCGAGAAGCTCATCCGCACGACGGTCGACGGTCTGCGGTTCGGTCTCGTGATCGCGATCGCCGGTGTCGGTCTGAGTTTGATCTACGGCACGACCGGCCTGACGAACTTCGCGCACGGCGAGATGGTCACCCTCGGTGCCGTCGCAGCCTGGGTGATCAACACCTCGTTCGGCATTCCGCTGATTCCCGCCACCGTTCTCGCGATCTTCGTCGGTATCGGGATCGGACTGTTGACCAACGGAATCGTCTGGAAGCCCCTACGTAAACGCAAGACCGGGTTGATCGCACAACTGGTGGTCTCCATCGGTCTCGCGATTTCCCTGCGTTACCTGATCCTCATCTTCTTCTCCGATCGAGCAGAACCCTTCGACGACTACCAGGGGCAGGTCGAGAAGAACTGGGGCCCCATCGCTTTGACCGACGCCAACGCCGTAGTCATGATCGTCAGTCTGGTAGTCCTGGTCGGCGTCGCACTACTTCTGCAGAGGACTCGCATCGGAAAAGCCATGCGCGCCGTCTCCGACAACCGCGACCTCGCCGCTTCGTCCGGTATCAACGTCGAGCGCGTGATCATGTTCGTCTGGGGCCTCGGCGGCGGATTGGCTGCACTCGGCGGTGTGCTGTTCGGTATCTCCGAGCTCGGCGGACGCGTCCAGTGGGAGATGGGCTTCAAACTGTTGCTGCTGATGTTCGCCGGAATCACCCTCGGTGGTCTGGGAACGGCGTACGGGGCGCTACTCGGCTGCGTCATCGTCGGACTTCTGGTCCAACTCTCGACGCTCATCATCAACCCCGACCTCAAATACATCGGCGGACTTCTCGTCTTGATCGTGATCCTCGTGGTTCGCCCCCAGGGCATCCTCGGATCCAGACAAAGGATCGGGTGACGAACATGGACATCATGGGAGCTTTCCAGGTTTCCTTCGCCCAGTTGATCGGGCCGTCGGCAATCTTCTACGCACTGCTGGCAATCGGGCTGAACCTGCACTTCGGCTACGCCGGACTGCTCAACTTCGGTCAGATCGGTTTTGCCCTTCTCGGCGGCTACGGCGTCGGCATCATGACTGTGACCTACGACCAGCCGCTCTGGCTCGGCATCCTCGTCGGACTTACCGCAGCCGGCCTCCTCGCGCTCGTGCTCGGTATTCCGACGCTGCGTCTGCGCGCCGACTATCTCGCCATCGTCACCATTGCGGCTTCGGAGATCCTGCGTCTGATCTTCCGCTCGACCGCGTCGGATTCGGTCACCGGTTCCACCAACGGCCTGTTCGGTTTCGCAGATCCGTTCACCGCGCTGAGCCCATTCGACTCGGCCAAGCAGTACTCGTTTCTCGGCGTGAAGTTCTACGGAGACGATCTCTGGTCCATGGTCGTCGGCTGGACCCTGGTCCTGATCTTGTGCGGATTTGTCTACCTGTTGACGCACAGCCCGTGGGGGCGTGTCCTCAAGGCGGTTCGTGAAGACGAGGATGCGGCGCGATCGTTGGGCAAGAACGTCTTCGTGTACAAGATGCAGGCTCTGGTTCTCGGCGGCGTGATCGGTGGTCTGGCCGGTGTTTTCAACGCCCTCCAGACCAAGTCCATCAACCCGGACTTCTACTCGACCGCGCAGACGTTCTTTGCATTCGGCGCGCTGATTCTGGGCGGGGCGGCAACGGTTTTCGGCCCGGTAGTGGGCGCAATGTTGTTCTGGTTCCTCCTCGCGATTCCCGACGCTTTGTTGCGTCAGGCGATCTCCGGCGAAAATCCGCTGCTCTCGCTGACCGAACAACAGGTCGGAGCCACCCGGTACGTCTTGCTCGGATTGATGATCGCTCTTCTGATGGTCTTCAGACCGCAGGGAATACTGGGTAACAAGCGGGAGGTGCAACTCAATGCTTGACGCCGATACCAGAGCACAGATCTTTGCCGACGTTCCTCATCTTCCGGGATCGGCAAAACCCGACCCGGTACTGATCGCGGACAACGTCTCGCGCACGTTCGGTGGCCTCAAAGCCGTCGATGTCGACCACCTCGAAATTCAACGGGGGTGCATCACGGGTCTGATCGGCCCCAACGGCGCCGGGAAAACCACCCTCTTCAACCTCCTCACCGGTTTCGACCGGCCGGACACCGGTACGTGGTCGATGGACGGTCAATCGCTGGGCCGCATGTATCCCCACCAGGTAGCCAGGAAAGGAGTGGTACGGACGTTCCAGTTGACCAAGGCGCTGTCCAAACTCACGGTGCTGGACAACGTACGCCTGGGCGCCACCGGTCAACGAGGTGAACGCATCTTCGCCTCGCTCGTCCCGTGGATCTGGAAGAGCCAGGAACGCGAGATCACCGAGCGCGCCAACGAACTCCTCGCGCGTTTCAAACTCGACACGAAAGCTGACGACCTCGCCGGTTCCCTCTCCGGCGGACAGCGCAAACTGCTCGAAATGGCACGCGCACTCATGACCTCGCCCTCGGTGGTGATGCTCGACGAACCCATGGCAGGCGTCAATCCCGCACTGACGCAAAGCCTGCTCGGTCACATCAAGTCATTGCGCGACGACGGAATGACGGTCGTCTTCGTCGAGCACGACATGGACGTGATCCGAGACATCAGCGACTGGGTGGTGGTCATGGCACAGGGCAGCGTCATCGCCGAGTCCACTCCGGACGAACTCTCGTCCAACACAGCTGTCGTCGACGCGTATCTGGGCAGCCACCACGACCAAGCTCTCGAGTTCGACGACAACGGAAATCCGGTGGGCGAGACGGCCGTTCTGGCCGCCGCCCTGGCAGAAGCCGAGGTCGAAACCCTCGAGGCGGGCGGTGACCTCTCGGAACCAGACATCGACAACCTTCCGGCCGATCTCGCCGCGACACTGGAATCGAGTCCCGAGGAACCGCGCGGAAGGCACGAGAAGCCATGAGCGAGAACCAAGCACGTTCACTCACGCCCGCAGAGTTCGCCGCGACAGCGCAAGAGCATCAGCGACTGTCGGCAGGTGCCCTGCTCCGCGCCGACAGCCTCGTCGCCGGCTACATTCCCGGCGTCAACATCCTGCGTGAGTGCAACTTCTTCCTGAAGGAAGGCGAGATCGTCGGAATCATCGGACCGAACGGCGCAGGCAAGTCGACACTCCTGAAGTCACTGTTCGGTTTGATACCGGTTCGCGAAGGGTCGGTCACTCTTCGCGAGGACGACATCACGTCCGCGCCCGCTCACGTCCTCGTGCAGAAGGGAGTCGGGTACGTCCCCCAGACACAGAACGTCTTTCAGACTCTGACTATCGAAGAAAACCTCGAGATGGGAATTTATCTGCGACCCAAGGCATTCGCGGAGCGATTTGCCTTCGTGAGTGAATTGTTCCCACTCCTGAGTGAACGACGAAAGGTGAAGGCCGGCGCACTCTCGGGCGGCGAACGTCAGATGGTCGCGATGGGCCGGGCTTTGATGATGGATCCGTCGGTCCTGCTCCTCGACGAACCGTCCGCGGGCCTGTCCCCGATGTTCCAGGACGAGGTGTTCATCCGTTGCAAGAAGATCAATGCTGCGGGTGTCTCGGTCATCATGGTCGAGCAGAACGCGCGCCGCTGCCTTCAGATCTGCGATCGCGGCTACGTACTCGATCAGGGCAAGAACGCGTACACCGATACCGGCGCCAATCTGATGAACGACCCCAAGGTGATCGAGCTGTATCTGGGAACGCTCGCCGGGAGCAAAGAGAAGTAGGCACGACATGAGAGTGGGCCAGGGTCTCGCGACCCTGGCCCACTCTCATGTCGACTGCTTACTTGCCCACGACTTACTTGCCCACCACCACGAATCCTTCTGTGGTCAGCGTGTTCTCAGGGCCGAACTTGAGCTTTCCGTACGAACCGATGGACGGCTCGCCCGAATCGTTGAAGTCCAACTCACCGGTGATGCCGTCGTAGTCGATGTCGGTTCCCGCCTTCACCAACGGCAAGCACTCCACGTAGGACGTGCACTTGGTGCCACCTTCGGTGACGCTGTTGATGTTCGCCGCGATGTCCGTGCCCGCCGTCGACTTCGCCTGCTCGGCAGCAAGTGCCGAGATCACCACCGCGTCGTACGACTCTCCGGCGTAGTTGAAGTCGATCAGTGAGGGGTTGACCGCCTTCAGACGATCTTGGAAGGCAGCTCCGACATCCGTCAGCGGCGTCGTTCCCTGCATCGTGTCGAGCAACGGCTTCGCCACGGATTCTCCGAGCGCATTTCCCATGTTGCCGTCGACGCCGTACATCGCCATTCCGTCCGACGGTCCGATGCCCACCTCGTGCATTCGCGTGATGATCTTCGCCGACTCCTCGAAGCCCACCAATGCAACAGCATCCGGATTGAAGTTCTTGACCTGATCGACTTCGGAGTTGAACGACTGCGCGTTCGGGTCGTAGATGATCTTCTCGATCTGATCTGAGGGGACACCCGAATCGATCAGATTCTTTTCGATGTTGTCGGCCAGGCCCGTCCCGTACGGGTCGTTGAGAGCCATGATGGCTACGCGCTGACCACCGTCGTCCGAAATGAGCTGTGCGACGGCCTGAGCCTGCAGTACGTCCGTCGGAGCGGTGCGGAAGTACATGCCCTTGTCGGGATAGCAGACGAACTGGTCCGACGTGTTGGCAGGAGAGAACATCACGACGCCCGCGCTGGCGATCTTGTCGATCACCTTGAGCGAGACCGACGACGACGCGGCGCCGACGATCACCTGAGTGCCTGCCGCCAATTCGCGGTCGACGGTGGAGTTGGCGGTGTCCGTCGTGGTGTCACCCGAATCGCCAGGGATCAGTTGGACGGGTTGGCCGAGAACGCCTCCAGCGGCATTGACATCGTTGACGCCGAGCTGGGTGCCTGCAACCATCGGCGGCCCGAGGAACGACAAGCTGCCGGTGTCGGGAAGAAGCGTGCCGATGCGCAGCGCTTCCGTGGACGGGGTGGCGCCGGCCTTGGCCTGCTCTGGGGTGCAATCGGTCGTGACGGATGTCGTCGCGGCGGAAGCACCGGACGTAGAGCCACTCGAAGACGAGTCATCCGACTTGTCCGAGCTACAGCCTGCAAGTGCCAGTGATGCCGCGCCGAGAACTGCAGCAGTACGCACAAGTGTTCGTCTAGCCATCCCACGCTCCTAAGATCAGCCGGTGCTCGCGCCACCCGAACTGGCGCTCGCTGTGGGATCAGACGCTAGACCTTGGAACCGTTTCGCGATCCTTCAAGAAAGCCCTGTGACCTGACTGTTATCTGAAGGCGCACAGTGTTTACACGGCTGTAGCGCTGCGCGACGTTTCGACGGTCGACGCAGCAGCCGGACAACCCGGACACTTTGCTCAAGCGTCCGGTTCGCCGCCCAGAGTTTCGAGTACGACCTGTGCGACGGCCTTCATCGTGGAGCGCCGGTCCATCGCGGCGCGCTGAATCCACTTGAACGCCTCGGGTTCGGTGAGCGCTTGGCGAACCATCAGAACACTCTTGGCGCGCTCGATGAGCTTGCGCGCTTCCAGTCGGTCGGACAGATCGGCGACCTCACGCTCGAGCGCGGTCACCTCTCGGAAGCGACTGACCGCCAATTCGACCGCAGGCACCAAGTCACTGATGGAGAACGGCTTGACCAAGTAGGCCATTGCGCCGGCATCGCGTGCGCGCTCGACCAACTCGCGCTGACTGAACGCTGTGAGAATGACAACAGGAGCGATGCGCTTGGCGGCAATCTCCGACGCCGCGTCGATGCCGTCCCTCCTGGGCATCTTCACGTCCATGATGACCAGATCGGGCCTGAGTGACTCGGCCAACTCGACCGCCACCTGTCCGTCACCGGCCTCGCCGACGACGTCGTAGCCCTCTTCGCGGAGCATCTCGACCAGATCCATGCGGATCAACGCCTCGTCTTCAGCGACGACAACACGACGGGGTGCGAGCTGATTGCCTTGCGGCTGCGGCGAATTCATGGCCACCATCCTCCTCCATCGAACCGCCCCGACACGAGACGCGAACGATTAGAGGGTACCGGTGTTTGACATTGAAATCGCATCTTCTAATGTAGTCATCGCAACAAGCCCTCGTATCCCAATTGGCAGAGGAAACGGATTCAAAACCCGTCCAGTGTGAGTTCGAGTCTCACCGAGGGCACCACTGCAGCAGCCGGCCGTACCGCAAGGTTTCGGCATTCGGCTGTACCCCGGATCAACCGCCGCTAGGTTCGATCCATGAACGGTCGCCGGTTGATTGCTCTGCTCGGAACCATGTCTTGTCTCTGCCTGCTCACCGGATGTCAGACAGACGACGAATCCGACACTGCCGGCGGATCTTCCACCCAGGTCGTCTCTTCCACCCAGGTCGTCCTCGACGCTGCAACACGGACCGGCACCCTTCAGGTCGGCTCTCGCCCGATCGAGGCCGCGTCCACCGAGATCTCCACGCTTCCCTCATTGCCCAACGACACAGAGATCCCTTCACCGAATCCACCCGTCGACGTGACCGAGATCGACATGACCGATCACGAGGGTTTCACCCGCATCACCTATCGCTTCGACGGCAACGGACCGGTGTTCTGGAAAACCGAATACGTCAGTGAAGCAATCCGAGCGGGAGACAGCACAGTCGTAGATGTCGGTAGTCGATCGATACTTCAGGTCGATCTGATGGGAGTCCGGTCGGATCCGAGTCTTGTCTCGGCTCCCCTCGACGGCACAAACATCACCCGCATGGAGAGTGCCGGTACGAACGATACGATCCTGCAGTCGTTCGTCGGCACATTCCAGACCCGGCCGGCGTACACGGTGTCGACATCCGATTCCCCGTCCCTGCTGACTATCGACATCCCCGCAGCCGGCAACTGACCCTCGATACCCAATTACGCGCTCAGCTCAGCCATTCCAGCGCAGCTGTGGTCAACGCGGCGATTCCGTTGTCGAGGGTCGGCTGGATCACCGGGGCATACCGCGGTGAGTGGTTCGAAGCAATGTCCTCCCCGACGGTTCCCGCTGTTGCGGCCTTCAGATAAGCCTCGGGATCCGCACCGCCGAGGAGCCAGTACACCAGCGGCGCTCCGGCCGCGTCGGCGAGGATCCCGACGTCTTCACTCCCGGTGACCGGTCCAGGATCGATGACGCCGTGTTCCCCGAACACGCCCCTGAACGCAGCGCTCACACGATCGCAGGCCGCGCCGTCGTTGATCAGCACCGGAAACGACTCCTGTGCAATCAGTTCGGGCTCACGGACGGCGCCGGACGCCTGCGCCTCTGCGCGGACGATTCGGTGCACCGCGTCCAATACCCGGGTTCGGACGTCCGGTTCGACGGTCCGAATGCTCAAACCGAACTCCGCATGATCGGCGATGATGTTGTTCTTCGTACCTGCGTGAAACTGGCCCACTGTCAGTACACCTGTGTCACTGCCGGCAATCTCGCGGGAAACCACCGTCTGCAACCGCATCACTGCCGATGCCGCCATGACGATCGGATCGATCGTGGTCTCGGGCCGCGATCCGTGCCCGCCCCTCCCGAACATCCGCACCAGCATGCTGTCAGCCGCAGCGAATGCTGCCCCGGAATGCAACCCGACGATTCCCGCCGGTGCCGGTGCAACGTGTTGGCCGAGAACCACATCGGGTTTGGGAATGCGGTCGTACAACCCGTCGTCGACCATCGCCTGCGCGCCGGCGCCGAGTTCCTCTGCGGGCTGGAACACGACCTCGAGCGTGCCCGACCACGAGTCGACGGTTTCACTGAGGATCCGAGCGGCGCCGAGCAACGCAACAACGTGCATGTCGTGCCCGCACGCGTGCATGATCGGAACGTCGTTGCCCTCCTTGTCGGTTCCTCGTTCCGTGCTTGCATAATCGAGACCGGTGACTTCCTCGACCGGCAATGCGTCCATGTCCGCCCGAAGCAGAACGG
The DNA here is from genome assembly GCF_042670865.1 of Rhodococcus sp. NPDC057135. NCBI lineage: Bacteria > Bacillati > Actinomycetota > Actinomycetes > Mycobacteriales > Nocardiaceae > Rhodococcus > Rhodococcus sp. NPDC057135. Next base: position 31,108 of record NZ_JBHUUU010000021.1, read on the forward strand.
TTGCGCTACTGCTCTTTCGGAGGCTACTGCTGTTTCGGAGAACGCCTACTACTCCGGTTCCGCCGACTCCGGAATGAACCTCGAAGCCGAGGTCTCGCAATCGATCCGCGACGATTCCGGCGGTCCGATGCTCCGCGAACGACAACTCGGGGTGCGCGTGCAGATCTTTGTACAGGTCTACGAGTGAAGTGCTGACATCACCGATTCGGTCCACCACGTTTGTCATGATTCTCACTGTATGCCCGAACCTCAGTCGCCCGAACTGCCGCGGCGAGAGTTTGTTCCAGCAGTACTGCAACCGTCATGGGGCCGACACCACCCGGCACCGGTGTGATTGCACCGGCGCGAGTGAGCGCGGCGCCGTACTCCACATCTCCGACGTTACCCGCGTTGTACCCCGCATCGATCACTACTGCCCCGGGCTTGATCCACGAACCTTTGACGAGTTCCGGCACGCCGACGGCAGCAATGACGACGTCCGCCGTACCGACGTGAGCGGCCAGGTCGACGGTTCGCGAATGGCAGTACGTCACGGTTGCGTCCCGACGCAGGAGGAGCATTCCCATCGGCAATCCGAGTATCGGGCTTCGGCCGACCACGACAGCATGCTTTCCGGAGAGTTCGACGCCTGTGGCGTCGAGCAGGCGCAGGATGCCACTCGGTGTACATGATTCGAATCCCCCACCGGTAAACGCCATTGCCGCGAACGCTGCCGAGGTAACGCCGTCAACGTCTTTGTCGGCCGAGATGGCATCGAACGCAGCCCGTTCGTCGAGGTGGCCTGGCACCGGGTGTTGCAGCAGTATGCCGTCGATCGAAGAGTCCGCCGACAACGCTCTCAGCACGTCGACTAGTTCTTCAGTCGTTGTACTCACCGGGAGTTCGACCGTCCGCGACGTCATTCCGACGACGACAGACCGTTTGGCCTTCATCTGTACATACGCCTTCGAGGCCGGGTCCGCTCCCACGATGACGGCGGCCAGGCAAGGAACGTGCCCGGTCTCATCACGAAACTTCCTCGTGCGCACTGACAGGTCCGCGAGCGCAGCATCGGCAATTGCGCGTCCGTCGATTATTCGAGCCACCACGTTCCGGTTGGGCAGATTTTCGGTAGACATGAATCCCCCTTCACACAAGATGTGTGAAGCACCCAGGCGGTCGATGCCTCGCGATGTGCACTCCCCGGTGGTAATTCCCACCCGCGCCAGTCGTGCGTGGGTCAGCGTACCGCGCGGTTGTTTCACCGCCACGAAACGCATCGAGAACGCCGCTCTCAAAACGAGACAAATCGACATAACCTATCAATAGGTAACGATCTGACCTGCAGTTATTCCATCCTTGGCAATTAGATGGCACGATGGGGGCAACCGCACGGGCACCAAGCATTGGAGGCACCGATGGACAACGGCAAGATAAACCTGACCTATGACGGTCGGGTGTCACTGAGCTTCCAACTGGCGATTCCGCACGCACCGGACAAAGTCTGGAAAGTGATAACGGAACGCGAGTACCTCGACGCCTGGTTCCCGGCGGACGTCGATTTCGATCTCACTCCCGGCGCAGATCTGCTGTTCAAGGTGACGCCGGAACAAGTCGAGCGTTTCGGACTACCCGCAGATCACGTGACACGTGGCACGGTCATCAGCGTCCACCCACACCGAATTCTCGAATTCCTCTGGGACGCAGACACTCTGCATTGGGAGCTGGCTCCGGACGGCACCGGCGGCTGTTGGCTGACCCTCACCCACACGATGGAAGACGAAGAGTCCGCGTACGCCCATGCCGCGGGCTGGCACGCGGGCTTGGAAGTTGTTGCGGCCCAACTCGATGGACGCGAAGTCGACTGGTCTCCGTGGGACCGCGCCGACGAACTCTCACCGCAGTATCGCAAGTCGGCCTGAACCTGGGCCCGAGCACATTCTCGGGCCCGCTTCTCACTCCCCCTTCCGCGGGAAGTGCCTGATCATTCCTTCTTGAACCACTGTTGCCAACAGCAGGCCTTCCACCGAGAAATACCGTCCGGTCGCCAAACCACGCGAACCTGCAGCGACGGGCGATTCGGTCGCGTACAGGACCCAATCGCTGAATCGGAACGGACGGTGGAACCAGATCGAGTGGTTGACCGTCGCCGCGACGATACGATCATGACCCCAGGACAATCCATGAGTGGTCAGAATCGAATCGAGCACAGTGGTGTCCGACGAATATGCAAGCGTAGCAGCGTGTACGAGTGAATCATCCGGAAGATCACCGTCGGGGCGCATCCACACCCGATTGTGGTTGAGTTTCTCACCGGTGCCTTTGAGTATCCACGCCGGATCGTTGGCGTACCTCATGTCGATCGGCTTGAGCGCCGCACTGAAATGCGGCAGTTTCTCCTCGTACCCGACCAGATGATCACCGATCGGCGGCAGTGACTCCGGAAGTGGAACATCCGGAATCTCGACGGCATGGTCGAGCCCCTTGCCGGAGTCCTGGAACGCCGCAAGCATCACGAACAATTCGTTCTCACCCTGATAGGCCGTCACCTGACGGTTGGCGAAAGCACGCCCGTCACGATGACGCTCCACCCGATACTCGATGGGCGCCTTGACATCTCCACCCCGAATGAAATGCGCGTTGACGGCATGGATGGGGCGCTCACCGTCGACGGTCCGTCCGGCGGCCATCAGTGCCTGAGACACCAACTGACCGCCGAACGTCCGCGAACCTACTTGCTCGGGGTGGTGTCCACGGAACGCGTCGTCACCGATCTGCTCCAGATCCAACAGACCGAGGAGAGTACCGAGGTCGGTGGACGCATTCGCGTGGGTCACTCAGTGGTCCTCTTCGCCGATGCGGTGGACGTGAATGAGGTTGGTGGAGCCGACGGTTCCCGGAGGGGACCCGGCAACGATGACCACGAGGTCGCCCTTGACGTACCGCCCGAGGGAGAGCAAAGCATTGTCTACCTGACGCACCATCTCGTCGGTGGTGGCCACCGCATCGACCAGGAACGTCTCGGTTCCCCACGTCAGCGTCAGCTGACTGCGTACTGCGGGCAACGGTGTGAAGGCGAGCAGCGGCAGCGGAGTGTGCAGGCGAGCCAGTCGTCGCACCGTGTCACCGGACTGTGTGAATGCAACCAATGCCTTGGCGTCCAGACGTTCGCCGATGTCACGTGCTGCGTAGGAGATGACACCGCGCTTGGTGCGCGGGACGTGAGTCAGGGGTGGGACGCGGGTCGATTCGTTCTCGACGGCTTCGACGATGCGGGCCATGGTGCGAACGGTTTCCATGACGTACTTGCCCACTGATGTCTCGCCCGAGAGCATGACTGCATCCGCGCCGTCGAGGACGGCGTTGGCAACGTCGGATGCCTCTGCTCGGGTGGGACGCGAGTTCTCGATCATCGACTCGAGCATCTGCGTGGCGACGATGACCGGCTTCGCGTTCTCACGAGCAATCTGGATTGCGCGCTTCTGGACGAGCGGGACCTGCTCGAGCGGCAACTCGACGCCGAGGTCACCGCGGGCGACCATGACGGCGTCGAATGCAAGCACGATGGCTTCGAGATTGTCGATGGCCTCGGGCTTCTCGAGCTTCGCTATGACGGGAACGCGGCGCCCGACTCGATCCATGATGGCGTGAACCAATTCGACGTCCGCGGGTGAGCGAACGAAGGAGAGTGCAATGAAGTCGACGCCCAGCTTGAGGGCGAACTCGAGGTCGGCGATGTCCTTGCCCGACAGGGCAGGAACGGAGACGTTCATGCCGGGCAGCGAAAGGCCTTTGTTGTTGCTGACCGGACCGCCTTCGGTGACCCGACAGACGACGTCGTTACCGTCGATGGAAGTGACGACCAGGCCGACCTTTCCGTCGTCGACCAGCAGTCGGTCGCCGGCCTTGGCGTCGCGCGCCAATTCCTTGTACGTGGTCCCGACGCGATCGTGTGTTCCCTCGACGTCATCGACGGTGATTCGAACCTCTTCACCGTTGGCCCAGGTGGTCCGCTCGTCCTTGAATCGGCCGAGGCGAATCTTGGGCCCCTGGAGGTCGGCGAGAACACCGACGGCCTTTCCGGTGGCGTCCGACGCGGCGCGGACGCGAATGTAGTTTTCTTCGTGATCGGCATGCTCGCCGTGGCTGAAGTTGAGGCGAGCCACGTCCATGCCGCTCTCCACGAGCTCACGGATGCGGTCGCCAGAAGCTGTCGCAGGTCCAAGTGTGCATACAATTTTTGTCCGTCGGTTCACGGCTCGAGCCTAGTCGCTACCCCACCGCACTTCTATCCGGCATTTGTGACGTGCACTTTCTGTTCTTACTCGATTCAGTTGTTCACCTCACGAACAGCGGAAATGCCTTCGGATGTACCGGCGACGGAAGGTCGGACCCACCGGTGAGATACACGTCGACGGCACGTGCGGCCGACCGCCCCTCGGCAATCGCCCACACGACGAGCGACGCCCCGCGATGCGCGTCGCCGCAGACGAACACGCCGGGTGTCCGGGTCTGCCACCCGACATCACACTCGATTCTGCCGAGCGGATCGGTGCCGACATCGAGGTCGGTAAGCAGCGGCGCGGATTCGACGCCGTCGAATCCGAGAGCGAGCAGCACCATCTCGCACTCGAGATCCGTCGTGTCCCCGGTCTGCACCAGGGTCCGCTGTCCGTTCTCTCCCCGCGACACGGCGACCGGAACCATCCGGATTGCACGAACTGCACCGTCACCGTCGTCGAGAAATTCCTGCGCCGCCCATCGGAACCGTTTGTCACTGCCCTCCTCGTCTGCCGGGGAGCTGCGTACGATCCGCGGCCACAACGGCCACGGGTCGCGGTCTCGATCGCGATGCCCCGGGGGTGGGACGTGGTAATCCAGTTCCGTCACCGAGCGCGCACCCTGGCGATGCACCGTGCCGAGGCAGTCGGCCGCCGTGTCACCGCCACCGATGATCACGACGTTCTCACCTCGCGCCGAGATACTCGACGCGCCGTCACCCTCGCATTCACGGTTGGCGGCACGCAGGTACTTCATCGCACAATGGATTCCGCGAAGGCCACGCCCCGGCACGTCGGTGTCTCGGGCACGATCGGCCCCGACCGCCAGGACTGTCGCTTCGAATTTCGTCATGAGGTCTTGTGCGCTCACGTCGACTCCGACGGCGCAGCCGGTGACGAATCGGGTCCCCTCGGCGGTCAACTGGGCCAGTCGCCGGTTGATCAAGGCTTTGGGCAACTTGAATTCCGGGATTCCGTAGCGAAGCAGTCCCCCGATTCGATCACTCCGCTCGAACACCGTGACACGATGTCCGGCGCGTGTCAGTTGTTGAGCCGCAGCCAGTCCTGCCGGTCCCGAACCGACTACCGCAACACGGTTGGCGCTGTGAACTACGGGCGCCCGTGGCCCCAACGAACCCGACTCCCAGGCGTTGTCGACGATCGCCTGTTCGATGCGTTTGATGGTGACACCTCCCGACGTGCGCTCGTCGTCGAGTGCGAGAACGCACGCCGTTTCGCACGGAGCGGGGCACAGATGTCCGGTGAACTCGGGGAAATTGTTGGTGGAATGCAGATTCTCCGAGGCTTCGGACCACCGTCCACGCCGAACCAGGTCGTTCCATTCCGGGATGAGATTGCCGAGCGGACAGCCCACCCCGGCTGAATGGCAGTACGGCACAGCACAGTCCATGCATCGCGAGGCCTGTGCAGAAACGTCTCGATTGCGCACCACGGGATCCATCGACTCGTACACCGATTCCCAGTCCCCGACTCGCACATCGGTCGGCCTGGTCGGTGCGCCGGATCGTTTCACGCTGAGGAACCCACGTGGGTCAGGCATGAGCCGGCTCCACCAGTTGGTTCTCTTCCACGACCTTCCGATAGTCGACAGGCAGAACCTTGGTGAATCTAGGACTCTGACCGACCCAGTCGTCGAGAAGTTGTGCAGCGACCGACGAGCCGGTCGCGGCCAGATGATCACCGAGAATCTCGACCAGCCGACGACAGTCTTCCGCCGAAGGCCGCTCGAGAACCACCATGTCGCAGTTGACCTTCTCGGCGTTCAAGTCGAGTACGAAGGCAATCCCGCCGGACATGCCTGCAGCAAGGTTCCTACCAGTTGGGCCGAGTATCACGACGCGACCCCCGGTCATGTACTCACACGCGTGATCTCCGACGCCTTCCACCACAGCGACCGCGCCCGAGTTACGCACGGCGAAGCGCTCCCCCACACGCCCCCGTGCATAGAGTGCACCGCTCGTGGCGCCGTACAGCACGGTATTGCCCGCAATCACCTGCTCCTCGGCCTTGAAGGGCACGCCTTCGCTCGGGCGAAGCACGATCCGTCCACCCGAGAGACCCTTCCCCACATAATCGTTTGCATCGCCGGCGACGACGAGCGAGATGCCGGGTGGCAAGAACGCACCGAGTGACTGGCCTGCCGTTCCGCTGAGCACGATGTCGATGGTGCCTTCGGGTAGCCCGACGGCGCCGTAGCGTCTGGTCACCTCAGCGCCCAGCCTCGTTCCCACAGCTCGATCCGTATTGTGTATCGGCAGTTCGATATTCACGGGTCGAGCGTTCTCGAGTGAGGCCGCGGCACACTCGATCAGGGTGCGTTCGAGTTCGCTCGAAACAGGTACACACGGCTGGTAGGCCGCGCCGGCCGGCGCGGCCGGCACGTCGAAGAGTGGTGAGAGTTCCAACGTCCGACTCTTCCAGTGCGCCACCTCCGGAGTCATTTCCAATACGTCCGCGTGTCCCAGAGCGTCATCGACACTTCGAAACCCCAACTCTGCCAACAACCGTCGTACGTCGTCGGCAATGAAGCGGAAGAAGTTCTCGACGTACTCGGGCCGGCCGGTGAATCGCTCCCGCAATTCGGGATTCTGAGTTGCTACTCCGACGGGGCAGGTGTCGAGGTGACATACCCGCATCATGACGCAACCGGCCGCGATGAGTGGCGCCGTGGAAAACCCGTACTCCTGCGCCCCCAGCAACGCGGCAATGACGACGTCCCGTGCCGTACGCAAACCCCCGTCACACTGGACAACGATCCGATCGCGCAACCCGTTGAGCACCAACGTCTGCTGAGTTTCGGCCAGCCCGATCTCCCACGGCGTGCCCGCGTGATGGATGGACGAGAGTGCCGCCGCGCCCGTCCCACCGTCGTGACCGGAGATCAGCACAACGTCGGCGTGCGCTTTAGCCACACCTGCCGCAACTGTCCCGACTCCGACCGCGCTGACCAGTTTCACGTGTATCCGCGCACGATCGTTTGCGCATCTGAGGTCGTAGATCAGTTGGGCGAGATCCTCGATCGAATAGATGTCATGGTGAGGGGGCGGAGATATGAGGCCGACCCCTGGCGTCGAGTACCGGGTTTCCGCGATCCACGGGTACACCTTGGACCCCGGAAGCTGCCCTCCTTCACCTGGTTTGGCACCTTGGGCCATCTTGATCTGAATGTCGGTGGCGTTGACGAGGTAATCGCTGGTCACCCCGAAGCGACCACTCGCGACCTGCTTGACGGCGCTTCGACGCTTGTTGTCACGTAACCGCTCCGATGACTCTCCGCCCTCACCGGTGTTGGAACGTCCGCCGAGAGCGTTCATCGCAACCGCCATCGTTTCGTGCGCCTCGGCAGAGAGGGAGCCGTAGCTCATCGCACCGGTGTTGAATCGAGCGAGAATCATCTCGACGGGTTCGACATGACGGAGCGGAATCGGCGGACGAATCCCGTGTCGGAATCGAAACAATCCCCGCAGTGTTCCGCCCTGCGCACTCAGTCGATCGACTTCGTCGCTGTAGCAACGAAACATGTCACTACGTCCTGACCGTGTCGCATGTTGAAGAAAAAACACGGACTCTGGCGTGAACAGATGCAATTCACCACCGCGGCGATACCGGAACTCTCCACTGCTGCTCAACTGACGATGCCGCACCGCGGACCCCGAGCACGCTGCCGCGTGACGCATCAGGACTTCGCGGGCGACTTCGGTGATACCGATGCCGCCGATCCGGCTTCGTGTGTCGCAGAAATACTCGTCGACCAACTCTCTGCCCAAGCCCACGGCCTCGAAAACCTGAGCGCCCGTGTAGGAGTGAACCGTAGCGATTCCCATCTTCGACATCACCTTGAGCACGCCGGAATTTGTAGCTCTCAGATAGTTGTCCGTTGCCGTCTTCGGATCTATCCCGGGAAGTTCGTCTCGCTCACTGAGTGCTTCTACCGATTCGAGAGCAAGATACGGGTGGACAGCCGCCGCACCGTAGCCGATCAGCAAGGCGATGTGATGAACTTCGCGGGCGTCACCCGACTCGACAACGAGTGAGACCTTGGTTCGCAGGCCATGACGAACAAGATCGTGGTGCACGCTCGACACTGCGAGTAACGACGGAATGGGAGCCTGCTCGCAGTCCGATCCACGGTCGGAGATCACAAGGATTTCGATGCCGGCGGTGGCGGCAGTTCGGGCGGCCTCACGAAGCCTCTCGACACCCTCGGCGAGACCGCCCCGCGCATCGAAGATTCCCTGCAGGACAGTGCTTGTCGGAGTTCGAGGGCCGCGGAGTTTTGCGATCTTCTGCAATTCCACCGGACCGATTACCGGTTTCTGCAGAACGATCCTCCGGCACGATCGGGCAGATGCTTCGAACAGGTTCTGCTCGGCACCGAGCGTGGTTGCGAGTGTCGTGACTACTTCCTCGCGAATCGCGTCCAACGGCGGGTTGGTCACCTGGGCAAAGAGCTGAACGAAGTAGTCGTACAAGAGCTTCGGTCGATCCGAGAGAACAGCGAGCGGCGTGTCGACGCCCATCGATCCCAACGGCTCTGATCCTGAGCTTGCCATCGGGACAAGAATGTCCTGCAGGTCCTCGGCCTGGTATCCGTAGAGCAGCTGACGTTGCAACAGCGGAGCCTGATCGCCTCGGGCGGGCGCAGACTCGGGGATGTCCTCGAGATCGACCAACCCCCCGGCGAGCCAGTCCCGGTAGGGAGCTGTGCTCGCAAGTTCCGACTTGATCTCCGCATCGGGAACGATGCGACGACGAGCAGTGTCGACGAGGAACATGCGCCCCGGCTCGAGGCGCCCCTTTTCCAGCACCTCGGATGTGGGGGCGTCGAACACACCGCTCTCACTGGCCAACACGATACGGCCGTTCTTCATCCGCCACCATCGCCCTGGTCGAAGTCCGTTGCGATCCAACACCGCCCCCACAACAGTGCCGTCGCTGAATGTCACCGACGCCGGACCGTCCCACGGTTCCATCAGGCAACCGTGAAATTGATAGAAAGCCCTTATCGCGTCAGGCATCGAAGAATCGTTCTCCCAGGCGCCGGGAACCATCATCGCGATGGCGTGTTGCACACTGCGGCCCCCGAGCGTCAAAAGCTCGAGAACTTCGTCGAACGACGACGAGTCGGATCCTCCCGGGGTGCAGATCGGAAACAAGCGATCGATGTCCCCGCCGAAAAATGCGCTCCGCATCATCGGCTCGCGAGCACGCATCCAATTCCTGTTTCCCACAATCGTATTGATCTCGCCGTTGTGAGCGATGCAGCGATACGGCTGAGCGAGTGGCCACGACGGAAAAGTGTTCGTGGAGTATCGGCTGTGCACGACTGCCAAGGCGGTTCGCATTCTGCCATCGCGCAGGTCGGTGAAGTAACCGGGTAACTGCGCCGGGGTGAGCATGCCCTTGTACACGATGGTTCGCGCGGACAACGAGGGGAAATACACTGCAGTGCTGTCCGAGTGAATCCGCTCGACTTGCCTCCTGAGCGCAAACACTCGTCGGTCCAAGGCAATTCCGCCCACACTGTGATCTCTGGACTGGGAGCACATCACAAAACACTGGCCGATGTACGGAGCGCACTGCGCGGCAACGACTCCGACGCAGTCGCTCTCGACCGGTACCTCTCGCCACCCGATAACCCGCAGTCCTTCTGCCGCTGCGCATTGATCGATCCGAACGACCGCTTGACGACGTGCTTCCTCGTCCACCGGAAGAAAGCAGTTTCCGGCCGCGTAGGTGTTCTCACCCATCGAATTGGGTGGTGGAAGCTCGAACTCGGTCACCGCGTCGAAGAACCCCGTCGGCAGCTGAATCAGAATGCCCGCGCCGTCTCCGCTGTTGGATTCGCGCCCGACTGCGCCGCGATGGGAGAGATTGCCCAAGACCGCCAGCGCCTCGTCGACAATGGAATGCATGTGCCGTCCAGAGGTGTCTGCTACCACGGCTACACCACATGAATCGGTTTCCTGATCGGGGTCGTACAGGCCTCGAGGGTCAGGTATTCGAGAAAACGGCACTCGGCGACCTCCACACGGACATGCAGCCGACGAGCGCTAGTTTATCAGCCGATAACCGCAGGTCGCGAGAGTAAAACTGTGACCCCCTGATACCGATGCATCAGGGGGTCACAGTTCCGAACGTCGTCTCGATCAGCTACGCAGTGGCCGACCTTGGCCGTCGCGCACGCTACCCGTCAACATCATGATTCCGTCGATGAAGGCCCAGATCCAGATTGCCGGGACTACGACAATTCCCACGACCAGGAACAGAAGAATGTAGCCGAGGAAAATACCGAGTAGCTGGAGCACTCCAATGGTCGTGCTTCCGATGTACAACCGACCGATGCCGCAGATACCGATGAATCCCAGAAGAATCTGCAACAGGCCGGCGGTGGTCTTCGACTTGTCCGAGAACGGTTCACCCGTCAGCGGATCACGGCCGTAAGGCGCGGATGCATCAACCAAACCGTAACCGGGTTGGACATAACCCTGCGCTTGTGGGTATCCCTGCGGCTGACCGTAACCCGTCTGTGAATATCCGGGCTGGGGGTAGCCCTGCGGCGGAGCCGCGTAGGGATTCGGAGTCTGATCTGCCGGCGCACCGTAGACCGGACCGTCCGTCGGCGATTGGGTCGGGCTCGAGTAGTCAGGCGCCGGATAGTTTTGAGCGGCGTAGCTTTCCTGCGACGTGTACGGCGCTGTGGGCTGATTCGGTGTGGAATCAGCAGTGGGAAACGCTGTGGTCGATTCGGTTCCGGTCGGCGGCGGGTAGATGGGGTGGTTTCCCCAACCCGGACCGTTTCCGACTCCCGAATACGTGTCCCAGCCTGGACCGGTGCCGGTGGTCTCCGTCGACGGCGTCTTTTCCGTGGGCGCCGATGTCTCCGTCAACGACGCATCCGCCGTCGCGTCGTAGTCGAAGGGCGACCCGAACTGCGGTGGAACTGGCGGCTGCGATCCAGACGAGTCCCCCGACTCGGAAGGTTCCGGATTCTTGTTCAAGTTAGGCAACGTACTTTCCTTCGATTCGACGACGGTACGTAATAGCTTTTGTTAGCGGACCGCGAGAAGGGTTCGACCTTCTCGAGGCCAGTCCCCCACACATCTGTCCTCAGTTCGTGCTCGCGACTCATCCTCGCAATGGCCGGCGAGCACCGTCCCGCGCATTGCCCGAAAGTATCACGATGCCGTCGATGAACGCCCAGATCCAAATTCCGATGGCAAATGGAATTCCGATGAGGAACGCAGACATGAACAGCGCGAAGAACATGCCGAGCAGTTGGCACAGTCCGATGCCGACACTTCCGATGTAGAGGCGCCCGACTCCACAGATTCCGAAGAAGCCCAGCAAAATCTGCAACAGGCCGGCAGTGGCCTTCGACTTGTCGGAATACGGTTCCCCGGTTATCGGGTGCCGACCGTACGGCGCGTAGGGATCACCGAACCCGTACATCGACGGAGCCGGCAGTGGCTGCTGATAGCCGTACGGATTGGGCGCGCCGTACACCGGCCCCTGATCCTCGGGGAATCCCCCCTGCGAATAGGGACCTGTCACGGCTTGTCTTTCTTCGACAGCTTCACCGCGTCCGACGACTCGTCCGTCGCTGCCGTTGAGGCGCTTGCCTCACCGGAATCGGATTGAGGGGAATCAGATTCAGTGGCCTTTGCATCCGCCTTTGCATCCGCCTTTGCATCGGCCTTTGCATCGGTCTTTGCTGAATCACTCTCGGTAACGGGCGTCGCGGCTCCTCCTTCACCGGCAGATACCGCAGCAACGTAGTTCTTCGACTTCAAATCAGCCGGATCCTCACGCCCCTTCTTCGCCAGGAAGAAGTAGGCAAGTGCGGCGAAGAACACGATCCCCGAAGTGAAGGTGTTGACTCGAATGCCGGCGATCTCGTAGGCAAAATCGTCGCGCATCAGCTCGACGACGAATCGGCCCAGGCAGTAGCCCGCGACGTACAGAGCAAAGAGGCGTCCGTGGCCGATCTTGAATCGGCGGTCGACGAGGACAAGCAGGATCACGATCAGGACGTTCCACACAGCCTCGTAGAGGAACGTCGGGTGAACGACCCGGATGACTTCTCCGTTGGAGACACCTGCGAGTTGATCGAGTTGGCCGGACGAGTTCACTCGCTCGAAGATCTCGAGGCCCCACGGCACGGTGGTCTCGCGACCGTACAACTCCTGGTTGAAGTAGTTGCCGATACGGCCGATGGCCTGCGCGAGCAGGATGCCGGGCGCAATCGCGTCACCGAGGGCAGATACGGGAATGCCGCGTCGCCGGCAGCCGATCCACGCACCGATACCGCCGAGGAAGACAGCTCCCCAGATTCCGAGGCCGCCCTGCCACACCTTGAGTGCGTCGAGAGGCGTACCGTTCTCGCCGAAATAGGCGGGCCAGTCGGTCAATACGTGGTAGAGCCTGCCACCGATCAGACCGAAGGGAACAGCCCAGATCGCGATGTCGAGAACGGTCCCCTTCTCGCCACCGCGGGCGACCCAACGACGATCTCCCCACACGATCGCGACGATGATGCCGAGGATGATGAAGAGCGCGTAGGCGCGCAGCGCCACCGGTCCGACGTACCAGACGCCTTGGGGCGGGCTGGGGATATAGGCCAGCAGGTCCACAGTTGAGGTCACGACGCCACGGTAGCCGAGCGGACGCCCTCGGCGAGTTCTTCGGTGAGCGAGCGAACCGCACCCAACCCGTTCTCGACCGCGGAGACCAGGGCCGAACCCACGATGACGGCATCGGCGTACGCCGCGATTTCGGCAGCTTGTGCGCCGGAGCGGACTCCCAGTCCGACGCCGACGGGGATGTCGGAGTGCGCGCGGATTCGTGCGGTCAGTTCCGGAGCCATGGACGAGACGGCGTCTCGCGCGCCGGTGACACCCATTGTCGAGGCCGCGTAGATGAATCCGCTGCTCGCGTCGAGCGTCATGGCGAGCCGTTCCTCGGTCGAGGATGGAGCGACAAGGAAGATCCGGTCGAGGTGGTGCTCTTCGGATGCTTCCATCCAGGCGCCTGCTTCTTCCGGAATGAGGTTGGGGGTGATCAGTCCGAGTCCACCGGCGGAGGCGAGGTCCCGTGCGAACTTGTCGACACCGTACTGCAGCACCGGGTTCCAGTACGTCATCACGACGGCCTTGCCGCCGACCGAGCTGATCTGCTCGATCACGGTGAAGATGTCGCGCAGACGGACACCGTTCGAGAGTGCAGTTTCGGCTGCGCGCTGGATGGTCGGACCGTCCATGACCGGATCGGAATACGCGACACCGACTTCGATGATGTCGCAGCCACCGTCGACCATCGCCTTGAACACGTCGATCGACTCGGGAACCGTCGGGTAACCGGCAGGAAGGTATCCGACGAGGGCGGCACGCTTGTCAGCCTTGCACGCGGCAAAGGTGGGTGCGAGGCGTGATGGTCGTTCGCTCACTTGTCCGAGCCTTCCGTGTTGTCGTTCTCGTCTGCTGCATCATCCGAAGCGGCTGCCTGACCTGAGGCGCCGTCGAAAAGACCGAACCAGCTTGCGGCGGTATCCATGTCCTTGTCACCGCGACCGGAGAGATTGACGACGATGATCGCGCCCTCGCCCAGTTCCTTGCCCAGTCGGAGCGCGCCGGCAACGGCATGGGCGGATTCGATGGCCGGGATGATGCCTTCGCGGCGCGAGAGCAGCAGAAGCGCATCCATGGCTTCGCTGTCCGTGACGGGTTCGTAGGTGGCGCGCCCGATGTCGCTGAGATAGGCGTGCTCGGGCCCGACACCCGGGTAGTCCAAACCGGCAGAAATCGAGTGCGATTCGATGGTCTGACCGTCTTCGTCCTGAAGCAGGTAGGAGTAGGCGCCTTGGAATGCACCCGGTGTACCACCGGCGAATGTTGCTGCATGCCTACCAGTTTCGACACCGTCACCGGCTGCTTCGTAGCCCACCAGCCGTACCGACAGATCGTCGATGAACGGGTGGAAGATTCCGATCGCATTCGAACCACCTCCGACGCAGGCTGTGACTGCGTCGGGCAGGCGACCGGTCAGTGCCTGAACCTGGACACGTGTTTCGAGGCCGACCACTCGCTGGAAGTCGCGAACGATGGTGGGGAACGGGTGCGGACCTGCCGCGGTACCGAAGCAGTAATAGGTGTTGTCCGCGTGGGAAACCCAGTCGCGCAAGGCTTCGTTGATCGCGTCCTTGAGCGTGCGCGAACCGGTCTCGACCGAGACGACCTCCGCGCCGAGCAGGCGCATGCGGGCGACGTTCAGTGCTTGACGTTCGGTGTCGACAGCACCCATGTAGATGACGCACTCGAGACCGAGCAGTGCACAGGCGGTGGCCGATGCCACACCGTGCTGGCCTGCTCCGGTCTCGGCGATGATGCGGGTCTTACCCATGCGCTTTGCCAGTAGAACCTGACCGAGAACGTTGTTGATCTTGTGAGAACCGGTGTGGTTCAGATCTTCACGCTTGAGAATGATGCGCGCACCACCGGCGAACTCGCTCATTCGCGTTGCCTCGAAAATCGGCGACGGGCGTCCGGTGTAATCGCGCTGCAGGCGATCGAGTTCGTTCAAGAACGTGTCGTCCGCGCGAGCCTTTTCGTACTCCGCGGTGACCTCTTCGATGACCGCCATGAGAGCTTCCGGCACATGCCGTCCGCCGTAGACGCCGAAATGGCCGCCGGCATCGGGATCATGTGAGCGCTCGGTGAGTCCCGCGCTGGCGGGCGGCAGATTGCCGCCCTTGAATGCTGCACCTGATACTGCACCGGAGCCTGGTTCCTGAGTACGTGAAGTCACCCCACCAGTCTGCCCCAAGGGTGCCGCTGGTCACCGCCCGGGTGCGTCAAAGCACGCCGGGCCGGTGATGCGCTTTATCGAGACGGTTTCGGGCAGGACGGGTGTGCGCCGGCGTTGACCAGATCGGCGACGGCCTTGCGAGGGTCACCGCTGGTCACGAGGCCTTCACCGACGAGCACCGCGTCGGCACCCGCACCGGCGTACGCCAAGAGATCGGCAGTTCCGCGAACACCCGACTCGGCGATCTTGATCGTCTCGGTCGGTAGACCGGGAGCAATGCGACCGAAGGTGTTCTTGTCCACCTCGAGAGTCTTGAGATTGCGGGCGTTCACACCGATCACCTTGGCGCCGGCTTCGAGCGCGCGGTTGGCTTCTTCTTCCGTGTGCACCTCGACGAGGGCAGTCATTCCGAGGGATTCGGTGCGATCGATCAGCGAGGCGAGCGCCTGCTGTTCGAGCGCTGCAACGATCAGCAAGATGACGTCGGCGCCATGGGCGCGAGCCTCGTGAATCTGGTACGGCCCCACGATGAAGTCCTTGCGCAGCACCGGAATGGTGACAGCTTTGCGGACCGCGTCGAGATCGGCGAGCGAGCCGTGAAAACGGCGCTCTTCGGTGAGAACACTGATGATGCGTGCGCCACCGGCTTGGTAGGCCGCGGCAAGCTCTGCGGGATCGGCGATGTCGGCCAACGCACCCTTTGACGGGCTCGCTCGCTTGACCTCGGCGATGACGCCGATGCTCGATTCCAGAAGTGCTGCTGCAGCATCGAGTGCAGGCGGTGCAGCGGCCGCGGCAGCCTTGACTGCAGCGAAGTCGAGTACGGCTTCGCGGGCGGCGACATCAGCGCGCACCCCGTCGAGAATCGAGTCGAGTACGGTCATCGTGGCCCGAATCCTTTCTGGGCAAGAGCCCGATGTGAGATACGTCATCAGGGTGGTCTCAGCCTAGTGGGACGAAATTTTGCTACTCCGTCGGGGTACCCACGCAGGTGAGGGTTCAGTCTTACTCAGTGCGACGAACCCGGTTTCGCACCGTTGTCTCCCCCAGCTCCGTCGTCCCCGTCGGCGACTGTCGGGTCCTCTCCGGCGTCGAGCGCGTCCCACAACATCCGTTGCGTCACAGGCTCGTCCGATGCGGCGGTGTCAGCTTTGCCCAGTTTTGCGGCCGCCTCCCGACGCGCAGCAGGGTTGTCGTACTTCGACGACAACCCGCCTCGCACTGGAGGTTTGCGCATCAGGAGCACTGCCGCGACGAGCGCCGCCACCGCTCCGACCAAGGCCAGCAGCGCAGGCAGTACCGAAACAGTCGTCGAGAGGTCTTCCGGGTGACCGGACAACTCGGCCAACTCCACCGCTCGATCCGCAGAAGCACCGGAAACCAACAACTGCACCGCCGGAACCGCAACCGCTATTGCGACGAGTGCCACCAACAGTCCGACTACCCGCAGGGCCCAACCTCGCACCGCAAACGAAGCCGCGATAGCCGCCAGCAGCGCAAGCGCGAGTGGAGTCATCGCCGCCGCCCACGTGCTGCCGTCGAGGTCCGTCGTCCGCTCCAGCGTCTTGCCGTCACTCGAGGTCAGATGAACCCACGTCATTCGTGAGCTGCCCCACAAAGCTGCCGCCGACAACGCCAGCAGAAGCGTTCTCGGCACAGCGGTGCCACGAGAAGCGCTTGTAGGCTGCTCCGCTGCAATCGACTCGTTCTCACTCACAGGTCGTCACCTCCGATGGTGCGCAGGGTGTGCGCCGACGCGATGGCGCTCAGTACTGCCATCGCCTTGTTGCGTGCCTCGGTGTCCTCGTACACGGGATCCGAGTCGGCCACGACGCCGGCGCCCGCTTGGACGTATCCGACCCCGTCCTTGATCAATGCCGTTCGGATAGCGATCGCGGTGTCGGCGTCGCCGGCGAAGTCGAGGTAGCCGACGATGCCGCCGTAGATACCCCGCCTGGTGGGCTCGAGTTCTTCGATCAACTGCATTGCCCGCACTTTGGGCGCGCCCGAGAGGGTTCCAGCGGGGAAGCATGCGGTGACCGCGTCGAGAGCGTGCTTTCCCTCGGCCAGATGACCGGTGACGGTCGAGACGAGATGCATGACATGGCTGTAACGCTCGATGTGCCGATAGTCGTGCACCTTCACAGTGCCCGGTCGGCAGACACGACCCAGATCGTTTCGCCCGAGATCGACGAGCATGAGGTGCTCGGAGTTCTCCTTCTCGTCGGCGAGGAGATCCTTCTCCAGCAGGATGTCGTCCTCCTCGGTGGCACCGCGCCATCTGGTTCCCGCGATCGGGTGCGTGGTCGCGACGCCCTCGGCGACCGTGACCAGTGCCTCGGGACTCGAACCGACGATCGAAAACGCGGTCTCACCATCACCGTTCGGCACGTTGAGCAGATACATGTACGGGCTGGGGTTCGACGCGCGCAGCATCCGGTACACATCGATCGGCGCTGCAGTGCAATCGATCTCGAATCGCTGCGAGAGCACTACCTGGAATGCCTCGCCCGCTTCGATGTCGCCGATCAGCTTCTTGACGTCGACACCGAAACTTTCGGTGGTGCGCTGACGGCGGTAGTTCGGAGTCGCTTTCGAGAAGGTCGAGACGGTCGATTTCGCCGGCGCCGCGAGAGCGCGAGTCATCGCGTCCAACCTCGCGACCGCGTCGTCGTAGGCCGTGTCGACACGCTCGTCGGTACCGTCCCAGTTGACGGCATTGGCGATGAGGGTGATCGCCCCTTCGTGGTGATCGACCGCGGCGATGTCGGCAGCGAGCAGCATGACCATCTCGGGGATCTGCAGGTCGTCGACCGCCGAGTCACCCAATTTCTCGAGTCGCCGAACCGCGTCGTAGCCGAGGAATCCGACCATCCCACCCGTCAGAGGCGGCAGGTCGGGCAGCCGCTCCGAACGAAGTAGTTCAAGGGTGGCACCGAGCGCATCGATCGGGTCGCCGCCGGCCGGAGCGCCGGCGGGAACATTGCCGTACCAGGCCGCTTCTCCGTCCACGACGGTCAGTGCGGCCGGGCTTCCGACGCCGATGAACGACCACCGCGACCACGAACGACCGTTCTCGGCCGACTCGAGCAGGAAGGTGCCGGGACGATTGCCGGCCAACTTCTCGTATGCCGAGAGCGGAGTTTCGGAGTCCGCCAACACTTTCCGAGTGACCGGTACGACCCGGTGCTCGGCTGCGAGAGCACGGAACTGCTCCCGAGTGGTGGTGGAATCGGACGCGTCACCGACGATCGCGGTGTCGGACGACCGTGCGGACATGGAGGTGGGCTCGCCGTGCATGGCTCCATCATCCCAGGCTCCCCCACGCGGTCGTCGTGCGCGGGTAACCTCGGCCGAATGAAACCAGGCCAACTCGCTCCCGAATTCTCGCTGCCCGACCAGGACGGAACTCCGCGCTCGCTGACGAGCCTGCTCGAGAACGGACCCCTGGTCCTCTTCTTCTACCCGGCAGCCTCGACGCCGGTGTGCACCGCCGAGGCGTGCCACTTCCGTGACCTCGGCGGCGAATTCGCGGCGGTGGGCGCTTCGCGGGCCGGCATCAGCACCGACACGGTCGAAGCGCAGTCCACCTTTGCAATCGCACAGTCGTTCGACTACCCCTTGCTTGCCGACACCGACGGCGCGGTAGCCGAACAGTTCGGCGTCAAGCGCGGGCTTCTGGGCAAGCTGGCTCCGGTCAAACGCTCGACCTTCGTGATCGACACCGACCGCACCGTTCTCAAAGTCATCTCGAGCGAGCTGCGCGCCAACACACACGGCGACCAGGCACTCGAGTTCCTTCGCAGTCGGGGCTGACTTCCCTGGGCAACCTGATTCTCCGGGCTACCCGAATCTCTAGGCGACCTGAATCGAGCGCTTCGCAAGTCCCATCCAGAATCCGTCGATCACCTGGGTGGGTACCTGTTCCGGATCGGACGACGCACCGAGCGTGACGAACAACGGGGCGAAGTGCTCGATGGTCGGATGCGCGTACGGCATCCCGGGAGCTTGGGCGCGGAAGTCGATCAACGAATCGACGTCACCGGCAGCGAACCTCTCCCCTGCCCACGCATCGAATTCCGCCGACCATCCCGGGGCCTGCGCTTCCGGCGACGGATCGCGCAGGAACGGTAGCCCGTGCGTGGTGAATCCGGATCCCACGATCAGCACACCTTGCTCGCGGAGGGGCCGTAGGCGCTCACCGAGATGGAGCAAACGCTCGGGGTCGAGAGTGGGCAGCGAAATCTGCAGGACCGGGATGTCCGCATCCGGGTACATCACCGTGAGCGGCACGTAGGCACCGTGATCGAGGCCTCGATTCGGCTGCTGAACCACCCGTTCGTTGTCCGGCATCAATGCGGCGACCTGTGCGGCGAGGTCCGGAGCGCCGGGAGAGTTGTACTTCGCGCGGTAGAACCTCTCGGGAAAACCGCCGAAGTCGTAGATGAGCGGGGTCCCCGTTGTCGTCGATCCGATCGTCAGCGGTGCTGATTCCCAGTGCGCCGAGACGACGAGAATTGCCGTCGGTCTCGGAAGATCACCGGCCCACGCCCCCAACTGCTCGACCCACAACGCACTGTCCACCAGGGGTGGAGCACCGTGGCTGAGATACAGCGCAGGCATTGTCGTGGTGGACATACGGACTCCTCGGGATAGACATTCGTCGTTAAGTTGAAGGTTCAACCTAATATAGAACTGAACACTTGCGTCCCGCAACTATTCCCCGCAAGATTCTTCTGGACATGCGTCTGAGACGCTGTACACCAGCACGCTCTGTGCAAGAAGAATGCTCGACCCGAAGGAGAAGTCACCGATGAGTGAACCGACCGCGCAGACCGACGCGCAGTCTCAGACGAAGTGGCTCACAGCCGAGCAGCAGGAAGCCTGGCTGACACTGATCGCTCTGGTAACTCGGTTGCCGGCCGCACTCGACACTCAACTGCAACGAGATTCGGCACTCACTCACTTCGAGTACTTCGTGCTGGCCGCACTCTCGGACGCCCCCGACCACAAACTCCAGTTGTCGGTACTGGCGCAGCGCGCGAACGCGTCCCTGTCCCGTCTCTCTCACGTCATCACGAAGATGGAGAAGGCCGGCTGGGTGAAACGGGAAGTCATCCGCGGGAGCCGTGGGTCCAACGCGGTACTCACCGACGAAGGCATGGCAAAGGTTGTCGCGGCCGCGCCACCGCACGTCGCGTCTGTCCAAGGCCTGCTCTTCGAGGGCCTCGACGATCGCCAGGTTGCCCAGCTTTCGTCCCTGGGTACGGCAATGCTCACCCAACTGGACAAGGGAATCGCCGCCGGACTCGGCAAGGCCTGACCAGCCAGTCCCGAAACAGGCGACTGCTGCCTACGACGGCGGCTTCGTCAGGTCCAGCGCAGCCAGGTGGCTGAACAGCATGCTCGCACCGATCGGGTTTCCACCGCCCGGATACACCGTCCCACTGGCCGCTGCCATCGTGTTTCCGGCCGCATACAACCCCGCGATGGCCGTCCCGTCAGTCTTCAGCACGCGCCCGGTCGCGTCGGTACGTAGACCACCTTTCGTTCCGAGATCGGAGATACCGAAAGCAGCGGCGTGGAACGGTCCCTGATCTATCGGGACGAGCGGCGACGCGCCCTCCGAGAAGGCTCGGTCGTACGCGGTACCTCCCCGACCGAAGTCCGTGTCGACGCCGGTTGCCGCCAATGCGTTGAACCGCTTCACGGCTTCCACCAGATTCTCCGCGGGAACATTGATCTGGGAGGCAAGGTCTTCGAGTGTCTCGGCACTCTTCCACAATCCGGCATCCACGTACTGCTCCGACGGAGCCAACGGGACGTTGGGTGCCTTCACCGGCGGCACTGAGCCTTCCCGGCTGTCGTAGATCATCCAATACGGCGTGGTTACTTTCCCAGCCCGCATGTGTTCGATGACGGCGCGGCCCAAGCGGTCGTACGGCGCAGATTCGTTGACGAACCGACAACCGTTGTCATCCACGAAAATTCCGCCCGTGAACCACAGCGCAAACGCGGAGCGCCCATCTGGATGGGTGAGTCCCGGCGACCACCATGCCTCGCCCATCAGGTCGGTGTCGGCACCCGCGGCGACCGCCGCCTGGTGCGCCTTCCCGAGGTTGCCGGGGCAGCCCATCGTGTCGAGAGCGGATCCGGGGACACCGAATTCGGCACGCATGGTCTCGTTCTGCTCGAATCCACCGGCGGCGAGGATCACTCCTCTGCGTGCCTGAATGGTTCGACGCCGACCATCTCGGTCGACGACGGCTCCGACCACCACTCCGTCCTCGACAACCAGTTCCTCGAGAGTGGTCTTCAGGTGCATGGTGACGTTCGGGAGTTCCGCAAGCGCCAACAGAAATCGACCGATCAACGACTGGCCGCCGACGAGGTACTTCGGCAACTCCTCCCCCAGCCGTTCCGTCGCCAACGGCGGACGAAGCGAATCACGAAGCGCACCCAGCTTGTTCGCGTTCATAGGCTTGGGAACAATGTGCCGTCCGCTCGCTCGAGCCTTGGGCTCTTCACCGAAGTAGTCGGGCCACGGCAGTATCTGAAATTCGAAGTTCGAGTCCTCCTCGAGGTAGTCGATCAACCCGGCGCCACCTCGAACGTAGGCTTCCTGAACGTCGGTGGGCGTACGATCACCCACCACTGATCGGTAGTACTCCAGCGCATCCTCGATGGTGTCGTCGTCGCCACCGCGGCGGAGAACGGCGTTGCACGGGAACCACATTCCGCCGCCGCCCGAGTACGCCGTTGTTCCGCCGTACTTGTCGGTTGCTTCAATCGCAATGACGTCGAGGCCTTCGCGGGCCGCCGTGTACGCGCCGGTGAGTCCACCGCCTGATCCCACAGCGAGTACGTCGCACGTCTCGTCCCACTTCGTCATCGTCAGCCTCTCTGATTCTGGGCACAAGTTCCGAACATGTTCTAGAAATCGTTGTAACACATGGACTTAGCGATCGCGGGGGTTCGACATTCTCTCCCACCGAGCGGGAGCGAGACATGACACCGAGCGGGAGCGAGACATGACACCGAGCGGGAGCGAGACATGACACCGAGCGGGAGCGAGACGTGGCACCGAGAGAGAGCGAGAACAGGCGGAGATAGCGCACACTTTGCTCGCATGGGCCTGATCCCGTAGTGTCTGGACACATGTCTGGTAAGACCAAGTTCGAGTCCACTCGCCGCCGACTGACCCAGCAGCAAGCCGAAACCGTCGATCGATTGACCGCGGCAGCGATCACGGTCCTGCGCGACAAAGGGTTTGCCGATCTGACCGTGCGGATGGTGGCAGCAGAGGCCGGTGTCGCCGCGGCTACGGCATACACCTATTTCTCGTCCAAGAGTCACCTTGTGGCAGAACTGTTCTGGCGTCGCCTCGACGCGGTACCCCACGAGCCCTCCCCCGAGGCGGAACGGGAAGCGCAGGTCTGTTCGGTCCTACGCAGCGTCGCACTGCTCGTTTCCGACGAACCGGAGCTGGCGGCGGCAGTGACCACGGCGATGATGGGCAATGATCCCGACGTCGAACACCTCCGCGGACGTATCGGCAAGAACATCCGCGAGCGGCTCATCGAGGCCCTGGGTCCGTCGTACGATCCCGACGTGCTCGAAGCACTCGAAATCTCCTGGTCCGGAGCGCTTGTCCGAGCAGGCATGGGGTACGAGTCGTATTCGCAGATCGCAGATCGTCTCGAAGTCACCGCCAGGCTGATCATGGCGGGTCGCGACAACCTCCACTAGACCGGAGTCATGGCACTCACCAACCATGTTCCCTCGACTCGATCGAGCGTCACCTCGACTCGGCTCGACGTCGACGCAGGTGCCGGTTGCGCGGTACTCGTCGTGATCTGATCGACGAACACGAGCACTTCCGCGCGGTCCGCGGCAACGGAGAGCACACCGACATCGACGACTCGGGCTTTCGTGCTGATTCCCTGCTCCTTCGACTGGGGTGCAACGGTTTTCGATCCGAATTCGGTGAAACTGTCCTGAAACGATCCGCCGGCGCCTTCGGCCGCTCGTGCGAGATCGTCGTCGACGGTATCGCTGTTGTAGCTCAGGAGCTTCTCGACGAGCGTGGGCGCCACACCGATCACCTCGGCACGTGCGGTTTCAGCGTCCCCCGAACGGTGATGACTCCAGATCGCAGTGCCGCCGATTCCCATCAAGACCAGCGCTGCAAGCGCCATGACCATGCGCTTCACGGCACGAACTCCACACTCGACATCAGTACCCGCCCGTCGACGTCCTCGACACCGACGCGAAGACGGTAGGTGCGCGCCGAAGACTCTCCCGCTGAATTGCCGACCTGGGCAGATGCCGCGATCAGCACCACTCCCGAGTTACCGGATTCCGATGCCAAGGCTGCGGTGTCGACACGCCCGTCGGATTCGACGGCAAAATCACGGATGGACGCGACGAACGCAGATTCGCCGGACTTCAGTTCGTCGGCAAAGGTTCCCGTACTCAGCGACTTCAGCGTCTCGAGATCCTCGTCGACTGTGGCGGAGTGAACGTCGATCAGAGCGAGGGCTCCTGCGACCGCACCGTCGACGTACTCTTGACGCTGGGTCTCTCGCGCCCGGTCGGATCGAACTGCCAGAGCACCGAAGACGACAACGACGCTCAGAGCCGCGAGTGCGATCCATGCCAGGGCAGTGAGAACACCGCGTTTCCCTCTGACCGGCTTCAGCACCGCGCCCCTCAGCGATTCGTCGGCGTCAGCAACTGTTGCCACGGCTCACCCTCCCCCGAATCGGAAGCAGCAGGAGCCACTTCCGTGTGTTGATAGTCGACTCCGTCTGGCCCCGTGTACAACTCGCCGGGAGCATTGGTTCCCGAGGGGACGTACGGATCTGGGCTCCGACAGATCTCCGGGCTCGGTGCTCGTTTGCCCGGCACCTCCATACAGGGAATGTTCCGGGATCCACGGACTGCGAAGACCGAGTTCTGCGGAACTTTGCAGTACAAGTCGGCCGGGGTGTCCGGGACACTCATCTGGGTCGGGTCTCGTCGCTGATCGGCCGGAAGGTAGCCGGTCGAGCAGGCCGCAGGGTCCTGCGCCTGGAGGTGGAAGTTGACGTTCGCGGCGCCGTCCACCTGCCCGCGTTGGACAACGGTTTCCTGAGCGGCGACCAGTGGCGGCAGGATGACCAGTACCTGCTCCAACCCCGAGTTGTAGGTCAGGGCCACCTGAGCGGTGCTGGTGAAATTGGCAAGCAACACAGGCAAAGTGGGTTTCAGGCCTTGAAAGAGCAAGTCGGCCTCGGTCGCAAGGCCCGGTCCGGTTTCGAGGATGTTGCGCACGGAGCCGTCCGCGACCGCCAACTGCCCACTGAGCTGAGCGACACTGGACGCCCACTGGCGGATCTGGTCGCCCGTCACCACCTGGGTCTGAAGGAGCGGATCCAACTGCTGTACGAGCGTCGTGGCCGGGGTTGTGGCAGCAGACATCTGATCGACGAACGAGGTGGTCGAATCCAGCAGCCGAGCCAGGTCCTCTCCCCTGCCACCGAACGCTGCCGCGGACTCGTCGATCACCGATCGCAACTTGTCCTGCGGTACCGATGCGAGCATCGCCTGCGCCTGATCGAGGACCGGTCCGATCTCGGTCGGGATCGTGACAGCGTCGGGGCCGATCACATCTCCGTCGGCCAGAAAGGGTCCGTCAGCGGTACTCGGTTGCATGTCGACGTATTGCTCGCCGATGGCCGACACACTTCGCACCGCTACCGTCAGCTCGCGGGCGGGAACGGGAATCGCACTCTCCAAGGATAATTCGGCGCGCACAACTCCCGGAAAGAGACGCACCGACCTGACCTGACCTATGGTGTCGCCGCGGTACGTCACGTTCGCGTTGCGATAGAGTCCGCCGGCGTCGGGCAGTTCGACTGTCACCGTGTAGCGCCCGATTCCGAGCATCGTCGGAACTCTCAGATACGAGATCGCGGCCGCGCTCATGCCTATCACGGCGAGGATCGCGAAGATCGTCAATTGCCTTCGCACCAACTTCGTGAGAATCATCGTCCACCGCCCTGGGCGGGCTGCCCTGTGCCAAGTGGGGCGGGCTGCCCTGTGCCAAGTGGGCCGGGCTGCCCTGTGCCGAGTGGGGCGGTCAAGGGATCTACCAGGATTCCGTTCTCCACGGGGGTTTGCGGCGCCCCGAACGGAGTGCCGAAGCCGAGCCCCGACTGGAGACGATTACTCGTGAGGTCGATCAGCGCCCACAGATTGGTGTAATCGCCGCGCATTCCGTCGTCGATGGTCGTCTGAGGAAAGGGAAAGGTACTCAGGTTGCCCAAATTGTTGATCAGGTCCGGCCCCGTTTCGACCACCTTCTGCAGCGTCGATTCCAAGGAGCTCAAATTGGCTTTCAGATCGTCGCGGGTCCGATCGACCAGATCGGTCCCGACGTCCCCGAACCTACCGACCGCATCGAGCGCGGTGGTCAGGCTCACGCGCTGGGCGCTCAGTTCCGCCAAGGCAGGATCGAGCGTCTCCAAGGCCTGACCGAGAACATCTCTCTGGGCCGTGATTTCACCGGCGAAGACGTCGAGATTCTCCATGGTCGTGACCATCGCATCACGTTGGCGGTCGAGTGTTTCGGTCACGGTATCCATCTGACTCAGCAGGTCGCGAGCCGCGTCGGTCCGTCCGCCGAGCGCCGTGTTCAGCTCCGTGGTGATGCTGTGAATCTGAGCGAGCCCGCCGCCGTTGAGGACCAATGACAGTGCCGTCAACGCTTCCTCGGTGGTGGGATAGACGCCGGCCGACGCGAGGGGGATCACCGATCCCTCCGACAACCGCCCTTCCGGCGCAACATCGGTAGGCGGCGCAAGCGCAACGTGTTTGGACCCGAGCAGGCTGGTTTGGCCGATCTTGGCCGTCGCATTGGCGGGCAGGGACACCGAACCGTCGAGTGCGACCGTCACCCGTGCGTGCCAGTTGTCGGTTTCGATCGCACTGATACTTCCGACCGTCACGTCGTTGACCATGACCGGAGAGTTGGGACTTATCGACGTGACGTCCGGCATCTCGATCACGACTGCGAAACTCCCCTCACCGCGCCCAGCCGCGCCTGGCAGCGAAACCGAATTCAGCCCGCTCCATTGGCAACCCGCCAGAACCAGCACGGTGCTCGCCCCCAGACACACTGTCACCCACCTCCGGGTAGTCATCGGGGTTCCGTCGACGGCATGAGCAGTCCGGCCAGGTCAGGCGCCGGGGGCATGGTCGGAAAGCCCAACGCAGCAGTCGGTTTCAGATCAGGCTCGCTGTACATCAACTGATCCGGTAACGCGCCGAGTGCCCTGGTCGGATTGAGGCTCAGATCCGGGTAGTTCGCCTTGATCGTGTTGAGCAACGGGCCGAGGTATTCGATGCACAAATCCGCACCCTTCTTCGAGGTGTCGTTGGCCAGACCGGCGATTCCGCCGCAGATCAAGTCGATCGGATTACCCACGTTCTGAAATGCGGGCACACCCACCATTGCTCCCTGCGCCGGCCGGTACACGTTGTAATAGTTGGACAACGCCGTCGGAGCCAGATGCAGCACCTTTTCCAAGCCCGCGCGCTTGTCGACCAGCACCTGCGACACGTCCGCCAACTTCGCGACCTGCTCCGTCAGTCCAACCCGGTTCTGTTCGACAAATCGCCGCACGTCGCCGACGGCGGCGTCCAGATCGGCAAGAGCAGGCGCCAATTGCGTCCGGCTCTCGGCGAGCACGCTCGTGACATTCGCCAGCCGACCTTGGAACTGGACGATCTGTTCATCGCTTGCCGCGAGTGCGGTGGTGAAAGTCTGCAGGCCGCGGATCGTGCCGAACAGGTCGGCGCCGCCTTCGTCGAGCGTGCTCATCGCCTCCGAGAGTTCGGTCACCGAGCGTCCCAGAGCCTCACCATTGCCCGCGAGTGCAGATCCGGCACCGTCCAGGAAGTTGGCGGCAGGCCCCCGATCGTCTCCGTTCGGGCCCAATGCATCCGCGGCCCGGCCCAACTGTTCCTTGATCTGGTCCCATTCCACCGGGACGGCCGTGCGGTCGAGCCCGATCTCCGCCCCGTCGGCCAGCGCGTCGCCGCCGTCCGTCACCGCCGGCGTCAACTGCACGAAGCGAGCCGAGACCAGAGACTGCGCGACGATCACCGCCTTTGCGTCTCTGGCCACCGGAACCTCGCGTGCCAGTGTCAGTTCGACGCGCATCCGGTCTCCTTGCGGGGTGATGCCGGTGACGTGACCGACGTCGACTCCCACGACACGAACGTCGTCGCCGACGTACAGTCCGGTCGTCGAGGTGAAGTATGCCGTCACGTTGTAGTAGCGCACGTGTTGCAGCACAACGTATCCCGATACGACGATGATCGCGGCGCCGATGATCCCTGCGCCGACGGCGGCGATTCGGCGCCACTTCGACGACAGACGAACGTGTGCTGCACCCATCACTTGACCTCCGGAATCGGTAGCGGCGCAGGCGGAAGCCCGAACATTGCGTTGATCAAGGGTTGGGTGTATTGAGCCGGCACCAGGTTCTGGACGTACGCGTAGTAGAAGGGCCCACTGGCCACGGTGTCACCGAGCGTGCCCACGTACGTGCCGAGACCGTCGATTCCTTGGGAGAGGTTGTCCTTGTTGTTCTGCAGAATGCCGACAACCGTGTCGAGTTTGACGAGGACCGGTTGCAATTGCGCCTCGTTGTCGTGAACGAGTCCGCTCAGCTCGGTCGACAATGCCGAGATGTTCGTGATCACTTCCCCCAGCGCCGCCTGTCGCCGATCCAGTTCACCCAACAGGGCGTTGCCGTCGACGAGTAGTGCATTGACCTGTGGTCCACGTTCGGCCAGCGTCCCGGCGACGTCGTTTGCATCGGACAACAAGCCGCGCAACATCTCGTCCCGTCGATTGACGCTGTCGGAGATCCGCGCGACACCGTCGAGTGCCGGCCGCAGATTCGGCGCACTGGCCCCCATCACCTGCCCCACCGCGTCGAGCGATTCGGAGAGCTGGTCGAGATCGATGTCCTCCACTGTCGTGGTGAGATCGCCGAGTACGTCGGGCAGCGAATACGCCGATCTCGTTCGCTCGACCGGGATCTCGCCGCCGACCGCGATCCTTCCCGCACCGTCCACATCGAGTGAGACAGCCCGCTTGCCCAGGAGGGACATCGTGGTGATCGCCGCAGACGTGCTTTCCCCCAGAGCGATCGACCCGTCCAGTGTGAAGTCCACGCGCGCGAGTCCGTTCTCGACCTCGATCCGGTCCACCGTCCCGATCTTCACGCCTGCGGCATTGACCTCGTCTCCCTGAGCCAGGCCGCCGGCGTCGGCGAACACCGCGCTGTATCCGACGCCTGATTTCAAGAACTGGAGGTTCTGATACTGCAACGACGCCAGTACGACGGCTGCCGTGACGACCAATCCCACGACGCCCACTCGTACTGCCTGGTTCTGTGCCATCTCTCTCATCGGGGCGCACACCTTCCGGTCGTCTGGTCCACCAAATCGACAGTGAGCGGTGTGCCGTCTGCCCCGTCGACTTTCAGCGCGATACCGCAGAGATAGAAATTGAAGAACGATCCGTACGAACCCACTCGGATCAACTGCCTGTAGTTCGACGGCATCGATGCGAGAATCCGATCGAGCTCACTCTGCTGGTCGATCAGCGGAGTCAGGCTTGCATCCAGTTTCGACAGGTTCCCGGCGATGTCCGGGCGAACTCCGGCAAGGAGATCGGCGAAGGCACCCGATGCGGTGTTCACGCTGTCGACGGCGCTCCCGATCATCTCCCGATCCGCCGCGAGCCCACTGACCAGCTGCTGTAGGTGATCGAGAGTGTCACTGAACTGACCACCCCGGCTACGCAATTCACTGAGCACGCCGTCGAGGTTGTCGATGACACGGCCGATCAGTTGGTCACGATCGGCAAGTGTGTTGGTGATCGAGCCGGTGTGCGCCAGCACCGAAGCCACAGTTCCGGACTGTCCTTGGAACACGTCGAGCAAGGACATCGACAACGCGTTGACCTGCTCCGGGTCCAGCGCTTGAAACAGCGGCCTGAAGCCGCCGAGTAGCGCATCGAGGTCCAGTGCCGGCGCGGTGCGATCGACGGGGATGCTCTGGCCCTCGGGTTGCGGTTCCGCGATTCCCGGGTCGTCGAGCAGTTCGAGGTACCGATTGCCCACCAGATCCTGATATCGAACAGCGGCCCTGGTCGACGTGGTCACGGTCTCACCCGCATCCACGCTGAAGCTCACGTGGGCACGATGATTCCCACCGAATTCGACCGAGCTGACGGAGCCGACCGGTACACCGGCGATGCGCACCTTGTCACCCGCTCTGAGCCCGGAGGCGTTGACGAACTCCGCCGAGTACGACTTGGCGTCGCCGCCCCGCATCTGGCCGAACACGAGGATCAGCCCGGCGTTGACGAGGATCATCACCAGGACGAAGAGCCCGAACTTGACGGTGTACCCACGAACTTTCATCGGATCTCCGTCCCGAACAGATAGCTCATCAGGTCCGGGACCGTGTTCATCGGCTGCCCACCATTCGGTTGACGCTCGGGCGCAAACGGATTCACCCCGGTGTCGGTCACCAGGTACGGCGCGTTGACGTTCGGATCACGCAAAGGGAGACCCATACACTGCGGACCGCCGGTAGCCGCCACCTTGGGCAGGTCGTCGGGATAGCGGTACGGTTCCGTTCCGGCAATCAGACCTATCGACATCTTGATGCCCGGTTGACCGTTGTAGGCGCCGTCGCCGATCCGCTTGCTCTCCTGCAGACCGTGGAACATACAGGGAATCACCGGGGAGTATTCCTCGAGCAGAGCGGTCGTCGGACGTAGCAGGGAAAGAACGGTGTCGACGCCGTCGGCGTTGGCTCCCAGTACGTCCTCGCCGGTGCGGGCCAGCCCGATCACATTGAGCAGGAGTAGGTCGAGATTCTCCTGCTCGTCGAGAACAGTGGTCCCCGTGGTCGTGAGCGAGTCGACTGTGTCCAAGAGGTCGAGAACAGCGTCGCGGTAGGTCTGCGTGACGGGCGGCAGGTCGGTCAGCACGTGATCGAGCGCCTCACGTGCAGTGTTGAATTCGGCCAATGACGTATCAGCTTGTTCGAGTGCGACACCGAGGCGCTCGCCGCGTCCTTGGAGGGCGGTCGAAAGTGCTCCCAATGTCGAATCGAGCTTGCCCGGATCCACCGTCCTGAGCACGGTGGTCAGTTTCTCGAACACAGTGTTCAACTCGACGGTCACCCGGGAAGCGTCGATCGTCGCCCCGGAGGCAAGGCGCGTGCTCGCGGGCCGCTCCGGCGAGGACAGACTGACGAACTTCGCGCCGAAGGCGGTATTCGACGTGATCGCCACCTCTACGTTGGCCGGAATCGACTCGAGCGCTGCGGGATCGATCGACAACGACAGTCGTGCAGTGGCGTCGTCGCTCGGCGTGATGGACTCCACCGAGCCGACCGTCACCCCGGCCATCTTCACCCGTGCGCCGGGATCCATCACGAGTCCCGCGCGCTCCGCAATCACCGTGATCGGCACGCGGGGGACAAACGTCTGGTTGAAAGACGCGACCGCCAGGGCGATGACCCCGATGATCGCCGCGGCCAGGCCGAGCGCAGCCAACTTGTAGCCGTATCTGTGCACGCAGTCCCCCTAACCGGACAGATTGAAGTTGCCGGAACCGCCGTAGAGTGCGAGTGAGACGAGCAGGGTCACCGCAACGACGCAGATAAGCGAGAGCCGAACCCCGCGGCCCACTGCGGTTCCCACACCCGACGGCCCGCCGGACGCGTTGTATCCGTAGTACGTGTGGATCAACATCACCAGTAGTGCCATCACGAGCACCTGAACGAACGACCACGCGACGTCCACAGGATCGAGGAACGTCGTGAAGTAGTGGTCGTAGAGGCCGGACGACTGACCGAACAGGACGACCGTGGTGAACCTTCCGGCCAGAAAAGATCCTACGAGCGCCAGGGAGTACAACGGCAGAATCGCGAGCATCCCCGCAGTGACGCGTGTGCTGACGACGTATGGCACCGAACTGATCGCCATCGATTCGAGGGCGTCGATCTCCTCGCTGATGCGCATGGCACCGATCTGTGCGGTCGAACCTGCGCCGATCGTGGCGGACAAACCGATTCCCGCGATGACCGGCGCGGCGATACGCACGTTGATGAATGCCGAGAAGAAACCGGTCAGCGCTTCGACTCCGATGTTGCCCAACGAGCTGAAACCCTGAATCGCTATAGTGCCGCCCGAGGCGAGAGTCAAGAATCCCACGACTGCGACGGTGCCGCCGATCACCGCCAAAGCGCCTGTGCCCATGCTGATCTCGGCGACTAGTCGCAGTACTTCTTTCGGGTGCTTGCGAACGGCCCACGGGATGTGAGCGATGGCGCGCGCGAAGAAGACAGCTTGTCGCCCGACGTCGTCGATCGAGCGCGACGTCCGGGCCACCCGCGCACGCGTGCGTCCGAACTTGCCGATCTGTGCGAGCGAGTCCGACAAGGTCACCGGGGTCACCCCGCCGTCAATCGGATGCCGACCGCGGTGACGATGGTGTTGACCACGAACAACGCCATGAACGCATACACCACCGTTTCGTTCACGGCCTCCCCCACACCTTTCGGCCCACCACGCACCGACAGTCCGCGATAACAGGCCACCAATCCCGCGAGCATCCCGAACAATGCGGCTTTGACCATCGACAACGCCACCTCGGGCAGACCTGTCAGCAACGTGATTCCCTCGACGAACGCGCCGGGGTTGACGCCCTGGAGAAACACCGAGAAGGCGTAGCCCCCGGCAATACCGATGACGCAGACCAGTCCGTTGAGCAGCAAAGCCACCACGGTCGACGC
Source organism: Rhodococcus sp. NPDC057135 (assembly GCF_042670865.1). Classification (NCBI taxonomy): domain Bacteria; kingdom Bacillati; phylum Actinomycetota; class Actinomycetes; order Mycobacteriales; family Nocardiaceae; genus Rhodococcus; species Rhodococcus sp. NPDC057135. The sequence continues at coordinate 63,063 of NZ_JBHUUU010000021.1, forward strand.
GACCACCCGCGGAATCACCAGCCGATTGATCGGATCGATCCCGAGCACCTCCATGGCGTCGATCTCTTCGCGAATTGTTCTCGATCCCAGATCGGCGGCGATAGCTGTCGCGCCGGCACCTGCCACGATCAGCACCGTCACCACCGGACCGACCTGGGTCACGGCGCCTAGCGCGGCCCCGGCGCCGCTGAGGTCGGCGGCGCCGATCTCACGGAGCAGGATGTTGAGCGTGAAACTCACCAGAACCGTGAACGGCACGGCCACCAACACCGTCGGCACGATCGACACCCTGGCGATCATCCAGCTCTGCTCGAGAAACTCCTGCACCTGAAAGCGGGTGCGGAACAAGCCCACTGCAACATCGGCGCCCATCCGGTAGAACTGGCCGAGTTCGCGCATCGGGCCGGCAAGTGAAACTTTTCCGCTGTACATGTCAATGCCCCGAAGGACACGACGTGGAGTTGCCGTAATCGACCTTGAATTCCTTGATTCCGTTGAGCCATCCGGACGACAACCGGCTCGGATCGCCGAGTTTGCTGATGTCGGGCATGTGATCGGCGATCTTGCCGAAGATCAGGTCGACCTCCATTCTGGCCAGGTTGGCGCCCACGCAGTAGTGGGGTCCGGTTCCCCCGAATGCGAGGTGCGGGTTCGGATCTCGGGTGATGTCGAAGACGTCGGGGTTCTCGAACACGGTCTCGTCGAAGTTGGCCGAGCCGTAGAGCAGTACGACGCGCTGCCCCTTCGCGATCGCGGTGCCGGAGATCTGTGTGTCCACCACTGCTGTCCGCTGCATCGACGTGAGCGGCGAAGCCCAGCGGATGATCTCGTCCGCAGCGGTGCGCGGACGTTCACGCTTGTACAGCTCCCACTGATCCGGATGTTCGAGAAACGCCATCATGCCGAGCGTCGTGGCGTTGCGCGTAGTCTCGTTGCCGGCGACAGCCAACATGATGACGAAGAAACCGAACTGTTCCGGGGTGAGTTTCTGTCCGTCGATGTCGGCATGCACCAAACGGGAGATGATGTCGTCGAGCGGTTCCTCCCGTCTCGCCTCGGCCAGTTGATAGGCGTAGCCCAAGATCTGCGCCGACGCCATCCGGGACTCGCCGGCGAGTGACTCGTCGTCGTAGCCCGTCATCTGATTCGACCATTCGTAGAGCTGACGACGCCCGTCCTGCGGTACACCGATCAACTCCGAGATCGCCTGCATGGGTAGCTCACTGGCGACCTGGCTGACAAAATCACCGCTGCCTTCCGTTACGGCGGCCGACGTGATGGCCTCGGCGCGCGCTTCGAGGCCGGCTCGCATCGCTTCCACCGACCGCGGAGTGAACAAGCGCGCCACCAACTTGCGCAACTGCGTGTGCTCGGGGGCGTCCTTGTTGATCAGGACGTGTTTGGTTGCCTCCAACTCCTCAGCGGAGATGTTGTCCTCGTGGCGCGGAATACAACCGTTGACGTTGCTGGAGAACTCCTCGCTGCGCAACGAGACGTCACGAACGTCTGCGTGTCGAGAGACCACCCAACAACCACCGTCGTGGAATCCGCCGGTGCCCGGTTCCTGCGCGTTCCACCAGACCGGAGCGCACCGTCGTAGTTCGGCGAATTCGGCAAGCGGGACGCGCTCGCCGTACAGCTGGGGGTCGGTCACGTCGAACCCGTCGGGAAGGTCGATCTCAGGCATTGCAGATGCTCCTTTACGGATTGGGCCGGGTGCGGCGTGCGAGCGCTAGTCGATCCGGTGGGCAGGGTCTCGGCTGTGCGAGTACTCCTTCGCCCACCGGTAGTCCGGTTTACCGCTCGGCGCTCGAACAACGTCGTCGGCGATCCAGAAGGAACGCGGAATCTTGTAGCCGGCGAGATGACTGCGGGCGTGCTTCTCGATGGATTCGAAATCCGGTTCCACACCGTCGCGGATGCGAAGCACAGCCGCCACCCGATTGCCCCACCGCTCGTCGGCAACACCGATCACTGTCGCGTCGTAGATGTCGGGATGGGCCTTCACCACTGCTTCGACTTCTTCCACGAAGACCTTCTCGCCGCCGGTGTTGACCACCATGTTTCCCCGTCCGAGGAGGGTGACCGAGCCGTCGTCCTCGATCCGTGCCCGGTCTCCGGTCACCACTGCCCGTGCGCCGTTCACCTCGCGGAATATCTCGGCCGACTTCACCGGATCCTTGTAGTAGCCGAGTGGAACGTTACCGAGTTTCGCCAGCCATCCTTCGGCGCCCGAGCCCGGATCCAACACTCGGTTGTCGTCGTCGACGACGACAGTGAATCTGTTGGCTCCCACCTTGGGGCCACCGCGCTGCTCGAGGCCCTTGGTTGCGAATCCGATTCCGCCGAAGCCTGTTTCGGAGGAACCGACCGAATCGGAGATCATCAGATTCGGAAATACGTCGAAGAACGCGTCTTTGACCGAACCGGAGAAGAGTGCAGCGCCGGACGCGAGTACAGCCAGGCTCGACGCATCAGGTTGCAATTCGCGATGGGCTTCGACCAGTGGACGACCCATGGCGTCACCGGTGATGACCATGACCTGCGGCCGATATTCGGCGACGACCCGCCAGACGTGTGCGGCATCGAATTTGGGTTCGAAGATGACGATGTTGCCCGAGAACAGCGCATTGAACGTCGGCATCAACGCGGACGTGTGGATAAGCGGTGGAAGCATGCACCACCGCATGGGTTCGGCTGCCGCGGCGCCACCACGCGACTGTTGGTACTCGTCGGCGATCGGCTCTCCCGAATAGAAGTCGTAGCCGCCGGCCAAAACCCGCCAGATGTCTTCCTGACGCCAGACGACGCCTTTCGGTCGTCCGGTGGTTCCGCCCGTGTAGAGAACGTAGACGTCGTCGCCGGAACGCTCCGGAAATGCGTGTTCACCTGTACGAAGCGGGGATTGGTCACCGAGGGCATCGCCGTACGCCACTGCCCTCGGAACCGACGGTTCATTCCCGAGAGCGAGTTCGTCGGGCACCTCGACGATGTGCTTCACCCGCGCTGTGGACAGCAAGGCTTCGGCGACTCGTTCGGCGAAACCACGATGGAAAACCAACGCCTCGAGATCCGCGTTCTCGTACAGATAGACCAATTCGTCGCTCGTGTAGCGGTAGTTCACCGTAATGGGAACCCCGCGGATCTTGAAGGCCGCGAGGACTGCGACCATCGCCTCGATCGAGTTGTGCAGGTGAATGCCGATGTGCGAACCGACACCCAACCCGACGGACTGGAAGTAGTGCGCAAATTGGTTCGCCCGCTCGTCGAGCTCACGGTAAGTCACCTCCTCACCGGACACGATCAGCGCGAGGCGATCGGGCATCGCGTCGACAGAATGCTCGAACAGGTCTGCGAACGTGTAAGCCATTGGATGAGTCCTTCGGGTTCGGTCACTCAGACGACGAAGAGAGGCAAGGGAATTCCGCGATCTTCGAATACGAAGGCCGCGCCGGTACTGACCTTCGTAATGGCTACTTCGACGCATTCCGGAGCCGGCGCTTCGGTGATGTCCACGGTTAGAAGGAGTCCCGCGGCATCTTCGGCCACCACTCTCACGGTGAAGTGCGGATTCACTCCGCGAACCAACGCCTGGAGGGCATCGAGATGCCCGCTGTCCAACAAGGTCGGCCAACCGCCGTCGCGGTCGACACGACCTTCTCGCGAGATCCACAGCTCCAGAGCATCGCCGTCGGGTCGAATCTCGCTCTCCACGTACTGCTTCGGACTGAGCAAGGGGTGCACGGACAGGACCAACGCCAGCGATTCCAGAGTCGAAGGAAGGCCGAGCGCATCTCGGATGCGCTGTGCAGCCACTCCTGCGATTCCCGTGAGTTGCTTGCGAGTGATCTCGCGCGCCTTGTCCTCACTGGCACGACGGCGAACCGCGGCCAGAAAACCCAACGCCAACAAGTGATGCTGCACGCAGATCTCCTCTGCGATACGAACCAAGGCCGAACGTGAGAAGTCGGAAAACCTCAGGTCCGACAACAACGGCCCCGAATAGTCCGAACTACCGTCCCCGCCGTGATCGATCGGGCTCAGCACGACCGTCACCGCTTCAGTGCGTCCGATCTGCTCGGTGTGTGCAGTCATCACGGGAGGAGTGTGTGATGGGTCGATGACAACGGTCCAGGCGCAGTGCGGATGTCGGTCCGCGGGTCTGCGCGGTGGTCGGTGAATCGGGCGGATCCGGGCGTGAGGGTTGGTCGCGATGGCAGTCGCATCAAAGGTCGGGTCCTCGATGTCGTGGCACATCGAAGTGACGAACTCGTCTCCCAACGGTTCGACGTCCATGAGCGCTCCGCAATGATCGAGCCAGAATTCACCGTGCAGCGGATCGTCGACCCGGTATCGAAAGTCCATGAACTGTGGCGGCGCGCCGATGTCGAGTTGCAGCCCTTTGAAAATGGTCACGACGTCGTCGCCCTCGTATCCGAGGGCCTTCTGCATGCGGCGGGTGTACCAGGGACTGGCCGATTCCCATTCCTCGACGGCCACCTGCGCCATTCCTTCGCGGCCGAACTCGACGATCAGATGTGCCATGCCCGAGCGGTCGATGAGTTGCCCGCACAAGAGCAACTCGGGCACCAGCACGGCAAGGTCGCGCTGCGAGAGTGCCTCGAAGGAATCGCGCACCGACATCGGACTCACCACAGCGGAACCGGCGCGGTTCCCACGCGATACCAACCCGGTAGGGGGTCGCCCGAGATCGATCGCTGGATCCGCCCCTGCATCCCCTTCGAGAGTGCGTTGTTGCCGATCATCTCCATGAACAGTGCCGACACGTTCCCGAAGTCGAAGAAGTCACGCTGCCAGGACCATTGGAAATCTCCGCCGTAGCGGAACCAACTTCCGCCGATACCGTAGACGGAGTAATTGCTCCCGTCCTCACGCTTGGCGTCGGAAATCTGCTTCCACAAACCGATGACGTTGCCGCTTCGATCGTCGATGACGAAGTCTTGATACGGGTACTCCCAGCCTTCGAGGCCTTTCATCTCGAGACCGAGCGCGACTTCGCGAATTTCCTCGCGCCCCACCGCCATGAAATCCTGCTTGGGGCCATAGTTCCACCCGTACGTGGCGTCCTCGGTGTACATGTCCGCCAACGGCTTCCAATCGCCGGCGGCTTCGGCCTTCTTGTTCGCCTCGATCCAGCGTTGGACCATCTCGTCGAGCTCTGCGCGGTCGAAACCGGTCATCTGAACTTCCTCCCTCGAGTACGTGAATTCGCTGCAATCAGTCGACGATCCGCTGCAATCAGTCGACAATTCTCAGTGCGCCGGTCGGGCAATACCTGACGGCCATCTCGGCTTCACCGCGGAGCGACTCAGGTGGGTCGGAGTCCAGAAGACTGACCTTCCCTCGCTTCGGAACGACGAAGATCTCCGGTGCTTCCAGTTCGCATGCCGCATGGCCTTGACACAGGTCGAGGTCGACTTCGACGCGCATGATCACCCCTCGCTCCCGGGACTCGTTCGGCGCCGGTACCTCACCGCGCACGGCTGCTGCAGCTGGACGACCATCTTGCTGTGATCGTTTCGGTAGGACTGCGACGGTTGCGCCATCTCGAACTCGTAGTCCCGCAGCAAGATCGAGAAGATCGCCTTGAGCTGCATCTGAGCGAACGCGGCGCCGACGCAGCGATGCCGGCCGGCTCCGAACGGAATCCACGTCCAGCGGTTGACGATGTCCTCTTGATTCGGGTCGATGTACCTACCGGGATCGAAGGTGTCCGGACGCGGGAAGTCCTCGGCAATTCGATTGGAGATCGCGGGTGTCGCGGCGACAAGGTGGCCTTCCCTGATCTCGAAGCCGCCCACTTCGAAATCTCCACGCGCCACTCGTAACAGGATGATCAACGGCGGATGCAGTCGAAGGGTTTCCTTGACCACTGCCTCGAGAACCGGAATCTGTCGCAAAGCATGGAAACTGATGTCAGCGCCGTCGGAGTACAGATTGTCGAGTTCCTCGACCACGTCCGTCATGGTGTCCGGATGCCGCAACATCTCGATCAGCGACCACGCTGCCGTGCCGGAAGTCGTGTGGTGGCCTGCAAACATCATCGAGATGAAGATTCCGGTGATCTCGTCGGCACTGAACCGGAGGTCGCCGTTCTCGTCCTTGACCGAAACCAACACGTCCAACATGTCACGGTCCTCCTTGCCCTGTGGAGGATTCGCGATCCGGCCGTTCATGATCTCCTGCACCAGAGCGACCAACGCCAACCGGGCCTCATCGCGTCGGCGGAAGCTCTCGATCGGCGCGTACGGATCCACGAAAGCCAAAGCATCCGTGCCTTGTTCGAGCTCGTGATACAGCTTGGCGAAGCTATCGTCGAGTTCGTCGCGGAACTTCTTGCCGATCAGGCACGCCGACGAGGTGTAGATGGTCAGCTCGGCGAAGAAGTCCAGCAGATCGATCTCACCTTCGTCTCCCCACTGCGCGACCATCGCCTCGACCTCGCGGCCGATCGTGGCGGCGTGCCCACGCATCTGTTCACCGCGCAGTGCCGAGTTGTGCAGCATCTCCTTACGCCGCTCCGGGCTGGCATCGAAGACCACGCCCTCACCGAAGATCGGCTTCATGAACGGGTACGCAGCTTGCTGGTCGAGATCTTCGTCAGTGGAACGGAAGAAGAACTCGTTCGCCTCCGCTCCCGACAACAAGATCACGGTGCGGTCGGCAAGTTGAAAGGCACCGACGTCACCGCACTCTTCGCGCACCCTGCGCATCAGCGCAATCGGGTCGGTTCTCAGTTCCTCGAGATGCCCGTGCGGGAGGTCCCCACCGGACACCCGCGGTGGCTCGGGCAGTGTTCGCGACGTCTCCTGCACTCCGTGCGTCATGTCGTCTCCTGTGAGTTCGCAGTGGGAAGTTTGTCCAGTGGTGCCTCGGGCTGAACTTCGAGGAGCACGATGTGAGCCCCGCGCGGCGCCGACACGACGGCGACGATGGCATTGGCGATGTCCGAGGCACGCAGAAAGTAGCCGTGGCGGGCAAACCCCCACTTACTCCACGACTCCCCGACCGGCCCGATGATCTCCGGCGTCGTGTCCATCCCCATGCCGGTCAGTGTCGGCCCTGGCCGCACGATCGACGCGCGAATACCTGTTCCCTCGAGTTCCATTCGCATCTGACGTCCCATGGCTTCGAGTCCGGCTTTGGCTGCGTCGTACGCACCCATGAGCGGCCGCTGGCGTTCAGCGCAGTCGGAGCCGATCAGGACGAAGTCACCACGCTGACGTTGACGCATACCGGGGAGAACGCGGTGCGCCAATCGCTGCGCACCAACGAGGTGGACTTGAATCTGCCGGAGAAACGCCTCCGGATCCATCTCGTCCGCGGCGCCGAATTCGAGGTCACCGGCACCGGAGACGACGATCTCGGTGGAACCGTGCACCGCCTCCGCTGCCGCGACGAATCCGTCGACCGAATCACCGTCGGTGACGTCGAGGAAGTGTGCGTAGGCCTCGCCGCCGTTACTGCGGATCTTCTCGACAATGGCCTCGCACTCTGCAAGTCGACGCGCACCGAGGGCAACGGGGTGGCCGAGTTCGGCCAGGGCATACGCGGTAGCGGTACCGATTCCCGACGACGCACCACTGATCAGTGCGGGCCGGCGAGCCGGGTTGGGTTCGAAACGAGGCATCAGCGCACCTGCACTTTCACGGGTAGGGCCGCAAAGCCCCGGACATTGGTCGAATGAACACGTTCGATTCCGGACTCGTCGACCTCGTAGCTGCTGACCCGACGGCCGAATTCTGCGAGGGCGATCTTGGCTTCGAGCTTTGCGAGGTGGGCGCCGAGGCAAAAGTGAACGCCGCCACCGAAACTGGCAAGCTTGCCGGATGAGCTTCGACCGATCTGGAAGCTGTCCGCGTCTTCGAACACGTCCGCATCACGATTGGCCGAACCGATCAGGAGCAATACCTTCTCTCCCGCGGGAATGGTGCGCCCGTGATATTCGAGGTCGACAACACTCGTTCTCGCCACGATCTGGCTCGACGTGTCGTAGCGGAGGGTCTCTTCCACCCACTCCGAGGCTCGTTCGGGATCGTCGAGCACGGGTGTGATCTGTGCGCGGTGGTGCGAGCCCCAGTACAGCGCGTTTCCGAGAAGCTTGGTCGTGGTTTCGTTTCCCGCCACCACCATCAAGAACATGAACCCGAGGATCTCCTGCTCCGAGAGCTTGTCTCCGTCGATCTCGGCGTCGAGCAACGCCGAGGTCAGATCGTCCGTCCGCGCGCGCCGACGCTGCGCGATCATGTCCTTGTAGTAGCCCATCAGGCTGATCGAGGCTTCCACCGCTGGTTGCGGGACGTCGAGGACACCCGCCTCCCGATGTACCACCAGGTCCGCCTTACGCCGCAGTTCGGCTCGATCGGGTTCGGGGACTCCCATGAGTTCGGAGATGACGTCCATCGGCAGCTTTCCCGCCACCTCCGTGATCCAGTCGAACTCCCCTGCGCCCAGCGCAGGTATCAGGTGTTGCTTCGTCAGTTCGAGTATCCGTCCGTCGAGTTCCGCGACCCGTCGCGGTGTGAATCCGCGAGAGACCAACTGGCGCAACCGCATATGGCGAGGGTCGTCCATCGCGAGGAACGACATCACATAGTGTGCGTGTGGCCCGTATGCCGCGGGATCGAGAGACACACCGTTTGCGCTCGACAGGCGTTTGTTGTCCTTGAACCCCTCGACCACGTCCGTGTACCGCGACAACGCCCAGAAGCCCACGTCCGGATTGTGATAGAGCGGGGATTCCTCGCGCAGACGCTTGTACGTCGGATACGGGTCGTCGTGGAAGTGGTAGTCGTACGGATTGAAGACCACCGGATCGATCAAAGCTTCTGTCATGATTTCTCCAGGATCAGTAGTGCGGATGCCTCGAGGCGTCCGGCAATTTGCGCGTAGGTTCCGTACCCGATACCTGCGCGCAGAAGCGCTCCCGCATAGAGCATTTCGAGCGCTTCCAGCACTTCGGGCTCGCCATTCGGATCCAGTGCCGACGCGAGTCTGCGGTGGATCTCGAACCCGATCCGGCCGCGGAGATGCTCCACTTCCGGATCGGTGCCGAGCAGGGCGTTGGTCACGGCTGCAGACACCTCCGGTTCGTCCGCGAGAAGCAGTGCGATGTTGCGAAGCACAGACAGCACGTGCGCGGTGCGATCCAGTCCGGCACCGTCGGGCGCCGACGACCCCTGAAGTCTTCTCCAGAAGACCTCGGCGACCAGATGCTCCTTGGACGCGAAGTACGTGTAGGCGGTGGCAGTTCCCACGCCGGCCTCGGCCGCAACCGAACGGATACTCAGACCGGAAAACTCTTGTTCGCGTAACACTTTCACGGTCGCCTCGGCCAGTCTGGCTACCGTCTCCGCCTGTTTGCCCGTGAGGCGCCGACGGGTGGATTCGTAGACAACCGATCCCCCGCCACTTCGCTCGCCCCGTTTGCTGGACACGTGTCTGGACGTTACTACGGCGTCGTGTCCAGGGCAACGAAACGGCGAAACTCCGAAAATTCACCGCCGACAGGCAGCAGCAAGGCGAAAAGTTTTACTACAGACCGATCTTCATCCCGGCACCGGCGTCGACGCGCAGTTGCTGACCAGTCACGAAACGCGACTCGTCGGAGGACAGGTACACGACTGCATGCGAGATGTCCGCGGGCTCGACCCACGGAGTCGGCATCGCCTGCATGAACGGGAACGTCACTGCTGCATCCTCGGCGGTCGGATTCTCGAGATCAGGACGGAACGTCCGGTACATCGGCATGCTCTGCAACATGTCGGTGTTCACGTTGGTCGGGTGAATCGCGTTGACTCGAATGGAGCTCGGCCCGAGGGTCAGCGCCAACGAACTGGTGTAGGCCTGAATCAGCTTCTTGGCCAGGCCGTATCCGTCTCCTCCCGGACCCTGGAGCGCCTGCTGACCGTTGAATCCGGTCTGCGGCACCAGGCCGGCGACAGATCCGATCGCGATGATCGAACCCCCTTCGCCTAGATACTCCATCGACGCGTGCACTGTGTTGACGACACCGAGAAAGTTCACGTCGAACGCGTCGACAAAACCTGCGGTGGACACATGCTTGCCGAGCGGACAGATACCGGCATTCGCCACGACGACATGCAGTCCGCCCAATTGGCACACCGCCTCCGCCAGGGCCGTTTCGAGTCCGGCGCGATCGCGGACGTCGACCCGGGCCGCCACCACCTGCTGCCCGGTCTCTTTCACCAGTCGAGCCGTCTCCTCGAGATCGGCAGGACTGGCGAGTGGATACTCATTGCTGGCGATGTCGGCACACAGGTCGAAGGCGATGACATGCGCGCCCTCGCGTGCCAGGTGAACGGCATGACTGCGCCCCTGACCTCGCGCAGCGCCGGTCACCAGCACCACTTTTCCGTCAACTCTGTTCATTCGACTACTCCTCTGCGGGTATGGACGGTGTGGTGAACCGTAGCGGCGCCTCACCAGACGTGAGGCGCTTTTCGTCGAGGCCGATCCACCGACTTTCGAACAACTTGGCTCGAAATCTCTTATGCCCCAAAAACCATTGCCTCAATCCGAAGTGTGAACTAGAGTCCAGACACATGTCCAGAAAGAGAGGGCTCGCGCTATGACGCTTCGACCCGCAGACAGTTCTGCACTTCTCGTCGACGGAAAGCTGATTCCCGGATCCGGCGGAACCTTCGAAGTTTTCAATCCGGCAACAGAGGAACTGATCGGCCGCGCTGCCGAAGGCACCGCCGCGGACATGGATGCGGCCATCGCCGCCGCACGCCGTGCCTTCGACGGCACCGAGTGGGCACGCGATCACGCTTTTCGCGCTCGCTGCCTGCGCCAACTGTGTGAGGCACTCCAGTCCCACATCGAAGAACTACGTGAAATCACCGTTGCCGAGGTGGGCGCGCCCGTCATGCTGACGAGCGGCCCACAACTCGAGGGCCCGATCGAAGATCTTCGCTACTGGGCCGACCTGATCGAATCCTATGCGTGGGAACAAGATCTCGGCCACGCGTCACCCATGGGCATACCCACCCATCGCCGATTACTCAAGGAAGCAGTTGGCGTCGTAGGTGCGATCACACCGTGGAACTTCCCGCACCAGATCAATTTCGCCAAGCTCGGTCCCGCCCTCGCAGCCGGCAACACCATTGTTCTCAAACCCGCACCGGATACACCCTGGTGCGCTGCGTTGGTCGCCAAGGTGATCGCCGAAGAAACCGAGATCCCCGCGGGAGTCGTCAACGTAGTGACGTCCACGGATCATTCACTCGGCGCACAATTGTGCAGCGACCCGCGGGTCGATCTGGTGTCCTTCACCGGTTCCACCGCCACCGGACGCGCGGTCATGGCCTCTGCCGCCCAGACACTCAAGAAAGTCTTCCTCGAACTCGGGGGCAAGTCGGCATTCATCGTCCTCGACGATGCGGACATCAAGGGTGCATGCTCGGTTGCAGCGTTCTCCGTCTGTGTTCACGCCGGTCAGGGCTGCGCGCTCAGTACCAGGCTTCTCGTGCCGCGCAGTCGGTACGACGACGCTCTGGCTGCGGCGTCCACAGCGATGGCCGGCATTCGGGCAGATGACCCCAGCGCCCGCGGAACGGTATGCGGTCCGGTCATCTCGGCGCGCCAGCGCGAGAGGGTGGAGAGCTACCTCGCGCTCGCGGTCGACGAGGGCGGCACGATCGTGACGGGTGGAGGCCGTCCCGACGATCCCAAGAGGGGCTTCTTCGTCGAGCCCACTCTCATTGCGGGGCTGGACAACTCGTCTCGCGTAGCGCAGGAGGAGATTTTCGGGCCTGTTCTCGTGATCCTTCCGTACGACAGCGACGACGACGCCATCCGGATCGCCAACGATTCGCCCTACGGACTGTCCGGGTCGGTGTGGGGCACCGATCCCGATCGCATCGCGCACGTCGTGGCGGGTGTCAGAACCGGAACGCTGAGCGTCAACGGCGGCGTCTGGTACTCGGCCGATGCGCCGTTCGGGGGCTACAAACAATCCGGGATCGGCCGGGAAATGGGGCTCGCAGGTTTCGAGGAATACCTCGAAACCAAGCTCGTCGCCTCACCTTCCTGACATTCACACCCCACCATCACGGCACATCATCACCACGAAAGTAGGTCGACATGGGACGTTTCGACGGTCGCACTGCGATAGTCACCGGCGCGGCGCAGGGCATCGGGGAGGCGTACGCACGTGCGTTGGCCACCGAGGGCGCTAACGTGGTGATCGCGGACCTCAATCGCGAACTCGGCGAAGCTGTCGCGAAACAGATCACCGCGGACGGAGGGCGCGCGGTGTTCAAGGACGTCGACGTCGCCGACGGGGAATCGACTGCAGCACTTGCCGAGTTCACTATCGAGCAGTTCGGAAGCATCGAGCATCTGGTGAACAACGCTGCCATCTACGGCGGAATGAAGATCGATTCCCTCTTGACCGTCGACTGGGACTACTACCGAAAGTTCATGAGCGTCAACATGGACGGCGCATTGCAGGTGTGCCGCGCCGTCGTACCTCACATGCGGGAGAAGGGTGGCTCGATCGTCAACCAGTCCTCCACGGCAGCCTGGCTGTACTCGAACTACTACGGACTCGCGAAAGCCGGGGTCAACAGCCTGACGCAACAACTCGCGACCGAACTCGGCTGGTCGAACATCCGCATCAACGCCATAGCTCCCGGTCCCATCGACACCGAGGCGACTCGAACCGTCACCCCCGGAAACATCGTCAAGGACATGGTCAAGCGAATACCGTTGCAGCGCATGGGAACACCGGATGATCTCGTCGGCATGTGCCTGTTCCTCCTCTCGGACGACGCAGGCTGGGTGACCGGGCAGATCTTCAACGTCGACGGCGGGCAGGTGTACCGGTCGTGACGGAATCCGCTTCTGAGCCCAGCTCGCCGAAACCCAACTCTTCGAAACCCCGTCTGGGGTACATCGGTCTGGGCAACATGGGTGCGCCCATGGCGACGCGCCTCCTGGACTGGCCGGGAGGGCTCGTGGTGTGTGATGCCCGCCCCGAAGCGCTCGAGCCGTTCACCACCGCGGGTGCAGGCGCAGCATCGACGCCCGCCGAGGTGGCTGCGCGCGCGAGCATCATCTCCGTCACGGTCCTCGACGACGCGCAGGTCCGCGACGTCGTCGACGGGCCGCACGGGATCCTGACGACTGCACGGCCGGGAACCGTCGTCGCGATTCACTCGACCATCTCGGACACCACGGCGGTGGAACTCGCTCGTATCTGCGAGGTGCGTGGTGTTCTGCTGATCGACGCGCCGATCAGCGGCGGTGCGGGCGGTGCCGCCCAGGGCAGGTTGGCGGTGATGATCGGTGGATCGGAGGAGGCGTTCGAGGCCGTCCGTGAGCCATTCGGATCCTGGGCCGAACTGGTGGTTCGTGCCGGTGATGTCGGCGCAGGAACTCGAATGAAGCTCGCACGTAACCTTCTTCATTTCGTCTCGTTCACCGCCACGACCGAAGCTGCGCGACTCGCCGAGGCTGCAGGACTGAATCTCCGCACGCTCGGAAAGGTCGTCAGGCATACCGATGCCATCACCGGTGGCGCCGGCGCGATCATGCTTCGCGACACCACCGCACCGGTCTCGGAGGATGATCCGTGGTTCTCGATACTGCAGCACGTTCGCAATCTCGGGGAGAAGGACTTGGCCTTGGCCATCGACCTCGGTGACCGGCTGGAACTCGAACTGCCGCTCGCGCACCTTGCACTCTCCGGACTCGGCGTCGGACTCGGCGTCGATCACGGGGATGGAAACGGGGACGGCGAACCTTCACCGGCATCTACGACACGGGAGCACGCATGACCGACACCACCCACATGACCGACACCAGCGGAGCCGACGGAAACCGCATCTCCGAGACCCGCGCTCGCGGCGTCGCGAAGATGAACGAGGTGTACGGCTGGGAACTCCCCGCTGATGTTCCCGGCGATTTCTTCGCGGTGACCGCCGACCATCTCTTCGCCGACATCTGGACACGACCGGGGCTGTCGGTGCGTGATCGCCGACTGCTGCTGATCGGCGCCATCACCGCCCAGGGGCAGAGCGACGTCGCAAAGATCCAGATCAACGCTGCTCTCCACAACGAAGAGTTGACCGAGCAGCAGTTCGAAGAGGCCGCGATCTTTTTGTGCCACTACGTCGGCTGGCCGCTGGCCACCGGCCTCAACAACGCGCTGATCGCCGTGAAGGCCGACCGACGCAAAGCCGCACGCGCCAAGGAGAAGGCTGCCGCGGATTCCGCGAAAACGGACACCGACTGAACCGTCGATCGAGATACTGCAATCAACTTACCGAAGAACGAAGGACCCGAATCCATGGCCGAGGCCAGCTCAATCCGTCCGCAGTCCGCAGCAAGCATCGAACAGTGGCACTTCGAGGCTGACGTTGTCGTCGCCGGCTACGGCATCGCCGGAGTAAGCGCGTCGATCGAGGCAGCCCGTGCGGGTGCCGAAGTGCTGGTGCTCGAACGCACGAGTGGATGGGGCGGCGCCGCCGCGTTGGCCGGCGGATTCATCTACCTGGGCGGCGGAACCCCGTTGCAGCAGGCGCTCGGGTTCGAGGACTCCCCCGCGAACATGAAGTCGTTCATGATGGCCGCGCTCGGTCCCGGCGCGGACGAGGAGAAGATCACCGACTACTGCGAAGGCAGCGTCGAACACTACAACTGGCTCGTCGACAACGGTGTGCCGTTCAAGGAAAGTTTCTACGGCCAACCGGGTTGGGAAACGCCTTTCGACGACGGGCTCATGTATTCCGGCGGCGAGAACTCGGCACCGTTCAACACGATCGCGACACCAGCCCCTCGCGGTCACGTTCCGCAGATGAGCGGCAAACGCACCGGAGAGAAAGGCGGCGGCTTCATGTTGATGAAGCCGTTGATCGAGACAGCCGAAAGCCTGGGCGTACGAGCTGAATACGACATGCGGGTACAACGCTTGGTCGTCGACGGCGATCGAGTCGTCGGCATCATCGCCAAGCAGTACGGCAAAGAAGTGGCGGTCCGAGCACGCACAGGCGTCGTACTGGCTACGGGAAGCTTCGCCTACAACGAATCGATGATCCAGTCGTACGCTCCGAGACTGATCGGTCGGCCCGGCGCAGCGATCGAGGAGCATGACGGCAAGGCGATCCAGATGGCGCAGGCTCTGGGCGCCGACCTCGCGCACATGGACGCAACCGAGGTCGCGTTCTTCGGTGACCCCCAGTTGATGATCCGCGGCATACTTGTCAACGGACGCGGCCAGCGCTACGTCAACGAGGACACGTACCCAGGAAGGATCGGGCAGGAAACGTTGCTACGCAACGAGAATCAGGCCTACTTGATCATCGACGAGGTTTCCTACGAAGAAGGTTGCGCCGCAGACAGTTCCACACCGTTCTTCAGGTTCCAGCCCAAGTGGGTGGCCGAAACCGTCGAGGAACTCGAATCCGACATGGGTCTGCCGGCGGGCACGCTGCAGTCGACCGTGGAGGTCTACAACCGCCACGCAGCCCGCGGTGAAGACCCGGTTCTCGGCAAGAAGAAGGAGTGGGTCAAGCCGATCGGCTCGCCCGTCGCGGCGCTCGATCTTCGCAACTTCACCGCCGGATTCACACTCGGCGGTCTGCGCACATCGATCAACTCGGAGGTCCTGCACGTCTCGGGCGAGCCGATACCCGGGCTTTTTGCCGCCGGCCGCTGCACTGCCGGAGTCTGCGCCGGCGGTTATGCGTCAGGCACGTCCCTCGGTGACGGCAGCTTCTACGGTCGACGCGCCGGAATCAGCGCCGCCAAGGGCTGAGCGCCTGTTCTCAAATGTCAGCGACAGCATCCTCGCTGCGACGTTCGAGGAACAACGTGTCACGCCACCGCCCACCCAGTTGAGCGATACGCGACCGAGTCCCGACTATTCGGAACCCGACGGCCTGGTGCAGCGCGACACTCGCACGGTTTTCCGGGAAGATCGACGACTGTACGGTCCAGATCTCGCTGGCGTCGGCAGCCTGCACCTGTTGGCGAAGCAGCAGCTTGCCGACCCCGCGACCGCGAGCACCACTGCCGACGTAAATGGAGTTCTCAGCGACCCCGCGGTAGCAGTCACGCGAGGACACCGGGCTCAGGCTCGCCCAGCCTTCGACGCGTCCGTCGATCTCTGCGACCCATCGATGATCAGGCAACCATTGAGCGTCGAGCTTCTCGGCGGATGGCACCGACGTGGTGAAAGTCGCGGTTCCGGTGTCGATTCCCTCGAGGTAGATCGACCGCACGGCGTCCCAGTCACCCGAGTCCATGCGGCGCAGAACTACATCGGAGGGAAGCAGCCCCAAGGTGTCTCTGACCGGACCGCGCGCGGCTACGACGGCGGCCGCTGCCATCAGATCTGAGTACGCGGTTCCGGCGACACTGACAACCGAGTTGCCTTCGTGCATCGTCACCTCGACGAAGCCGACCTCGCTCAACGCCTCGAGGTGAGCACCCAGGGCGGACGCTTCGAGTGATGCAGCGCGTGCAATCTCGTCGACCTCTACCGGGCCGGCAGCTGCAAGTCGAAGCACTCGCAACCGCGTCGGATCACCCAGGCACGCAAACCTGCGCGCAAGTACATCGGTGTCGAGGGGCGCGAGTGTATCTGAACTCATCTGGCGACTATAACGCCGCTGACCTGCAGTTCGGGCGGCCAGGTTCGGAGACTGGCACCGAAGTGAGAAACAACTCAGCCACCGACCCTCGGGTACGCCGGCTAACGTGCACCGATCGACTCGGCAATCACCGGCCACGAGTTGTGAAGATCGTCCTGCCAATAACCCCAGGAGTGCGTGCCCGTTGCCCGGAAATCATAAGTGGCGGGGATGCCCAGGGAGTCGAGCCGCTCGGCCAGACGATGGGTGCACTGGTTAGTCCCGGCCTCGATGACTCCACCCACGATCACCTGGTTGGCCAGAACGCCCGGATCACCGTTGACCATCGGGCCGCCCAGATTCTCGTGTGGACCCGGCAGCCCCGTTCCGTTGCTGATGTAGAGATCGATGCCTCGCAATCTCTCGGCGTTGACCACCGGATCGTTGGCCACCCACCCCGGACCACCAATGGGACCCCACATGTTGTCGACGTTGCCGCCGCGGAATCCGACCACGAATCTCACGTAGTCCTGACCTGGCTGAGTACTCGTCTCGGCGCAACCGCTGAAGGCACCGACCGCACGGTAAACCGTCGGCGCGGCCTCGGCCAGACTCAGAACCGACGTACCGGCCATCGACAATCCGGCGACGGCGTTCGCACCCGTCGTACCGAGTGTGGCGTCGACGATCGGCGGCAACTCCTGGGTGAGGAACGTGGTCCACTTGTTCAGTCCCAGAACAGGATCAGGCTTCTCCCAGTCCGTGTAATAGCTGTATGCACCGCCGATGGGATTCACGACGTTGACGTTCTTGTCGCCGAAGAAGTCGACGACGTCTGTCCGTGTCTGCCACGTAGCCGTGTCCTCCCCGCCACCGGCGCCGTTGAGCAGATAGAGAGTCGGTCTCGGCGCACTGGTGTCTGCCGGCCGAATCACCTCGAGTGGGATCACCTTGTCCATTGCAGCCGAGTAGACGTACATCGTCAGTTGACGTGCGTTGATCTGCTCGACGTGATCGAGAGCTGATCCGTCTGAAGGCAATGTCCGCGCCTGATCTGCCGAAGCCAGCGCTGCTTCACCGAACAATCCTGTCCAGGCGACGAGGGCGACGACAAGTACCGCCCGAGTGCGTCCGATCCTTCTCATTGCCGCTCCTCGTGCTCGATTGCGGTGCCCGGCAACAGCTTGGTGGCGCTCGCGTCGCGGGCTTGCGGCTTGGTGGCTTGAAGTTGTCATGCCCGTTCGGAGTAACCCGAAAACATCGTGAGGAGCCGAGCCATCTCCGGTCCGATGACCGCCATGGCCGCAGGCTCGATCATCTCGTTGTGTCCGCATCCCACCGGTATGTCCAGGATCCGGCCGGTCACGAGCGGACCCCATTCCTGGGTCGACCTTTCGCGCGGAATCGTGTCGTCTCCTCCGGTTGCCGGGAAAATCACCAGGTCTCCTTCGTAGACCTGTGGAACGAACTGGTGCGTGATTCGCTGCGAGGTTTCGTACGCACGGGCAATCCGCTCGAGGTCCCGACCGTCGACCCCGGTCTCGGTCCCGACCGACTGGGTCAACACGGCCGCCGCCTCGTCGAAGGTCAGATCTTCGTCGGTCTCGACCTCGAGGCCGAGTCCTCTCAGCAGGTCCCGCACATCGAGGACGGCTGACGGCGCCGCATCGCCGTTGTCGGGGTAACTGTCCATCATCGTCAGTGTTGCGACTTCGCTGCCGGACGATTGCAATTCGACGGCCATGGCGTGCGCGATGACGCCACCGAGCGACCACCCGAGCAAGTCGTAGGGCCCTTCCGGCGACACGGCCTCCATCTCTTCGACGTAGCGATGCGCCAACTGTTCGATCGACTGATAGTCACCGTCGTCGCTGAGTGCGGGGAGCTGAAGGCCGTACACCGGTCGGTCCTCGGGCAGGTACCGCACCAGACCGGCATACCCCCAGGACAGGCCCATACCAGGATGCACACAGAACAGTGGTCGCCCACGTCCTTCTGCGCGCAGCGGAACAACCACGGAGAGAAACTCTTCCATGCCGGCGCTCACAGCCGGCAGGTCGAGGCGTCGAGCAATTCCGGCGGGTGTCGGGTCCAGGAACAGCCATTGAAGTGGAATCCTGCGTTGGAATCGGGAGTGCAGTGCGCTGACGATTCGGGTGGCAACCAGAGACGACCCGCCCAGATCGAAGAAGCTGTCCGCGGTGCTCACCCGGTCGACGCCAAGAATCTCGGCGAATGCGTCGACCACTGCGTGTTCGGTCTCGGTGACCGGTTCGCGGAACTCGGCTGCGTCCGAACTGAATTCGGGTGCCGGCAGAGCCTTCCGGTCGAGCTTACCCACCGGTGTCATCGGTATTCGTTCGAGAAGTACCACCGCCGACGGAACCATGTGCGCGGGTAGTCGGTCGGCCGCGTACACCCGTATCTCGTCGCCGTCCGGGGCTTCGCTGTCTCTGGCTACGCTGTCCGAAGATTCGGCATCCGACGCACGCACATACGACACCAGGACCGTTTCACCCGACGGCCCGACCTGGCCGATGGTGGCAGCGAAGTCCACGGACGGGTGTCGCGTGAGAACTGCATCGATTTCGCCGAGTTCGATCCGGAAACCGCGGATTTTCACCTGGAAGTCGCTGCGCCCGATGTACTCCAGCGTGTGATGTGACCCAATACTTGCACTGTTGTCATCATTGGTGCTGCTGTCATCACGTGCACTCTCGCCGCCGGACTCACGCCAGCGCACGACATCTCCGGTGCGGTACATCCGACGCCCCGGGGCCCCGTACAAGCAGGCCACAAATCGCTCCGACGTCAGTGACGCCCGATTGTGGTACCCACGTGCCATACCCGGGCCGATGATGTACAACTCCCCCGGCACACCGACCGGGACGGGTTGCAAACGCTCGTCCAGCACCAGGAAACCGAATCCCACTGCGGGCGAGCCGATGTTCACTCCTACCCCGGGTTTCATCGAATCACTGACGCTTGCCTGCACCATGGTTTCCGTCGGGCCGTACCCGTTGTGCAGCCTCCGACCCGGCGCCCACTGCGTGACCACCTCCGGCGGACAGTCCTCGCCCACCAGATCGAGGACACGAAGCGCCTCGAATCCGTTGTCACCGAGCGCCGCCAACGCAGTCGGCGTGATGGTGGCATGAGTGACCTGCTCGCGCCGGAAAACGTCTGCCAATTCGGCGCCACCGTACACCGACGGTGGAACGATCACGACCCGTGCGGACGCACTGAACGCCATGGTCAACTCGAAGATGGACGCGTCGAAACTCGGCGACGCCAACTGCGAGACATGCGCATCGTGCGTGACCTCGAACCTCTCTCGAGTCTCTGCCGTGAAGTTGGCCAGACCGCGATGAGTGATGTTCACTCCCTTGGGCTTTCCGGTAGACCCCGAGGTGTAGATCAGATAGGCAGGATGGTCGAGGCGCAATTCACCGGTTCGGTCGTCGTCGGTGATCGGTTCCGGCGACAACGCCGCCACCCGCTGCTCGAAGTCAGGATCGTCGAGTTCGAGCCAAGGAACCACGTCGGGTAGATGGGTTCGGCTTCCGCGAACCGTCAATCCGAGTGAGGCTCGGCAATCCGCGAGCATGTATTCGACGCGCCCACGCGGGTAGTCGGGATCGACGGGCACAAAAGCAGCTCCGGCTTTGGCCACCGACCAAATAGCCACCACCGACTCGATCGATCGTGGCATCCCCAACGCCACGAAGGTCTCCGGGCCCACACCCCGACCGCACAGTTCCCGGGCCACACGGTTCGACCACTCGTCCAGTTCGCGGTAGCTGATCTGCCGGTTCTCGAGTGACAGAGCCACCGAGTCCGGGTCGACCGCAGCAGCGGTCGTCAACAAGTCGGGCCATAGTTTCGGTGGTACTCCCGTCTGTCCACGCGCCGGCACCAACTCGCGAGTTTCGAGATCACCGAACAGCGCAATGTCACCGATGGCCGCTTCGGGATGCACAGTCACGGATTCGAGAACACGTACGAACATGTCGGCAAAGCTGCTGACCGTCCCTGGATCGAAGAGATCAGTGGCGAAGTCGACCGCGCCGCTCATCCCTCGGGGCGCTCCACTTTCGTCGAATTCCTCGGCCAGGAGGAATTCCAGGTCCACCTTCACGACGTCGAGTTGGGGGTCGATGCCGCGGACTTCCAACTCCGGCAGTTGCAGATTCGGCCGTTCGTTGTTCTGGAATTCCAGCGACACCGAGGTGATGGGAGCGTAGGCCGTCGACCGTTCAGGCCCGACCGCATCGACAACCCTCTCGAACGGAACCTCGGAATGCGCGAACGCCGCGAGGTCGACCTCGCGACAATGGCCCGCGAAGTCCCGGAACGACTGAGCCGAGTCCACTTGTGTACGCAGGGCAAGTGTTCCGACGAACATGCCGATCAGGTCATCGAGGACGCGGTCCCCTCGACCGGCGATCGGTGTCCCGATCACGACGTCGTCGGTGCTGCCGAGACGTGCCAGCAGTACTGCGAGCGCCGCGTGCACTGTCATGAATGCAGTGGACTGATGCTGCCTCGACAGCTCCTGGATACGGCGATGGAGGTCACGGCCGATCGAGAAGTGGATGCGCGAGCCGTGAAAAGTCTGCTGTGCGGGCCGGTCCCGATCGAGAGGAAGTTCCAGGAGGTCGGGTGCGCCCGAGAGTGTGCGTCGCCAGTAATCCAGCTGTTCGGAGATCACCGATACCGGGTTTTCGCCGGAACCCAGAAGCTCTCGCTGCCAGAGGGTGAAATCGGCGTACTGGATCACCAGAGGCGCCCATTGCGGTTCTTCGCCGCGTACGCGGGCCTCGTATGCCGTCATCACATCCCGCACCAACGGGGACATCGAGAAACCGTCGGCGGAGATGTGGTGCACCACAACCGCAAGTACGTGTTCGCGCTCGCCCATGGTGAACAACGCTGCGCGCATTGGGATTCGCGCTGCGACGTCAAACCCTGCCGAGACCATTCTGGCAAGCTCGCCGTGGAGGTGATGTTCGTCGGCAACAGGTGGTTCGGCCAACTGCGGCAGCGCCGTGCTGTCGGTGGGCACTATGTGCTGGAGCGGCCCGTCGCCGCGAACCGGGAACATCGTTCGTAGCGATTCGTGGCGGGCGATGACATCGGACACCGCTGCTCTCAACGCCGGCTTGTCGAGTTCCCCGGTCAGTCGCACCACGAGCGGGATGTTGTACGCGGGCGAACTGGTGTCCAGTTGATTGACGAACCACATTCGCTGCTGAGCAAACGACAACGGGATGTTTTCGGGTCGAGGGCGCGGCTCCGACACCGGGCGCCCCGACGGTCCAGCAACCGACTGTTCGATCACCGCAGCCAAGGCTGCTACCGTCGGCGCCTCGAACAGATCCCGCACGCCGACGGAGGCTTCCAGCACTGCCCGCAGCCTGGCCGCGACCGATGTAGCGCTGAGAGAATTTCCCCCGAGGTCGAAGAAGTTACCGTCGGCACCGACGCAGTCGAGGCCGAGCACCTCTGCAAACACGTTCGACACCGCCTGCTCGATCGGGCCGACCGGTGAACGAAAATCCTTTGCGGTCGTGTGGATCTCGGGACTGGGCAACGCCGAGCGGTCGAGTTTGCCGACGGCTGTCAGCGGAATGCTCTCCAGCACGACAACTGCGGCGGGCACCATGTGCGAAGGCAATCGCTCGGCCAGGGCATTAATCAAGACCCTGGTGTCCAATCGGCCCTCTGCCGGCACGACGTACGACACGAGCCGGGAGTCTCCCGCGGGGCCGCGGTGAGCAATGGTGACGGCAAACCCGACGTTCGTCTCCGCCATGAGCGCGCTGTCGATCTCACCCAGTTCGACACGGAAGCCCCGAATCTTGACTTGGAAGTCGGTGCGGCCGATGTATTCGATACGCGATTCGGCCGTCCATCGCACGATGTCTCCGGTGCGGTACATCCGCGTTCCCGGGTCACTCGGGTTGGCGACAAAGCGTTCTGCCGTCAATCCCGGCCTACAGTGGTATCCCCGCGCCACTCCAGGCCCGGCAAGGTACAGCTCGCCAGGCGCCCCGACGGGAACGGCTTGCAGCCGCGAATCGAGCACCAGTTCGCTTACACCCCTGATTGGTCCACCGATCGTGATGCGTTCACCAGCCGCCATCGGCGGGCTGACGTTGGACATGATCGTCGCCTCGGTCGGTCCGTAGGCGTTGTACAGCCTGCGGCCGGGCGCCCAGCGAGCGACAAGGTCGGGCGGGCAGGCTTCACCACCGAACACGACATCCGAAAGTTGCTCGAGCCCAGCTGGATCCACCGAAGCCAGTGCGGCGGTGGTGATGAACGCGTGGGTGACGGCGTGCTCGGCCAGAAGCTCCGCAAGCTCCTCGCCCCCGTACACCCCGGGCGAAGCGATCACCATGGCCGCGCCGGCGCCGAAAGCCTGCAGATACTCGAAGAGCGACCCGTCGAAACTCGGAGTGGAGAAGTGCAGTGTGCGCGATTGTGGTGTTGCACCGTAGCGTTCGACTTGGTCCCGCGCGAAATTGTCGAGGCCGCGATGAGTGACCACCACTCCCTTGGGCACGCCGGTCGACCCCGAGGTGTAAACGACGTAGGCCGCGGAATCCAACCCGATCGGACGGAGTCGGTCGCTGTCGGTCAGAGGGCGGCCCGAGAATCCTTCGCACTTCTCGGTGAAGTCCGGATCGTCGAGAATCAGCCACTCTGCGATATCGGGCAGCCGATCACGACATGCGGTAGTGGTCAATCCGACGCCGACGTTGGAATCGCTCAACATGTGGGTGATCCGCTCGTCAGGGTAGTTCGGATCGATCGGCACGAATGCAGCGCCTGTTTTGGCCACGGCGAGTATCGACAATACCGAGGTGAGAGAACGCGGAACACCGACTGCGACGTAGTCCTCGGCCCCCAGTCCTCGCGAGACGAGTACGCGAGCAATACGATTCGACAGGAAATCCAGCTCGCCATAGG
This sequence comes from Rhodococcus sp. NPDC057135, assembly GCF_042670865.1. NCBI lineage: Bacteria > Bacillati > Actinomycetota > Actinomycetes > Mycobacteriales > Nocardiaceae > Rhodococcus > Rhodococcus sp. NPDC057135. Next base: position 86,660 of record NZ_JBHUUU010000021.1, read on the forward strand.
TCATACTGCCGCTCGCCGACACAACAGCGAGTGCATCCGGATCCTGCTGAACTGCCGCGCCGAAGATCTCTGGAAAAATGCGGGTCGACCCACCAACCGCACCACGGACGGGCACCAGTTGGTCGCGTTCGATCTCCGTCAGTACCGACACCGCGGCCGACGATTGATCCGGATGGACACACGCTTCGAGCACGCGCCGCAGTCGGCCGGCGATGGACTCGATATCGCCTGAGTCGAAAACCTCGGGTAGATACTCGAACTTCAGCCGAAGCCTGGTATCGACCGACGCCACCAAACTGAGCGGATAGTGGGCAGCGTCCTTCGCCTCGACGCCGGCGATGCGGATCCCCGCGTTGTCCGTATCGGTCGACAGTCCTTGACGGTCGACGGGGTACGACTCGAAGACTGTCAACGTGTCGAAGCCGATCTCCGGCCCGGAGGCGTCTTGGATCTCGGAAAGTCCGAGATAGTGGTGATCCGACAACTCCGCCTGCTCAGACTGAATCCGCTGCAGGAGAGCGCCGACACTCTCACCCGGTCGCACCGTGATTCGGACCGGAATTGTGTTGATGAACAGCCCGATCATGGTTTCGATCCCGGTCAGCTCGGGAGGCCGACCCGACACAGTCGCTCCGAACACCACGTCGTCTCGCCCGGTCAGCGCCGAGAGGACGATCCCCCACGACGCCTGGACAATCGAATTGAACGTCAGCCCTCGGCTCCTCGCTACGCCGCGAAGTGTCGTCGTGAAATCCTCGTCCAGATCGAACACCCACTCGGCCGCCATGGTGGAGAGTCGACGCGACCGATCCTGCGGGGCTAGCAGCGTCGGTCCGTCAATTCCCTGCAGTGCCCTCGCCCACACCCCGCAGGAGGCTTCCCCGTCGCGACGGTTCATCCAGGTCAGGTAGTCGAGGTAGGGGCGTGCACGCGGCAACTCCGACGCCTCGCCGTCCGCAACGTACAGGGTCGCCAACTCCCTGATCAGAAGTGGCATCGACCAGCCGTCCAGAAGGATGTGGTGGTTGGTCAGCACAAGCTTGAACGTTTCCGGGGCAATCGCGATGAGCGTGAACCTGATCAGCGGCGCACGCGAGATGTCGAACGGGAGCGCTCGGTCCTGCGCCAGTACTTGCTCGAGATCCCGAGTTGACTTGGCAGCGAGGTCGACTGCCTGCCATGGCGCAGCCACTTTGCTTCGGACCACCTGGACGGCGCGGCCGTCCGCGTCGTGAAGGAAGGCGCTGCGCAAGTTTTCATGCCTGTCGAGCAGCGTATCGGCCGCGCGGCGAAGGCGTTCCGCATCGAGGTCGCCGACGAGGTCGAGGGTCACCTGCACGAGGTAGGCGTCGACGGACTCTTCGGCCAGTTCGGCATGGAACAGCAGGCCTGCTTGCAGTGGTGAGAGTGGCCAGACGTCGCGAAGGTCGTCGCACCGAATCTCGAGGTCGTCGATCGCATCCTGTCGAAGCTCGACCAGATCGAAATCCGAGGGTGTGAATCCGCCACCGTCCGCTGCGTACTCGCCGAGCCCGACGAGTGCGTCGACCCACAACTGCGCGAGGTGGCGGACGTCGTCCTCGCGCAGAATGTCCGGCGAATAGGTCCAGGCGGCAACGAGCTCCGGGCGGTCTGCAGTGTCGCTGCCCTCGATGATCATGATGTTGACCTCGAGGACAGCCGCCAGCGGCAGCTCGGTGACTGCGACTGCCCGCAGACCCTCGTCACGGATCGGTATCCATTCCGTAGAAGCATCGGCCTCGGATCCACCGACCCGTCCGAGGTAGTTGAAACTGATCTGTGGGGCAGAAAACTGCGAAAGCGACTGTGCTGTATCATCGTTCAGGTATCGAAGTAGGCCGTATCCGATGCCGCGTTCCGGTACTTCCCGGAGTTGTTCCTTGACAGTCTTGACAGCCAAGCCTGCAGCCGGACCGCCGGCGTAGGCATCACTCGGATCCACTCCGCTCAAATCGAGGCGCACCGGGAAAATCGACGTGAACCATCCGACGGTACGAGCAAGGTCAGCCCCCGGGACCACCGGTTCCTCGCGTCCGTGACCCTCGAGACTGATCAACGCCTCCGGAGCGTCGATCCCCCGCTCGCTCCGCCAGCGAACCAAAGCCATAGCCAACGCCGTCAACAATCCGTCCTCGACGCTCCCGTGAATCGCCTGCGGCACATCGGTCAACGCGGTTTCGGTCAAGGCCGGGGGTACCCGCATTTCGACGTCTGCTGCACTCACGCCGGTATCCGTCGTCGCCAAGGAGCGCGCGCCGAGCATCGGGTCCGGACCTCGCAGTGTGTCCCGCCAGTAGTCGAGTTCGGCAACCCGATCCGGCTCGTGCGCGGCGTCGACGAGGCCGCGCGCCCATCGACGCATCGACGTCCCGACCGGAGCCAGTGAAGGGTCGATGCCCGACTGCACCTGCGCACACGCGAGCGCAAGATCGGGGATCAGAATTCGCCAGGAGACCCCGTCCGTCACGAGGTGGTGGGCCACGAGAAGCAACCGCTTGCGCCCAGATCCGTCAGGTTCGAACAACACTGCTTGCACCATCACGCCGGCCCCCGGATCGAGCCGATCCAGAGCGGCGACAAGTGCCGTCGAGACCGTCTCGGCCACAGCGCCGTCGAGGTGCACGCGGTGCACGACTGTCGGCGACCTCACCGCGCCCGCAGGCTCGACGTCCATCCGCCCAACTGATTCGGGGTGGAGTGCGACCCGAAGGCCTGCTCGGAGGATGTCGTGATGGTCCAACACGGCCTGCATGGCCTGTGTCAACGTGTCCTCGTCGAGCGTGGCAGGAACCGAGAGCAAAACGGATTGGGAGTACCGGCGAAAATCTCCACCACGGGCAAGCATCCATTTGACGATCGGCGTCAATTCGATCTCACCGACGCCGCCGCCAGGTAATTCGTCGAGGACGACACGGTTGCCAGCCGTTCCGGCCGTCTCGGCCAGCGCTGCCACGGTTTTGCGCTCGAACACCTCGCGCGGTGTGATGAGAACTCCGGCAGACTTGGCGCGGCTCACCAACTGGATGGACATGATCGAATCGCCACCGAGGGTGAAGAACGAGTCGTCCACCCCTACCTCGTCGAGACCCAGAACCTCGGCGAAAAGGCTCGCAAGGATACTTTCCGTGTCCGAGACGGGAGAACGGCTCTCGGTTATCTGTTGCCCGAAGTCAGGTTCAGGCAACGCTTTCCGGTCGAGTTTCCCGTTCACCGTCAGTGGCAGGGCATCGAGAACCGTCACGACAGCGGGGACCATGTGTGCTGCCAACGTCGCCGAGAGGTCCTCGAGTAACGCCTTCGGAAAGATGGTCGCACCGGACTCCGGCACCACGTAGCCCACCAACCGGTCTCCGCGAACCTCCACCGCCGACTGCGCCACTCCCACTCCGCCGAGCAGAGCAGACTCCACCTCGCCGAGTTCGATCCGATAGCCCTTCACCTGCACCTGCATGTCATTGCGACCGAGGTACTCCAGTTGCCCGTCGTCATTCACGCGCCCCACGTCACCGGACCGGTACATGCGCGCACCGATGACTGTGAGGTCGGGAACGAAACGTGTGGCGGTGAGGACGAACCGGCCGAGGTATCCGCGTGAGACCTGGTCGCCGGAGACATACAGTTCACCCACGACGCCGGGCGGCACGGGGTGCAACCGCTGATCCAGCACGTACACACGCAACCCCGGCAGTGCCCGCCCGATCACCGAAGCAGATCCTTCACGCGCCAGTTCACGATCCAGCGGTAGGTGGCTGACGTGCACGGTTGTCTCCGTGATGCCGTACATGTTGACCAGATCCGGTGGCGAGGTCCCGCGTCGGGCGTACCAGCGCGTCAGCTGCCCGAAGTCGAGCGCCTCACCGCCGAAGATCACGTAACGCAATGACAGGTCCGCGCCCCCGGCACGCCGGTCGGCTTCCGCCAATTGATAGAAAGCGGTAGGCGTTTGATTGAGCACCGTGACACGTTCGTCCCGCAGCAATTCGAGGAATGCCTCGGGTGACCGTGCCGTGAAATAGTCGACCAGTACCAGTCGGCCTCCGCGTGCGAGTGCACCCCACATTTCCCACACCGAGAAGTCGAATGCCGCCGAATGAAACATCGTCCACACATCGCCGCGGTCGAATCCGAAGAGCGCTCGGGTGTTTGCCAGCAACGTCACGACGCTGCGATGAGGTACCTGCACCCCCTTCGGTCTCCCGGTGGATCCCGAGGTGTAAATCACGTAGGCCACCGAATCGGGCCGCAACGGTAGCGGCCTGTCTTCTTCGGTCACCGGCAGCGGTGAAAAACTCTGCAGCGCATCACGAATGTCGGTACTGTCCACGACGATCGTGGGCACCCCGTTGCGGCCGACTTCATCACTGCCGGCGGTGGTCGTCAGTACGCACACCGGCGCAGCGTCACGCAGCACGAAGCTCACCCGTTCGGGCGGAGACGTCAGGTCCACCGGTAGGTATCCACCGCCCGATTTCACCACCGCCAGCAGAGCCACAAGAAGTTCGAACGACGGGGTCATCGCCACTGCCACGAGTGTCTCTGGCACGACCCCCTGCGTCACCAGCAGTCGCGCGAGGCGGTTGGCTCGCTCGTCCAGTTCGCGGTAGGTCACCGACTGGCCGTCACAACGCACCGCCACGGCATCGCCCGAAGTGAGCACCGCTCGATCGAAGAGATCCGAGAGCGAATCATCATTCCTGTCGATAACCGAGGGAGGCGGCGCAACCAGCACCTCGCTACGTTCGCCGGTCAGAAGAATGTCGATGTCACCGACGATCGCAGACGGATCGTCGATCACGGCGTCGATCACCCTCCCGAAGCGCTGTGCAATTCGCTCCACTGATCCTTGATCGAAAACATCCGTGGCATAGCGGAAGCCGGCGCTGATCCCATCCGGAACGCCGCGCTCGTCGACCTGCTCCATCACACTCAGTTGCAGATCGAATTTTGCCACCTCGAGATCGAAGTCGAGCGAACGGATCGTCAACTCCGGTAGTTCGAGGCGCAGGCTCGTGGCGGTCTGGAATTCGAGCAATACCTGAAATAGGGGTGAATGCGCAGTGGAACGATCGGGCGCAAGAAAGTCCACCAGCTTTTCGAAGGGAATGTCCGCATGGTCCAGTGCGCCGAGATCTGTCGACCGCACTGCCGCAAGGGTGTCGGCAAAGGTTGCTCCGGATTCGACCGGCGTACGAAGAACCAGAGTATTGACAAACATCCCTACTACGTCGTCCAACACCGCTTCGCCGCGTCCCGCGACCGGCGTCCCGATCACAACGTCGCCTGACCCCGAGAGCCGTGCCAGCAGCACCGCAAGCACCGCGTGCACAACCATGAAAAGTGTCGAATCATGCTGGTGTGCAAGGCCGGTCAAAGCTCGATGTACTTCAGGTGAGATGCTCACCGAGACGACGGCACCTTCGGAAGAGCGCTTCGGCCTTCGAGGTCGATCAAGAGCGAGCGGTGAGACTTCAGGAATTCCCGACAGCGCCTCGGTCCAGTAGGTGAATTGTTCCGCGATCGACGTACCTGGACCACCTTCTGCGTCGATGATCCCCCTCTGCCACACGCTGTAATCAGCGTAGTGGATGGGCAGTGGCGCCCACCTCGGACTCTGATCCTGCGCACGGGATGTATAGGCGCGCATCAGGTCACGTGCCAGTGGCGTCATCGAGAAGCCGTCGGCCGCGATGTGGTGGACAACGATCGCAAGAACATGCTGCTCAGGTCCGATTCGGAGCAACCTCACGTGCAGCGGGAACTCCTCGGCCACATCGAATCCCACGTCGAAGAACCCATGCAGCGCCGCAAATATCTGCTCGCCGGCAATCGGTACGGGGTGGATCCGAGGGGCAGCGCGCGCTGGTTCGACAATCACCTGGTGCGGCCCGTCCGCGGAAGTCGGGAAGATCGTCCGAAGGGATTCATGCCGTTCCACCACATCGCCGAGCGCAACTTCGAGCGCTTCGAGATCGAGGAATCCGTCCAGTTGCAGGGCAACGGGAATGTTGTAGAGCGGAGATGAGGTGTCGAACTGGTTGAGGAACCACATACGCGACTGCGACAGAGACAGTGGAATGTGTTCTGGCCGTGCCATACCCGAGAGTCCAACCAGACCCGAACCTACAGGCCCCGATTCACCAAGTTTAGATTCGACCGGATCGATCGAGGCCGCCAGATCAGCTACCACCGGAGTGTCGAACAGCGCTTTGACCCCGAGTTTTATGTTCGACACGGTGTTGATGCGCGCTATGACGCGGGTAGCGCTGAGAGAGTCCCCGCCGAGCCCGAAGAAATTGTCATCGGCCCCCACCTGGTCGAGATCGAGTACGTCCGAGATCGCACGAGCGACCACATCTTCGTTTCGCGTGATCGGCGCGCGATATTCTGCTGCGTTGAAAGTTGTGTCCGGTAGGGCTTTTCGATCCAACTTCCCATGCACCGTCACCGGCAACCCATCCAACACCACCACCACCGACGGCACCATGAACCCCGGAAGAGACCTCCGCACCCCCTCCAACACCACCACCTCATCCACCACCACCCCCACCTCACCCACCACAAACCCCACCAAAAAATCCCCACCCACACCCGACCGCAACACCACCACCGCCCGAG
>NZ_JBHUUU010000022.1:0-82154 GCF_042670865.1 Rhodococcus sp. NPDC057135
GAGGATGTCCTCCCACGGACGCGCCGCTGCGGCCTTTCGCACGCTCTCGGTGTGACCGGCCAGAGGGCTGAACATGATTCCGGGAGCGGCGTCGAGACGCCGCTCCCGGACGATCAGATGTGCTGCCAGGTCACGATTGGTCCACTCCCCACACAGCGTCGGAGCATCGGGGCCGAATTCGACCATGCTGTCCACCAGGGCGAGTCGTTCGTCATGAGCGAAGGTCACCTTCGCCAAAGTACTCGAACCGGACCGGGTTCGAGCGCAAGCGACCTGCTGTGCCGATCTACGGAACCGCGATGACCGTCGGAATGATCATCGGACGGCGGCGGTACTTGTCCGCGACCCAGCGTCCGACGACGCGGCGCACGGACTGCGCGATGCGATGAGCGTCGATGACGCCTTCGCTCGCCAACCGTGCCAGGTCCGATTCCACGAGATCCGCGGCGGCCTTGAGGGCTGTCGGATCGTCGGAGAAACCGCGGCCGGACACCTCGGGAGTGCTGACCGCGCGACCCGTCGACTCGTTGATGACGATGGTGATGGCGATGAAGCCGCCCTCACCGAGCACCAGGCGATCGGAAAGCGTCGGCTCACCGACGTCACCGACGGACAGACCGTCGACGTAGACGTGTCCGACCGGTACCCGTCCGACGATCTCGGCGAGTCCGTCGACCATGTCGACCACGACGCCGTCCTCGGCCAATACGATGCGCTCTTCCGGAACGCCGGTGGCCTTGGCAAGTGCGGCGTTGGCACGCAGGTGGCGCCATTCACCGTGAACAGGCATGGCATTGGTGGGCCGAACCGCGTTGTAGAGGTAGAGCAACTCACCGGCGGACGCGTGGCCCGAGACGTGAACCTTGGCGCTCTGCTGCGTCACGACGGTGGCACCGCGCTTGGCCAAACCGTTGACCACGGCGAAAACGGAGTTCTCGTTGCCCGGGATCAGCGAGGACGCGAGAACGACCAAGTCGTTGGCGCGAATGTTGATCTGGCGGTGTTCGCCTCGTGCCATCCGCGAGAGCGCTGCCAACGGCTCGCCCTGCGAACCCGTGGAGATCAGAACCAGACGATCGTCGGGAAGTGTCGCGGCGGTGTCGATGTCGACGACCAGGCCGTCGGGCACCGTGAGGTAGCCGAGATCCTGTGCGATCTGCATGTTGCGGACCATCGAGCGGCCGACGAAGACGATGCGGCGGTTGTACCGAGCGGCAACGTCGACGACTTGCTGGATGCGGTGCACGTGGCTGGCGAACGATGCGACGATGACGCGCTGCTTCGCCTTGCCGATGACGTTGTCGAGCACTCCCCCGATTTCACGCTCGGGCGTGACGAATCCCGGGACCTCGGCGTTGGTCGAGTCCACGAGGAACAAGTCGACACCCTCGTCGCCCAGGCGGGAGAAACCGGCGAGGTCGGTCAGGCGGCCGTCGAGAGGCAGCTGATCGAGCTTGATGTCACCGGTGTGCAGTACGACGCCGGCGTCGGTGCGAATCGCGATCGCGAGGGCGTCGGGAATCGAGTGGTTGACGGCGAAGTACTCGCAGTCGAACGGGCCGTGGGTGGTGGTGTTTCCTTCGACGACCTCGACGAGGTTCGGTCGCAGGCGATGCTCGCGGCACTTGGCGGCAACGAGGGCGAGAGTGAACTTCGCGCCGATGACCGGAATGTCCGCGCGCAGGCGCAGCAAGAACGGCAGAGCACCGATGTGGTCCTCGTGTCCGTGAGTCAAGATGACGGCTTCGACGTCGTCCATACGGTCTTCGATGTAGCGGAAGTCCGGGAGGATCAGGTCGACGCCAGGCTGCTGGTCCTCGGGAAACAGCACACCGCAGTCGACGATCAGCAGCTTGCCGCGGTGCTCGAACACAGTCATGTTGCGACCGATTTCACCGATGCCGCCGAGAGCGACGATGCGCAGACCTGATGCCGGCGCCTTCGGGGGTGTTCCGAGTCGACCCGTGGGATCGACGGCCGGACGGTTCTCGGGGCGCTTGTTTCCGCGCCCGTTGCCCGCCTTCGACGCTGCCGGACGGTTGCCGCCGGAAGACTTGCGCGGCGACCTGTCTTCGGTCGACTTCTTGGGTGCAGCAGATTTGGTGGCAGCGGACTTGGTCGCTGCAGACTTCGTCGCTGCGGATTTGGTTGCTGCGGCCTTCTTGGGCGGGGCGGCTGCGGCGGGGGCCGCTTCTGCCGCCGGCGCAGCTGGTGCCTCTACCGGTGCGGCCTTCGCGGCCGTTTCGGGAGCCGGAGGCGAAGGCGGACCGGCTTGACGACTGGCACTACGACGTCGGGGGGGACGGGTCATTTACAAAACTCCTGCCGCATGCAGATCGGCGGCAAGACCGTCGATCTGCTCTTTAGTGGGTGCAACCTGCGGAAGGCGTGGTTCTCCGACATCGATTCCGATGAGTCGCAGACCCGCCTTCGAAGCGCTGACACCGCCGAGGCGGGCAACGGAACGAATCACAGGGATCAAACTGAGGTTTATCTCGCGGGCGCGGGCGATGTCGCCGGACACGAACGCGGTGTGAAGGTCGCGGAGGCGACCCGGAACAAGATGGCCGATGACGCTGACGAAGCCGGTAGCACCGACAGCGAGCCACGGCAGGTTCAGCGGGTCGTCACCGGAGAAGAACTGAAGTTCGGTGGTGCCGATCAACTCTGCGCCGGCGTTGAGGTCGCCCTTGGCGTCCTTGACAGCCTTGATCCGCGGGTGCTCGGCGAGTCGACGGATCGTCTCGGTCTCGATGGGGACGACGGAGCGGGGCGGAATGTCGTACAACATGACGGGCAGGTCGGTCGCGTTGGCGACGGCGGTGAAGTGTGCAAAAAGTCCGGCCTGGGGCGGACGCGAGTAGTACGGGGTGACGACGAGCAGACCGTGCGCTCCGGCGCGAGCCGCGTCACGGGCGAGTTCGACACTGTGGGCGGTGTCGTTGCTGCCGGCGCCTGCGACGATCTTCGCGCGGTTGCCGACGGCGTCGATCACCGCGCGGAGCAGGTCGAGCTTCTCGGACTCGGTGGTGGTGGGAGATTCACCGGTGGTACCGGCAAGGACAAGGCCGTCGCAGCCGTTGTCGACGAGATGGGCTGCGAGGCGCACTCCCGCGTCGACGTCCAACTTCCCGTCGGCAGTGAACGGGGTCACCATCGCAACGGAAATGGTGCCGAACGGACGCTCGACAAGAGAAGCGGAATCACCGTAGGTCATGGTCAGAAGGTTACCCGGTTCAGCTCTTACTTCTGCACACGAGTCACGACTCGGCCGCAAATGCACTGACGGCGATTTCCGATCCGTCGCTTCCGCGGAGAATCTCGTAGTCCCCGAACACATTTGGCGCGACGTCGCGAAGCTGACGCAGGCACTCGACCGCGACTCGCCGGATCTCGACATCCGCATGTTCGGTGGCACGCATCTCGACGAAGTGCCGCCAGGCCCGATAGTTCCCGGTCACGACCAAGCGAGTCTCGGTGGCGTTGGGCAGCACCGAGCGCGCAGCTTGCCTGGCTTGCTTCCCTCGCATCGGGGCGCCGGGCACCGATTGCAGTTTCCCTTCGAGGGCGGTGAGCAGTTCACCGTAAGCGCGACGGCTTTCGTCGGTGGCCGACAGAAACAGTGCTTCGAGTTCGGGATCGCCTTCGACAGCCGGAGGTACGACGACGTTCGCATCGTTCTCGCGGACGAATCGCTGCGAGAGTTGCGAGTACGAGAAGTGCCGGTGACGAATCAATTCATGAGTGCACGAGCGCGAGATACCGGTGATGTAGAAGCTCACGGTTGCATGCTCGAGCACTGAAACGTGTCCGACCTCGAGCAGGTGCCTCAGGTAGCCGGCGTTGGTTGCCGTGCGCGGGTTCGGCTTGGACCAACTCTGATAGCAGGCTCGACCGGAGAACTCGACAAGTGCTTCGCCGCCGTCGGCGTCCGTCTCCCACGGAATGTCCTCGGGCGGGAAGAACTCGGACTTCGCCACCAACTGCACCTTCAGCGACACCGTGTTCGGCACAACCCACTCCTCGACAAGCACGAAACAACCAGCACGAAACCCGGACGCTGTTCGCCTCAGGTGCGGGGCAACTCTATAGCGGTCGACCGCCCTCCAGATCGAGTGACGTCACAAGTATCCTTGACTGACGTCACTTTTGACGCCACTCTGGTGTCATGGACATTTCGGAGTACACCGCAAAGCTGCAGAACGACCTCGTCACCGCAGCCGAACTCGGCGACGATCACACGCGCCGGATTGCGGCGTCGCTGTCCGCCGCCATCGAACCCTCGGTCCGCCTGGTCTTGCTGGCCGCGGCAACTGAGCTGGCCAAGGAGATCGGGGCGAAACTCGGCGATCGAGAGGTCAAGGTCAATCTCGACGGCAGCGAGTTGCTGGTCGATGTCGTTCGCCCGCCCGGTTCGACTGGCGGCGAGGCCGCAGACAACGAGAAGGCAGACGACGAGAAGAAGGACTCCACCTACTCGTTCGACGACGTCAGCGGGGATATCAGCCGAGTGACGTTGAGGATGATGGAGCAGATCAAAGCCCGCGCCGAGGAGGCAGCCAATCAGAACGGAGTCTCCCTCAACTCGTGGGTTTCACAGGCCGTACAGGGCGCACTACGGGACCAGATGCGCAAGAACGGCATGGACTAGTTCGACGCCACCCCGATCGCCGAATGATCTAATTGCGCAACTGCAGTAATCACGAACCGTTGCCGCAAGGCGAGAAGGAGCACGTTCATGGCCGTTTCGGGCGTCAAGGAATTCGAGATCAAGGCTGATCCGGCAACGGTGATGCAGGCCGTCGCCGCGGTCGATCGACTGCCGGAGTGGTCGTCTGCGCACAAGAAGATCACCATCGAGAGCACCCACGACGACGGTCGCCCCCATCGCGTTCGCATGGCCGTGTCCATTCTCGGAATCAACGACGAGCAGGTAGTCGACTACACCTTCGAGGGCGACGAGAAGGTGACCTGGACCCTCGTCGAGAGCGGCCAGCAGAACCAGCAGGACGGCTCGTACATCTTGACGCCCACCGACGGTGGAACCAAAGTCACCTTCGAATTGACCATCGATCCCAAGATCCCGCTGCCGGGTTTCCTGGTGAAGAAGGCACAGAAGACGGCCCTGGAAACGGCAAGTAAGGGCCTGACGAAGTTCGTCGAAAACTTCTGAGCGCACACGCAATTCAGGCGGCCCTTACTTCGGCGTTCATCGCCGGGTAGGGGCCGTTTGCTGTGAAGCCGAGCTGCGATTTCGCGGAAGTTCTTGCCGATGTTGAAGATTCGCCGGTAGCCGGGGACTGCCCGGAGTAACGTCGGCCGCGTGTCCGCCGAGACCGCAGAGCCCAACTCCATGGCACCCGTGCGCATCCTCGTCTACAGCGACGACGCGCACACGCGCGAGCAAGTCCGGCTCGCTCTCGGCGAGCGTCCACATCCCTCGATGCCCACCATCGATTACATCGAGGTCGCGACGGCGCCGATCGTCGTCGACAAGCTCGATGCCGGCGGAATCGATCTCGCCATCCTCGACGGCGAGGCCAGTCCGGCCGGCGGCATGGGCGTGGCGAAACAACTCAAGGACGAGATCGCCGACTGTCCACCGATCCTCGTACTGACCGGTCGACCCGACGATGCATGGCTGGCGTCGTGGTCGAGAGCGGAAGCCTCAGTGCCGCAGCCGATAGATCCGATCGAACTCGCTTCCACCGTCATCGCGCTTCTCCGTCGGCAACTGAGCCGGTGAGCACCCGTTGCAGCGGTGATTCGTTGCGGCGCCGACTACTTCGGACTTTCGAGAGCGAAACTCGGCACCCCGAAAATCAACCCAATGTCGGAGGCCTCCCCTAGTGTGGGTGTCGCAGGTCACATAAGTATCGAATTGCTGGCAGTATCGAAATCGAACGGCACCTTCGGGTTAACGGCACCTTCGGGCTAGGCGGACATCCGCACAGCAGAGAGGAGTTCGGGTGACATGAACGCTTACATCCCCATTCTCGTTCTCGGGGTCATCGCGATGGCCTTCGCCGTGGTGTCGGTTGTTCTCGCGTCCGTGGTCGGCCCGAAGCGGTACAACAGGGCAAAGCTCGAAGCTTACGAATGCGGAATCGAACCGGCACCCCGCGCCTCTGGTGGCGGCCGGTTTCCCGTCAAGTTCTATCTGACGGCGATGCTGTTCATCATCTTCGACATCGAGATCGTCTTCCTCTATCCGTGGGCCGTGCACTTCGATTCGCTCGGCTTGTTCGGTCTCGCGGCCATGGGCCTTTTCATAGTCAACGTCTCGGTGGCATACGCATACGAATGGCGACGAGGCGGTCTCGGTTGGGACTAGCTGGACGAAGACACGATCAACACAAAGAAATCAGACAAAACCGGTCATACCGAAGCTGTTACGACTGAAAAGAGTCGGATATGGGTCTCGAAGAAAAGCTCCCCAGCGGATTTCTACTGACAACGGTCGAAGGCCTTGCCGGGTACGTCCGCAAAGGATCACTGTGGCCTGCCACCTTCGGGCTCGCGTGCTGCGCCATCGAGATGATGGCAACCACCTCCGGCCGCTTCGATCTGGCACGGTTCGGCATGGAGGCCTTCCGTGCGTCGCCGCGCCAGGCAGACCTTCTGATCGTGGCCGGGAGGGTCAGTCAAAAGATGGGCCCGGTGCTTCGTCAGGTCTACGACCAGATGGCCGAGCCGAAATGGGTTCTGGCCATGGGTGTGTGCGCGTCTTCCGGCGGAATGTTCAACAACTACGCAGTGGTACAGGGCGTCGACCACATCGTTCCGGTCGACATCTACTTGCCCGGCTGTCCGCCGCGGCCGGAGATGCTCCTCAATGCGATCATCGAGCTGCACCGGAAGATTCAGGAGATGCCCCTCGGCGTCAACCGCGAAGAGGCTCGCGCGGCAGCCGAGCGCGCCGCACTGGCATCCACCCCCACCATCGACATGAAGGGGTTGCTGCGATGACCTCGGGCAACACCGGCGCGAGAGGGATGTTCGGGGTCCGCGGCAGTGGCGACACCTCGGGCTACAGTCGTCTTGCCCCTCCGATCTCTGTAGAAGACAAGGCTTCTCGACCGTTCGGTGGATACTTCGACGAGGTTGCAGACTCCTTGGACGCCACATTGCGCAGCGCGGGCGACACTTTCACTGACGCAATCGAGCGAGTAACGGTTTTTCGAGACGAGATGACGCTGCACGTCGAACGGTCTCACCTCCCGCAGGTTGCGCGCAGACTGCGCGACGAACCGGATCTTCGCTTCGAACTCTGCCTGGGTGTCGACGGAGTGCACTACCCGCAGGACACCGGTCGCGAACTCCACGCCGTGTATCCACTCGCCTCCATTACGCACAATCGCCGGATCAGGCTGGAAGTGTCTGTGCCGGATTCCGATCCGCACATTCCGTCGATCGTCGGGATCTACCCGACCAACGACTGGCACGAACGTGAGACCTACGACTTCTTCGGAATCGTCTTCGACGGTCACCCGGCACTGACCCGCATCGAGATGCCCGACGACTGGAAAGGCCACCCGCAGCGGAAGGACTATCCGCTCGGCGGTATTCCGGTCGAGTACAAGGGCGCCCAGACTCCGCCACCCGACGAGCGTAGGTCGTACAACTGATGAACAACACGACAGGAAGCAGCGCCGGCGCTACGAAGGAAACCATCGTGACGGCGTCCGGTCAGGACTGGGACGACATCGTCACCGCGGCCGCCCGGCAGCGAACCGGCGAGGCCGAACGGATCGTGGTCAACATGGGCCCGCAGCATCCGTCCACGCACGGCGTCTTGCGCCTCATTCTCGAAATCGAGGGTGAGACCGTCGTGGAAGCACGATGTGGAATCGGCTACCTGCACACCGGAATCGAAAAGAATCTCGAATACCGGAACTGGACGCAGGGCGTCACTTTCGTTACTCGGATGGACTACCTGTCACCGTTCTTCAACGAGACCGCCTACTGCCTCGGGGTCGAGAAACTTCTCGACATCACCGACGACATTCCCGAGCGAGCCACCGTCATTCGCGTGATGATGATGGAGCTCAATCGGATCTCTTCACATCTTGTCGCCCTGGCGACCGGCGGAATGGAACTGGGCGCCGTGACGGCGATGCTGTTCGGATTCCGCGAACGCGAACTGATTCTGGACGTGTTCGAGACGATCACCGGACTGCGGATGAATCACGCGTACATCAGGCCCGGCGGTCTCGCGCAAGATCTACCCGACGGCTCGGTGGCGAAGGTACGACAACTGTTGAAAGTCCTTCCGAAGCGGTTGCGCGACGTCGAACTGATGCTCAGCGACAACTCCATCTGGAAGGCCCGCACCCAGGGAATCGGATACCTCGATCTCACCGGTTGCATGGCGCTCGGAGTGACGGGACCGGTCCTGCGCGCCACAGGTCTCCCCCACGATCAGCGTCGAGCGCAGCCCTACTGCGGCTACGAGAATTACGAATTCGATGTCGTCACGCACGACGGATCCGATTGCTACGGAAGGTACGTCATCCGCGTCGAGGAGATGAAGGAGTCCCTCAAGATCGTCGAGCAGTGTCTCGACAAGCTGCAACCGGGGCCGGTCATGGTGGACGACAAGAAGATCGCCTGGCCTGCCGATCTCGCCGTCGGACCTGATGGCCTCGGCAACTCGCAGAAGCACATCGCCAAGATCATGGAGTCGTCCATGGAGGGTCTGATTCACCATTTCAAACTGGTCACCGAAGGCATCCGCGTGCCGCCCGGTCAGGTGTACGTCGCCGTGGAATCTCCGCGTGGCGAACTGGGGGTGCACATGGTCAGCGACGGGGGAACCCGGCCGTACCGCGTCCATTTCCGGGATCCGTCGTTCACAAACCTTCAAGCGGTAGCGGCGATGTGTGAGGGAGGCATGGTGTCCGACGTGATCGCTTCGGTCGCCAGTATCGATCCCGTCATGGGCGGAGTGGACCGATGACCGGCCCGAAGGGTTCGTCACGGGTGTTCGTCGAACTCGGACCGCGACCGGAGGAACCCACTCAATTGGTACGCCCAGGCGCACGGTCGAGCTATCCCCCCGACGTACTCGCCCGACTCGACGCCGATGCCGACACCGTCATCGCTCGTTATCGCGAGCCTGACGCCGCTGCGATAACCAGTCGATCGGCCCTCCTGCCGCTCCTTCATCTCGTGCAATCGGAGGACGGGTACATCACGCCGGCCGGGATCGATTTCTGCAGTGCCAAGCTAGGTTTGACGGGCGCTGAGGTCGCCGCCGTTTCCACTTTCTACTCCATGTATCGCCGTGGTCCGACGGGAGAGTATCTGGTCGGAGTCTGCACCAACACGCTGTGCGCGATCATGGGCGGTGACGACATCCTCGCGGCACTCGAAGAGCACCTGGGCTCGGCAGGCTCCAGGGACGAAGGCGGACACACCATCTCGACGTCCGACGGCAAGATCACCCTCGAACACATCGAGTGCAATGCGGCGTGCGACTACGCGCCCGTCGTGATGATCAACTGGGAGTTCTTCGACAATCAGACTCCGGAATCGGCGCGCTCACTTGTCGATGCGTTACGCGCCGGAGAGCGCGTGACGCCCAGTCGCGGTGCGACGCTGTGTTCGTTCCGACAGACCGCGCGCACCCTGGCCGGTTTCCCGGATACGCGAATCGAAGCGGCCGAAGCGCAGACCGTCGGCGGGGCAACTCTTGCCGGACTGCGTGTCAGCCGATCTCTCGACGACAACCGACCAGGCCCGGCTTCCGCGGTCGACGCTCCCGGCGAAGGGAAGTGACATGACACTCGCCCCCGTTCTGAGTCGTCACTGGGATCAACCGAACTCGTGGACCCTCGACAGCTACCTTCGTCACGACGGCTACCAGGCCCTACGCACAGCACTCGACGGCTCCCCCGATGCCGTGATCGAGACGGTCAAGGACGCGGGCCTTCGTGGGCGCGGTGGCGCCGGCTTCCCGACGGGCCTCAAGTGGAGCTTCATCCCGCAGGTCTCCGAAGACACGCCCGGAGACGGCAAACCTCATTACCTCGTCGTCAATGCCGACGAGTCCGAGCCTGGCACATGCAAGGACATGCCGTTGATGATGGCGACTCCCCACACGTTGGTGGAGGGAGTGATCATCGCGGCGTACGCAATTCGAGCAGCCAAGGCGTTCATCTACGTCAGGGGCGAGGTAGTCCCTGTCCTGCGACGCCTACAGACTGCTGTGGCCGAGGCCTACGCGGCCGGATATCTGGGCCGAAACATCCTCGGTTCGGGATTCGATCTGGATCTCGTCGTTCACGCCGGAGCCGGCGCGTATATCTGTGGGGAGGAGACAGCCCTTCTCGATTCCCTGGAGGGGCGGCGCGGTCAGCCTCGATTGCGGCCGCCGTTCCCCGCTGTCGCAGGCCTCTACGCCTGCCCGACCGTCGTCAACAACGTCGAGTCCATCGCGAGTGTTCCGTCGATCGTCCTCGGCGGTCCGGAGTGGTTCCGGTCGATGGGAAGTGAGAAGTCACCGGGATTCACGCTGTACTCGCTCTCGGGTCATGTCACCACTCCCGGCCAGTACGAGGCGCCGCTCGGCATCACCTTGCGAGAGCTTCTCGACTACGCGGGTGGCGTTCGGGCCGGACATACCCTCAAGTTCTGGACTCCCGGCGGATCCTCGACACCGATCTTCACCGAGGAACACCTCGATGTCCCACTCGACTACGAGGGCGTCGGCGCCGCGGGATCGATGCTGGGCACCAAGGCACTGCAGATATTCGACGACACAACCTGCATCGTGCGCGCGGTGTTGCGATGGACCGAGTTCTACGCCCACGAATCCTGCGGTAAGTGCACGCCGTGCCGGGAAGGCACGTACTGGCTGGTGCAGATCCTGCGGCGACTCGAAGGCGGAACAGGAACCGAAGCCGATCTCACCAAACTTCTCGACATCTCCGACACGATCCTCGGAAAGTCCTTCTGCGCGTTAGGTGATGGAGCGACCAGCCCGATCATGTCCTCACTGAAGTACTTCCGCGAGGAATACGTCGCGCATTTCGACGGCAACGGATGCCCGTTCGATCCTCGCCGGTCCGTTCTCGCGACAGGAGCGTTCGTCTCATGACTGCAGCCGACGCTACCAAGGCCGACACGGCACCGCCTACTGATCTGGTCACCCTCACTATCGACGGCCGAGAACTTCAGGTTCCCAAGGGCACGTTGATCATTCGCGCTGCAGAGATGATCGGCACCCAGATTCCGCGGTTCTGCGATCATCCCCTTCTGGATCCGGTCGGGGCGTGCCGCCAGTGCATCGTGGAGGTCGAAGGTCAACGCAAGCCGGTGGCGTCCTGCACGACACCGGTTGCGGACGGAATGGTCGTCACCACGCAACTCACGTCGCCGGTGGCCGAGAAGGCGCAGCGGGGGGTGATGGAACTCCTGCTCATCAACCACCCGTTGGACTGCCCCGTGTGCGACAAGGGCGGCGAGTGCCCGCTCCAGAACCAGGCGATGTCGACCGGTCGCACGGAATCGCGGTTCGGTGAGGAGAAACGGACCTACCCCAAACCCATCCCACTCTCGTCCGAGATCCTCCTCGACCGCGAGCGTTGTGTCCTCTGTGCCAGGTGCACAAGGTTTTCGGGCCAGATTGCCGGCGACCCGTTCATCGATCTCCTCGAGCGCGGTGCACTTCAACAGGTCGGGATCTACGCCAACGAGCCTTTCGAGTCCTACTTCTCGGGCAACACCATTCAGGTTTGCCCGGTCGGTGCACTCACCAGCACGGCATACCGATTCCGGGCGCGACCGTTCGATCTGGTGTCCAGCCCCAGCGTGTGCGAGCACTGCGCGGACGGATGTGCCCAGCGCACGGACCACCGTCGCGGCAAGGTTCTTCGTCGTCTCGCCGGGGACGACCCCGACGTCAACGAGGAGTGGAATTGCGACAAGGGACGTTTCGCTTTCACGTACACGACCCAAGGCGATCGGATCACCACCCCCCTGATCCGCAACGCTGACGGCGAATTGATTCCGGCGTCGTGGCCCATGGCACTCGACCTCGTTGCGCGAACCTTCGCACAGGCCCACGGCGACGCGGGCGTACTCGTCGGTGGACGCTCGACCTGGGAGGACGCATACGCCTACAGCAAGTTCGCGCGAGTTGCTCTCGCTACCAACAACATCGACTTCCGGATCCGCGCTCACTCAGCCGAAGAGACCAGCTTTCTCTCAGCTCACGTCGCGGGGCGCACACTCGAAGAGTCGGTGACGTACCAAGATCTCGAATCAGCTCCGGCCGCGTTGCTGGTCGCTCTCGAGCCGGAGGAGGAGTCACCGATCATTTTCCTGCGGCTACGCAAAGCCGCTCGTTTCGGCAAGACAACAGTGCTCGCCAGCGCGCCGTTCGCTACGCGAGGCCTGCAGAAGATGGGCGGCGGTCTGCTTCGGACCGTACCCGGAAGTGAAGCAGCTCTGATGGATTCGTTGGCAGGCCCTGGAAGTGTGGAGGGTCAGCTCCTCCGACAACCCGGCGCAGTGATCCTGCTGGGCGAACGACTCAGTGAGGTGGCGGGCGGCTTCTCGGCGGCGGTACGTCTCGCCGAAGCGACGGGAGCTTCCCTGGCTTGGGTCCCACGCCGCGCTGGTGATCGCGGCGCCGTCGAAGCCGGCGCGTTGCCGGGATTGCTTCCCGGTGGACGCCCCATTGCCGACCCGGTGGCACGTCAAGAGGTGGAATCGGTGTGGGACGCCTCCGTCCCGGCCTCCGACGGTCGCGATGTCTCCAGCCTCCTGGGTTCAGGACGGTCGACCGCGGCGCTTCTTGTCGGCGGCGTGGAGTTGGGTGATCTCCCGAACCCGGCAAAGGCACGAGCCGCGATCGAAGCCGCAGGGTTCGTGGTGAGTTTGGAGATCCGTCACAGCGAAATCACCGAACTCGCCGACGTCGTCTTCCCCGTGGCGCCGGTCGCCGAGAAGCCCGGAACCTTCCTCGACTGGGAAGGCCGCGAGCGCGTGTTCGACACCGCATTGAGAACGACAGGAGTAATGCCAGATCAGCGCGTCCTTCACGCGATCGCAGCCGAGATGGGTATCGACCTGGGCTTGCCCGACGCAGCGTCCGCGCGCGCAGAGATACGCCGCCTCGGACCATGGGCCGGATTGCGCACCACTTCACCTCAGGTACCCGCAGGCACCGTGCCCACACCGGCGCCAGGCGAGGCGGTGTTGTCGAGTTGGCGGATGTTGCTCGACAACGGCCGTTTGCAGGACGGCGAGCCCAACCTGGCCGGTACTGCACGGCCCCCGCTCGTACGTTTGTCGGCCGAAACCGCGGCCGAGATCGACGCCGTGAGCGGCGATCAGGTTGCCGTATCGACTGAATCCGGCGTCGTCACATTGCCGTTGGAGATCACCGAGCTACCGCCTCGAACAGTCTGGTTGCCGCTCAATTCACCGGGTAGCACCGTCTACGAAACGCTCTGCGCCTCCGTGGGGTCCGTGGTGAGGATCGCGAAGGTGACGGCGCAATGACTGGCTACGAGTACTTCGCGAACGCCGATACCGTCGCCGCTCCGGTCGACCTGTCGGCGTTCGGGCACGACCCGTGGTGGTTGGTGATCGGCAAGGCTCTCGCCATCTTCGTGTTCCTCGTACTCACTCCGCTGGTGGCGATCTACGCGGAACGAAAAGTTATGGCGCGTATGCAGATGCGTGTCGGACCGAACCGCGTCGGCCCCCGCGGAATGCTCCAGAGTCTCGCCGACGGAATCAAACTCGCCCTCAAGGAAGGCAT
Organism: Rhodococcus sp. NPDC057135; assembly: GCF_042670865.1. Lineage (NCBI taxonomy): Bacteria > Bacillati > Actinomycetota > Actinomycetes > Mycobacteriales > Nocardiaceae > Rhodococcus > Rhodococcus sp. NPDC057135. The sequence continues at coordinate 13,775 of NZ_JBHUUU010000022.1, forward strand.
CACTCCTACCGGAGCCGACAAACCGATTTACCTCCTCGCGCCCGTCATCGCAGTCGTGCCCGCGTTCATGGCTTTCGCCGTCATTCCGTTCGGTCCGCAGGTGTCGATCTTCGGAACCCTCTCACCCCTGCAACTGACCGATCTGCCGGTCGGAGTTCTCTACATCCTCGCCGTGACCTCGATCGGTGTGTACGGCATCGTGCTTGCCGGCTGGTCCTCGGGATCGACATATCCACTACTGGGCGCACTTCGATCGACCGCGCAGGTCATCTCCTACGAGGTAGCGATGGGACTGTCCTTCGCCGCAGTCTTCCTCTACGCCGGAACGATGTCCACGTCCGGAATCGTCAGTGCCCAACAAGGTGCCTGGTACGTCTTTCTCCTCCTGCCGTCTTTCCTGATCTACGTGACAGCGATGGTCGGCGAAACCAACAGAGCGCCCTTCGACCTTCCGGAGGCCGAGGGCGAACTGGTAGGTGGGTTCCACACCGAGTACTCCTCACTCAAGTTCGCGATGTTCATGCTCGCCGAGTACGTGAACATGGTGACGGTGTCCGCTCTGGCCACGACGCTGTTTCTGGGCGGGTGGCATGCACCATTCCCATTCAACCTGTGGGACGGAGCCAATTCCGGTTGGTGGCCCGTGCTGTGGTTTGTCGCCAAGGTGTGGGGCTTCCTCTTCGTATTCATCTGGTTGCGCAGCACCCTTCCGAGGTTGCGCTACGACCAGTTCATGAATCTCGGCTGGAAGATTCTCATCCCCGCAGCCTTGGCGTGGGTGATGGTGATCGCGACTGTTCGCGCCTTCCGCAACGAGGGTTACAACACGTGGCTCGTACTGCTCTGCGTCGCACTGGTTCTCGGAGCTGCGCTGCTCATGGTGTTGGCCGGAACCTACCGGGGCCGTCGCCGAACCGCGGCGTTGGTGCCCGATCCGGGGACTCGGCCTTTCGATGCGATGTCGGGCGGCTTCCCGGTTCCACCCCTACCTGGTCAAACGCTGCCGACCCGAAAACTACCGGGGCAGAACGTGCCACCGCCGCGGCGGACAGATGTTTCCGACACATCGGAGGACTCCCATGCCTGATTTCCTCGGACCTATCGCGGGTTTCGGAGTGACGCTCTCGACAATGTTCAAGAAGCCCGAGACAGAGTTCTATCCGGAGGAAAAGCGCCCCACCGCGCCCGGATATCACGGTCGCCACCAACTCAACCGGTATGCGGACGGACTCGAGAAGTGCATCGGGTGCGAACTGTGCGCGTGGGCCTGCCCCGCCGACGCAATCTACGTCGAAGGTGCTGACAACACCGAAGAAGAACGGTTCTCCCCCGGTGAGCGTTACGGGCGGGTGTATCAGATCAACTACCTGCGGTGCATCGGCTGTGGCCTCTGCGTCGAGGCTTGCCCCACTCGGGCCCTCACGATGACCAACGAGTACGAGATGACCGACGACAACCGAGCCGGGTTGATCTACGAGAAGGACCGCCTCCTCGCACCATTGAAGCCCGACATGACAGCACCACCACACGCGCTGCGTCCCGGCACAACTCAGGACGACTACTACCGCGGCGACATCGCAGCAGCTGCCGAGCAAGCAGCACCCGAGCAAGCAGCACCCGAACCGGAGCCGAGCCAGGAGACCGAGAAATGATCGCGGCGGTCACGACCACGATCCTGGCGGAGGGAACGATGACTTCGACCTCCACCGGCGAAGCGGTGCAGTTCTGGATCCTCGGAACCTTGGCGGTGATCAGCGCTTTGGGTGTCGTCGCCGCTCCCAAAGCCGTCTATTCTGCACTCTTCCTTGCAATGACGATGATCATCCTGGCCGTGTTCTACATCGTGCAGGGCGCACTGTTCCTGGGCGTCGTCCAGATCGTCGTCTACACCGGCGCAGTGATGATGTTGTTCTTGTTCGTCTTGATGCTGGTGGGCGTGGATTCTTCGGATTCCTTGATCGAAACTCTACGGGGACAACGGGTCAGCGCGATCGTGATCGGCGTCGGATTCGGGCTGCTGCTCATCGGTGGCCTCGGTAATGCGTCGATCTCGGGCTTCACCGGCTTCACCGGACTCGAGCAGGGCAACATCGACGAACTCGCCGATCTCATTTTCATCCGCTACGTCTGGGCCTTCGAACTGACGGGCGCACTACTGATCACGGCGACACTCGGCGCCATGATGCTCGCGCATCGGGAGAAGATCGGAGCCACACTCAGCCAACGCGAACTCTCTCAGCAGCGGTTCGCGTACCTGGGTAGCGACGAGAACAATCCCGAAAAAGGCTCGGCCACTCCACTCCCGAGCCCCGGTGTGTACGCACGACACAACGCGGTGGACATGCCGGCTCTGTTGCCGGACGGATCGTACTCGACACTCTCCGTCAGCAGCGCGCTCACTCCGCGATCCCCGGATCCGAGTACCGGTGAGGAGTCTGCGCGATGAATCCCGAGAATTACCTGTATCTGTCGGTCCTGTTGTTCACCATCGGGGCTGCGGGAGTCCTCCTGCGACGCAACGCCATCGTGGTGTTCATGTGCATCGAGCTGATGCTCAACGCCGCCAATCTGGCGTTCGTGACTTTCGCGCGTATGCACGGCAATCTCGACGGCCAGATTTTCGCTTTCTTCACGATGGTGGTCGCTGCAGCCGAAGTTGTCGTCGGCCTGGCAATCATCATGATCATCTTCCGATCTCGGCATTCTGTATCCGTCGACGACGCAGACCTGCTGAAGTACTGACATGTCAGGAGGAATCACGTCCGCCATCTGGTTGCTCCCCGCCCTGCCGCTGTGCGGCGCCGCTGTTCTTTTGCTGGCCGGTCGCCGCACGAACGTGTGGGGTCACCTGCTCGCCTGCGTCATGGCTCTCGCGTCGTTCGTCGTGGCAGTAGTATTTTTCATCGCGATGCTCGGCCGCGACACCGCCGACCGCACCGTTACCGAGCACCTGTTCAGTTGGGTCCCGGTCGACAGTCTTCAAGTCGAGTTCGGACTACAGCTGGACCAACTGTCGATGTGTTTCGTCCTGCTCATCACGGGTGTGGGTTCGCTGATCCACATCTACTCCGTCGGCTACATGGCGCACGACCCCGAGCGTCGTAAGTTCTTCGCGTACCTCAATCTATTCCTGGCAGCGATGCTGCTCCTGGTGCTCGCCGACAATTTCCTCGGACTCTACGTCGGCTGGGAAGGCGTCGGTCTGGCGTCGTACCTGCTCATCGGATTCTGGCAGCACAAGCCATCGGCGGCGACCGCGGCGAAGAAAGCATTTGTCGTCAATCGTGTCGGCGACATCGGCTTGATGATCGCAATGATGTTGATGTTCAGCACATTCGGATCGCTCTCGTTCAGCAATGTCTTCGGCGACGCATCGGGCGCAAGCGAATGTGTCCTGACGGCGATCGGTCTGATGCTCCTCCTCGCTGCGTGCGCGAAGTCGGCGCAGGTGCCGCTGCAGTCGTGGCTCGGCGACGCGATGGAGGGCCCCACCCCTGTATCGGCGCTGATCCACGCCGCCACGATGGTCACTGCCGGTGTGTACCTGATCGTGCGCTCGAATCCGATCTTCGATCTCGCACCCGACGCTCAGCTCGTGGTTGTCATCGTCGGTGCAGTGACGCTCTTGTTCGGTGCGATCATCGGCTGCGCGAAAGACGACATCAAGAAAGCGCTCGCCGCATCGACCATGAGTCAGATCGGATACATGGTCCTGGCCGCGGGTCTCGGGCCGGCCGGGTATGCCTTCGCGATTTTGCACCTCGTCACCCACGGATTCTTCAAGGCGGGTCTGTTCCTCGGCGCAGGTTCGGTGATGCACGCGATGAACGACGAAACCGACATGCGGCGCTACGGCGGACTCCGAGCGTTCATGCCACTGACTTTTGTCACCTTCGGACTCGGTTACCTTGCCATCATCGGTGTTCCGCCGTTCGCAGGGTTCTTCTCCAAGGACAAGATCATCGAAGTTGCGATCGGCGAGGGCGGCGTGAAGGGTGTCGTGCTGGGCCTTGTCACCCTGTTGGGCGCAGCGCTCACTGCCTTCTACATGAGCCGTGTGATGCTGATGACCTTCTTCGGGAAGGCCCGCTGGGAAGACCAGAAACCTCACGAATCTCCCGCGGTGATGACATCTCCGATGATCATCTTGGCGGTGGGGTCCGTCGGGGCCGGCATGCTCCTGACCATCGGGTCCAGCTTGCAGAACTGGCTCGAACCAGTAGTCGGCTCCCATCACGTCGAACCGCCCATACCAGCATGGTCCATCACCGCGCTGGCGCTGCTCGCAGTTGCCGCGGGCGTCGCGATTGCTTACCGCGAGTACGCCACCCGTGAGATTCCACTGGCGCCGCCGACTCCGGCCTCCCCGTTGACCGTTGCGGCTCGCCACGATCTCTACGGCGATGCCTTCAACGAGGCGGTGTTCATGAAGCCCGGTCGACAACTCACCAAGTCGTTGGAAGTGGTCGACACCAAGGGAATAGGCGGCGTGGTGGGCAGCTTTGCGGTGGTAGTCACCGGGTTGTCTGCGCTCACGCGGAAGCTGCAGACCGGGTTTGTTCGCTCGTACGCGCTGGTGATGTTTGTCGGAGCAACACTCGTGGTCGCGACAATGATGGCGGTGACACTGTGGTGATCGAAGCGGCGGTGAGCGACTCTGTGACAAATGCCGGCTTCCCTGCGCTGACGGTGCTCTGGCTGCTTCCGCTCATCGGAGCGGGTGTAGTCCTCGCCTTACCGGCACGGTCGTACCAATTTGCCAAGTCTCTCGCGTTGACTGTGTCCGTGGCGGTCCTGGTGGTCGCCGCCGTTCTCGGAGTTGCGTTCGACCGCGGCGGCGAACAATTTCAGTTTGTCGAAAGCCACAGCTGGATACCGGCTTTCGGTACCAGCTACACACTTGGACTCGACGGGATCGCTCTCGTTCTGGTTCTTCTCACCGCCGTGCTGGTTCCATTACTTCTGATCGCGGGCTGGAATGACGTCCCGGCAGACCCGGCATCACCCAAGAGAATGCCGCACACCTACTTCGCCCTGATCCTTGTTGTCGAGTCCATGGTGATGATTTCGTTCAGCGCCTTGGACATTCTCTTGTTCTACATTTTCTTCGAGGCGATGCTGATACCGATGTATTTCCTCATCGGCGGGTTCGGTGGAGTGGGTAGATCGCGCGCCGCCGTGAAGTTTCTGCTCTACAACCTCCTCGGTGGCCTGGTCATGCTCGCTGCCGTCATCGGTCTGTACGTGGTCACCACTCGCGACGAGAGTCCCTTCACCAGCGGTACTTTCGACTTCCGGGCGATCGCCTCAGCGGCAAGCAGCGGTGAACTCGGCGTGGGCCCCGGGGTGCTCAACGCCTTGTTCCTCGGATTCATGTTCGCGTTCGCGGTGAAAGCACCTCTCTGGCCGTTGCACAGTTGGTTGCCCGACTCCGCGGTGGAATCGACTCCGTCGACAGCGGTGTTGATGATGGCGGTCGTGGACAAGGTGGGCACCTTCGCGATGATTCGGTACTGCCTTCAACTGTTCCCGGAGTCGTCGTCGACTTTTGCACCGTGGATCATCACGCTCGCCGTGATCGGGATCGTCTACGGGGCGATACTGGCGATCGCGCAAACAGACGTGATGAGACTGATCGCCTACACGTCGATCTCACACTTCGGCTTCATCATTCTCGGAATCTTCGCGATGACCAGCCAGAGCCAGGCGGGTTCCGCGCTGTACATGGTCAATCACGGAGTCTCCACTGCGGCACTGTTCTTGATCGCGGGATTCCTCGTCTCACAGCGAGGTACTCGATCGATCGCAGCGTACGGCGGCGTCCAGAAAGTCGCACCCGTCCTGGCAGGCACATTCCTCGTAGCGGGGTTGGCAACGCTGTCGCTGCCGGGTCTGGCTCCGTTCATCAGTGAGTTCCTGGTGCTGATCGGAACGTACTCGCGCTACCACGTGGCCGCTATCGCAGCCACCGCCGCGCTCGTGCTGTCCGCGATCTACATCCTCTGGCTCTATCAGCGCATGATGGGCGGACCCGTGAAGGAAGGGCAGGGAACGATCCGCGACCTCGCTCGACGCGAACTCGTGGTGGTCGCCCCTCTGATCGCTCTCCTGCTGCTACTGGGCATCTACCCCAAGCCTGCCTTGGACGTCATCACTCCTGCAGTGAGTCACACAGCGGTCGACGAGGCGCCGCCCCCACTCGTCGCCGACCACGAAGGAGGTGCCCACAAATGAGTTCCTTCAACGACGTGACCGTCCTCGGCTCAACCGGCACGGCGTCACCCAGTGTCGAATACAGCCTGCTCTCGCCGATGTTGATCGTGTTCGGTGTTGCGATTGTGGGCGTACTCATCGAGGCATTTGCACCCCGGCGTTTTCGATACCCCGTGCAACTCGTCCTCGGTGTCGCAGGATTGGCGGCCGCATTCGTGGCAGTGCTTCTGCTCGCCGGCACGCGGTCGACGGCGATGATGGGTTCTGTAGCGGTCGACGGTCCGACGCTCTTCCTGCAGGCGACGATCCTTCTCGTGTCGATCCCCGCAGTACTGCTGATCGCCGAGCGAGGCTCGGGCAACACCGCCGAGGTGATCGCGCAACACGACGCGCTCGGCAGTTTCACCCCTCAAGCGTCGAGCGTCCCGGGAAGTGTTGCGGAACAAGAAGCGGTCAAGGTCGGTATCGCCCAGACCGAGGTCTTTCCACTCACGCTGTTTGCAGTCGGCGGCATGCTCCTCTTTCCCGCTTCGAACGATCTCTTGACGATGTTCGTTGCGCTCGAGGTGTTCTCACTGCCTCTGTATCTCCTGTGCGGTCTGGCGCGTCGACGTCGTCTGCTCTCCCAGGAAGCCGCGCTCAAGTACTTTCTCCTCGGGGCATTTTCGTCGGCGTTCTTCGTTTTCGGAATCGCGTTGCTGTACGGCTATGCCGGGACGGTCACACTCTCCGGTATCGCCGACGCAGCACGCATCGGGTCGGGTACCGACGCCTTCCTGTGGCTCGGGACAGCACTCGTGGCCGTGGGACTACTGTTCAAAGTCGGTGCGGTGCCGTTCCATTCGTGGATTCCCGACGTCTATCAAGGGGCACCGACGCCGATCACCAGTTTCATGGCGACTGCGACCAAGATCGCCGCCTTCGGTGCCATCCTTCGTGTCTTCTATGTGGCTCTGCCCAACGAATACGTGAACTGGCGTCCACTGATGTGGGCGGTCGCGATACTCACGATGGTTGTCGGATCGATCGTCGCTGTGACGCAAACCGACATGAAGCGGATGCTCGCGTATTCGGCCATCGCGCACACCGGATTCATTCTGACCGCTGTGGTTGCGGATTCGGACGCCGGCCTGGCCTCGGCGATGTTCTACCTTCTGGCTTACGGATTCAGCACCGTGGGCGCGTTCGCCGTCGTGAGCCTGGTTCGGGACGCAGACGGTGAGGTCGCGACGCTCTCGCGCTGGGCCGGATTGGGCCGGCGCTCACCACTGGTCGGGGTTGTGTTTGCAATGTTCCTGTTGGCTTTCGCCGGGATCCCGTTGACCAGTGGGTTCATCGGAAAGTTCGCCGTGTTCAGCGCGGCCGCCGAGGGTGGCGCCGCACCTCTCGTGATCGTCGGCGTCCTGTGCAGCGCGATCGCCGCGTACTTCTACGTGCGAGTGATCGTGTTGATGTTCTTCACCGAATCGGCCGCAGACGCTCCGACCGTCGTGGTGCCGAGTGCACTGACCAGCAGTGTGATCGGCCTCGGCGCCGGTGTCACGCTCATCCTCGGCATACTCCCCCAGCCGGCGCTCGACCTCGCCGAGCGTGCAGCGGACTTCCTACACTGAGCCGATGCGTGAATCTGATTGCGACGCCGGACTGCCGAGCACCATCCGGTCGCCATGGTTCGTGGGGTTTTCAGCGGTAGCGATTGTCCATCTGATCCTCAATGCCGCTGATGCTGCGCCCTGGGACGGGATCACCAAGGTCATGCTCGCTCCGATTCTGGCTGCCTGGGTTGTCGCCCGACGCGGACCTCGAATTGTGGCTGCGGCACTGATTGCCTGTGCTTTCGGAGATTTGTTCCTGATCTGGGAGACCACGTTTGTCATCGGGATGGCAGCCTTCGCGATCGGTCACCTCTGCTTCATCCGATTCTTTCTCTCACACGGTGCTCTTCGGGAGATACGAAGGCGGCCATGGTTTCTGTGCGCTTACACCGTCGCTGGAATCGCTCTTGTGTCGTACACCTGGACCGGTCTCGAACCTGAACTTCGAATTGCCGTCCCCGTGTACGCCGCAATCCTGGTGGGAACTGCATCAACCGCACTGGCGTACAACACGATCACCGGTATCGGCGGCGCTCTCTTCCTCGTCTCCGACGCCTTGATCCTGCTCGGTCAGGCGAACAAGTGGCAGCCCGCCGCTGCGGGCATCTGGATCATGACGCTGTACATCCTCGCTCTGTTGCTTCTGACAGTCGGAGTTCTCGGCCGGAGTAATACGACAAACCGTCCATTAGCTCAGAGACTGTAAGGATCAGCAACCAGCTGGACATCTCTTCATATGACCCCGAAATCCGAGGAACAGCCGCCGCCGAGAGACGAAGAGCGGTTCAATGCCCTGTGGGACGCCTACGCCGATCGTGTGTTCGCGTACACCTACCGCCACGTCGATCATCACAGCGCGCAGGAAGTTGTCGCCGAGACTTTCCTCGTAGCCTGGCGACGCTTGGACGAAGTGCCCGAGCAGGCACTGCCGTGGCTGTTGGTGGTGGCTCGAAACACCGTGAACAACAACCGTCGCAGCGTTCGGCGCCTTGACGCGCTCACCGAGAAGATGGGACGCATCGAGCAGATTGCGGCATCGACGCCGGGCGCCGACGTCACTGTCACCGAACGCACGGAACTGCTCGAAGCACTGGCAACACTCACCGTCACCGAACGTGAAGCCCTGCTCCTAACTGCCTGGGACGGATTGACCGCCACCGAAGCCGCGCGGGTCTCCGGGTGTTCGGTTCCGGCCATGCATGTTCGTCTCTTTCGCGCTCGGCGTCGATTGCGCGCCGGGTTGACTTCAGAATCCGTCACCGTAATCCCGATGAACACCGCCCGACCTTGCGCTGCCGCCGAACACGGGAGTACCCCATGAGCAAAGATCTGCTGACCACGCTCGAGAAGCTGCGGCCGAGCGATTCGGTATCCGTCGAACTCTGGCCCGCGAACGTCCAAAATGCCGTCCGAACCCGAATCATGGCTACCGAAAACAACATTGGGGCAACCAAAGCTCCGCGCCGCCGAGTCAGTGTCATCGTTCTCGTCGCAGCGATCTGCGCTGCGGGAGTGGCGGGCTGCACTGCTGCCACGGTGATGATGCCGAAACCGTTCACCGACATGTACTCGGGTTGGCAGACCATGCCGGGAACCTACGGCGGAATCGATCCGTCCACCGCCGAGCGGGTCGGGTCCATCCCCGGACCTGACGGATCTCTGTTCAGCGTCTTCGTTGCCCACGGCGCCAATGGCTGGAGGTGCGTCGCCCCGGTCTTCGAATCTGCCGAAGATCTCGATCAGCGAGCACCCTCCGATTTCAGCCACCTTGGAGACAGTTGCTTTCCTGCTGCAGATCCCGATATGTACCCGGAGGAGGCGTCACCATTCGCACTAGGAGGCGGAGCCGGCATCATGGTTGCCGGTCCACACGAGGCAACCTACGACGCAGGGGCGGGAGGTGCTGTCCGAGCCGAACTCCACACCGCTGACGGCAAGATCTATCCGACTGTTCTTGCCGAAGACCGCTTCTACGGTTGGATTCCCTTGTCGCTCATTTCCCCGCGACCAACCATCGTCGGATATGCCGCAGACGGGACGGTCGTCGGCACCAGGTGAGCTGTCGGTACCCTCGGAAGATGACTGCACAGGCCCCGAACGAGCGCACCCCCAGCCAGTGGGAAGAGATCACTGCAGCCGACTCGACGCATTCCACACGATATGTCGAGCGTTTCCGTTCCATGAGGGCGGACGGCAAGGACATTGTCGGGGAAGCACGTTTGATCGACGCGATGCTCGGACGCGGGGGTCGGGTTCTCGATGCAGGGTGCGGGCCGGGCCGACTCGGCGGTTACCTGCACGACGTCGGTCACGTGGTTGTCGGAGTCGATGTCGACCCGGTTCTCATCGCTGCCGCGGAGGAGGACCATCCCGGCCCGACGTGGCTTGTCGGCGATCTCGCCGAACTCGATCTGCCGGCCCGCGGTGTCGAGGCAGATTTCGACGTCATCGTGTCGGCAGGCAACGTGGTGGCGTTTCTCGCGCCGTCCACCAGGCAAGCAGTATTGTCAGGATTTGCTCGTCATCTCGCTCCGAGCGGCCGAGTGGTCATCGGATTCGGTGCCGGCCGTGGCTACGAGTTCCCCGAGTTTCTCGCCGACGCGGCCGCGAGTGGCCTCGAGGCTGATCTGCTGCTCTCCACGTGGGATCTGCGCCCGTTCAAGGACAATTCCGGATTCCTCGTCGCGGTGTTCTCGCGCTTCTAGCCCGGCAATTGCCTTCCGGCCTGCAACCCGTCACGCTGCGATCAACTCACCTTGATCGCAATCATGGCGATTGTTGTTCACTACGAACACAATTGGATCAATGCGGGTGTGGCCGAGCGGCAAGGCAGCGGTCTGCAAAACCGTCCACGCAGGTTCGACTCCTGCCATCCGCTCCCATTGAGATTCCGCCTTTCGTTACGGAGCCACCACGGTATCGCCGCCGCGCTTTCGTGACATTGCTTCCGCTCGAGCGGAACCATTGTCCTCGAAACCTCACACCACCAAGATGCTTGCATGCCCCCGGAGCACCATGGTTCCGTTCGCGTCGCAGAACGTCCCGGTCGATGCACGAACTGCACGCATCCCGCACCGTCGCTGGAGCGTGGGTGGATCGAGCGCTGCCTCAGGTTCGCACCGCAGCCCGCTCGGTGCGCAGAATTACTGGCAATGGACCACTACACCGGAGCGATGGAATTCTGCCGGTGCCGACATCCGTTCCACGGATCCTGATCGCTGCCGGATCGTCGAGGTCCGCTGTCGAGCCGAGTCCCTCGGCGCCCCGGCTCGACAGCGGATCTCACACCTGAATCAGCTCAGCGAGCTCAGCAGCGGCTCGAGAAGCTTGTAGAGCTCGAAGATGCCGATGATCGTCGAAATGGAACCCATGGTGATCCTCCGTAATTCGTGAACTTTCCGTGACGTCGCGTCACAGGCAGAAAGCTAACAAACCCGGCATTCAAACGGGGGCCTTGGATGTGTCCGGCAGATGAACTCCCTGCTCGCAGAATCATTTTGGTGACCAGCGTCATGCTTGTCGAGAAATGAGCCCGATCGTCACATCACCTGACACCGACCGACCGCGACAGCGAACTTCGCCCGTCGTGGTCTCGCGATACCTGGCGCCACTTCCGCCCCATTCGACTCTTGCTTTGTGCGCTGACTCCGACTACATTTCTCAACAATAACGATACGCGTAACGAAATACCAAGACGCTCTACTGCACTGCCCGATATAACCAGTGCCACAACCCTTCCGGACTCTTGGTGGGGTGGCGCTTCGTCGCGTCCAGATGCTCCTCACTCCCCGATCGAAAGAGAGCCCGATGACCACTGAGAGCAACTCCGGAAATCGGCAGCGACCGGTAGCAACAATTGCCAGCCTGACATTGCTGATCGCTGCGGTCGCCGCTCTCGAAAGCATCATCGTCCCCGCACTCCCCCTGGTACAGAGGGACTTCGGGGTGAGTGCCGACGTCGGGGCGTTGGCATCCGTCGCTCTGACGTTGAGCACCGTTCTCGTCACGCCGATGGCCGGCCGAATAGCCGACGTGTACGGCGCCCGTCCCACGTTGCTCGCGATCACGACAATCGTCGTCCTCGGCGGCACCGTGTCCGCTCTCGCAACGATCTTCCCGCTATTTGTCCTCGGCCTGTTTCTCCAGGGATTCGGGCTCGGGTTGTTGCCCGTGAGCTTCGTGGTCCTGCGACGCACTCTGTCCTCGGAACAACTGAAGACTGCCACCGGATTGCTCGGTGCCGTCGTCGTCGCGGGCGGCGCTCTGGGAGTCGTGCTGGCGGGACCGGTGGCCGAAAACATCTCCCGCACGGCGATGTACGCAGTGCCGACCGCCTTCGTCCTCCTCGGCGCACTTGCTTTTACCGTGAGCACACCACGGGATCGCAACTCGAACATCGGCGGCCGACTCGATTGGCCGGGAGCGGGCGGATTGGCTCTGGGGCTGCTGACGCTGACAGCATGGCTGGCGAGCGCGTCGAGCAACGGGTGGGGCGCACCGACGTCGATGCTGCTTGTTCTCGCTGCCGCTGCGGTGTTCTCGATCTGGGCCAGGCATCAGAGCCGGACACACGAGCCGATGGTCGACCTGACGATGATGCGGCATCGTTCGATGTGGAGCGCTGTGGTCGTCGGCGTGGTTTTCGGATTTACCTACGGCGCAGTCGTCTATCTACTTCCGCAACAACTCGCCGTACCGGCGGAGAGCGGATTCGGCCGCGGCGCGTCGACCAGTGCCATCGGATTCCTGCTGTGCATCGGCTACGGCGCAGCGGTGATCGCCTCGGTGATCTCCGGAAAGTTGGCACAACGTGTGGGTACGAAAGCCGTTGCAGTAGCGGGAGTTGCCTTCCTCGGCCTCAGCGGCGCGGTCGGCGTCTTTGCCACGACAATGTGGCAGATCGTTGTCGTCCTGATCTTGGGGGTACCGGCGTCGCCGCTGCGTCGACTGCAGTATTCGTCATCTCCGCCGACAGCGCAGCGGCAGACCGAGTGGGTGTCACCACGGCGATCATCACTATCGCCAGGTCGTTGGGTTCCGCCGTCGGGACCCAGATTGCTGCCGGGATCATAGCGGGCGCGACATCGTCAGGCGGCCTTCCCCAGCACTCGGCATTCGCCACAGCTTTCGGTGTAGCGGCAATCGTTGCGATTGTCGGACTCGTTGTCGCGGTGACGATGCCGAAGGCTGGGGCTGGGGCTACCGACGTTCAGTGGTCGTCGTCCTCGTCGAAGTCCGCGACTCCGCGCTTCCAGTAACCGGTGATCAGGTGATCGCCCGAGCTCAATCCGAGTTCGTCGCGCACGAATCTGCGAATCGGCTTGAGGCTGGTGGCCTCACCGGAGATCCAGGCGTAGACGCGTTCGCCCTCGGGGACGGTGACCGTCCGCACTGCCTGCTCGAGCAGATCCGAGTGACCGGCTGGGACGTCGCCGCGGTGCAGCCATCGCACCTCGACGCCTTCCGGAACGGTGAGTTCGATTTCCTGCGAAGGGTCGGTGATCTCGACGAACACCCATCCTGCCGCAGCAGCGGGCATCATCTCGAGCCAACGAGCAATGGCAGGAAGGGCGGTGATGTCGCCGGCGAGCAGGTAGCGGTCGTACGTCCACGGAACCACGACGCCGCCGGGCGGCCCGGCCACGTGCACCCGAGTGCCGATCGTTGCGGCCTGAGCCCAGTCAGAGGCGTACCCACCTTCGTGGAGCGCGAAGTCGAGGTCCAACTCTCCTGCTTCGGCGTCGTAGCGACGGACGGTGTACTCACGCGAAATCGGCAGCGGACGAGGCCACTTCAGGCTGAATCCGTCTCGTTCGGGCAGTCGCAAAGTGCCGTCGGCATCCGGGTAGACGAGGCGGACATGCTCGTCGGGAGCGTGCGATTCGAAGCCCGCCAACTCGGGTCCACCCAAGGTCAGACGCAGCAGTCCTGATCCGACCATTTCGCTGCGAACAACTTCGAGTTCGCGAATACCGATGGGGTACGGCACTTTTGCACCGGTGTTGCCCGCCAGCACTTCGGCGATGGTCGCGAGGTGGTCTCCTCGGTTCATGAACTACCTTCCTTTTCCGGCGGAGCATTCCCCACCGGCACAGTGATGTCGGAGTGATCTACTTCGGTGATCTCCGAAGTTACCCGGCGCACCGAACCCAAGGTTGCCAGGAGCACCAGGCCCAGTGTCAGACCGGCGAGACCCAAGGCCAGCAGCGCGGCGCCAGGCTCGAGCCACTGCCCGAGGAACCCGGCTGCCATCGAACCGATCGCCGTGCCCGTCACGGCCTGCACCATCCACAGACTCGACACGCGTCCGCGCAATTCGTCCGGCGTGTTCTGTTGAAGGACGGCAAATCTCAAAATGTCGTTGAGGGCGCGTCCGAGGCCGAATCCGGCGAGACCGAGGAACGCGAGGATCGCTGCTCCCGACGCACCCAGGACCACGAGGCCGAGCGGCATCAACGCTACCGAGATCAGCATCGCGGCACCGTTGCGGCGTACTCGTCCGGTCCAACCGCTGGTGAGCGAACCGATCACGGCGCCGACGGCCGGTGCGCCGTAGAGCAGACCGAGCATGGTGGGTCCGCCGCCGAGGACCTGGTCGACGAAGGCAGGCAGCAACACCATCGGCCCGCTGACGAACATGACCAACAGACCGCTGATCAGGATGCCGCGAATGACGGTGTGCGTGCCGGCGAATTTCACTCCGGTCACGAGCGCGCGCATCGGGCTTTCGTGATTCGTACCCGGTGCAGGCGACGGGCCTATGGCTTGGAACAACGTGACCGTTGCCGCGGTGGCCACGGCGGCAACAAAATATGTCGCGGGGATGCCGCCGGAGGCGATGATCACACCGGCGATTGCCGGCGAGATCATCGTCCCGATGTCCGTGGTCAGCGCTACCAACGCGCCGGCCGCTGCCATCTTGTTGCGCGGCAACAACGTCGGCATCAAAGCCATCAGGGCCGAGCTGCTGACACCGCCCGCCATGCCGTCGACAGCGGCCGCGACGTAGATGACCCACATCGACGGGTGCGGCATAAGCGCATTGCACCCGAGAATGACAAAGCCGAGACCCGCAGCACTGCGGGCCAACTGGATGGTGCGTCGCCGGTCGTAACGATCAGCGAGCACGCCGCCGAACAGGCTGCCGAAGAACATGGCGATGGCCATCGCCGTGGACACTCCGGCAACCTGCAAAGTCGACCCGGTGAGCTGGTACGTCTGCGCGGGAACGGCTACGACGAGCAGTCCGATCCCGAGCAGCGAGATCAATCGCGCGGAAAAGGCGTACCTGAAGGGACGGCTGGTCCGCAAGGGTGAAACATCGATCACCAGCCCACCGAATCGAGTCATGCGAAGGTCTGGCCGATCAGGTCGAGAGTAGCCATTGCGCCGTCGTAGTCAGGACGGTAGCTGCTGGCGGGGAGCTCGAACGTCGTGCCTGCCTTGAAGGACGGCAACTGCGAGTAGAGCGGATCCGTGGCAAGCTCGGCCATCGGGCGACCGGACACCGGAATGACAAAGGCGACAGGCGCATCGGCGACCTGCGAGAGCAGTTCCGGGCTGACCTCGAACGAGTCACCTGAGCCGAAGAGCTGCGGGTTGCCTGCCTTGGCCATGACGTCGTCGGCCTTGAAGCCGAGCTCGGCGAGCATCGCGGGCAGCGCGGCCGTCGGCGGAACGAGGTACGGCTTGTTGCTCGAGACCGAGAGGAAGTAGACGACGTTGCCCTCGGGAACCTTGATCTTGCCCTTGATCTCTTTGACCTTGTCCTCGTATGCGCTCATCAGTGCCGGAACCTGGTCGGAACGGCCCGCCGCGTCGGCGACGATTTCGAGCTGCTTGTCCCACGCGGCGACCGTCTTGGGGACCAAGACGGTGGGTGCGATAGCAGTGAGCTGATCGTAGAGTTCCTCGGCCTGAACCGAGGTGATGCCCTGTCCACCGCCGATGATCAGGTCGGGTTCAGCCGCCGCGACGGCTTCGATGTTGAGCTGCTCGCCGGCCGGCAATTCCTTGGTGCCCTGCGCCTTTGCGGCGTCCGACCATGCCGGCGGGAATCCACCGTCGAGGTTCGTGACACCGAGGACGCGGGTATCGGTGGCAACCACCGGTGCGTCCAGGGCGTACAGGTATCCGGCGAGACCGCCGCTCAGAACCACGATGCGCTCCGCTGACGCGGGCACGGTGACCGAACCCTTCTCGGTTTCGATCACGCGGGTCGTGGGCTCTGCAGCCTTGGTCGGTTCGTCGTTCGAATCGCTACTGCAACCGATCATCGCCACGAGTGCGACGATCAGCAGCCCTGCGATGGCGACGAATCGTCGCCAACTCCGTATCGCGAGGGGCGGTGTGGACTTCATCATTGAGCTCCCATTGTGTTTCCAACTGTGTGGTTTTCGACTGTGCGGTTTCGAACTCTGTGGCC
The DNA here is from genome assembly GCF_042670865.1 of Rhodococcus sp. NPDC057135. Lineage (NCBI taxonomy): Bacteria > Bacillati > Actinomycetota > Actinomycetes > Mycobacteriales > Nocardiaceae > Rhodococcus > Rhodococcus sp. NPDC057135. The sequence continues at coordinate 30,008 of NZ_JBHUUU010000022.1, forward strand.
TGTGCGTTTCGACAGACGACTGTCGAGCAGCGGGGCAATTGCCGCCCACCCGGCTGGGGTCACCAATCCGGCGTGGTCGTAGGGCAGATGATGTACTGCCATGTCCCGGTCTCCGCGGACTCTGCGCCAGCGATCGGCCAGCACTTGTCCGGACGCCTCGGCGTCGGCGGTGATCAGAGTAACCGGTCCGTCGTACGTTGTGTCAGTCGAGCGGGCCGCGAGCAAACGAGTGGCATCAAATCCAGCGCGAACTGCTTCGACCAGTGCCGGTGCCTGAGTGAGGATCTCGGGTGGCAGCGCGGCGGCAAGATCGCGGTCGTCGACGTCGTCGCGGTCGCGCTCGTCGCGATCTCCCAGTGGATGAGTATCGATCAGACCCGCGAACTCCACCGTCTCGCCGATATCGACCAGCTGAGCCGCCATCGCGGCAACGACGTTGCCACCGAACGAGTATCCGAGCAGGTGGTACGGCCCGCTCGGTTGCACGCCCCGAATCGTGTCGACGTACATCGCTGCCAGTTGATCCACGTTCGTCGGTTCGAGTGGCTCTCCGGCGACAGTGGGCAATTGAAGGCCGAACAGAGGACGGTCCGCCTCGAGTACGCCGGTCAAAGGTGCGAAGGGCCAAGCGAATCCACCTGCCGGGTGCACGCAGAACAGTGGCTCACCGCTGCCTTCGGCTCGCAGCGTCAGGAGGTGATCGCGGCTCAGGTCGACCTCGGACCCCGATTCGTCAAGGTGTGCTGCGAGCTCGGCAACTGTAGGACGGGCCATCAGCGTTCCCACACCGACGCTCACCGACAGGTCGTGCTCCACCTCCCCCACCAGTCGCATGGCTCGAAGCGAGTCGCCGCCGAGATCGAAGAAGCTCTCTTCGGGATCCACGACCTCGACGCCGAGAACCCGCGCAAAGACCTGGCACAGTTGCCTTTCCATCTCGGTGCGCGGTGCTCGGGCCGCCGCTCGGGCGGGGGGTGCCGGAAGCGCACCCCGGTCCAGTTTCCCGTTGGGCGTCAGGGGGATCGAATCCACGACAACGATGTCCGACGGAACCAGGTGCGCCGGTACCCGTTCCCGCAGCGCAGCTCGTAGATCGGTTGAATCGGCCCCGGGTTCCTCGATGACGTAGCCGACCAGTCGAGGCGGCGCACCGTCTTCGCTACGGACGGAAGCGGCCGCTCTCAACACTCCCGGCAACGACGCGAGCGCAGATTCCACTTCACCCAATTCGATCCGAATGCCTCGGATCTTGACCTGGTGGTCCGCGCGACCCAGGTATTCGAGTTCACCGTCGCGGCGACGCAGCACGACGTCACCCGTGCGGTACATGCGCCTGCCGACGGAGAAGGGATCAGCGACGAACACGGCGGAGGTCAGCGCGGTCCGGCGAAGGTAGCCCATCGCCGTTCCGTCTCCGGACATGTAAAGCTCGCCCGCCGCACCGATCGGAACCTCACGCAGACCCGAATCGAGTACCCGCGCAGACGCGTTCAGAATCGGACGACCCAAGCACGGCGTCTCGCTGCCTTGAACCGGGGATCCCATCGCGTTGATCGTGAATTCGGTAGGCCCGTAAAGGTCGTACCCGTCGACACCGTCCTGATCGCGTAGCCGCGACCACAGTTCGGCCGGCACCGCTTCGCCGCCGAGCATCACCAACACCGGCGTCCGCTCACCGTCGAGGAGACCGGCAGCCATCAGTTCCCGTGCATACGAGGGGGTTACGTTCACGACGTCGATCCCGACTTCGCGGTAGTGCTTCACCAGCGACGCGGGGTCGAGTCGCGCCTGCTCGTCGATCACGTGAACTTCATGCCCGGCGAGCAACCAGAACAGTTCCTCCCACGACATGTCGAACGAGAACGAGACTGTGTGCGCGATGCGCAGACGTCGACCACCCACGCTGTTTTCGGTAGGGGTGAAGATCTCGGCCTTGTGGTTGTGATACATCGTCGTCAGCCCGCGGTGCCCCACGACGACACCCTTCGGTTTCCCGGTGCTGCCCGAGGTGTAGATGACGTAGGCAGGCTGATCCGGTGAGGTCGGCCCGCACACCGCGGCCTCGTCGACAACAGGTGCCGGAGACTGCCCGTCGAGTACCCCGACCACGTCCGGGTCGTCGAGGACGACGCACGCCTGTCCGGCGAGAACAACGAGGTCACGCGTCTGCGTCGTGGTGACCACCAGCGCCGCGTCGGAGTCGAGGATCAGTTCGCGCAATCGTGCCGGTGGGTGAGCCAGATCCAAGGGGAGGTAGGCCGCTCCGGTTCTCATGACAGCGAAGATCGCGACGACGTGATCGGCGGTACGCGGAAGTGCGAGCGCCACAACGCGGGAAGGTCCTGAACTCCCTTCGCCCGACGCCGACCCCTCGAGCGCCGACACGAGTATCCGAGCCAGCCTGTCCACCCGAGCGTTCATCTCGGCGGCACTGAGTGTGACGTCACCGAAGACCAGTGCCGTCTCGTCCGGTGTGGCCGCCGCCCTTTCGCGTAGCAGTGCGTCCACGCTGCCGCCGGCCTGATCCGGCCGCGGCATCACGATGTGCTGTGAGGCGAATTCCGCGGGAGTGTACGAAAGCGGAATCGTCGTGTCCGCCACCGTAGCCGTATCGGCATTCGCCATCACTTCGAGGATCGTGACGGTCCGTGAGAGGACGTCCCGAGCCACGTCGTGGGGAATCAGGTCGGGACGATTTTCGAGAGTCAGTGCCATCGCCGCATCCCCGACGCCGGGATCCACGTCGAGCGTGAGCGCATAGTGAGTGCCGTCCACCGCATCGAATCCGACGATCCCACTGCGCCCGAACGTGTCTCGACGTGCCTGTTCGTCGCGAGGGGTGTTGCGGAAAACGTAGAGCGTGTCGAAGAGCGTGGCGAACCCTGCACTTCGCTGCACGTCGCCGAGCCCGAGATGGTGATGCTCCAGCAGCGAACCCTGTTCGCGGAACAGGCGTCCGAGCAACGCCGAGATCTCCTCCCCTGGCCGTACCCGGACACGCACCGGAATGGTGTTGAGCGCCAAGCCCACCATTCGGTCAGCGCCCTCGACCTCTGGTGAACGTCCCGAAACCGTCGATCCGAAGACCACGTCGTCTCGGCCCGTCACGGCGCGCAATGCCAGGCCCCACGCCGCAGAAACCACGGTGGACAGCGTCACACCGCTGCGCCTGGCCAATTCGCGAACTCGCTCGGTGATGTTCTGCTCGAGCTGAACTCGGGTGAACACCGGCAACGGAGCACGCCCACCTGATCCCGAACCTCCCACAAGTGTGGGCTGCTCGAGATCTGCGAGGTAGTTCTTCCAAGACGAGAGTGCGTCCGTGCGATCCGCTTCGGCGATCCATCGCAGGTGATCACGGAAGTCCGCGGGCGCGGCGAGCGCGCCGTCGAGTGCAACCGGGTCCGTGCCGTGCGAGCGGGCGAACTCGTAGAGCGCGAACAGCTCCGCGTACATCAAGGTCTGCGACCAACCGTCGGTCAGCAGGTGGTGTTGGGTGAAGACGAGGTGCGCTCCCCCACCTGGCAACCAGACCAACACCATTCGGATGAGTGGCGGCGCAGTCAAGTCGAACAGCCTGCCGAATTCGGCCTCGTCGACGGCGCGAACCTCGCGATCGATGTCCTCGGTTGCGACTGCGCTCAGATCGATCTCTCGAAACGGCATGTCGGCTGCCCTGGGCACGAACTGCACCGGGGCATCGAACCCGGCGTGCGTGAAGCCCGCCCGCAAGTTCGGGTAACGCCGCAAGAGCGCATCCCCTGCTGCGCGGAGTGAGCGAACGTCGATGTCGGCGTCGGCAGAGAACTCGAATCTCGGCTGCATGTGATAGGCATCCGTACCGCCCGCGCCGTCGAGAACCGACTGGAAGTACATGCCTTCCTGCAGAGGTCCGAGCGGTAGCACGTCCTGCCAGCCGGGGCTGAGCGACTCGAGCCGCGTCCGACGATCTGTGTCGACGGCTACGAGCGGAGTCGGCGCACGATCCGGCGCGGTGTCGGGCAATGCCTTTCGGTCGACCTTCCCGTTGAGAGTGAGCGGGAGCGCTTCGAGCACCGTGATGGTCTGCGGCACCATGTGTTCGGGGAGCAGTCGCGCAATCTCCTTGCGCACCAGTACCGAATCGAGCGTGGTTCCACCTTCGGGGACCACGTATCCGTGCAGACTTCCGGTACCCGCCGCATCGACACGGACGGTGGCTGCAGCGCGGAACACACCGGCTACGGTTCCGAGCGCGCCCTCGACCTCGCCGAGTTCGATGCGGAAACCGCGAACCTTCACCTGATCGTCTGCACGACGAAGGAAATGCAAAACCCCTCGCCGGCGTCGAACCAGATCTCCGGTGCGGTAGAGGCGTGCCCCCGGCAGAGAAGGATCGGCGACGAACCGGGCGACGGTCAGATCGGGGCGGTTCAGGTATCCGCGAACCACCTGCGCGCCGCCCAGATACAGCTCACCCGCAACCCCTTCGGGAACCTCGCGCAGGTCGTCGTCGAGGATTCGTACGTGTACATCGGTCCAGGGCCGACCGATCGTGACTCGGTCACCAGTCGTGATGACCGAAGACGTCGCCCAGACCGTGGCCTCGGTGGGTCCGTACACATTCCGGACCGAAGCAGCGTTGGCAACCAGTTCGTCGGCCAGATCCTGAGGGAGGGCTTCCCCTCCCACCAAGGCGCGCACCGCGGCGAGGTGGGCTGCATTCTCGTGTTCGGTGACCACTCGCCACAGCGCCGGCGTTGCCTGCATCACTGTCGCGTCACTCGCGATGATCAACGCCAACAACGCATCCGGGTCGCGAACCGTCGAACGGTCGGCGATCACGACCGTAGCGCCCGCAGCGAGCGGGCACAGAAGCTCGAGTGCGGCAATGTCGAACGACACCGTTGTCACCGCGACAATGCGATCACCCGGCCTGATCCAGCGATCCTCGACGACGGTGTCCGCGAAGGCCGCGAGGTTGGCAGTCGAGACCATCACGCCCTTGGGGCGACCGGTCGAGCCGGAGGTGTGGATCATGTATGCCAGGTGATCACCCGCAGCCGGCGGAGGAGGAAGCACGACATCGACGTTGGTGAACTCACCGTCCACGAACACACTCGTGGGCACTGCCGACGGAAGCTGTCCCGCGCTGTGGATACTGGTCAGGACACACACCGGCGCCGCATCGTCGATCATGAACTCGAGTCGCTCACTCGGGTAGTCGACGTCGAGCGGCAGGTACACCGCGCCGATGCGCAGTACCGCGAGCAGTCCCGCCACCAGATCGGCACCTCGATCGAGCGCGACGGCGACTACCTTCTCGGGTCCTGCGCCGACCGCGAGCAGTTCACGGGCCAGTTCGTCGACGCGTGCCGACAGCTCTCCGTAGGTGATTCCGGCCTCACCGCAGACCACCGCAATGTCGTCGGGATGACGGCTGACCTGTCGAGCGAACAACTGCGAGATACCCGCCGGTGGCGTCGTGCGTCGGCCCGGGTCACGATCCGACTTGTTCTCCGGCAGCCGCAGATCTGCGACGACAGTGGTGTTTTCGTGACCCAGGACCGCGATCACACCGTCGAGCAATGCGTCCGCGGTGGAGGCGTCGAACAGCCCGGCATCGACCGTCAATCGAAGTTCTGTTGCGGTTCGGACGAATTCGAGGTCGGCGCTCGCTTCGAGAGAGTGACCGACACGCGCAGCGAACAGGCTGCCACTGGGGCGCCCGAGTAGTTCGGCGATACGGTCGAGGCTGACATCGGAATGCGCCCGCGCCTCCGACAGCGCGTTTTCGACTCGTCGAACGACATCGGCAATTCTGGGCCGCCCGGACAGGTCGACCCGAATGAGGGTGTCCGCCTCTTCCGAGGACAGTCCGACAGCAAGGTCTCGACCACCTCCGAAGCCGTTCAGCGTCGCTGCGACCGCAGCCAACAGCACCGTGTCGAATCCCGAGCCGTCACGGAACCGAGCATCGCGAAGCTGACGGACGTAGGTGTGCGGACGGTATTCCGCGCCTCGCGGGCGGTCGTAGGGAAGGTCCGTTTCGAGGGGCAAGCCCGCAAGTGTGCGAACCCAGTACCGCTCGTGATCAGGATTTCCAGCCACTGCCGAGGGGCGGACCGTTCGCGCGTGCACGGTGGGTCGATCAACGACAGCAACCGAATCCGGCGAGAACTTCTTGTAATCGATGTGGGCAGTCGCGGCAAGGCCGAGGGGGGTCGGGGTGTCGAAGACATCCGAGACGACGACGCGGATGCCCAACTTCCGCAGACTTCCCACCAACCGCATCGCAGTGAGCGAGTGGCCGCCGAGAGTGAAGAAGTTTTCGCCCGGATCGACGTCGGAAATTTCCAACACCGTTGCGACACAAGCGCACACTGCATCGACGACAGCGGGATCGGCATCGACTACCTGATCCGGCGCGACTGCCTTTTCGGTGACAGCCACCGCATCGACAGCGGGGCGTGACTGAGGGACAACCTTCAGCACAGCGGATGCCGGAGCTGTCGGCTCTGTCAGCAACCCACGCAAGATCTCGGCGAGCCGGGTAGCCATTTGCTGCGCCGTGGCTTCGGAAACGACTGCCGGATCGTGGTACAGAACCAGATCCAGACCGGTGCTCGGCGGCGCCATCAACGTCATCGGATAGTGCGTGACCCCGCGATTGGTGAATCCCTCGACCCGAAGGGTGTGCGACGCGGGCTGTCCCGCACCGGAGTTCGGGAAGTTCTCGAACACCAGGAGTGTGTCGAACAGTTGCCCGATCCCGGCTATGCGCTCGATCTCGGCCAAACTGGTGTGCTCGACGTCCACGATGTCGAACTGCGCGTTCTGCAGCCCGGCGAACTGATCCAGCAAAGGCTCATCAGTGTCGATGTCGAGGCGGGCCGGAATCGTGTTGCTGAACAACCCGACCATTCCCTCCACCCCGGAGAGTTCGGCAGGTCGGCCAGACACGGTGGCCCCGAACACGACGTCCCACGCTCCCGTTGCCTCGGCGAGCGCTGCCGCCCACGCTCCCTGGACCAGCGTGTTGATCGTCAGCGCCCGCGCACGGCCGAGTTCGATCAACGCGTCGGCATCCGATGCCGCGAGCGGAACCTCGAGCGCCACGGGCACACTCCGCGGCGCCCCTACCTCGGCAACGAGGGTCGGCGCGGTGAGCCCACGCAAACGCTCACTCCACGCTGCTCGAGCTGAGTCCTGATCACGGCCGGCGATCCACGCCAGGTAGTCGCGGTACGGTGTCGGCGTGGGGAGGTGCGCATCGCCGTCGTGGTAGACGTTCATCAACTCGCGCAAGACGATCGGCGTCGACCACCCGTCGGTGAGCAGGTGGTGCGCGTTGAGGATCAGTCGGTGCACCCCACCGGGCAGCCTGATGAGTAGTGCGCGCAGTAGCGGCGGTGTGCTGACGTCGAAGACACGCTCGGCGGCATCGTCCTCGAGCTGATCTGCAGAGCGCAATGCAGTGGACTCTGGAACCGACGTCAGGTCGACCGAACGCCATGCAACCTTTGCACCGCGCGGAATGACCTGAACGGGACGTTCGAACTGCTCGTAGTGGAAGGCTGCGCGCAGGTTCGGGTGCCTGTCGATCACGGTCTCGAACGCGTCGGCCAACTTCACCTCGTCCAACGAGCCGGAGAGATCAAAACGCGCCGTGAGCGTGTAGACGTCTGCGGCGCCGTCACGGACCGCGTGGAACAAGAGACCTTCTTGTAGCGGCGAGAGCGGAAGCACATCGGCAAGTGGTCCGTGGACGGCTTCGAGTTCGTTGATCCCGGCCTGATCGACCACGGCGCCTTGGCCGAAGAGCGTGGCGGAGCAATCGGAAGGCGTCAAACCACCGGCGAAGAGCGCGGCATGCGCTGTCAGCGCAGCAAGCGCCCGTTCCCAATGTGCTTGCAGCTCGACGATTGTCGCTTCGTCGAGCACCGCACCGGCCGCAGTCCATTCGACTGCCAGCGTCGGCGCGCCGTCCTCACGGACAAATGCGTTGAGCGCCAACACTTCCGACATTGCCTTGGTGGCCGGTTCGATTACCGCGAATGCATCCTCTTCCGGCAATCGCCATCCGGTTCCTGGCAGGGACGGGAAGCGGCCGAGATAGTTGAGCAGCAGTTCGGGAGCAGCACACTCGGAAAGATCAGAGGCAGCGTCGGGATCCAGATGCCGGAGAACTCCGTAACCGACTCCACCTGCAGGCACAGCTCGTTTTGCCTCCTTCACCGCACGCAGCAGATGCCCGGCGGTTGCTCCGCCACTGAGCGCGTCGGCAAGATCCTCGGCGGTCATCAGTGCGTCGGTGGGCACTCGAACTGGGAATTCACTGGTGAACCACCCGATGGTTCCGGCGAAGTCGGTGTCGCTGGTGAGCGCGTCGCGTCCATGGCCCTCGACGGTGACGGTCTGCGCGGGCAGCCCGATTCGGCCCCGGCGGTGCTGCCACGAGCGCAATGCAAGCATCAATCCCGCGAGAAGCACTTCGTCGGCCTTGGCTCGATACGCCGCCGGAAGTGTGGTCAACAACGCGTCGGTGACGGCCGGGGGCGCAACAGTTGTCGTGCGGGAGGCGGTTGCGCTCACGTCGACTTTCGGGTCGAGACGACGGCTGCCGATAGGCACGTCATTCACCTGCACCGATGAAGACTTCCAGTGCCCGAGCTCTGATGCCTTGCTGCCCGAGGTCCCGAATTCTGCGAGCAACCCCGCGTATCGGCGCCACGAACTGCCGCCTGTAGCCAACCGGGCCGACCTACGCTCGCGTGCAGCGTCGGTAGCTTCGTGGAGATCGGGAAGCAGAATTCGCCAGGACACGCCGTCGACGATCAGATGGTGAGCCACCACGATCAATTGGTCGGGTCGACCGGCCTCGGTATTGACCAGCACAACTCGCAGGAGTTCACCGGCGCGAGGGTCGAGACTCGCCGCCGACGCCTCGGCGAGCTCTCTGATCCGGGGCGGCTCGGAGCTGTCGGACACTTCGCGAACGAGTCCCTCGCTGCGTACTGCGCCCGCGTCCCGGACGATCAATTCGGTAGTACCGCTCTCGTTGTCACGCCGCAGCAGCAGACGCAGCGCGTCGTGGTGATCGAGGACCGTCTGTATGCCGGTCTGCAGGTCGCCGAGCGAGAGTCCGTCGTCGATGCGCACTGCGGTCCACTGCGCGTAGCCCGCAATTGCCTCGTCAGTCGAATTCTTGTCGATCAGTGCCCGAACGATCGGCGGAGCGATCACGGTGCCGGTCGCCACGTCCACGACCGCTGCAGCGACGTCGGCCTGATCGTCAATTTCACGCGCCGCAGCGGCAATGGTTCCCAGATCTCGCTGTGCAAGTAACTCTTTCGGAGCAACGACCAGCCCGCGCACCCGCAGGCGACTGCTGACGCTGATTGCCGTGATGCTGTCACCACCGAGGCCGAAGAAGTCCTCGTCCACGCCGACGCGTTCGCGGCCGAGCACCTCGGCCACCACGTCACAGAGAATTTCTTCGTGAGGTGTGGAGGCCGCCCGACCTTCCGACTCGACAGCCGGAGCGGGTAGTGCCGCACGATCGAGCTTTCCGTTCACCGTGACCGGCAGTTCGTCCAGAACGACGATTGCGGCGGGAACCAGATGATCCGGTACGCGACCGGCGAGGTCACGGCGCAACTCTTCCTGCGGCCCAAGCACCGCGCCGACAGCGGCGACCACGTAGCCGACCAGGCTGGGCCGTCCCCCATCCGTGCGGATCAGCGCGGCAGCCGCGCCGATTCCGGGAACCGATCCGAGAACAGCCTCGACCTCGCTCAATTCGACTCGATGTCCGCGGATCTTGACCTGCTTGTCGCTGCGACCGATGAAGTCGTATCCCCGCCCCGGCACCCAGCGCGCCACGTCCCCGGCGCGGTACATGAGATCTCCCGGAGCCCCGAAGGGATCCGCGACGAAACGCTCGGAAGTCGCGCCGGCTCGACCGAGGTACCCCCTGGCCAATTGCGGTCCGGCCAGGTAGAGCTCACCTCGTTCACCGTCGGCGACCGGTTCGAGCGCGCTGTCGAGCAGGTATGCCCGGGTGCCCGCGAGCGGGTACCCGATACGCGGTCCGGCACCGACGACCGTGGTCGCGATCGCGTCGACCGTCGTTTCCGTGGGGCCGTACAGATTTCGAGCCGGCACTCCGGATTCGATGATCGCGTCCCACAGTGCCGGCGGTGCCGCCTCGCCGCCCACGACGAGGAGCTGCAACCGCTGCGTGCTCAGCAATCCGTTGTCCACCATCGCTGCCGCCATCGACGGCGTCGTGTCGACCACGTCGACACGATCTCGCTCGAACGCCGCGACCAGGGCAACGGCGTCCTTCTGCAGTTCCTCGTCGTACACGTGCACCCGATGACCAGACAGCATCCACAACAGCTGATCGAGAGACGCGTCGAAGGCGAACGACGCCGTGTGCGCGGTGTGCAGTTGGCGGTTTCCGACGCGCTCGGCGGTGTCCCGGTAGATGGTGGCGCGATGGTGGTGAAGCAGGTGCGCCAATCCACCGCTTCTGACCAACACGCCCTTGGGCTTGCCTGTCGATCCTGAGGTGTAGATGACGTACGCCAGGTGGTCACCATGCCGCACCGCCGCCAGTTCACCGAGTTCGAGTGGAAGCCCGGAATTGGCACGGAGTTCTTCGCGCACCGCGTCGGAATCGAGGACGAGCGGCTCGGGCCGAGAATCCCCGGCGAGTTGCTCAGCCAGGGCGGAAGTGGTGAGCACGACCTTCGGCTGTGCGTCGTCGATCAGATCCCGCAACCGCTCGGCCGGGTGCTGCGGATCCAGGGCCACGTACGCTGCGCCCGCGTCCAATGTCGCGAGCAGCGCCACCACCATCTCGGACGTACGCGGAAGCGCAAGTCCGACAATGTCGTCCGGGCCGACATCGCGGGCCCGAAGCAACCGGGCGAGCTTGCGGACGCGGGCACCGAGTTCTGCGCCTGTCAAAGGCTCCTCACCGCACACGAGGACTGTGTCATCCGCGTGCTCGACGACGATGCGATCGAAGACGTCGGGGACGAGGTCGACAGAGCCGGGCACAGGTTCGGTCTCGCGGCCGGCAAGAATCCGGGCAGCTTCGGGCGCCGTCATCATCTCCACCTGACCGACGGCAGGATCTCCCTCCCCGACCATCGCGTTGACGATGCTGACAAAACCGGCGAGGCGACGCTGAACCGAATCCCGAGTATTGGTACGTGCGTCCACTTCGAATCCGAGTAGAACTTCGCCGTCCGCAATGGGGGTCACCGTCAAACCCAGGTCCTCCGGCGGCCCCCCGGCGACGTTACGCAGTACACCCACAGCGCCGGCGAAATCGAGGGCGAAGTCGAAAGCCTTGAGATTGATTCCGATCCCGTGAAGCAGTGCGCCGGTGCCGGCGACGCCCAGGTCCCGAGCAAGATTCTCACCGCGGTATCGCTGGTGCGCGCGCAGGCTTTTCATCGTGGCGGCCACCTGCTTACTCAGATCACCGAGTCGATCGTGGCTGCGAATTGTCATCCGGAGTGGCAGGACGTTAACTGCCATGGCCGGCGTCTTGAGTGCCGTGCGCCCCACGCGCGCCATCAGTGGCATCGCGATGACAACATCCGTCTCGCCGAGCAGCCGGTGGAGAAACGCGCCGTAGCAGGCGATCAGGGCCTCGGCCCACGTTGTTCCCGTCGCGTCTGCCACCTCTTTGAGGCGGTGGAGAGCGTCGGCGGTAATGACTTCGCGAACCTGGATCGTTCGTTCCGCCGGACCGGTGACCTGCTGGCCGCGTCCGTCCAACGCGGGCAACGGCGTCAGGACATCACGCCAGTAGTCACGATCTTCCACGAACTGCTCGCCGGACCGGTATGCCTCGTCCTCGGTCACCAGGTCGGTCATCGAACCGAATCGCGTTGGCGCTACGTCGGTTCCCTTCTTCGCGGCCGTGTAGTGCGCGGCGACTCGGCGCGAAATCATGGCCGCGCTGTATCCGTCGACGATCAGGTGGTGATAGAGCTGGATGCACCAGATCTCGCGATCGGAGAGCCTGATCAGCGAGTACGTGTACAGCGGACGCTCCACCATCAATCGGCAGTACTCGGAAGCCCGGCTGCGCTCGGCGTCGACCAGTGCGTGCGCCACGGCCACCGGATCGCGCTCGTCACGGACGTCGGTGACGGGAATGACGCCAACCGGCTCGCCGGAGATGTACTGACGCGGTCCGTCCGCTGTCTCGATCATCCGCAGCCGCATGGTTTCGGCTTCACCGATCGTCGCCGTGATGGCGGCTGTCAGAAGTTCGGTGTCGATCGGTTCGTCGCCCGAGATTTCGAGCACCTCGCCGACGAGGTAGCTCCGGGATTCGGGATCAAGCCTCTGTGCGTTCCAAATCCCGAGTTGAGCTCCTGTGAGAGCAAACGTAGCTTCGCTCGCCGCTCCGGAGTTCGAACCTGGAAGAACGCTCACACTGATCCCCTCGTCTGTGGACACACGTCACCCAAGGGTGACCTAACGTCATTTTGGGTAGCCTAAACTAAATGTCGATGAATCGGGGAATCCGCCCCGCCCTCGACCTGAAAATCTGCCGAACCGACAGCACCCGACGAATTCGCGGGTCGACACGCACAGCCACAACAAATTGTGGGGCAGGTTCTTTCGTGAATCGAAACGACGAACGTGAGGGCTAGTCCATCAACGTTGCCGCGACGGTCCCGCCCAGTTCGTAACAACGATCGCGCACCGATTTGTCCACGCTCACAGTCACTTCGAGCGGATCCGCCACCGCGACCAATCCGAGCCCGGTGGCGAGCTTGCGCACCGACGACACAGCACCAGCGGTGTCGTTGTTTCCGTGAACCCACAGTCCGTACGGCCGATCCGAAACCGCACCGAGGCACAACTACGACCCGAGCGGGTTTAGAAACCCGCGCTGGCCCGCTCGATCTCGGGTCGCCGCCAACCCATCATCGAGATCGGTGGCGCGGCGGCGGATTGGTGACGGGCCGAGACCCCAACGGACACAACACCGCGATAGATACTTAATAGTAAGTATCGCATTGCTGGTCAAAGCCAAATAGAGTAGATCACGTGAAGGTCGTCGCATACATTCGCACCTCGACCCGTGACCAGCTCGCCGCGTACGGTCCCGCCCGACAATGCGAGGCAATCACCGACTGGGCCAAGCGGAACCGGCACCGCATTGTCGCCGAGGTCGTCGAAGATGTGTCCGGCACCGTTGCCCCGTCGGGTCGCGAGGCATGGGTCGACGTGGTCACCCGTGTGTGCGGCGGTGAGGCCGACGGTGTGGCCGTCTCCGATCTCTCCCGGCTCACTCGCGACCAGGTCCACCTAGAGCTGACCATCCACGAGATGAGTGCCTGCGGTGCCCGGCTGTTCTCGACCTCGGGCGAGGACCAGTCGATGCTCGACGACCCCGACGACCCCCAACGCAAGCTCATCCGCACGATCATCGCCGCGATCAACGAGTACGACAGGTCGATGATCGTGCAGCGAATGCAGGCAGGGCGTCGGATCAAGAAGGCCAGCGGCGGCTACGCGGGCGGACAACCGCCGTTCGGGTACCGGGCGGCGACACCTCGGGGGAGCTGGTGCCCGACGAGACCGAACATTCTGTGCTCACCCGTATGCGCTCGCTCCGCGCGGACGGCCTCGCAACCCGAGCTATCGCCGATGCCGTCAACGACGAGGGGCTGACGACCCGCAAGGGCGGCCGCTGGTCGTCGGCGTCGGTGGCTCGGCTGCTCCGGCGGGCGGCGTGATCCCCGGGGGTTCGAGTCGGCGAGGTCGGTGGCCTCGGATAACCTGCTGACCATGACCGAGCCCACCTCCAGCCAGGACACCCGCGTCGTCGCGGCGATGCGCCTGAGTGGAGCACGGTTCAATGCACCCGGAATACCAGCCGAATCACTCGTCGAGATTTCCGCCCTCGAAGACATCATGCGATCCCTCGTCAAGCTCTACTGGCACGACAGTTACCCGAACAAGAAGCGAATGCCGAAAGGCTACGACGACCGGATCGCCTTACGCTTGGTCCAGAAGATCGGCGAAGGATCGTGCCGCGCCACGCTGGAATACGATCTCGGCCCAGGCAAGATTGCAATCGACGAAGAGGACGAGATCGAGCAGTACTATGACCGCGCCCTCAACACCGTCGATGAGTTCATCGCGTTCGCGTTGAGCGATGAGGGGCAGCTCCCCGTCGATATGCGCCGCCTCCCGCCGAACAAGGTCAAGAGGCTCGGCCACACGTTGCACACCGGCGACACGATCCAGGTGGCACCCACCGACGTCGTCGAATGGAAGGGTCGCCCCGAGTACACGACGACCGCCCGCAGCAACGCCATCGACAGCCTCGACGTCGAGACCCGCAAGCCCGCCACCGTCAAGGGGCAGGTCATCGACTTCCATGTTCTATCCGGGAAGCTGACAGTCCGCGATCGAGACCACAAGCGCGACATCACCGTCCCCTATCGCGAGTCGGGCGTCACCGTCGAGATCGCCTCCGCTCAGCAGCTATTCGAGTGCGAAGCCGAGGGCATCGGCGAGTTCAACGCTGACGGCCGACTGACCAAGCTCGCCACTGTCACCACGCTCAACGTCGTCGATGTCACCGAGGATGCCCGCGCCGCCCGGGCTGCGGTCGACTCGCTCGCCGACCTCGACGAAGGCTGGCTCGATGGGGAGTGTGGAGAACCGATCACGGCGGCGGTGATCGAGCGGGGCCGAGCGGTGATCGACGCGATGATCTCACTGAGCAACATCACCCGGGTAGTGTTCCCCACCGAGCCCGGCGGCATCCGATTCTTCTGGCCTGAGGTCGAGAACCAACTTTCCATTGAGGTTGAGCCGTCCGGCGCGCTCTACGTCCATGCGACCGACCTGCGCGCCGGGACCTTTGCCGAAGACAACGTCGCTCCCGACGTCGTCGATCTCGTTGCCGCCCTCGACTCCTGGCTCTCGGAGGCGTCCTCGTGAGTGAAGGTGCCGACAAGTCCCGTGAGCGCATCACCCAACCCGATCAGGTGCTCTACAGGCCGATTGCGCAAGCGTTCGTTGCCGACGGCGTGGTCGCACCCGATGCATTCTTGCTGAACTCTGCCGACGTCAAGGATCACAACCGGCTCTCGATCACGCGCGGGTCGGTTGCGACAGCCGAAGACGCCTATAACGAGCGCGCCGCCACCCTCAAAGCAGGTTGTGAGAAGCGAAGTTCAACCTACCGGCCGCCCGTGGGCGTGCTGGGTGTGACGGTCGAAGAAGTCGAGGCCGTCGAGATCAAGTCCCCCGAAGGTTCCGAGGCGCGGCGGCCGCTGACCGCGTGGGATGACTCGATGAACGAGGGCGTACCCGACGCCCACGGGCACATCGACTACAGCGATGTTCCGTTCTCCGAGAAGGGCGCGCATCTCAACACCGCGAAGGCACTGCTTGCCCGCGCCGTTGACCACGGCTGGAAGTACGGTCCGATCGACGAGTGAGCTGTGCCGAACTTCATCGCGTGATGACCACGGACAGAACGAAATCTCGTAATACCTTCCGGTGTGACCATCCCGCACGGAATCGTGCTATCTCCGGTTAGCACACGCGCTACATCGCTGCCACCACTCGAACGGCTAATTACGGAGCGGTGCAGCACTTTTCGCAACCATCGTCGTCGCCCCTACGGTCGAGCGCCGAAGCGCTGCACCCCGTTTGATCGACTAATTGCATGACAGCAGCAGTGATCGGTACCGCGTCCGGCGACATGTCGGCGTTGAGCCGGAGCGCCAGGTTCGCCGCCTTCGTGAGCCGTGGCGCACCAGACGACGGTCCCCGCGTCGTCGAGGCACGGCAGGCCGTCGCCTATCACCGGGTGAAGCGCGCCGTCGATCCTGACCGCGACGCCCTAGCGCCTGCTGACGTGACCGCGCTGCACCGTGCCCTCGTCGGAACGGGGGCAGCCATGTCCACCTGACCCTCACCACCGTGCGTGCCACAACCGAGGAGAACACCCCGCAGCACGGACACCACGAGGAGACCCGCACGACCACCACGATCGAAGACCAGCTACTCGAAATCTTGACCCGGCTCACTCCCGACGCCGACGACCCCGACGTCATCGCCTGGAGCCGAATCCGGCGCGAGCTACCCGAGGCCGCCGGCTACTGGGCGGCCGTGAGCGCATCGGTCGCTCTCGCCGGCGCTGGAGAAGTCGTCGCCCTCAAAGATCGGCGGCAAGACCTACCTCCGGCTACCCGACCCGCTCGATACCCCGAGTGTCGGACCCCGACTGATGAGGGTCGTCTGATGACCTCCTCCACCGTTGAGCCCGACGAAATTCGGCCGGCAGATTTGGGCCACAGCCCCATCGGCAGAAGCGATCGACCCCGCCTGGATCGGCGAGGTATTCCGCCACGCCGGTTCCGGCAGGCCCGATCTCGCTCTCGAAGCCGCTACCGGCGGCCCCAACAACATCAACAAGGAGCATTCCTCACGACCACCCGAAGCGTCCCGAATAGCGATATTGCCCATGTCGCGCCACGGCTGATCGTCGACACCCCCGCCGGTCCTGCACCGGCCGATCTCGTTGCCGCCGCCGGCCACCTGGAGGCCGAACTCGCCAAGACCACGGGCTTCATCCATACGTCCGCCGGTGTCACGGCGGCTGCCTCGGCCGCAAGCCTGATCGTGCCCTCGGGCTCGACCCTCAGGACACCCCTCGGTTACACGTGGGTGTTCGACTGCGGCTACGTCGATTGTCTCGGCAAGGCGCGGGCTGTGACCTTTCGTCCCTTCACCACCACCCCACCGGCACCGACGAGGGTCTGGCTGAGTGTCGCCTCGTCGGTGCCGGCATCACCACCTCCAACAGATAGGACATCCGCGATGGGCAAGCTCCGGCTCCGCGACATCACCCCAGAAGAGAAGCAGCGCTTCGCGATCTGCGCACATGAAGCTGGGCACGCCATCACCGCACGGTGTTCGGCGACACCGTGCGGCACGGTGCCCCTCACGCCTGACGACCCCAAGATCGTCGGTCGCTGCACCCTCGACGCCGCGCAATCCACAGGTATTAACAGCGCCCGTATCGCCTACGCCAGCCCGTACGCCGAAGCGTATTGGCGGCATGGCGGCCCGCCGACGTCGAGCATGTTGCGCCGGGTGCTCACCGCGTCCGGCCGTGAGGATGAGAAGGTCGTCCGCGGGTTCGGTGACACCCGACCCGAGGACTTCCCTCGCCTGATCTCGAGCTGCTAGGGCTCGATCTCCGGACTCGCTCGACACCTATTCATGCATGGCACCGCCATGCAGGGCGACATCGACAAGGCGTTTGTTCCAACCCGAAGACGAGCCCGACCTGCGAGCGTTCGCCCTCTCGTCGATTCGCTCGGGCCGCGTGCCGGGAAGCTTCAAGGTGACGCCCGCCGCCCTCGCCTGAAAAGATGGATTCGTCGCCTTACGCGGAGCTACTGTATCTCTGTGCCATCAGTCGACGACCCAGCGATAGAACTTCGATCATGCCCACTTGTCTTGACCCATGATCGCGTGTTCGAGTGTCATTTTCAGCTCCACCAGATGATCGCGGCCTACCATCACCCTGCCCCGTTTAGGTACTCAGCCAACGCCTTTCTCGCCAGCTCAAAATCTGTGCTTGAGATGGTTCGGCTGGACATGGAAAAGGAAGGAGAGAACGCGTGGCGGCGCGAGCGGGTCGGCCAGGTGTTAGCCGACGATCTGTTCACTCAGTTCAACACTGCCCGCAACTTCGTAATCCACCGGGGAAGTCTGATTCGCTCCAGCCAGGTCGAATTTGGAATGTTCAGTCATCGACGTCTAAAGCTCGCTCTCGCGACCGAACTCAAAACCGACGAGCCCAGCCACCTTTTGATTGATCGAATCGCAAACAGCAATTCCGCATCAATGTTCGTCCATCCCGACCGGCCGTTCATTGGAGAACAGCTTGGAGTTCGGCGTGAGTACCACGAACCTCTGCTGAGTACCGACCATGACGTTCTTACAGCCTGCGATATGATCCTTCGCCAACTGTGCACCCTCGTCGACGACTGCCACACGCACCTTGAGGTGCCCTTCGACGACGATGCGCACGACTGTTGCACGGCCCACGATCGGGAAGAGCACGCGACCTTGCTGGAAACGGATATTGACCCGTCACTCGCCGAAAAGTGGGGCTGGGACTGAGCGGAGACCCCGCCTACTCCACCAACTGCGCGGCGACCGTCGCACCCAGCTCCCAACACCGCTCCAGGTCCGCCTTCTCGGGCTTGCCCGACACGGTGACGTAGTCGGCCGCCTTCGCCCAACCGAGACCCGTGGTGATTGAATCCACGGCGCGTTCGGCTCCCTCAGTGCCCTCGTTGCCGTGCAGGTAGAGCCCGAACAGGCGGCCCCGCGTCGAGTCGAGAATCTGGTAGTAACTCTGATCGAACGCGTGCTTGAGGGCACCTGAAATCGACCCGAGGTTCGCCGGGCTGCCTAATAGGTACCCGTCGGCCTCCAAGAAGTCGCTCGCCGACACCGACAACGCCGCCCGGCGGACGACCTCCACGCCCTCGATCTCGGGGTCGGTCGCACCGCTGAGTACCGCCTCGAACATCGCCTGGCAGTACGGCGATGGCGTGTGGTGCACGATCAGCAGACGTGTTGACATTACGCTCCTTTATTCTAAGGACGGAGCATTCCGGGCGGCTCAACGGACCAAGTTCCGTCGTCACGACGACCGATAACACGGAGATCAACATTCTCAGCATATGGCAGGACGGGTCGCCCCGAAATAGACAGACCATCACCCTTCCGAGTAGCGAAATGTTCAACTCGAATCGACCGATAAACCTTCGCAACCTGGACAGGGCCCCCGACGCTGTGCAATTCAGGATCGAGAGTTTGCTGGTATAGCGCTTCGAGGGGGTGATAGTCAACGGGCCCAGAAATGTCGCCAACGCCATACTGTTTGGCCACTTGACCAGTGAGATTCCGACCACCGTCTCCGATTGCGCCGTACAGACGGACACCCCCGGGCTTACGGATCGACGGGGGCGGCGTACGCATCTTGTCGGCCTTGAACTCTGATGCAAGCCTGTCGAACCGGTATCGGTACAACAAGAAGCGCCCTTCCGACCAGGACCAACCACCCAGAAGGAACTCACACTCAGGCGGCGCTGCAGCAGCGGGCCCCTTCGCCTGCTCAAGCACAACGTTCAACACTCGCACTAGATGCCCTGCGTACTTCGGCAAATCCAGGGTACGGAGCAGAGAACCCTCGTATGCCCGAGTAGTTGCCAAAACCTGGAAAATAAGCGGAAGTGCACGCCACGTGTTGCCCGCGAAACCTAACAGTGCGTCAGACCTCCCGATGTCAAAGATTTTGGCACAGGCGTCCCACTCTTCGCCACCCCCCAGACGGCTGTCGCTGGCCATAACCAGTTCGGACAGCACGCCAACATCCCGCTCCCAGGCGACCACACTTGTCATGTCGCACTCCGAAGCAAGGCTGACCTGCGCCGGAACGCAATAGCAGGGTATACGTGACTTACGTGTTTCAGCGCCCCAGACATGTAACCGAAATTGGCGGTGGTACCGAAAAGATATCCGTCAGCAGCAAGTACGTCGGGCACTGTCGCAGCCAACGCCGGCATCACCTTCACCTCGACGCCCTCGATCTCGGGATCGCGGGCCCCGGCAAGGACCGCATCCAACAATTCGTGGGTTGTCGGCGAGGGCGAGTGGTGAACCACCAACAAAGTCTTCACACACCTGACAATACGGCGACGGGTGGCGAACCCGTCGCCGTTCACTCCTACGCCGAAACCGTTTCCGAGCTCATCGCCTTGACCAGGTCATCGGTTCGGGTGACCGAGGCGCAGCGTCCGGCCGCGTACTCGAGTGCACCGACATGCTCGTCCAGGGAGAAGTCGGCGACCGCGTCGCCCACGAAGAAGATCTGCACGTCTTGCATGAACCCGTCCAAAGCGGTAGTCAGGCAACCGATGTGGGCATAGATTCCCGTGATGATCAGCTGGTCACGCCCACTCTCGCGCAGTCGCTCACGCAAGTCTGTCTTGATGAAGGCGCTGTAGCGCCATTTAGTGAGCATGACGTCCTCCGGATGCGGAGCCAACTCGGCAATCACGTCGGTGTGAGCAGGATCTGCCTTCAGCCCCGGTCCCCAGAAATCCGACAGCAACGCGCGCTCCTCGGGGTCTTGATCACCGGGTTGGGCGGTGTAGACGATCGGGATCCCGGCAGCTCGCGCCGACGAACGAAGGCGGTCGATGTTCGGAACCACGGTTTGGAGCGGGTCGACGCTTCGGTCGTACGCGTTCACGAAATACTCCTGCATGTCGTGCAGAAGCAGCACCGCCCGGGAAGGATCGAGTGTCCAGTCGACCCGATTCTGCGGAAACTCGGTGGGCATCTCGTATCGGACTGCGGTGGGTAGCGCCATGAAAAATCTCCTCGAGAGAGTGGGAGTGAGAACCGATCAACTCGACAGCGTCTGCGCCGCAATCGATTCACTGAGAACACGGCGCAAGGCCGCCTTACTGGTCTTTCCGACGCCGGTGACGGGGAACTCGGTCACGAATTCCACTCGATCCGGAACCTTGTACGCCGCAACGCCTCGGCCTCGTATGTATCGCTTGATCTCGCCGACAGTCGGTGCTTCTCCCGAAATCACCAGGACTGCACACGTTCGCTCGCCCAGGTACTCGTCGGGAACAGCCACGACGGCCGCGTCGTGGACCGCAGGATGCGAGAGCAGGTGGTTTTCGATCTCCTCCGCTGCAACCTTCTCACCGCCGCGGTTGATCTGGTCCTTTGCACGCCCCTCGACTATCAGGTGACCAGTGGCGGTGACGCTGACCAGATCGCCGGTGCGGTAGAAACCTTCGGCATCGAAGACCTCGGCATTGTGCGCATCCGCACGGTAGTAGCCACGGATCGTGTACGGCCCCCGCGTCAGCAGGTGCCCCGTGGTTCCGGGCTCGACGAGCGCGCCCTCGTCGTCGACCACACGAACTTCGTCGTCGGGTGAAATGGGCCGACCCTGCGTGCTGACGATCAATTCTTGTGTGTCGTCGAGGCGGGTGTAGTTGACCAGCCCCTCGGCCATCCCGAACACCTGTTGGAGGGTGCAGCCCAGCTCCGTGGGCACCCGCGCGGCGGCTTCGGCGCTGAACTTCGCTCCGCCGACGCCGAGAACCCGCAAGCTCGACAGATCGTGATCTGCCTTGCTGGGGGCGGCCATCCAGGCCAACGCGATCGGTGGCACCAAAGACGCGTGCGTGATTCGCTCTGATTCGATCAGACCGAAAGCTGTGGAGGGCATGGTGTCCGGCGCCAGAACGACGGAGCCGCCCGCGTGGAAAACACCCAGGATGCCTGGCGAACTCATCGGAAAATTATGCGCTGCAGGAAGAACCACCAACATGCGCGTCGAGTCGTCGACGCCGCAGATCGGGTTGGATGCTCGCACCGAGTAGAGGTAGTCGGCGTGCGTTCGCGGAATCAGCTTCGGAACACCGGTCGTGCCACCGGAAAGCTGAAGAAAGGCGACCGACAACGGATCGACGTCGGCAAGAACGGGAACCTCGTATCCGCGCAGCGAATCGAAACCGACAAACTCTTCGGGATCACCAGCCACGATCACAACAGGCGAAGTCTCGAGGCCTTCGTTCACCTCGCGCGCCAGTGCGCGGTAGTCGAACCCGCCATGACGGTCGGCCACGATATAGGCAGCGACATCAGCGAACTGGCAGAAGTAGCCGATTTCGGTTCGGCGATGCGCCGGCAACCCGAAAACCGGCAGTGCACCGAGCTTCAGCACACCGAACAATGCTTCGACGTATTCCACGATGTTCGGTAGCTGCAGGAGCACACGATCACCGGCGCGAACACCCAACGCGAACAGGCCTCCGGCCACTGCCGAACTGCGACGATCGAGCTCGGAATACGTCAACCGTGTTTTTGCTCCAGCGGCATCGCTACCGACCACAGCTTCGTTGTCGGGATGTCGTGCGGCCGCATCCGTGATGAATCCGGCCAGCGTCTCGTCCGTCCAGTAGCCTCGTTCCCGATAGTGCGTCACCAATTCGGGTGGATACTGTGCGACGGGTGCCAAGGGCTCGCGAGCGATCCTCGAGGTCATGCAAGTGACTCCTCTTCGAAAGTGCTGTCAGCAAATACGTCTCACGCTTTGAGCGTCGCTCCACCATCGACGTACAGCGCCTGCATGGTGATGTGGGCCGCCCGGTCGGACAGCAGGAAGTGCACCGAGTCGGCGATATCGTCTGCGGTGGCCAGTTTTCCGAGCGGAATGCCCAGGCGATAGCTCGCCAGATTGCCTTCGATGACCGCGTCGGCACCCGAATCGTCGGAGGGGTCCGACCACAACGAACGCTGCATTGCGGTGTCGGTGGATCCCGGAGCGACCACGTTGACACGAATCCCGTCGGCGGCCAACTCCAGTCCAGCGGTTCGAACCAACATCGTCGCAGCAGCTTTGGACGAACCGTAAGCACCCATCCCGATACGTGGCACACCGGCTGCGTTGGACGAGACCACCACGATCGACCCGGTCCGCTGACGACGCATTTCCAGTCCCACACTTTGCAGCACGTTGAGCAAACCGAAGACGTTGACGCCGAAGATCTTCCGCCACTGATCGGGATCAGAGTCCAGCACCGATCCGGTGTCGAGCATTCCGGCGACGTGCGCGAGCGCGTCGATCCGGCCGTACGTGTCCATCGTGGAGGTCACTGCTGCATCGACTGCTTGCCGGTCGGTCACGTCCACGACGTGGGACTCGATCGAGGCGCCATCGGTGATGGTTTCTGCCAATTCCGCGGCTACCCGCTTCAATTCGACGTCGTCGCGATCGAGAAGCGCCAGCGAATACCCGTCGCGCGCAAGAGTCCGGGCAACTGCAGCGCCGATACCCGCCGCCGCACCGGTGACCACGGCGACTCGGTGCCCGCTCACTGCGGGCACAGGACCTGAACCCAGGCATTGATCGTGGGTTCTTCTGCCAACTCGGCGAAGTCGGCATCCGCGCCCGCTCCTCGCCACCGTTCGACGAGCGTCATCAAACGAACCGAGTCCAGGCCCTCGTCACCCAAGTCCGCGTCGTCGCCGAGTTGTTCTGCCCTCATCGACAGAACCTCGGCGACGTCGCGCACGATCTGGTCACGGTCCACGGTGTTGCTCATCGGTCTCCTCGAGTAGTGGTCGACGCGCTCCGATCGAGCCAACCCACCCTCGTGTCGACCCCGTCCGCACGCCTTGACTTTAGGCCAGCCTAACCATAACGGTACGGAAGTACACAACCCAGACGCTCGCGACACAAATTCGTCCGAACTAAGGCTAGCCTCAACATAGCAAGCAATCCTGTCGAACTGGAAGGGTGTCCATGTCAGCACTCGCCGAAGTCTCCGAATTCCCGTTGCGCAACAACCGGACTGACGATGGAACGGACTCCGTTTTCCTGCTCTCACGTAGGGAAACGTCGATCCGCACTTCGGGAGTAGTCGAAGAATTCGACTCGGCCTTCGACGCGGCTGAAGCCCTCAAAACGGGGCGTATCGACTCGGTCGTCGGCGCCTTGCCATTCTCCCCGGAGACACCGTCCGCCCTCACTGCGCCGCTGAGTTTCACGCGAGTCCGCGGTGATCTATATCACTCTAACGTTCCGGCACTCCCCTCTTCGCGGGTAGCAGGATTCGAACCGAGTCCACAGATCCACACCGACAGGGTCCGCAGCGCCATCGCCCGTCTTCGAGCAGGCGAACTCGACAAAGTTGTCCTCGCACGCTCGCTGACCATCGAAGCCGAGTCCGCGATCTCCCCCTCCGCTCTGGCCGAGAAATTGATTGCACTCGACCACGCGCACAACGGCTTCTGCGTCGACCTGTCCCCCGCCGGTGGCGGGTACCGCGGACGTTCGCTGGTCGGCTCGACACCAGAGGTTCTGATCGAACGGCGAGGCGACATCGTCACCTGCCACCCGTTGGCGGGCTCGATTGCACGGCATCCGAATGCGGATCAGGACGAGGCGAACGCCGAGCAACTCCGCGCTTCGACCAAAGATCTCACCGAACACGCTTTTGTCGTCGATTCCATCAGCGCGATACTCGGACCGCTGTGCACGTCATTCAGTGCACCCAGTGCTCCGGAACTGCTTCGGACACCGCAACTGTGGCACCTCGGGACCAAGATCGAAGGCGTCCTGACCGACCCGAGCCTGACCTCTCTCGAACTGGCAATGGCGCTGCACCCGACTCCCGCTGTCTGCGGAACACCGACAAACGCTGCGCGCGAGCACATCACCGCAACCGAGGGCGATCGCGGGTTCTACGCCGGCGCGATCGGCTGGTGCGACCGCACCGGAGACGGCGAGTGGATGGTAGCCATTCGTTGCGCCGAGATCGCCGCAGACGGTCTGTCCGCGCGGGCGTACGCCGGCGGCGGCATCGTCGCTTCTTCCGATCCTGAAACCGAACTGCGAGAGACCAGTACAAAATTCCGCACGTTACTCAGCGCGTTCGACCTCGCTGAACATCAGCTCTGACTGGGAGTCACTTTTTCGAGGTGTTCAGGGCAATAGCGGCGTGAACGAGTGCCTTGAACGCCTTTTCGTTGACGGCTTCGCCCTCGTGAAAGTCGATCGCCCGCCTCGTGTTGCCCTCGAGGCTGGAGTTGAAGAGACCTGAGGCGTCCTCGAGTGATGCGCCTTTGGCAAAAGTCACCTTGACTGCACTCTTGTAAGTCTCACCGGTACAGATCATTCCGGCGTGGTACCACACCGGGACTCCTCGCCACTTCCATTCCTCCACTACATCCGGATCCGCCTCTTTGATCAGAGTGCGTATCCGCGAGAGCGTCTCGCCCCGCCAATCTCCGAGTTCCTCGATTCGCTTGTCGATCAACTGAGACGGGGAGTCTGCGCCTTGCTTTTCGGGATCACTCTGCTTTTCGGGATCACTCTTCGCCATCGCTTCGTCACTTCCTGCTCGTTGTCGCCGATCGCCAGTGAATCGAGTATCCCCTCCGGCACCCACATTCATTCGGCGAACCACTGACGCATCACGACGTCGAGGCGTAGACCATTTCTTGCTCTTTTCGGACAATCCGAGACGGACGTCCAGTATTCTCTGGGTACTAAGTCCCGATTTTTCGGCCCGGAGGACTCCATTGTGATGTGGAAATTGTGATGTGGAATCGCGCGCTTGCCCATTCGATCTCCGCGGCTGCCGGCTCGGTTGTTCTCGCCGCCGCAGTCGCTGGTGTCAACGCTGCTCCGGCGGCGGCGCACCAGGCCTCGCGCGTCTTCGACGTTCTGTGCACACCCATCGATGCGGGGCTTTCCGAGCTGTCCGGACTCACCGCCACCGCGGCCGAGATGTACGCAATCAGCGACAGTGGCTCTGACGATCGCGTCGCCGAACTCGATTCGAACTGCCACGTTCAGCGCTGGATCAATGTGGGCACTCCTCGCGTCGATGTCGAGGATCTCTCGTCGACTCCTGACGGCCATCTGTGGCTGGCAGACATCGGCGACAACAACGCGGTACGAACGTCGATCGGGCTGATCGAACTCGATCCGACTTCAGGTACCGCTACCTCCTACCCCCTTGTTTATCCGGACGGGGCGCACGACGCCGAGACACTGTTGATCCAGAGCGACGGGCTTCCTGTCATCGTCACCAAGGACTATTTCGGTGCAAGCGTCGTCTACACAACCGCTGAGCGACAGCATGTTCAAGATTTGAGTACGTCGTCGCCGACCATATTGGCCGAAGTGGGCCAGCTGAGGATGACACCCACCCTCACTTCCGGTGGGCCTGTTCCTCATGCCGGCACGATGGCCGTCACGGGCGGCGCTGTGAGCAAGGACGGCACGGTGGTAGCGCTTCGCACGTACACGGACGTCTACCTGTATTCAGCTCCCGATGGTGATGTCGTGAAAGCGTTGACCACCAAACCGATTCGTGTTCCCCTTCCCGACGAGCCACAAGGTGAAGCGATCGCGTTCGACGCTGCCGGTGATCTGATCAGCGGTTCCGAGGCATACCAAGGGCCGTTGCCGCCGCTGCGAATTCTTCGCGGTGCCAGTGACATCGCACTGTCGGGCGGTGTGAGCGGCTCTCTCGGCTCGTAGTCGATTCACGTCCCGGGGAAAGCGAACGGGCGCCGCTATCATGACCGAGTGAACAAACAACTTCGAGCGACAGTGGCGATCTCGGCAGTTCTCGCGCTGGCTTCGTGCGCGAATTCCGTCGAAGGAACACCTCGTTCGGATGCGTTCGTTCCGAGCGTCGACAACCCGGATCCGTCCGAAGCCATCGACGGAGTCGTCGCGGTCGATTACCCAGCCGCTCAACACGTACGCCCGAACGAACGTGTGGCGTACACACATTCACCGCCTTTCGGCGGCCGTCATGATTCAGTCTGGGCAAACTGCACCGGAATTGTTTATCCGCAAGCGATTCGGACCGAGAATGCGGTCCATTCTCTCGAGCACGGAGCCGTGTGGATCACGTACAACCCCGACCTCGTCTCAGGCGAGGATCAGGCCCGCTTGGCGCAGCGAGTCGAGGGCATGAGCTACACACTGATGTCGCCGTACCCGACCCTGGATTCGCCGATCTCGCTGCAGTCATGGGGCCGTCAACTCAAGCTCGACAACGCCGAGGACGCTCGCATCGATCAATTCGTCTCGGCATTGCGGGTCAATCCGA
Source organism: Rhodococcus sp. NPDC057135 (assembly GCF_042670865.1). Taxonomy (NCBI): domain Bacteria; kingdom Bacillati; phylum Actinomycetota; class Actinomycetes; order Mycobacteriales; family Nocardiaceae; genus Rhodococcus; species Rhodococcus sp. NPDC057135. Next base: position 56,737 of record NZ_JBHUUU010000022.1, read on the forward strand.
ACACGTATCCCGAAGTGGGCGCGACGTGTTCGGTGCCGGTAACGAGCTTCGACCCGAACAACCCGCCGCCATTCGACCCCACCCCTCCGGACCCGTCTTCTCCCGCAACGGTTCCGGAGCGCTAGCACCTCACCGATCCCCTGGTCTCAGCAGAGGAAACTACTTGCCTCGCGAACGACGTTCCAGTTCCACTGCCCGGCGCATGGTTTCCCGCGCCCGGCTTCGATCACCGGCGTAGTCGTAAGCGCGAGCGAGTCGGAAGTTCTGCTTCCAGTTGTCCGGATCTGCTTCCCAGTCGACCTTGATCTGAGCGAACAACTCGTCGGCGGCCGCTCGCTCGATCCGACCCGAAGGCAATTTCGGAAGCGAAGAGGCGTCGACCGTGAGGCCTTCGTCGTGGATCTGCTGCGCGAGACGCTGGTGCGTGAACCCCGCACGGAGGGTGGCGATGACGAGCCACAGCCCCAGGAACGGCAGGATCAGCACTCCGATCCCGAGACCGATCGCGGCGCCACCGCCGTCCTGGATGAGCTGGATTCCGCGCTGACCGAGCAGCACGAAGTACACCGCGAGCGCGATACAGATCGCAACGATCAGCGCGAGAGTGCGGGTGGTCTTGTTCATAGATCGAGGAAGGAATCGATACCGACCGTCAGGCCTGGACGCGAACCGATCTGGCGGACTCCGAGCAGAACGCCCGGCGCAAACGAATTCCGATCGATGGAGTCGTGCCGAATGGTCAGCGTCTCGCCCTGCGTTCCGAGAATCACTTCCTGATGCGCAACCAGGCCGGCCATGCGCACGGAGTGAACCCGAACGCCGTCGACGTCGGCTCCGCGCGCACCCTCGAGTTCGGTCGTGGTGGCGTCAGGACTGCGTCCGACGCCTGCTTCCGCGCGAGCCTCGGCAATCATCGCGGCCGTTCGGTATGCGGTGCCCGAAGGCGCGTCGGCCTTGTTGGGATGGTGAAGTTCGATGACCTCGACGGAATCGAAGAAACGCGCCGCCGCAGCCGAGAAACGCATCAACAGCACCGCGCCGATGGCGAAGTTGGGCGCGATCAGAACACCCGTTGCCGGCTGGGCGTCGAGCCAGGACTGCACAGTCGCGAGCCTGGACTCGTCGAAACCGGTGGTGCCGATCACAGCGTGAATTCCGTTGGCCACGAGGAATTCCAGATTTCCCATGACGACGTCGGGGTGAGTGAAATCGACCACTACCTGGGTGCGGGTGTCGACAAACGTCTCGATGCGATCACCGGTGTCGACCTGCGCAACAAGTTCCAGATCGGGAGCAGCTTCCACTGCCTCGCAGATCGCTCGACCGACCTTGCCGTTGGCTCCCAGAACCCCGACCCTGATGGGTGCTGCACTCACGTCTTCCACGCTCCGTCCGATGCATTGTTTGAGGTGAAGCCTACGCAATCGCGCCGACGCGCTCACCATCAGTCGGGCAGGAGTTATGTCACCACTGGCACACTGGACGTAGTGAGCAACCGTCCGCAAGTCCGCGAAACCGGCCCCCTTCGACCACTCGAGTTGGCAACGGGTGCCGTCATGGCCGGATTCACGGTCGCGTTGTCCGTCATCGCCACGGTCATCCCCATGGCCAGCGCCCTCAACCTCGTGGCCGCGGTTCCGATGGGAATTGTGGCCCAGCGCTTTCGGGTCCGTGCGGTAGTGACGGCCGGAGTGTCGGCTACTGCGGTCGCCTTTGTTGCCGCCGGTTCCGGGTCAGCATGGGCGGTGGCACTGTGCGCACTCCTCGGCGGAATCATCGGCACGGTCAAGCGGCGCGGTCTCGGCTTCGTCTCCGCGCTGCTGTCGTCTTTTGTCATCGGGCCGGCGCTGGCGTTGTTCTCCATAGTCTTGCTTCTTGTACTCGCTCCCCTGCGCAACTTGTTGTTGAACTCGCTCGAGAACACCGCGCTGGGTGTGGCCACAATCTTGAAGCGTGCGCCCTCCCTGGTCGGGTCAGCCGAGTGGATCGAGAACAGCATCGGCTCGATCATCGACTACTGGTGGTTGTGGATCGCCGCGTCGATCATCTCCGGGATCGTCCTGAGCACCGTCATCTCCTATTTTGTCCTCGGTGCCGTCCTCGATCGATTGGCTGCACTCCCCTCGTCCGACCCACTCGAGACAACACCCGACGACCGTCCGATCGATCCGTTGCCGGTGACTTTCGATCACGTGGGCTTCACCTATCCGGGTGCATCGACGCCGGCCCTCGTCGATGTCAACTTCACCGTCCGACGCGGAGAGTTCGTCACTGTCGTCGGCCACAACGGCTCGGGCAAGTCCACACTCACCCGGTTGCTCGCCGGTCGCGCACCGACCGTCGGGGCCCTGACGAGACCCGGGTCCGCCGGCCTCGGCCGACAGGGCGGAACCGCCGTCGTCCTGCAACGACCGGAGAGCCAGATCCTCGGAACCCGCGTCGCGGACGACGTCGTCTGGGGGCTTCCCCCAGAGTCACATCCCGACGTCGATGCACTGCTCACTGAAGTAGGGCTCGCCGGCATGGGTATGCGCGAGACCTCGGGGCTCTCCGGTGGCGAGATGCAACGTCTGGCGGTTGCTGCCGCTCTGGCGCGGCGCCCCGCTCTCCTGATCGCGGACGAAGCCACCGCGATGGTCGATCAGGCCGGCCGGGAGGAATTGGTCGCACTCCTCGCCGAACTTCCACGACGCCATCCCATGGCCGTGGTACTCGTGACCCATCACCACGCCGACACCCGCGCGGCAGATCGGGTGATTCAACTGCAACGCGGACGGCAGATCGACCACCAACCCGGTTGGATGACGTCGACGTTTGCAGGTCCGCCCGCCGCGCCCTGGCCGGCCGGCACTCGCGCGGTCCTCCAACTCACTGATGTGACGCACACCTACAACGACCGGACTCCGTGGTCGAGACGTGCACTGTCGGAGGTGAACCTGACCATCGGCGACGGGGACGGGCTACTGATCCTGGGCGGCAACGGCTCCGGTAAATCGACCCTGGCCTGGATCATGGCCGGCCTGATCACACCGAGCAAGGGAACCGCAGTCTTCGACGGCAAACCTGTCTCGCGCCAACTAGGCACCGTCGGGCTCACGTTCCAACATTCGCGGCTGCAATTGCAACGCCGAACCGTCGCCGAAGACATCGAGGCCGCCGGTGGTCCGGAGATCGGATCCGTACAAGTGTCCTGGGCGCTCGACGCCGTCGGACTCGACCGTCACATCGCCGGCCGCAGTATCGACGAGTTGAGCGGCGGGCAGATGAGACGCGTAGTGCTGGCAGGTCTCCTCGTCCGCCAACCCCGAGTGCTCATTCTCGACGAACCTCTCGCCGGTCTCGATCCGCCCGGCCGCCACGAAATCCTGAACGTACTCCGGTGGATTCGTCGGAACGGAACCGCAGTTGTCGTCATCTCCCACGACGTCGACGGCATGGATGCCGTGTGCAGCAGAACGATTCGACTGTCGCAGGGTCGCATACTGGATCCGGCCGCCGACGCAGCTTTGGAAGGATCGACAACGTGACCACCCTCCTGCGTGAAGTTCCGACTTCTTCTCCGGTCCATCGACTGTGGGCCGGAACGAAGATCGTGGCCGTCGTACTCGTCAGCATCGTGGTGGTTGTGACACCGTCCTGGCCGACGATCGGCGTCGTGCTCGGACTGCTGCTGCTGACCGCGGTGATCGGACGCATTCCCCCGACAGCAGTTCCCCACCCTCCGTGGTGGCTGTGGGCGCTTATTCTGCTCGGCGCACTGATCAACCTTCCGATCGGCCTCGACGCGGTGTTCCTGTACCTGCAAGCCGTGACCTTCGGCCTTGTATTGCTCTGTGTCTCACTGATGTTGGCGTGGACGACGTCGATGAGCGATGTGGCCCCTGCCCTCGCTACTCTGGGCCGACCGCTTCGATTCTTCAAGATTCCCGTAGACGAGTGGGCGATCGCGACAGCCCTCTGCATTCGTTCGCTTCCGCTGCTGATCGACGAGATGCTCACTCTCGTCGCGGCACGGCGACTGCGCCCGAAAGCTGTGGTGAACAGCGCTGCCGACAACTCGATAGTCGACCTGATCACCACAACCATGTCGGTGGCAATTCGGCGATCTGCCGAAATGGGCGAAGCGATCTCCGCTCGCGGGGGCACCGGATTGATCGCGGCGTACCCCAAGCGCCCTCAGCTGGCCGACCTGTTCGCCTTGGTCGTAGTCATTGTTGCGTGCGCGAGCGCGGTCGCTTTGACGATAACTCTGCGCTGACCGGGTCACTTTTCATCGAACCCGATTGGGCGATGATCGCGGAACCCATCCAGCGTCGTAAGTATCGCCGCAGTTCCTCGTCGCTCCGCTTCGGATCGCCGGGCGCGAGGAAAAACGACTGCATAGTCCGCAGGACGTATTCGACCAGTTCCTGAAGTGACGTGTCGTCGTATCCGTAACTCGGCCAGTCCACGTCGAAGCGGGTGATCATCGCCATTCCGAAGGCTTGCGCCTCCTGAGAGGTCAGACCTTCGGGATGAAGACTCGAATTCGTGCTTGTGAGCAGAATGCCGAGATGGGGAGTTCGGTGGACCTGGGTGAGGGTGTAGACGACGCCCTCGGTCATCGCCTCGACGGGGTCTTCGATGCCGCTCACGTGCGTGGTCAGTCGATCGAGATAGCCGTCGACCGACGCGATCGCAGCTGCCCTCATCAGAGCGTCGGCGCTGGGAAAGTATCGATACACGGTCTGCCGGATCACGCCGAGTGACTCGGCGACGTCGCCGATGCTGATTTCCGAACTCGTCCGTCCGATCAGCTCGACCGCGGCCTCGACAATGCGACGAGATGCATCTTCGTCACTGTCCGGTGGATTGCCGCCCCACCCACGCCTTCGTGCCACTGCCCACTTCCTCGCTCGAACGAGGCTCGAACCATGTCTTTGCGCTCGAAGTCCAAGAGCCACAGGCTAACACAGGCGAGATTTGCATCCGGACCGCTCGAATTTCCCTCCGTCCACGAAAGTGAACATACAACTGCACACCAATATGTATGATTACCGCCACACGTGGCTTCCAATGCCAGAGCGGCCACCTGACCAGCCCCTCCGAAAGACGAGGTTCGACAAGTGACCAACCTTCAGCCCCGAAAGATGGATTTCGGATTCGAGGATCATGACGTTCCCTTCCTGTGGAACCCGGAAAACCCGGCCTGGTCGAGCATGTCGAACGCGGTCTCGTTCCTGGCCATCGGTTTCGAGAAGATGATCGTGAAGATGATCATGCAGACCAAGTCGCGGATCAGCGATCCTGAGGTGGCCGAGGAAGCCGTGGCGTTCATGCGTCAGGAAGGCCATCACTCGACCGCGCACCGCCAGCATGTGAAGGCTCTGATCAGGCGCTACCCCGGACTACAGAACACGCTCGACGCTGTGATCGGTGAATTCGATCTACTGACCGAGGCGACCTCGCTGAACTACCGGCTTGCATACACCGCGGACCTGGAGGCGACCTTCACTCCGGTGTTCAAGCTGATGCTCGACAACGAGGCGACCTTGTTCCGCCCGGGAGACGACCGCGTCGCGTCGCTGTTCATCTGGCACTTCGTCGAGGAGGTCGAGCATCGTAGCTCGGCTCTGATCATCTTCAATTCCGTTGTCGGAAGCGAGCTTTACCGGATGCGGATGGCACCGTCGATCTTCGCGCACGTGATGAAGGTGATTCGCATCGCCTGCGCAGGCTTCAACCAGCACGTTCCGCTCTCCGAGCGGCAAGTCGACTCACTGTCGATGTTCGCCACCCACCGCACCAAGCAGAAGATTCTGACGTCGTTCGCTCCGTATCTGACCAAGGGCACGATGCCTCGCGCCTTCGATCACCTGCAACTCGGAGAACAACTCGTCGCACTCGGCGGTGTCTTCCGCAGCCAGATGCCCAATCACAACCCTGACCTCGAGAAACTCCCCGCACTCGCCGACCAGTGGTTCAAGCGTTACGACGACGGCTACGACTGCACACGCTGGTACACCGCCGAAGCTCAGGCACAAGCCGAGTCGATCACGTCAGGGGCCAACTGATGGCAGAACACTGCTCCCCCACGTTTGCCCAGCTCGCAACAGAACTCGGTTTCTCCTGTCAGGAAGCGGGTGGACTCGTCGAGTTCCGTAACCCGGCGGCGCTGGAGAACTGGACCCTGCCCGTCCTCGAATGGACGATCATCGTCGGCTCGGTGCTGGCACTGGTCCTGGCGATCGTGCGGTTGCGCCGCAACGGCGACCCCACCAACCTGGTTCTCTGGTTCGGCGCCACCGCCTACCTGTTCATCATCGAGCCTCCGCTGTACTTCCCGGCGGCGTTCGGCATCGAAGAACAAGTGGACACGATGTTCGCGCACAACGTGTTCACCGTCGACTTCATGTGGGGTCGTCTGCCGCTGTACATCGTTGCCATCTATCCACTGATGGCGACGTTGGCCTTCGAAATAGTCAGAATGCTCGGCGTTTTCCGCAAATACGGTCCACTACTGGGCGCAGTCTGCGTCGGCTTCGTCCACCACGCGTTCTACGAAATCTTCGACCACCTCGGTCCCCAGTTGCGTTGGTGGGAGTGGTCGACGTCGAACCCGATCAACCAACCCATGTTCGACGCGGTTCCACTGCCCAGCGTGGTCGTCTTCGCCGCTCTGTGGCCCATGTCGCTGGCATTCTGCGTTCAGTACTTCGTCGGACGGCACGTCGATGCCGGCAAGCACTTCTCGGGACTTCAATTGGTATGGCGCACCATCGTGATCGGCCTTCTGGCGTCACTGGGAACGTTCATCCTCCCGCTCCCGGCGACGGTTTTCGGAATGGGGAGCGACACCGTTCGCGGGTTCCTCTACGCGGCGGAACTTGCCGTCCTCACGGTGGTCGCGATCGTGGTTCTCGTCCGCCAATGGACGCACTTGCGCTCGGCAGAATCGAACGCTCCTGCCCACACCAACAAGTTCGTCCAGATCTACAGCGTGGTGTACCTGGTTGTCATGGCAATCCTGTGGGCGAGTGCGCTTCCCGACTTCTTCGACGCAGTCGACGGTTCCACCAGCGCTGGAGATCCCATCGGGAACCTGTGGTACACACTGGCGTGCTTCGTCATCGCAATCCTGTGCGTGAGCGCGACTTTCACCATTCCGAAGCGGAACTCCCGCGCCGACGACGCTGAACTTCTCGGCGCGAACTCAGCGACTCCGGCTACCTAGGTCGACCGGGACGAGACCTCTCGGGTCTCGTCCCGGTTTCTCGGGGTCACGGCGTCACGGGACGCGGTGAGTCCACTCTTCGGTGCTGAATTTCGTCTCCACCAGCTTGCGCGCCTGCTCCAACTCCGAGTCCGTGTAGTCGCTGTCGCGGGTGTCGTATTGACCTCGGAAGTGCTGCGCAAACGACTCCAGGATTGCTGCACGCGTCATTCCGGTCTGCGAACGCAGCGGATCGACGCGCTTGGCCGCACTCTTGGTTCCCTTGTCCGACATCTTTTCTCGTCCGATTCGCAGCACCTGCGTCATCTTCTCCGCGTCGATGTCGTAGGCCATGGTCACGTGATGGAGCACGGTGCCGGACGCGAATCGCTTCTGAGCGGCGCCGGCGATCTTGCCCTTGTCCGAGGCGATGTCGTTGAGCGGCACGTACCGAGCGTTGATACCGACCTCGGCAAGCGCTCCCATGACCCACTGATCGAGAAACGCGTAGGACTGCTCGAAACTCAACCCCTCGACCAACGACGCCGGTACTGCCAACGAGTACGTGATGCAGTTGCCCGGTTCCATGAACATCGCGCCGCCACCGGAGATTCGACGCACCACCCCGATGCCGTGCCGCGCAGCCGCCTCGGAGTCGACCTCGTTACGCACGGACTGGAACGATCCGATCACGACCAAGGGCGAGTCCCAGTCCCAGAAACGCAATGTCGGCGGACGCTCACCCGATGCGACCTCACGCGCGATGACCTCGTCCAGCGCGACGTGCATCGCGGGATCGAGAACCACCGGTGGGATGAGGTCGAACGTGTGATCCGCCCAACTCGTGGCGTGACCGAGTGCGCGCCGGATCGCGATGCCGACCGACTGCGGCGTGAAGCCGATCATCGAGACGGACTCGTCGAGCGCAGTGGAGATGGCATGCGCCAACTGTTCTGCATCCGAGTCGGCGGGCATTCCGCGCAACGCCGAGTTGATGTCGTCGAGCGCGCTGTCGGGCTCGAGGAAGAAGTCCCCCGAGACTGCGACTTCGGCCAGCCGACCGTCCGCCACCTCGACGTCGACCGCGACCAGTTTTCCACCAGGAACCTTGTACTCTCCACGCATTCGTCCAGCCTATCCCTGCGGGATTCTCTGCGGTGAGCGCCGTCGAAGATCACACCGCGCACGCAGTGCGCATCTGTTCGGCCGGCAAGGCGACCAATCACTCACACCTGTAAGTCGCTGCGGGGCTGCACAATCGCGAGGACGGGACGGCACGTGTCGGCCCCTGCCTTGACTCCCGCTTCTGCCGACAGGCGAGATGATCTCTGGGGTGGGAGGATTGCCGCAACGAGCCAACTCCTTGGCAAGTCACAACGGAGGTAGACATGAAGGTCCCGGCGTTCCACTCGACGGTTCCTTCGGATCTCGACGTCTATCACGACAACGAAAGCTGCATTTTGGCCGCGCGCATCGCAGTGTCCCATCGTGCCCCCGGAGTCGACGGCCGACCGTGGTGCACCGCCTGCGCGTCATTGGACTGATGAGCGACCACCAGCTCACTCACACCCACGTCGCCGATTCGGGGTCAACTCCGTTGGCCCGAGCATTCGCATCGATGACAGCGCGGAGCCACACGGTCAGACCAGTCTCGACCGTGTCGTAGTACCGCGCGTCGTAGAACCGCGCGTCGTAGAACCGCGCGTCGTAGAACTCGGAGAAGCCCGGATCGGAAACGTACATCCGTCCCAGACACACCTGCATCGAGTGTGTGCAGTCGAAGTAGACGCCGATCGACGCTCGGTGTCGTTCGGCCAGCAAATTCGCCTCGACGCTTCCCGGTTCGACTCCGGACCGGCACGCCAGCGCCAGGTCTTCGTTGAGCATCTCGACGCAGTCGGCGATCTTCTGCCAATCCTCAGCAGTCCTACCTGCCGACCGTTCCGCGTGCTGCGCCCACTGCGCGCTGTCACCCCAACGCTCGTTCGCCTCCGGCCCCCATGACGGCTGCCAGTGTCGGCCGAAGATCGACACCTGCTCGTGTGCCGGCAACAGCACACCCGACTTCCTGGCATCGATGATGCGATCCAAGGACTCGCCCAGTTCCTCCAAGTCGGCTATCCGTTGCCGCAACTCGGCGCGCTGCCCACGCAGCGTCTCGTCCACGTGGGCTGCGGGCGCATCGAGCAATATCCCGATCTCGTCGAGCGACAAGCCCACGTCACGGTAGACAAGCACCCGGCCGATGCGGCCGAGGTCCGCGTCGGTGTACAGCCGGTAGCCCCCGTCACTGCGCCAGGACGGACGCACCAAACCGATTGCGTCCCAATGATGAAGGGTACGTACGGTTATGCCTAGTCGTGATGCGGCAGCACCGACAGTGCGAGCACTGCCTGCGTCGTCTCCGAAGAGTTGCTCCGTCACGGCATCCAGTCTGACAGACGCGGTGCGGGAGGACTCGGCGTCAGCCCTCTGTTCAGTCGTCGGGTCCGTCAATTCCCATACCTCGCAGATACTCGGCCTCGGCACTGTTCGGGTCGTACGTACGAGCGGCCGTCATGATCACGCGCGCGTTCTCAGGTGTCACAATCTCCAACTCCAGTGAATTCCACGGCTTCAGATGTGGACCGCTGGTGCATCCGGGCCGCAATTCCTCACACGCCTGTGCGATCTGGTCGATCTGACTCAGCACACACGCAAAGCTCACACTGACGGACGGTGGTGAATCTGAACATTCGCCGGGCACGAGCAGAACGTCTTGAAATGCCCAGCGTCGCAGGTGCGTCAGTCGATCCGGTACCGAAAAGAGGTCGAAGAAACCGAGCCCACGGATCCAGAAGTCGGCCGATTCGGCCAGATCCGATGTCGGAACTGACACGAACATGGGCATTCCGTAGAGACCTCGGAACTGTTCCGGAGGCACGGCATCGGTAGCGGGGACAGGGACGGGGCTGATGTCGAATGCTGGGTAAGTATCGGTCATGAAGTCATCGTGAGCCCTCACGCTACGTCAGGGTCAAATCGTGTGAAATCCGATCGAACCAGATTGCGCGATCACACCGTGCGTGCGAATGCGCCGTCGTCTGCGAATACCCGTTGGGCAAAGCGTTCGCCGATGAGGCGGTGCGTCGCAGCGTCCGGATGGAGCTGATCGGGAAGCGGCAACTCTTCGTTCTCGGCCGCACCGTAGAGATCGCACCCGTCGACGTAATGCAGATTGGGATCATCCGCCGATCGCTGGGTTACGATGCGCGCCAACTCTTCCCGAATAGAGCGCAGCGTCAGCTTTCCGGCTGCGCGCTCGGCGGGATCGCCGGTAGCAACGAATCGCATTTCGCCTCTGGCAAGCGCGTCGAAATCGAATGCACCAGGTCCAGGCGTGCCTTCGTGAATCGGGCAGTAGACAGGCGAGACGACCAACAGTGGAGCGGCTGGATGACCGTCGCGGACCGTGTCGAGGAAGCCGTGCATTGCCGACGTGAAGGCCCGCAGGCGCATCACGTCGGAGTTGACCAGATTGATGCCCATCTTGATGCTGATCAGGTCAGCTGCGGTGTCTCGCATAGCGCGGGCGGTGTACTGGTCCAGCAGAGCGCTGCCGCTGAACCCGAGGTTGATCAGATCCACGCCGCCGAGGGAGGCTGCGAGAGCAGGCCAAGTGCGGGAGGGACTTTCAGCGCCGGATCCTTGACTGATCGAGCTTCCGTGATGGAGCCACACGCGACGCTTCGTCTCGACCGCGAGTTCGAGTGGGGCGTCGGTCCGTAGTGCGACAGGTTCGGTGGTTTCGTTGTGCGGCAACCAGATCTCGACAGCCTTTGATCGCGCAGGCAGGTCCGCGAAGCGGATGGTGCTGACGGGTCCGGATTGTCTCTGAGCGCTACCGGTCGCCATGTCGATCGTCACCGTGTTGCCGCCCTCAGCGATTGCGTGCCCGGCTGGTTCGCCGTCGACAAGCAGGTCGTACACACCCTGTGGCCTCGGCGGGGCACCGATGTAGATCATTTTCGTGGGCAGAGTGTCGAGTTCGATGGCCGTAGCGCTGGTTCGGAACACCAGCCGCACTCCGGACGGTTGTGATTGCGCCATTGCCATCTGCCCGTCAGCGAATTGTGTGCGAGCCCTGGCGGGCAGACGGTGCGTCAGCACACCGCGTTCGGTCCGCTCGAGCTCGAGGGCTCCGCGCACGATGTCCTCGGAAATTGCGGTAGTAATCCAGCTGCTCTGGCTGTTCATCTCATTCACCTGTAGATAAGTTGCGAAGGTTTTAACTACAGCACACAGTAATTTGCCTATACTATTTAGGCAAGCGGTTTCACTTCTCGACGAACAGGACCAACGGACATGCCTCGCGCAGGACTGACACCCGAACGCCTCGCCGTGGCGGGCGCCGAATTGGCCGACCAGGTGGGCTTCGAGCAGGTGACCGTATCGGCGGTCGCCAGAGCGTTCGACGTCAAGGTCGCAAGCCTGTACTCGCACGTGAAGAGTTCGAACGACCTCAAAACCAGAATCGCACTGCTTGCCTTGGAGGAGATGGCCGACCAGGCTTCCGACGCCGTGGCCGGTCGGTCCGGCCGCGACGCCTTGACCGCCTTCGCGAACGTGTACCGCAACTACGCGAGGGCACACCCCGGCCGATACGCCGCGTCACAGATGCGCCTCACACCGGAGGCCGCAGCTGCGAGCGCGGGCTTCAGACACTCGCAGATGATGCGATCAATTCTTCGCGGGTACAACCTCACCGATCTCGATCAGACCCACGCAGTTCGATTGCTCGGCAGCGTTTTCCATGGGTACGCCAGCCTCGAGTTGGGTGGATCGTTCAGCCACAGCGCACCGGACAGCGCCGAAAGCTGGTCCAGGATCCTTGAGGCACTCGATTCGATGCTGACCAATTGGCCCGCCTCGAGTGCATGATCAGGCTCGCTTTCTGCCAGCAAAGTGCTTGCGCCACTTGGTGATCGCACACGGCCAAGAAACCTCGGGCCCACCACGGGAGCAGTGCCCCACAGGTACGCATTCCGCAACCATCAGTCGCACTGGGACAGCAGCGGGTCCGAGTGGGCAAGAAGCCGAGGTGTGGGGCTGCCCCTAGAGGAGAAGCTTGGCGCGCAGAGAGTCGATAGTGCCCTGGTCCACGCCGAGGCCCTCCCGTACGTAAGTATCCATACCGCCGTAGAGTCGGTCGACCTGTGCATACGCCGCATCGAGCCACGACAGGTCCACCGCGTCGTCCCGGCCCAGGTACGTGTTCGACGCCATGAAATCGGCACTGATGAACTCACGCGGGACACCGAGAATGGTCAGCAGGATCGCAGTACCCCAACCGGTGCGGTCCTTCCCTGCACTGCAGTGGTAGACGGATGCGCCGTCGGAGTTGTTCGCGATCGCAGTCAGCAGGTCATGGAAGGCGACATCGGAACCACGGTAGTTGACCATGAACGGGTAGCCGATGCTCTGGCCGATGTTCGAGGTTCCCTTGACGGCGCCGTCGATCAACGCGCGACCGAGGGTCAGGGGAACAAACTCGTGGAACGCGATGCCGTGTTCGATGCTGACGACGTCGGCGACCTGGTAGGTGACCCCTGCGGGGATCCGATCGGGATCCTCCGCACGTTCGGAGGCGTTGCGCAGGTCGACGTCGAGGGTCAGGTTCGCGGCGGTGAGTTTTGCCAGATCAGTCTCATTGAGCGAGCTGAGCTTGTTGGAACGGAACACCAGGCCTGTCCGGACGGTCCTGCCGTCGGTAGTCCGGTAGCCGCCGATGTCGCGGAAGTTCCGCGCCTCGTCGAGCCTGATCCCGGCCGCGGACGGCGGTGGGATCTCCGGCAGCGGCGGTTGCTCCCCGGACGATCCGAACTGGCTCGAACCCAATTGCAGGTCGTCGCTCGAGGCGGAGGCGAGTGTGGGACCGGTCAGGGCCGCACCCACGGCAACCAGTGCAGCGAGGGTAATTCCGAAAGGGCGCACCCCTCGGCGGCGCGCGTAAGCAGTCGTCATTCTGATCCTCTCACTCGCTGTGCGGGAGGACCCCGCGCCCCGCAAACCACGTGCGAGATTACAAGGGCGGCGCGCTCCTCGTCCCGACTTTGGCCCAGAAACCGGACATGTGTTCAGGTGCCCGGACAGCCGCCATCATGCGGGAAGGAACTCAATCCCGTCACTGCAGTTCCATCGACCACGCTGGACCCGCTCGAACGACAGACCGCGGCCGCGGCGGCACCCGTATCTGTCCGTCGCTGAACAACTTCACTGTCGAGCAACTGCACAAATCTCGACATCGAGCTGGCAACCGTTGCGAAGAAATCAATCTCACGAGCTACCGGCCGTCGACCATGACCAGTGCAGGCTGCGGAATGGCGATCGAAGCATCTGCCAGAGCAGCAAGAGTGCCGTCGAGTGCGACAAGGTCCGCACGGCGACCCGGCGCCAGCATCCCTGCCCGTCCTTCATCGTGAACTAAGTACGCACTGTCCACGGTCATGGCCTGTACTGCACGCTGCACTCCGATCCGTTGGTGGGAGCCAAGCACGGCACCGCCCATGGTCAGTCGATTCACAGCGGTCCTAATCGTCTGGAGGGGATCCATCGGAGTTATCGGGCAATCCGAGTGCAGCCCGAATTTCAAGCCGATGTCATCGGCGCACGCCAGCGGGTCCAGGTTGCCGGCTCTCTCAGGACCGAGGAAACGGTCACGGTGACGATCGCCCCAATGAAAGACATGGTTGACGAAAAAGCTCACCCCGATCTCGGCATCACGTATCGCTTCCAGGTCCGCAGGCCCACTGACCTGGCAATGCTCGATACGGTGCCGCGCTCGACGATTGTCGCTGCAGTGTGCACTTCGCAGAGCCGAGATAGCGGCGGCTACGGCCGCATCGCCGTTGGCGTGCACCGCGACCTGCCCTCCCGCGCGGTGGACCCGGAGAACCATGGCGTCGAGTTGCTCCTGAGGATAGAGCAGATCACCGTGATGGTTCGGGCTGCACGTGTACGGGGTCCGCAGAGCTGCGGACAACCCTTGAATGGACCCATCCGCCCAGAATTTGGCGCCGGCCAAACGGAAGCGTGACCCTGGGTCCGGATTAGCTGCGAAAGCAATGTTCCCTCCCTCCAGTTCCGCGATCGCGAGATCACCCCGAAGGAAGCCAACCGTGTGCACGGGCATCTGGCCCATGGCGTCTAGGGCACGATAGGCGGCCAATTCCTGCATGCCCGCCGACAGGCCGACCCCGAGATCGTGCACGGTCGTGATTCCCCGCGAACGCGCCAGCGTCAAGCTACGCAGCAGCGCGGTCTGCACCTCCGCCTCTGTCAGGTCTGGGATCGCGGCGCTCAGCCGGGCCACGGCATCGATTTCCCAGGCCATCCCGGTGAGCCTCCCGTCCGCCCCACGCGGAAACTGCGAGTCCTCGGGATCCACCGTCGATTCGTCGATACCTGCAGTTGCGAGCGCAACGGTGTTTGCCACCGCAAAGTGCCCCGAGATGTGCAGAACGATTATCGGGCGGTCAGTGCAGACTGCGTCGAGGTCATCGCGTGTGAGATGGCGACCTTCTCGAAGTTGGGTGTCGTCGTACCCCCATCCACGTATCCAGCCGTGAGTGGGAGCGGAGTTCCGCAGCGCCGCTTGGATATCCGCGATCGAGGCGCACGGGGGTGTCCGGCAATCAGCCCATCCGTCAGTCAAGCCGGCGTAGGTCGGGTGAATGTGCGACTCGATGAGCCCCGGGATCACAGTTGCGCCAGGTAGATCGAGCCGACGAGTTTGCGGTCCGACGTGCTCCCCCATGTCCTTTCGACTTCCGGTGGCGACAACCAGGCCTCCATCGAGCACAAGGGCCTCCACCTGAGGTGACGCCGCATCGTGGGTGAAGATTGCATCTGCGGTGAGTAATGTCCTGGTCATCAGATATCCGCCTTTGCGGTCGGGGTGACGGGGCAAGACGCTGGTGCCGATCGATTTTCTGCGCGGAGGCCCGAAACCGCTTCGACAGGAGGCCACATCAGCCGGGTAGCGAACACGAACAACACGTTCAGCACGAGGGCTGCGGCACCGATGTTGATGCCGTGGTCCGACAACCACGTCGATACCGCTCCGTGTGTGTCGAGGTACAGCCAGAGCACCACCACGTCGCCGAGTACCACGCCCATCGCGAGCGCTGCCGGTCGCAGTTTCCATCCGAAGATCATCGTCGCGAACACCACCACGGCCTGGGTCACCCCGTAGTACGCGGTGTTCACCAGCGTCAGCAGCAATTGGGGTGCGGCGAGCGTGAGGAGCAGCGAGAGGCCGAGATAGGCGACGATCACCCCGCGCACCCACACTCGCTGACTTGATTCGGGTATTCCAGGAACGATGTTCCGAGAGACGATCGAGCCGATTCCCAGCGCCGAACCACACAGAACCACGATCGCGCACAGTGCCGCACCACCCGCCACCACTCCGGTCAGCCAGTCCGGGAGCACGAGGCGGGACAGTTGCAGGAGCACCTCATTGGACTCTGCGCCCTCGAGCTTGTTCGGCAGCAACGAAATTGCGCCGAAGGCTGCAGCGACGAGGAAGGGATACATGAGCATGTACAGCGGGTTGAATCGGGCGACTCGCTTGAGGGTTGCCTCGGACTTCGCCGATAGCACCGCCTGCACGATGAACGGGAAAACGAAAAAGCCGAGTGACTGGAACACGATTGTGGTGAGCACGAAGGTCAGCGACGAACCGGTGACGGTGGATTGCGAAGCCGGCCCGGCCCCATGCGTTGCCGCATCGGCGAAGAGCTTCGTGATGCCGCCCGATTTGGCCGTGGCGGCGAGTCCGATCAAGATCGCTCCCAACAGCAGAGCTGCATCCTTGACGTAGGACACGAACGCCGGCGCACGCACACCCGAAAGCAGGAGGAAGAGAAGAGCAAGCGCGGCGCCGACAAAAACCGCCACCGTCGGGTTGATGGTGATGCCCAGTCCGCTCAGTGCGACCTGGAGGCCGGCAAGCTGCAACTGCCCCCAGGGAATGAGGAACACTACCGAGGCAATCGCGATTGTCAGTTCCAGTCCGCGCGAGCGAAAGTGCCGCCCTGCCACGTCGGGTAGCGTCATCGCGTTGTACCGCTTGCCTGCCCGCCAGAGATAGGGCGCAAAGAAGTATCCGATCGGGTAGGCAAGCAAGATGTATCCGATGAACCAGACGCCGTAGCTTGCCCCGTGGGCGTACACGCCGCCGGGGAATCCGATGAGCGTGCCGATGCTGTACGCCTCACCTGCCCCCAGGATGAAAACCAGTACGGGACCGAACGATCGCCCACCCACCAGGTAGTCGGAGATCTCCTTCTTGCTTCCACGGCGTGAAAGCACCCCGGCGCCGAGCGCGAGGAGAAGCACGAGCGTAAATGTTGCAGCGATCATGTCGGGTCCCCGATCTCGGCCTTGGCCTGAGCCAGTTCGATTCGTTCCGCTTCCTCGAAGTCCTTGCAGTCGAATAACTTCCATGCCAAATGGAGACATAGCGAAGTCAAGGGCATCCACAGGAAAAGCCACGCGAACAAAATCGGGAATCCGAGAACGGTCATTTCGGATTCGGAGAGCGCAACTATCCCGCCCAGCACCCCGACGAACGGAACTCCGATTGCGAGCAAGGCACTCTTCGCCTCGTTGGACATGATTGTGGCTCCTTAGCCGTTGATCGATCCGGAGCAGATGAGGCGAGGGGCGTTTTGCCGTCGAATCGTCGTCCGGTCTAGCGTTGAGTGTGCCTCCCGTCACTATGGCGGGACCATGGGCGAACCCCAGAATCCGCGACGCTCGTTCGTGATATTCACGGGACGCACCAAGCACGCATGAAGGAGAAGCCGGTGAACGTGTCCGACGTCGAAGAAGAGGACACGATCCGCCGGTTGTGTCGCGAGGTTTCCGACGAGCTCGAAGCGCTCACCGAGCGCGCGGTACAGCAGATTCGCAGCGAACTCCCGGCCTACTCTGCGGTACCAGTGGCCGAGCAAGGCAACTACATCCGTAAACAGTTGTCCGCAATGCTGTGTGCCGTTGCCGAGAACGAAACGTTCACCACAGAAGACACCGACCGAAACCGCGAGCTCGGGCGCCGCCGTGCGATGCAAGGGCTCCCGCTCTCCAATGTCATCGAGACCTATCACATTGCCTCTCGGGAGCTCTGGAACACAATGGTCGAGCGGTCCACGAAACCAACACACGAACTGCTGCAGGCGGGCGGCAAACTCTGGGACCTCGTTCACACTGCGACGAGCGCGGTCGCGGTCGGACACTCCGAGGCGACGCGCAGCGAGCAGGCCATTCGCGCCGGCGTTCGCTACCGATTCTTCGAAACATTGCACAGTGCAACGGATATGGAAATGAGCAACGCCCGAGAGCTGGCACAAACCCTCGGGTTCGATCCACAGAAATCGTTCCAAGCGCTATCGGTCGTCGAAGACGAATGGTCAGAAGCACAAGTGGAACACCTGCAACGAACCCTGGATTCCGTGCACGTTGTCGCACAATGCAGTCGACACGGCACCCGAGTAATCGTGATGTGTCAGGGCGAACCGATCGAAGACGTCATCCACGCAATCATGCGAGATCATCCACGAACGTCAATAGGTATCGGAATGTCCCGGGTCGGACTCGTCGGCGCAGCTCAAAGCATCACCGACGCCGAGCGCACAGTGCAGTTGGCGACAGCGCCGGGCACGACGGTCAGTTTTACCGATGAATGGCTCATCGCCACCCTTGCCGCCCACCAGAACGAGCTTCTGCCACTCCTGCGGGCTGGGGCGTCCGTGGCCGAAGAGCACTCACATCTGATGGATGCCGTCCGCGCCTTCGCCCGAAGCGGGTTCTCCGTCAGCGCTGCCGCCCGTGACATCCATCTGCATGCAAACTCTGTCACCTATCGACTCGACCGATGGCAGCATCTGACGGGATGGGATGCGCGAACCCTCGACGGCCTGATGAAATCGATGGTGAGCCTAGAGTTGTTTCATCGTCAAACACTCGCCAACATCTGACATCGGACGCAAGTCGCGTGTCCTCTGCACGCTGAACCGCGCCCGTGCTTGTCACTCTGACTCGCCGTCGAGACATTGCCCAAGCCAGGCACCTATATCCAACGCAGCGCGGCGGGCAACAGGCGTTGGATGGCTTGTAAATCCATGCGGGACATCAGGATAGAGACGCAAGTCGACGTCGTTTCCGGCCGCCGACAGCCGCGCCACCATGGCAAGGTTCTCAGCCAGGACCACGTCTTCTGATCCAACGACAACGAGGGTCGGCGGCAAGCCGCTCAGGTCGCCGAATGTCGGAGAAATATCCGGGAGAGTGCGGTCACCGACATGGCCCACATAGGCTTCGATGAAGTATTCGTCGCCGATGGTGCGGCCAGCGGGAGTCTGGGCACTGACGTCGTACGTGCCCGCTTCCAGCACCGCACCCGAAAATGACATGGCCAGACCTCGATCGCGAAGGCGCAGCAACGTTGTCATCACCAAAGTTGCTCCCGCCGACATACCACCAATGGCTAGCCTGGTCGTCCCGAACCGTTCGGCAGCGACGTCAAGCAGCCACAAAGCGACCGCCTCACAGTCGTCCGGCGCTGCCGGCCAAGGGAATTCCGGCGCAAGCCGGTAGTCGACGGTAACCACTGCTACTCCGACCGCGTCGGCGAGTCTCATACTGCGAGCGTCAGAGCTAGCCGCTGAACTCATGTAGAAACCACCACCCGGAAGATATAGGTAGACCCCGTTGACATCGCCGTCTTTCGGCGTGACTACGCGAACTGAAACGGATCGGCCCTCGATGTCGAGTGTGTGTTCAACAGCCCGGGTCGCCGTGGGATCAACCACCCTGGAGGCTCGCACCACAAGCAGTTCCTGCATTGAACTCGGACCGACGCCGGCGGGCCGCGACTCGTAGAACGCTCGGGTACTCGCAGCATCGTCACGAGACACTCGTTCGATCAGATCGGTCAATGCAAGCTTCACCGGGGCTCCCTTGGGTCGAGACTTGTCGACAATGTTCGCACCTCCAGCAGCAGCACGTAGCCGACGTGTACTCGGCAACAAGGCGACCGTGACAGGTATGAGCAAAGCGCGCCGGAAAAAGGCGTTGTCACGCTAGCCTCATCTCGGAATTGGACGTTTGTCTAGAAAGGTTTACGAATGCGCGCGCTGCTGCTTGCCACCCTTGCAATCCTGGCACTTCAGATTGCAGCTCCGGCCGCTCACGCCGCACCACCGGAATCGGGCTGGTCTCTCCCCCAACTGACTGTCGCAGATCGCACGATCAAGGACGTCGACGGACGAACGGTGTTGCTACGCGGCGTGAACGCCAACGGTCTCAACGACTACGCAACCAACGGCACCGGGCTACCCACCGTTACGCCGCTGGGACGAACGGATTTCGCGCACATGGCAGCGCTGGGCTTCAACGTCGTACGACTCAACGTCGCGTGGTCACTCCTCGAACCGACCCGCGGAACATTCGACACTGCGTACGTCGACCGCATTCGAGTAGCGGTCGAGGATGCGAAAGACCACGGCATCTACACCGTTCTCGACATGCATCAGGACGCATGGGGCCCGTACGTCGGCACCCCGAGCGACCAGTCATGCCCGTCATTCATGCGACCGGGAGTCGGCTGGGACGGCGCACCCGAGTGGGCAACCCTGACCGGCGGATGGACAACCTGCAACATCGGCGGGCTCCGGGAAGCTGCGCCGGCCATCGCCCATGCCTTCCAGGCGTTTTACGACGACGAGCAAGGAATCCAGAGTCGCTTGGTGGCGACGTGGGCGAAGTTGGCCGCGGAGTTCAAAGACGAACCCGCGGTGGCCGGATACGACCTGTTGAACGAACCGAACCCCGGTCTGCGCGACCCCTTCACCGCAGCAGACCAGATCGGGCAGTTCTACCAGCGCGCCACCGACGCCATCCGGCAAGCCGAAGCAGGCGGGTTCCCGCACCTGGTGTTCTTCGAACCCAGTGCGATCTGGTCGGCATTCGGCTTCGACGCACTGCCACCGCGCAAGTACCTGACCGATCCTCTGGTGGTGTTCTCGCCGCACCTCTACAGCGAATCCATCACGGTCAGTAGCGAATTCCCCGCGATCGAAGACGGATTTCGGATCGCCGACGGCGCCGCCGACTGGTACGACGCCCCGTTGTGGACGGGCGAATGGGGTTGGTTCGGGGACGCCGACGAGCAGGGAGCAGACGTCGACCGCTTCGTCGACGCCACAGACAAGTACCGGATGGGCGGCGCGTGGTGGTCATGGAACCAAGCGTGCGGTGACCCCCACCCCGTTCGCGACGGCAATACCCATCAGCCGCAGGGAAATCTGAATCGCATCGACTGCCCGTCCGGTGAATCACTCGGGCTCGTCGAGGGATTCGCCGTTCCACTCTCGCGAGCGTATCCGCGAGCAGCGCCCGGCACGCTGACGGAGGTGTCGCGCAACGGGTTTACCGGGACCGGCTCCGGAAGGGTCGAGGCCTGGTACCCAGGAACCGACCGGCCACAGCTCGAGATCACGAATCTCTCCGACGTCCGACTGTCCCCGATCGAGGGCGGATGGCAACTGATCGGCCACGCCGACGGCGACTACGCGGTTAAACCAGCCTGATCGAACGATCATCCGGGAATTGTGCGTTCACACCACGTGAAAGAGTGGGTGTCAGAAGATTCCGCCGATTCCCTTGCCGATCAGAACAACGCCGACGACCAGGATCAACACACTCATCACCGTGGTGTTGTTGTCTTGGAGCCAGACTTTGAGATTGGCCAACGGCTCGCGCAGGCGATCAGCAGCCACCAGGTATCCGATGACCGGGATCGCGACAGTTGAGCTGGCGATGATCGTGAAGACGAGGATCGAGGTGATCACTCCGCTGGTCGCCAGCGACGCCGAACCGATCGACACTCCGGCAGCGATGCACATGAGCAGGTTCTTCGGGTTGATCGCGGCGAGCGCGAATCCGAGGCCCAAGCCCTTGACCGCGGTCATCTCGTCGACGGCTTGCATCCACTTCGGTGTTTCGTGCTCGCCGCTGCGCCCCCGCCACTGCTTGACCCCGACCGTCAACAGGAGGACACCGAGGGCCAGTTTGATCCACGAAACCGTGGCAGACGGTCCATCGTCCGAAGTGCTGACGGCACTGGACAGGATGACGAAAAGAACTGTAGCGATAAAGATTCCGAGTAGCCAGCCCACCGCGAACCCGACGCTGGTGCTACCCGCTCGCTTGGAGAGCAACATCAAGATAGTGGCGATGACGGCTACCGGCGACACGGCGACGCCGACGGCTATGGGGAGGAGATCTCCGATAACGGAACCCATGTCAAAACTCGTTTCTCATCGGGGCGCAGTCGATACCGCTGCGCGCCAATGCTGACACCCTGTGCGCCTACATCGTTTACGCCTCATTCGAAAGGGATGAGTGCCCGAACCGCCGTACCTCCGTCTCGTCCCGTGTCAGCTCGTCTGTGCTTGTTGGAACGCAGCGGCAACACCGCCCACGTCACCCCCGACTTGGAAGACTCCACGAGGCAGATCGGGAAACACTGCATCGCTGACGGCTACGACGAACAGAAGTCGGCGATCGTCGGGGGTGATCATGTAACCCGAGAGCGCTTGAAGGGTCACGATCAACCTGCCGGTGTCGGCTTCGACGTCGGCGGATGTTCCCGTCTTACCGATGACCTTCCCCTTCGCGGGACTGTCGGTTCCGACGCCGGACAGTGAACCTCGCTCACCGAGCACCGGTTGACCTGCCCAGAATGCGTCTGCCCAGGACTGCTGGTCCACCCAGTCGAGCCAGTTGACGACGGCCGCGGGTGTCGCTTGCGACGGATCTCCGCCCTGACCGTCCATGACCACAAGATCAGACGCTGCAATACCTGCTTTCTCCGCGAGTGCCCGGACGGTAGGTAGACCGTCACTGCACGACGACGATCCTGCCGCTACCGCCAACAGACATAAGAACGTGTTGGCGCCGGTGTTGTAGCTCGTTGCGAGGATCATCCCTCCCGACTGCGAAAGTGGTGCCGATTGCAGGTTCGCGACTTGTCGGCTGCCGGCATATGTCCGATCGGCCGGAAGAGCAGCTGCGTTGTTGGTACGAGATACTGTCGCGACTTCGATTCCGTTGCGACGCAGTGCTTCTACGAATAGATGGCGGGCCCACGTAGCTGCATCGGTGATGCGATAGACAGTCAGCGAGGTCTTTCCAGCCGGTACCGAACCGGTCACGTTGATCTGGGTGGGATCGGACGGATCGACTGCTGCCTTCAGCGTCGAATCGCTACCTTCTTCACCGGTGGTGACCTGTGCATCGACGCGGAACAGGCTGTTTCCGGGAAGCATGTCGATGGTGGCGGGCTCACCTACCGCACCCGGGCTCGCCTGAATATCGACGAGGTTGTCGTTGACGAAGATCGACGGGACGAGGCCTTCGACGGTTTCGTAGGTGTCCCACAGACGAGGGTCGACGAGGACGTCGCCGTTGACACGAGTGATGCCGGAGCCGGCTACTTGTCGTGCGAGATCGTTCAGGCCCGCCAGCGGATCGCCGGGCGCGAGAACAGCTCCGGGTAGGGCGTCGGCGTACACGTGGTCGATGCCGTCGGTGGCGAAGTCGAATCGGCCCTGTGCCGCATTGCGCCCGCCGAGCGCAAGGTCACCGGAGCCGACGAGCACGAGATCACCGGTGAGGGTGCCCTCGACGGGAACGGAGGTGGCATATACGGGGGTCGTGACGGTGCGGTCCACGCCGAGGGTGTCGTAGGCGGTGCCGACGGTGAAATGTTTGGTTTGCGAGGCCAGAAACATCGAGTTGTCAGCGTTGTTGCTGTAGATCACCTCGTCTGTGTCGGGGTCGACTACGAGATACGACCATCGAGCCATGGCGTATGGATCGGAGGTCATGATGCGGGTTGCCTCCTGCGGAATTTGCTGCGTCGGAGCCGATGCGACTTCGGAATTCGACGGCTGCGACGAACATGCGGTGAGGACGACGCCGACGCTGACCAAGGCAGCGAAGGCACGAGCTGATGCGGTGTACGGCATGGACGCTCCTGAGGATGCATGACTGATTTGTCGTAATTTACTGCAAAGTGCAGCATGCAGAGTGCAGTATCGCTTAAAGTCATTTCATGAACTCTGATGGGAAGTCGACGTCACGACACGACGTCAAGGTTCGCAAAGTGGCCGTGGTCGGTATCGCCACGGCGTTATTGCTCTCAGCCTGTTCGTCCGCAACCGATTCCGCGTCCCCCTCCTCGTCGGCGCCGACCTCTGCCGGGTCTACGGACAGCGCTGTTTTGTCTTTCGACAGCGCTGCAATGGATTCCGCCGTCTCCGAGAAGGCGGAGCAGTTCCGCGAGATCGCGATGGTGGTCATGATCACGACACCGACGCAGCAGTACGTCAACACGTGGGGTTCGGTCCGAGAAGGTGTGAACGAGCCTCCCACTCTGGACACCAAGGTTCGCGTGGGCTCGAACACCAAGACCTGGACCGGTACGGCAATCCTGCAGTTGGTCGACGAGGGCAAGCTGGCGGTAACCGATCCGGTCAGTAAGTTCCGCCCCGATGTCCCCAACGGGGACAACATCACAATCGGCGACCTACTCGACATGCGTAGCGGCCTGTACAACTACACCGAAACCCTCGAACTCAACCGGGCGCTCGACGAGCAACCGGAGCGAGTGTGGGCACCCGAGGAGCTACTGGCGATGGGCCTGAGCCAGCCGCCGTATTTCGCGCCCGACACCGGTTATCACTACTCCAACACCAACACCGTTCTTCTCGGCTTGATCGCCGAGCAGCTAGACGGCAAGCCGATTCAGCAGATCTTCGCGGACCGATTCTTCGGGCCACTCGCACTGACCGGGACATCGTTTCCTGCGAACACCGACACCAGCATCCCGACGCCTTATGCAGACGGCTACACCTACAGTGGGAACGTCGAAACGCTCGGCGAAGGCAAAGAGGCTCTCCCACAATCTCGCCTCGACGCGATCGCTGCAGGCACCGAAAGATCGTTCAACACCACGATGCACAATCCTTCGTGGACGTGGTCCGCAGGTCAGGGAATCTCGACTGCGAACGACATGGCGACATGGGTCAAAGCTTTAGGCACCGGGTCACTCCTCAGTCCGGCCACACACGAGTTGCGTTTGAACAGTGTGCAACCCACAGATGGCGAGGGATCCGCGGGATACGGATACGGCATCGCTCAAATGGGTCCGATGTACGGCCATATCGGCGAACTTCCCGGCTACAACTCCTTCATGGGGTACGACCCGATCAACGATGTGACCATGGTGGTGTGGGGAAATTTGGCACCAACCGCTGATGGTTTCGCGCCGGCGTCTGCCGTCGCTGGAGCGCTCGTCCCCTTCATCTACGGCAAACCCGCACAGGATGCATCCGACGACATCGCCGACACCGAGGATGCGAACGGCGAAGGGAAGTAACACTTGTAGTCTTGGATGCCAACCGCGGAGCGAAGGGAGCCATGTGGCTCAGCGTGATCTCACACCCACCTCGTACATGATCCTGGGACTGCTGACAACCAAGGACTGGTCCGCATACGAAATCGCCGAGCAGGTCGGGCGCGGGGTCGCCGAATTGTGGCCCAGCGCCGACCGCCAGCGATACAACGCCCCAAAAATACTGCTCGAGCGCGGCCTGGTCACGGCCACCACGGTCACAAAAGGCACTCAGCGCTCCCGCACCGTCTACTCCATCACCGACGAAGGCCGAACCGCGTTGAGCGACTGGCTCGCCACCCAGTCCACGCCGCCGGCCTTGCAGTTCGAAGGCATGATCCGCGTGATCTTCGCCCATCAAGGGACGATCGACGACCTGCGGTCCAACCTGACCACCATGCGCGAACAGGCAACTCAATCCCGAAGTCTGTTCGTCTCACACGCGCAACGTATTTCGGCTCCCGAAGCCGGTACACTCCCCCAACAAAATCACCTGATGGCGTTGGCCAACCGATTCATGATCGGCCATTTCAACCACATCGCAGAATGGGCCGACTGGGCATTGGAAGAAACTGCAGACTGGCCCGACACGGTGCAACCCGCAACAACCCACCGCAAGCGCACCCTCTCCACCCTCGCCCGTGCGATAGACGACGGAAGCAGTTAGCTTCCGCACGGAAGATCGTAGAAGACCGGCACGACGGTATCGGCCGCGCTCGCAAC
>NZ_JBHUUU010000023.1:0-82112 GCF_042670865.1 Rhodococcus sp. NPDC057135
GGCGACCACCGAGCCATGAAGGTGATGGTGCGACCGTGCTCGTAGGCGACTTCCCGCATGATCTGCTTCGTTCGTACGTACCAGTCCGCTGCGGTGAGAATGTCGGTCGGTGGGAGATTTACTTCGATCTGGCCGTGCGCGGACTCGTCTGCCCAACCTTCCCAAGGGATTCCGGCCCGTTCGATGCGGTCAGCCATTGCGTCCATGAGCGTCGTGTAGTCCCGCGATCTGCTCAACAGGTAGATCGCGCCCTGGGTACCACCGAGTGGATGCAGGTTCGTGAAACGCTGTTCGCGGGCCTGCTCGATCGACTCTTCGAACACCGTGGCCTCGATCTCCACGGCCGCCTTACCTGTGAATCCAAGCTCGGCAAGCTCTTTGACCACACGTGCGAGCGTGGATCGTGAACACACCGGAAGCGGTGCCCCGTGTTGATCGACCAGATCACACATCACCGTGGCGAGACCTGGTAGTGATGCGTCGGTTGACAGAGTCGTAAGGTCGGGACGAAGGAAGACGTCGTGCATCTCACCGCGCCAATCCCCGAAGTCGAACCCGAGCTGAGCGGTGTTCCCGAGATCGACTGCGAGGGCGATATCGGCGAATCCCCAGCCCGATTGCGCTCCGGACTCAAACTTTTTGGGTGACAGATGTTTTCCGACCAAGGCGCCATCCAACGTCACGGTTTGTGCGCGAATCGTGCGAACGGAATTGTTGCCGATCCATTCACCGGGGTTGGTCGTGTCAGACATGGAGGACCGCCTTCATTGATGCTCCCGCGACGACCGACAATTGTCGGTTCGTGCCTTTGATGTAGAACTTCCCTGCGCGCAGGGAGTAGACGAACAGCTCGAAACCCGCGACCAGTCGGCGTAGATCTATCTCGAGGCCGTGAATTTCATACGCATCCGTTGTCGGCCCCACGTGCACGGCTGCGCCCGTGTCGAGAGCAGCCAGCGACAATCCGGGCATTCCCGGCAGGCCCGAAGCTTTCTCCCAGAATTCACACGCTGCGATGTCCAGCGTCGGTGGCTCTGGTTCGACAAGAGGGGTTAACGCGGCAACATTCGCAGTGCCCGCCAGGTGCTCGTCCTCGGATATCGCCAGTTCGTCGACGCTGATGCCGACCACAGGAACTGTCGACCCCTCGGGGCTACTGACGTGCACGCCGGTTGCTGTTCGAGTCAATCGCGCGCTTTGCGGATCACTGGTCGACTGCAGGTCGACTTCGGGGGGCATTGCCTCGAGAGCTTTCCTGCCTGAGTCGGAATCGAGAGCAACGCGCAGGCGGGTCACGACAGCTCGTACCAACGGGGGTGGGTCGAACTCCATCGTGACGGCGACGTCGGGCGCACACCGGGTATGGGATTCATCGGGTCGCGGTGGATCTGTATCCACCCGCTCTCGGATGTCGGTCATGGGGTGGTCCCTCCAGTTTCGGGGCATGGGGCAAGCGATTTGGTTGCGCGTCAGTGAGGCGCGGTTCTGCGCGATGTCGCAGCTCTCGCCCTGGTGTGATCTGCCAAGCGCTATAGTCGAGCAATGAAGTCAGTCACATGACTAACTCATGTGACTGAGATTATGGCGGATCGGAGCTAGCGTCAATAGGCAAACTGCAAGAGACCCCGAAGAGCGGCAACGACGCACCCGGAACGCACCGGGCAGATCAAGGATCGACCAGGGTGTCACGCACGCTGAGTGACATCGATACGCTCGACCCCTGGAGTCCCACGACAACGAGAAGGTGAACGGTAAAGCGAATGGCGTATCTGACAGCATCCGAGCGGCGGACTGCGATCGTCAAAGCCGCCGCCCGAGTCATCATTCGCGACGGACTGGCCGCGGCGACCACCCGCCGCATCGCCGACGAAGCCGGAGTCAACCTCGCTGCGTTGCACTACAGTTTCGACGGCAAAGGAGAGATCTACACCGCCGTGGACGACATGTTTCGTGCCACCACAGTGGGATCACGCCTGGTATCGACAACTGGCCGGACACGTCAAGAGATCATCCGTTCATTGCTCGAACGCTTCCAAGATCTTCTCCACACCGATCGGGACGTCCCGATCGCCCAATACGAGCTGCTGCTGTGGGCGCTGCGCAATCCGGACAAGGCCGAACTCGCCGGAGCCAGCTACACGACGTACATATCCGCCTTCGCCGATGAGCTTCGGCACGCAACCGACATCGCCGGCAGCGACGCCACACTGCTCGCCCGCTACACGATCGGCGCAATCGACGGAATCTACATGCAGAATCTCGCGACTGGCGCGACCGGAGTGAGCGCACCCGAACTCGACGCCATCTCGTCCGCGATCGTCGGCATCATCGATTCGATCCACCCGCCCCACTAGAGTTTTCCCGTTTCCCACCCGGCGCTGCAATCGACAGCGCCGGGCCACAGTCATGCCCGTAATCATCCGAATCCCGCAGCTGCATTCAAGGAATTTTCCGGAACTCCCGGAACTCATTGACGAACAGCAAGGGCGAAGCTAATCTCAGTCGATCGACTGATTCATGTGACTGACATTACCATCTCCTGAGGGCTATCCCGATCCTCACACGCGCGATCGCGGCCGATCCCGGCATATAGCCCCTGCCCGCACTCGACAGTGCACAAATTCAAGGACGCACATATGAATCACTCGTCGAATAATGCTGTAGCACAGACTGATACGAAGTCCATCAACCTTGAATCCGGCCATCTCAGCCGCCTTCAACTGACCCTCGCTGGCCATCTCGTCAATGATCCCTGCCGTCGGCATGGCGTCGTTTCCAATGCTGCTGGTACTCAACGCAGGACTCGGTGGTTGGGTCGCTGCTCTGCTCGCAGCGCTGACAGTCATCTGCGTCGGCAGAGCAGTGACCGTCTTCGCTAGCCGGTATGTCGCCTCCGGATCGCTCTACTCCTACGCCGGCGAAGTATTCGGGCGATGGGCACAGTCACTGATCGCAGCCTCGTTGTTCCTCGGGTATCTGGCGATGGTCGCAAGCATTTTGCTGGTCATCGGCGCGTACAGCGGTAGTTTTCTGCAATCTGTCGGCATCGAGGGCGGCCTCGATCGCCCTGCACAAATCGCGATCTACCTCGCCTCCGCAGCAATTGTCGCGGCGGTCACCTGTCGCGGACTAGATGTTTCGATCGTAATCGCGGTCCTACTCACCGCGATTTGTCTTCCACTGTTGCTGGCCATTACCGGGGCGAGTGCGATTCACACTGGTCTACATCTGCAGGAACAACTGACTCTTCAGGGCGCGTCCGTCAGCGGGATCGTGGCCGGCATCGCATCCGGAACTGCGTTCCTGGTCGGTTTCGAGGGGAGCGCGGCCCTGGCCACGGAGACCCGCGACCCGAAGAAGAATGTGCCGGCCGCCGTGATGAGTGTCCCCATCGTGCTTGGAACCTTGTACGTGATCGCAACCTTCCTACAGGCACCAGGAATCACGGAGACGTCCGACCAAATCCTTTCCGGCACATCATCCCCCGCCGCCCTGGCCGAGAATGCGGGCTTACCGACCGCGATGGGACAAATGACGGACCTCGTTGTCGCCGTAGCGACCTTCGCCGCACTGATCGGATTCGTCAACTACGGATCCCGCTTCGTCGCCACCCTGTCAGCCGAAAAGCTTCTACCACAAATGTTCACACGCATACACTCCCGATTCCACAGCCCTGTTTCCGCAATCCTGCTGATCATTCTCGGTGGCCTCTTCGGCATTTGCACTTTGGTGATCGGCGCCACGGGCCCACTTCCTTCTATCTATAACGCAGTGTCAACTCTGGTCGTCTATTTCTGGGTTAGCCCATACGTCGTCATCAGCATCGGCGCCGTGATGCTCCTCTTCCGCGAGCGCGCAGCCACCGCCGTGACAATCGCAGCACTGAGCGCCGGTGCCGTCGCAACCTCCTGGATCTATCTCAACGGAATCTTCTTCCCCGCACCGTCTCCAGTCAGTGCCATGTCCTACGTTGCGCTCGCAACCATCACGCCGGCCACTATCGCTTTTTACCTGATGGGGCGTCGAAGCCACGCTGACGCCTCCCAGCCACCACCTCACTTGAACTCGGAACGAGCGACTGCCCGAGAGCAGTAGACGAACCTCAAATTCAAGCCAACAAACCGGCTTCCCCGTCGCGAGGCACGGGCCCACTGGTGCATGAAGACCACGCCGCCCAACCTGCACTGGAACTTCGAGAAGCTCTCTGCACGTTCCTTTTTCGAGCACTGTCACGAGTCGCTCGGTCCGCCAGCGATCTTCATCAGTCACCACGTATCCACACGGTCAAGCGCCCACGATTTCAGGCCGACACGCCCCCTCCGTGCGTGGGGCCCCCACGATCCACCAGGCCCACCCTCACCTCCGCGGGATCGCGCACGGCGGAGAGTCTCCCGGTGAACTGTGCATTGCGCTGTTCGGACGGGTGGCAGACGCCTTCACCCGCACGTCCAGCCCTATTACTGCCACTGCCCCGTATCGGGCTCGAATGCCGAATCGACAGCGCTGCAGTAATATTGGGAATCACGCCGTCTGACCCAGCGGGGGGTGATCGCCACACCGTACTTCTACCTCTACGACAGATATCCGGACGGTACATTGCTTCGGAGGTGACGCAGAACAACGGCAGCTTCACTCAGGCGACAGAAATCGGGCACGATTCGCGCTACCGTTCTAGGTTATGGGGACCAGCTTCCACGGACCGAACCCGTGGCCACACATCACTCGCGCGATCCGTACACGAGGCCCGCGCTATGCCGCTGTCCCCTATCTTGGACACCTTGCACCTGAACTACTTCCACTTCGCAGTGGAGACCTTCTGGTCGTCAATGCTTCTACCGCGGCGATCCGCGCCCACGCCACTTCACCTGTCGTTCTTTCGCATTACCTCAGCAAGGGCGTTCGCATCCTCTCGTCGTCAGCACTGCACGCCAAGGTCATCGCGACGAACCAACGAGCTGTAATCGGCTCGGCGAATGCTTCCGAAAACTCTATATTCACCCATGAAGCTGTCATCATTTCCGATGACCCTCAAGTGGTCGCCGACAGTCGCGCATTTATCAACAATATCGACGAAACCACAGCGGTAGACCAGATATTCATCGAGAACGCTGAACGTGAATGGGCAATCGGGCGAGCCGTACCCATCCCCGGCATCGCAGGACGAACGCAGGTCCTCGACAACGACTTTCTTCCAACTCCGATCAACAGAGTATTTATCAGGCAAGACAGCGACCGCGAGAGCCATCCTCACATGCGCACAACAGCTGTGAAAAAGCCTTCAAAGAAGGACCTTTCGGTTGATCCGACTGCGAGATACCGACTCGAAACTGTCACAATCGAAAAGCCACGCAGCATTGCACGCGGGGACGTAATCATCCGCATCTCCATGGATAACGAATTGCTACTGCCACCCGCTGTCGTGATATCCAATCAGGAACGAATACCCTCCTCCCCCAGACAATTTCACTGCTTTCTCCGTGTTCGCAACGACCTACAACCGCTTCCTGTTGCATACGCCGAAAAGCATCTCGCCGACGTCGGGTTTCCCAGCGTACAACTGAGGCCCAACCACTATGTTCGCTCACTCAGGCTTCGGGGCGAACTCTTGGCGTTATGGAGTCTTTGACACCGAGAAACAAACATTGACGAAACGCACAACATCCCATCGAACGCAGGAGCACTTCGCTTCCGATATGTCGATCCGAACATTGCACCAGCGGAAGTCGAACAACATGCAACTCTGGTGCCCCACCTGTCGAACGAAATCCTTTGTGTAACTGCGATGAAGAGCAGTAACCGTGGCATTCACGCAGATCAACCTCGCCCCAACCGAAGTCCCATCACGACTCGCCCGCGAACACGATCGTAAAGTTCCCCCCATTCGAGACGCACATTCGACAAGAGGCCACGTCGAGGTTTCTTTCCGGATCCTTCCGACGCTCCTCTCACCCATCCACTGTCGACAGGCCCCTCTCCGCGTCACACGACAGTGCGCTGCGTAACCCCTCCCCCTCGTTCGATCACACATGATTGCACCCCGGCATTTCACAGTATGAGAGCCAAGCGTCTCTCTCAGCTCCTCAAAATTCGAACCGACTCCGACATGAGGACGCCATCGAGCGAACAAGCGCCGACACACCCAGGATCCGCCTTCGGCGAAGCCGTAGAAACACCTCGTCGAGCTCGTCGCTGGATGGGCCGGCGGCGGCCTGTGACGCGGGCCGCCGCAAAATCCCACAGAACTCCATGGCAACATCAACCACACGCGACACACCGAACAAGCGCGCCTACCCGTATCAGTTACAGATTGGTTCTAGTCTTTCCTCATGGCACAGCACAACAAGGGACCTCGCGGACACATCGCGACTCGTGCTCCCCTCAAGCAGCACAAGGTGTACGAGGATCGGGCCGCCGAACTCGGAATCCCTGCTGGGGACTACTCCGTGCTCATACTGGCCATCACACACGGACTGGATATACCGGACTACATCAGCGACAAGCTGCATCCGGAGCAGCTTCGACTTCTCGAAGTCGAAGCGGCCGGATCGTTGCGTCGCATCGAGCAGCTTGCGGTCGGCGCATGAACTATCCCTAGACAGCGAACAACCCCCAGGGCTTGGCGGCATCGGGGGCTGTCCGTTTATGCGGTTGTGGAAGCTTCCCAGCTTCCTGACCACCACTAACCCAGTGAAGGAAGAGGCGGTGACCACCACTACCTCGAAAGGAAGAGGCGGTGCTTACTCGATGATATCGCAGAAACGCAATTCCGCCACACCCGCGGACGTGTTCGCGGTGTCATTTCTGGCACGTCCAGATCACATTTCAGCTTTCGCGACGCCCAGATCATACTTCTGCGTCCCGAATGTCCCATCCGAGCAGGCCAGCACCGTACCCATAGCGGTACCGATGTGCGGCCGCCGGGTCGAACAGACCTCTCGAATGACCGCGGCCGCAACGCGCGTACAGCGGACCCGCAGACAGGGAGGCCGCCCCTAGTCGGCAGCGAGCGAAGCACCCCGATACCTAACTAAACAGCGCAGACCTCTTGAAAAGCACAAAGGCCCCCGAAGGGGGTGATTGGGAGCGGACCGCATCGCGGCGAAATAGGACTGGCAGGTCCTTGACGTCGACTGAGAACTGGCAGGTTCTCCGACATCTGTTCTCGAACATTCTCGAGAGGTGAGCTTCGAAAGTTAGCGCTTTCTCCGCTCGTACTGCATCCCCTGGAAGGGACTTACCTATGGCAGGTACGTCTCAGGGTAGCGCATACCCTGAATACACCCCAACTCATTCCATATCACCAACCTTCGGCGTGTCGCACATCGGCACCCAATCCGCTGTCCCTCAATCGACAGAAGTCGACGAATGGCACGCGGCAGTCGACGCTGCTCTCTCACGTATCGCTCGCATCGAAGCCGCCACACGGCAACTCAATGAGTCCACTGACCAGCGTGGACGCTCTTGGTCCCTACCTGTCGAACCAAGAGAACAAGCACGCGTTCCAGTTTGGACATCACGCAGGGAATGGCTCCGCCAATTCCGGCATCACACCACCAGTCCGGCCGGCAAGGCGTTGTGCGCGCGCAACCTGATCAAGCCCGACAAGGCTTACGCAGTGGCACAAGCTCACGCACATTTCGCCGAATCCCACACAGGCCGCGGGGTCTCCGCAGCAAAATCAACAATCGCTGCTCGGGCCAAAGTCAGCGAATCCTCTGTCAACCGCGCCAGGAGAGTGCTCATCGCTCTTGGAATGGGCATCGAACACGTCCGGGGGCGAAATCTCAAATCCCTGGAATTTCTCGCTGCTGAGGCCCACCACGGGGGTCAACAGCACCGCGCTGCGTCGACATGGTCACTGTCATCTCCTCGAACAGTCGTAGCAACGACACCACCTCGAAAGGTCGCCAAGACACTGCCGTCTCGTGCCTCTGAAAGAGCACCCCGCCGCGGCGCTCGCGGCCCTCTGAGGGACGACATCAGCCGAGTCAACCAGCCCCACACCGGTCGACCAGGGCCAACAGGAACTGACACCCTATCTAGTGTTGGTTTTTTATCTTCGGAAGTTCTTCCGTTAGGAAGAACTCACCAACGCGTGCGCGCGCGAACTCAGTCCACAACAAAAAAACGAAGCACCTCTCGGAGCACACCCCGGCCTCTGGCACTTCAAAGGACTGCGGCTGAACTCGTCAACCATGCGCCGGCCCTCAGACCACCCGGGCATATCGGGGCGATCTGCGATCTTCTCCGCGATGTCAAGATCGATGCGACGCGATGGACCGGCCGTGACATCGCACTGACGCTCTCCCGAGACACAGCAGACCGGGGGTGGATCTGGCCGACGAGATCCAGCCTGAGCTCGCCGTTGGGGTATCTCAGACGAAGGCTCGATGGCATCGACTGGACCGGAGAATCACCCAGCGAACAGCGTAGGTCGGCCGACATGGCGAGAAGGAGGGAACAACAACTACTTGAAAACTCACATTCACACCGTACGAAAATGGCAGCGGACCCGGACCACCGCTCGAAGATTCTTGCCAGCATTCGTGCGCACCTGAGCAAACTTCAGCATTGAGGCTTGCATGGCCCAATCCAAAGCTGCAAAGCACGTCCAGAATCGCGCGCATGGCGGACGACGATCATTGGTGAGAAGGATTGGGCTTGGATACAACCACAGGTTTGCCCCTGGGTTCGAATGCACATGGCGAGTTGATCGGGCACTAAGAATCAGGAGGACAGTATCCGGATGAGCCCTGCGCTCGACAACCATTTTCGACGAACTGACCCCTCCCAAACCAGTGAATAGTGGCCGTCGGGTCGCGTGGTCGCGCCGAAAACGGTGCGTTGGTGCCGGTTCAGGATCTGGGAAGGTGATCGAACGACTGCCGTCCCACAGTGTCGACGCGTTCGCACGCCTGAGGACGCGTCGACCTGTCGTGCGTCCCGCAATGCTTCGGTGCGGTGCGTCCGATCGTGAAATTTGATTTTCGCAGGTAGAACACTATTTCGCGCGGAGGAAATGCCTTGCGATCACTGCATGTGACGCATGCGTTGCGAGGCATTCTGGTCGCGCATGCCGTACATGCAATGCGTGCTTTGCAAGGCATGCATTGCATGTACGGCACTACTGTCGCGGGAAACTGTGGGCCACCTTGTGACGTTCATATCCGCCGACACGGCAGAGTAGGCATCCTGCATGGGATCCTTGTAGACCCCGGACGCACGTCTCCATCGCTCCCCCCACTCGGTCGAAGGAAATGCATGTTTGGGCTTAGCGAACTACGCGCCGCTGCGTGTGATTACCCTCCACGCGAAAATTCTGGTCTCAAAGCAGCGAAATCGGCCCTGACAGTGCTGATCTTTCCCACCCCGTTCCCTTACCTTGTTTCGTCACTGTGACGTTAGGTCGATGCCTGCTTTGATTCGCTTCGATGCCTACACCTCGACCGAACTTCGGCCCCATTTGGATCTCTGTATGTCGCTTGCCTCGTACCTCCGGATTCACACACTTCGACGTGCATTTCGCGCGGAAGTTTCGTTTCGGTACGGGCCCCGCGGTGCCTGAGATGTTAAAAAATGTTGTTCGCGACTCAGATGACAACACCGCTTGGCAGTGAAATCAGCTGTAGCTGCAAACTCTCAATGGACTTAGGTCTCCCTCCCCCCCCCCACCAAAAATGAGGGGGTTTCAGTGTGGTTGCTCCCCCTCCCCCCGCGTGCCGGACTCCACCTTGAGTGCACTCATGCAGTTTATTTGTGTGCTTCTTGCGGAATCGGTCCTTTGGAGTCCGATGAGATTAAATGTATTTTGGCTTCGAAAGGCAGCATGTGCATGTGTTGACATGCCTCCGCGGGGCAGCATCAGAGAGTTTCTGAAGTGGCAGTCCGTTCCCTCCGGCCTCGAAATGGTGGCCTGGGTACGGATGGCTGGATATTCCCCCTCGCGACTGCTGGACAATCCGTGTTGCCCACACCGGAAATTGTCGAATCCTTCCCTGATTTCGGGCCTTGAGTCCGTTGGCATCCGAGGAATTTCAGTTCGACCTCCTCGACAAGCTCACGGCTGCCATCTGCCTCCCGGTTCGATTCGGTGTCTGCAACATTTCGTGGGCGGGCGATCGCGGTAGTCGAACCGTTCTCGGCCGGTCGAAATTTAGCACCAATGTCGAATACTCGTGGCGGATTATCTTGATTCGCTCGATACCCGCAAGTGCTTTGACCTGCTTTTTTACGCGTGCATGCACTGCGTTTAATGCATGCAGTGCATGCAGAACATGCTGACTATGCAATGCATGTGCGGCATGCTCTGCATGACTGGCATGTAATCCACGCACAACGTGAGACGCGTTGTATGCACGCAGTGCGTGGTGCGCATTCACTGCGAAGATTGCGTGCTGCGAGAGCATCGCAACTGACGCACGCAGGGCATGCCGTGCAAAGATTGCGGGGTGTGCAGACGGTGCGATGAATGCGTTGTACGCAATTCGAGCGTGTATTGCGAGGAATGCAAGAAGAGCGTGTCGAGCGAAGCACGCATGACGTGCGGCGCTTGCATGGAGTGCGTTGTCCGCACAGTGTGCACGTAACGCAATGTATGCACGAAATGCATGACACGCACAGAGCGCAAGGCGTGGACGGCATGCAACACATGCGTGTTATGCTACGCGCGCACGTAATGCACAGTGTGCGTGTCTCGCGGGCAGAGCAGCCACAGCATGCACTGCATGCGGTGCTCAGATCGCGTGTGACGCGCAGTCTGCATGCAATCCACGTACAGCGTGGATTGCGCACACGGCAAGCAGTGCACATATTGCATGCAGCGCGTGATCCACACGCACTGCACGCCTCGCAAGCGTCAATGCCCTCGACGAAAGGTCCGCAATGCAGCCACGCAAAATCGCACTCGGCAACCAGAAGGGTGGCGTAGGCAAGACAGCCTCCACGCTCGGGCTTGCCAGCGCCATCACCGCGGTCGGCGGAAAAGTACTTGTCGTCGACATGGACCAGCAGGGCAATACAACCGGCGGCCTCGGCGTCACGCTCGAAGAGGGCATGATGACGGCCTACCACCTCATGAACCAGACCAGGGAAGGCATTGCAGCGGAGGCGATCATCGCTACTCCATGGGATGGCGTAGACCTCATTCCCGCGGACGAAGAGCTCGGAAAAATCGAATCGGATGGGTCGAATGACCTGGTGTTTCGCCTAGACGTTGCGTTCGAAGGGCTCGACCTTTCTCCCTATGACGCCGTGCTGTTCGACTGCCCTCCCAATATGGGCAAGGTGCTGTTCGCGGTTCTCATCGCAGCAGATGGTGTTGTCGCCATCACCGAGCCCACAATCGACAGCGTCGGTGGCGTTCAGAAGCTCGAAGAGACGATCGACACCGTTCGTAAACGAGCAAATCCCAAGCTGGCGTTCGACAAGATCGTGATCAGTCGAAAACGCTCCACCGGCGAACATGAGTTCCGAGAGAGCGAGTTACGGGAGACCTACGGAGCTCTCGTCGCCAAGACGTCGATCCCGGAACTCGCGGCTCGTCAGGATGCGCATTCGAATCGCACTCCGATTCACCAGTTCAAGGGCGGGAAGGCCTTGACACTGCAACTTGCATACAGCGACTTGCTCGCTGAGTTGCCCATCGTGATCGGAGCGCCGGCATGAGCGTGAAGCGGGAACCTGCCATTCGTAAGACCCATCCGGCTGAACTCATCCCGGAACGTCCGCCCAGGGGAGACGCGACCCCTACGGCACCTACACCTGCACCGGCGGCGCCTTCAGCGGACCTCGGCGGCCGCAAAGATGAGGAGGAGAAGCTGTCGATGACGCACAACACGCGCATCAAACCTTCGACCAAGGATCGTCTCCGGCGCGGTGTCGACAAATTGCGGTACGAGACAGGTGATCGCGAAATCAGTGAGGCGTCGATGACCGAGGCTGCGCTAGATGAATATTTGAAGGCCAGAGGATTGTAGAAACTGTGCGTGCACGGCATGCACTGCGTGCATGCACATGATGGATTGTCTTGATTGTGAATTTCGGTCACGGGCAAGGGTGGGGGCATCTTGTGCTTCGGTTGGAAGACCTGCGCAGCGGTGCTTAGCGCCCGCCGAATGGGTTTGCACCCGGGGAGAATTCCACGGACTTCAATATTTCGAGTGGCAGGCGCACGGCGAACCCGCCCCGGAGTGGGAGTCCTTGCTGGGGCCTGCAATGCCATGTTCCCTCAATCTGCTGACATTCCGCTCTGTAGCTCTTGAAAGCTATGGCAGCGCAAAGCGGCGAGCAATTTGCGTGAGCAGTCCGCTGCAGTCACGCAAAATCGCAGATCGCCCGCCATGCCTCTGGAATCAACAGGCGGGCAGTCGGCACGACATCGCCAATGTGCTTTGAGTACCACGCAAAGACAACATCAGTCGCCTCTCGCATGTGACCGCCACAAATCGCTATGAGCCCACACCGCACGCAAAAGCGGACCAACCACAGGAGTTCCACCACAAGAAATCTTCCGAAAACAAGAGGAGCCCCGCCGGCGGCAACCAGCGAGGCTCCAGACCGAGAACACCCCTTGCAGGAAGGAAAACCCGATCATGGGTGATTTTAGTCTGCGCGCCGCGCGGATCCAGCTTGGAGCACTGATCGCCGCACTACTCATCGCGATCTTCATCGCGATCGGGATCACCGCCGGCGCATTTGTCCTCTCCTTCGCAGTCCAGCGGGACCTCGCGCGCCAAGCAACCATCCCCGAAAACCTCGCATGGATCTTTCCCGTCATCGTTGA
The DNA here is from genome assembly GCF_042670865.1 of Rhodococcus sp. NPDC057135. NCBI lineage: Bacteria > Bacillati > Actinomycetota > Actinomycetes > Mycobacteriales > Nocardiaceae > Rhodococcus > Rhodococcus sp. NPDC057135. The sequence goes on from NZ_JBHUUU010000023.1 coordinate 12,782, forward strand.
CAGTGCAATCCTCGGATCCACCGTAGCCATCGTCATTCTGAGCAAACTGAAGATGCATCGGCGCGACAAATACTTCTACATTGGCGTTGCTGTTGCAGTGGTCGCGATCAGCATCCTCGGGAACGCCTACCATGCGTTCCACTCTGCAAATGTTGCGCAACAGGCCGTTGCGGCAGGTCAGAAGATTGGTTACTCGCCTCTCGACCCTGCCGTTGCTGCCATGATCGCGATCATTCCGCCGGTGCTCGTACTCGCCTTCACACACGGTCTGGGAATCCTGATCAAAGCAACGGGTATTGCATATTCCGACTACAAGATCGAGATCGACAATGCCGCTGCAGGCGTGGGCGCGGTCGCTACGCAAAGCCGCGTCGTGCGCAATGAAACAGCCGAAGGAGTTCAGCACTCTCTCGGCGTCGTAGAAACGCATCACGCACCGGAAAGCGATCCGCATCCGAGCCCCTCCGAACAGGCGAGGTCGTCAGTCGATCGGGAATCGTCGAACGACGAGTCGGTAGCGCACGCCGAACTGGAATGGTTCATTGCCACATCGGACCTACCCGACGCAGTCAAGGACACCGCACGACGCAAGCTCGCAGACCCAACTCTCACCTGGGAGATGATCGCTCAGACATCCAACCCTCCTGTTGCAACATCGACGTCGTGGCGCCGGTACGAAAAATTCGACACCGCGGCCCGAGTGGCCGGCTTCGAGAACCCCCCGCTCATCGACATGCGAGCCTCCGACGCCCAGTTCGCCGACCAACTCGTCCCTACAGCGTGACTTGCGCCGCAACTCAGCAATGCCACGGTCTCCGAGGGGCAGGAAACGCGCCATCATGGAGGGGATGGCGCCCGCGAAGTCCCCACCGACTGCAGGTAAGGAACCCGCATTGACTGACCCAGACGACCGACTCCACGTGATCGTTCCGTCCGGCCAACGCCAACGACCCCGACAACAACGAGCGCACGACACGAAGGCAAAGATCCTCAAGGCCGCTGCACGCTCCTTCTCGATCGATGGGTATGCCGCTACCTCGTTGAACGACATCATCGCGGAGGCTGTCTCCACGAAAGGAGCGGTGTACTTCCACTTCGACTCCAAGGAAGCGATCGCGCGAGAACTCATCAACCACTGGTTGACCGCGCTCGGCGGAATCCGACAATTAACCGACGAATCAGCAATACCGGCGAGCGAGCAGTTGGCTGCCTTCTTCAACGGTTCGGCGGCGCTTATCGCTGACGATGCCCTGGCCCGAGCAGGCCTCAGGCTCACCACAGAAGCAGGTCTCGATACCGCTCGACCCGCATTCCGCAAGTGGGTGGAACTCGTCAGCCGATTCGTCGATACCGCGATCGCAGACGGACAGCTCCCTGCCTCCGCCGCCCGGCGCCTGGCTGAGAATCTGTGCGCGGGATTCATCGGCGCGATTCAAGTCATACAGGTGCTCGGCGACCCTGGAGATTTCACTTCGCGGATTGACGACTTAGTGAACGCGTATTTGATCTCAGATGTGTAGTCCGCGCGCTGGCGAGATCGTGGGTAGGGGAGGGGCCGGACTCAATCCTCGCGGTGACGTCGCCAACCGTGTACACGGTGTACTGCTAATTCCTCGACGCTAGCGAGGCCGTCGCGTCGTCGAGAGGGGCGACAACGTGCCAGGCATCGAGAGTTGAATCCCCGAAGGGCTTTGTTTCATGGCGAATATTTCAGCAATAGCGATCCGCGCCGTGCCGACGTGAAAACGTGACCATCGACGGGACCGTGGGAAGGTGTGCCGCATTAGGGCCTCTGAGTACTTCATCGACCCTTGCCTTCCGTGGAAATGATCGGTTCCTCAACTCGCACACGATCGTGGTACCAAAGCGAATCCCATTTCGGTACCATGGACATATGAGCACGCAGATCGCGATACGACTACCGGACGAGATCGTGGCATTTCTCGACGACGAAATCAGGGAACATCGCGCCACCTCGCGGGCCTCGGTAGTGTTGCGCGCTCTCGAACGCGAGCGTCGCCGTCAGATTGCCGCACGTGACGCGGAGATTCTCGCGAACGCCACATCCGACCATGACCTGAGTTCTCTCGCTCACCACGCCGCCAATCCGCAGTCAACAGGCTTGAGTTGATGCGACCAATTCACGAAGCCGACCTCGACACAGTCCGCCCGGTCCTCGTACTCACCCGAGATGTGGTCCGTCCACACCTCGGGACCGTCACGGTAGCGCCCATCACCGACGAGATCCGAGGACTGTCCACTGAGGTGTCCGTCAGTGCCGCGAACGGACTATCCGCCGACGCGGTGGTCAGTTGCGATCACATCACCACCATTCCCGTCAGTGCACTCGGCAACGTCATCGGTTATCTTCTTCCAGCACAAGAAGAATCACTGTCCATAGCCGTGCGCGCCGCATTCGATCTCGAATGAGGACGACAGTGAACGGAAAGGATGCAGCATGGCGCTGAAGAAAGGGGAGCAGTTCGCGCTATTCGAGCTCGAAACACCAGAATCCGCTACCTGTTCGGACGAAATTCCCGAGCCAGACCAGCCTTCACTGTTCGACGTTGACGACATCGCTTCTCTCGAAACGAGTTCCGACGCCGCTGAGATCCCAGCCATCGACCATATCGGCGCCCCTCCGGATAAGCGCTCCAAAGACGTGGAACCGGAACCCACCCCGGCGTCTGAACTCGACACAACCGAACCCGCCGCCCTACCTCCCGCCAGCGAGTCAGCAGACGGCCACGCCGTCATTGTCACAGCAGCTGGAACCTACACACCATCCGGCCATACACTCACCGGCCCAGTCGATTCCATCGAAAAACTCGACAAACTCATCAGATGGGCAACGCTAACCCCTTTGGGCGCACCGGCACAGATCTGGATAGTTGGAATCGAAGCCTGCGAGATGCTCGGATGGATCATCGACCCGGGCAGCGAAGACGACGTCGACGATATGGAAATTCTCCGCACCCGCGCTGCCGAAGAACTCACCGCGATCCTCCATGCCACGCTGACCCCGATGCTGACCGCAGGATGGGAACTCCGCGGAGAACCCGGCCACGTTGTTCACCTCTCCCGCACCACCGGGAACTTCACGTCCATGGTCGACATTTTCATCGAACCCTACGTGTGGACCTACTGGAACAAAGACTTCGGATGGGGCAATCGCGTGGGGGACATGGGGATCCTCGGATCACCCACCGCCGGAACCTACCTACCCGACGACGACCTCCCCGCTGCGCAGGAACTGGGACGCCGACTCGCCTGGTGCGCACAACACCTCGGCGTGCTACCCGGCCCCACCCCAGCACGCACCGGCGCCGCCATCGTCGACAAGATCAAACGCGACCGCACCCGCAGCGGTAAAGGAATCGTCGTCACTGTCGGTGGACCGGTCCCACCGCTGGACGGCGAACCCCGCGGAGATCTCGAACCTGCAGTCGGATGGACCCGCATCCCGGACCTCGAAGAACTTTCCGACGCAACACAACTGGTATCGATAGACCAACGAGCTGCGTACCTCGCTTCCGCTGGCATGCTCGAATTCGGCTACGGAAAACCTCGACATCTTCGCGGCGAGAACGCGCTCGACGCTGCGCGGCAATCGAAAACCCCGTTCGGACTCTGGCGTGTAACCCTCCCCCCGGGTGACATGCTGGCACTCCCACCCGCTCTGCCGTTGCCTCACCCACACATGCTCGCCGACCAACCTGTGCAGACCTGGATCACCACCGTCAGCCTCGACGCACTGCAAACGTCCATCGCAGATGGCGGAATCGGCGCAGAACCCGACGACCTCGACATCACCGAAGCCTGGGTGTATTCGGAACAAGGTCGAGCTCTCGACAAGTGGGCGAAAATCCTCCGCGAAGCCCGCAAAGTTGCTGTCGACACAGGCGACACAGCTATGAAACGGTTCATCGGCGCCTGCTACAAGGGTTACATCGGCCGAATGGTCAACCCCGACATGTGGACCGCCAAACAAATGCAGCACCACCACCAACCGCTCTGGCGAGCAGCGATCATCGCGCACTGCCGCTGGCGAGGTCGCCGCGTCGCGATGCGCATCGCGCGCGAAACCGGCCGATGGCCGCTGCGCACGGTCACCGACTCCTGGGTCTACCCCCTGCCCCCGGGCATCGACATCGCAGACGACAGTGACGCACTCGGGAAGATGACTCTCGAAAAGCACGCCCCGCTCACCGAGGACATGGCCGTCATGCTGACCGACGCCCGCGACACCCACGAGATCAACCTCGCACTCAAAGCTGCGTTCACCGACGAAGATGAAGGAAACATATAGTGGCTCTGCATCTTCCGAAACCACGATCTACCAAACCCGCACAAAAGACCGTCGGCTTGGACGGCCTCAACGTATCCGTCTCGACAGCAGCGTCCAGCGGTATCGAAAAATCCAAATCGGTCAAAAGTGGGGGATTGGCCGGACTCACCAGCAAAGTCTCCGTACGCCAGATCCGTACCGAAATCGGCAAAGAAGGCCTACGGCAAGCAGCTGTCGACGCCGGAAGGAAACCCCCATCCGACCGAACACTGCGCCGCTGGGCCCAACAAGGACGAATCCCACACCCCGACGTCATCGAACGCGCACAACGGCGAGCCGCCATCGAACGGCTCGGCGGAATCGATGCAGTCGCAAAGAAGATCGGCCGTTCACGATCAGCGGTCTCTCGCTACCGCTCCGGCGAAACGAACGAACTGCGCGCCGACGCGAAAAAGAAGCTCAAAAACGTCAAAGCACGCGACATCATGGACCGCGCCGGCGTTCTGCGACCCGACGGACAACCCAAAAAGGCGACCATCCGAGTCCGTGGGGGCGTGTCCGTCCGCAACGGCTCCGAAGAGGGCTACGACTACCGAGTGCGTACCCTCGACTTCGCGAACTCCGACAGCCCCTTCAGTCTCGACGAAACACGGGAACTCGCCATGGCTTTGGCCAACGACGATCATGCCAGGGTGGTTGCCATCCTCGAACGTCACGCCACGATGGACTATCCCGAAAACAAGGGATTCGATCAGTACGGCGACGCTTTCGGATTCCACTTCGATTCCATCGAATCCGTCCACATCGATTGGACGTAGAAACTGCCCTGCCTCTCGACGCGCCTGGCAGGACCGGGAATTTCGTTCGCGGGCCCTCGGACCGAACACCGATATCGATCTCTCAGCACCAGTGGATACGTCGGCCAGGTTCGGAATCGAATGGCGCCCTCAGTCGGAGTTGTCAGGTCTGGCAGGCAGATGGGAGTCGAGTTCGGAGACGGTGGCTTCCACAGCTGCAGCGATCTCGTCGTCAGTAGGAACGAGAGCGCGAACCTGGGAGGGGAGAGTCTCATAGGTGTAGTCGGCTACGGCGAGGGGTGCAGTTGTCCCGGCAAGTGAATACCGGACGACGTTGTCGTTGCGGCCCGCGCAGAGCAAGATTCCCACAGTCGGTGCGTGGATGTCCTTGTTGCGGAGGTTGTCGTCGATCCACGAAACATAGAAGCCGAGCTTCCCGACATACTCCGGCTCAAACCTGCCTACCTTCAACTCGACGACAACGAACCTCGCTTGCACCCAGTTGAAGAACAGCAAGTCGATATAGAAATCCTGATCACCGACCTCAAAATGGTACTGGCGTCCAACAAATGCGAACCCGTGTCCCAGTTCGAGGAGGAACTGTTCCAGCCGACGCATCAGCGCGGACTCCAGCTCCCGCTCCGCGACACGTTCGGTGATATCGAGAAAATCGAAGACGTACGGGTCACGTACCAACTGTTGAGCGAGATCGGAATCCTCGGCAGGAAGATGGTCCTGAAAATTCGACGGTGCCGCACCGATCCTGCGCCGTAAACCGCTGTTGATCTGATTTTGCAGCACATTGCGCGACCATCCGTGTTCAGCAGCGGTCGATGCATACCAGTCGCGGTCGGACTGGTTATCCAGCTTGTCTAGCAATACCGTCACATGACCCCACGGCAATTGGCCAACAGGTTGTTGGCCAATTGCATCGCGACCCCAGATGCTCGCCATCTGCCGCATGTACTTCAGATTGGTCCGCGACAACCCTCGCATGTCGGGAAAGGCGGATCGAAGATCGACGGCGAGCCTGTCGATCACCTTTGAACCCCAGCCCTCGGCCTCCTGGCGCTGCACGATTGCGTGCCCTATGTCCCAATAGAGGCTGAGCAGTTCGGTGTTGACGATTCGGGTGGCGCGAACTCGCGCTTGCCGAACTTGCGACTTGAGATGATCGAGGAGCTGGGCGTAGTCGGCGGGCAGTTCGGCTGGAGCATTCACCCATTCATCTTTACCCAGCGCTGCTGGGAACGCCCACCGGACATGCCCCCACTGGACACCTCAGCCGACAGGAGCGTGGATGCGCACTCGACACAGCATCGCCCGGCCTCGCACAGCTCAGTTCTTCACAGGGCGCGTTGAGCGGAGTCGATCCGTCCAGCACCATGACGGCCCTCACCTGAAATCGGGCGCTTCAGACCAGTCCGCGCGCGGACAGGTACATCGTGTCCCCTGGTAGAGAAAGGTTTTCATGCCGTTCATAGGTTCGACCATCCACCGTCCGGTCTCCATGCTGATGACGGCAACAGTCGTCGCAGCCTCCATCGCTTTGATGTCGCTGGGCATCGCGTCCGCCCAATCGAACGAATGCTCGAAGACTTTCAACCTGGTCATCCCCGGAACCTGGGAAACCGCAGAAGACGCCGATCCCTCGATCCCGGTCGGTATGCTCAAACCGATCGCCGACAGCCTCGCGGACAAGCACGGTAGCGCGGCACAGATCTACACTCTGCCGTACATGGCCCGAGCCTTCGACAACGGAAAAACCTACGCAGACAGCAAATCTGATGGTTCAGCGAGGGCGAAGAACATTCTCTCCGAGATCGCAACGAAATGCTCTGGCATCAAGTTCACCATCACCGGCTATTCCCAGGGCGCGGACATCGCAGGTGATCTTGCCTCTGAAATCGGCAACGGCTCCGGCCCCATCAAGGCAGAGCAAGTCCTCGCGGTCGGGCTTCTCGCCGATCCAGGTTCCGGAACGAACGGTGAAGCAGTCATCGGCCCGAAGCCGTCAGGAAAGGGCATCGCAGATCCGCGACCGCAGGGCATGGGGAAGCTGTCGGGCCGGGTCGCGTCGATCTGCGATCCGAAAGACCTCTACTGCTCGATCCAAAAGGGCTCAAGCCCGCTGCTCGGATCGCTGGGTTCAGTGCTCACCGACGCCGCGAGTACTGGACGTGATGGCCAGGTAGACGGCAATTCACACCTGGCCACCGCGCTGGCGTCGGATTTCTCCCAAGCCGACCTTCCCAGCCTCGCCACAGCCACTGGCAATCTGACCAGTGAACTATCGAAGACGGACGGCACAGTCGACCTCGAACAGATCGCCTCCAGAGCAAAAACTCTGGCGAACACCATCAGCCCGCTTGCCGAATTACTCGGCTCCGGTGCCGCCAATCCTGCGGCGAACGGGCAGCTCGCTGCAGCCCCCGCCGGGACAGCCGAAAACAATGCAGGCCAGGTTCTGGACAAGGCCAGCAAATCTGATCTCAGCAGTGCGCTCTCGACAGTGACCGCGATCGCCGACACCGCGAGCACGCTCGTCAGCAAGGGCTCCACGACGCTGCCGGCCGCATCTCCGGACCTGACCTCCCTGTCGACCACCGCTGGCACCCTCGACAGCCAGATCGCCCCGCTCCTGGCGACACCGAGCGACGTCCTAGGATCCGCCTCCGGAGTCCTTTCCTTGCTCAAACCCACCGTAGTGGTTAACCAAATCCTCAACTTCGCCACCGGCTTCACATCCCTGGATATGCCTGCGATCCTGGCGAACCTGAACCTACTTCCGCAGAAGGTCGCCGCGCTCGACGCGCAGGGTGCCCACAAGGTCGCGGGGGATCTGAACAACCAGTTGTCGTCAATGGTGAAGATGGCCGCCGGTATCGATCTGAAATGGGTCTCACAGGTCCTGTCGGCAATCCCGGATCCGTCCGGGTATTCACAGGTCGCGGCGGTCGCCGCATCGATCCTGGGAGGCGTCGACATCATCAAACTGGCAAACCTCGTCGGTCAGGTGCAGGAAATCGCCTGGGCCGCAGTCGAGAAGCTGCTACCACCGCCAGGGCAGCTCCCCGACCCACTCGGGGCTGGAGCCGCCATGACCGGCCTCGTCCCAGTCGGACTCGAACTCGCCTCCGTCGCGGTCAACATTGTCTCCGGCAAAGCTACGACGACTGATCCGACATTGCTCAGCAAGCAGTCCTCAACGGCCGCGACCACCATCACCGCTCAGACACAGGATCTGGATCTTCCAGCACTGGCTGGGTCGTTGACCACGATGGCCAGCTCACAAGGCGCCAACGACCTTGCCTCCGTGATAGGAGAGGGGCTCGATGCGGCGTCCTTCTTCGCCTCCGGAGCGCACCAGAATTACAACTCCCTCGTCGTCGACAACGCGGGCCGCAATGCGATCCAGTGGATCTCCGACTGGCTCAATCTGCAAATCGGACGTGCAGCATGAGTCGATACCGCGCCCACAATCCTGCTTCTCAATGGTTCATCTGCGAGCATCGCCAGCACCGCGGCTATTTCACAAGGGGTCGTGCCAGGGCGGTCAAAAAGAATCATCACACGGAAAACGTCTGACCGTCTTCTCATGCCCACATCACGAAGGGATGTTTCACGTCGGCCATCGGCCCGAAGCCCTGACAACGGGCCCAATCGATCGATGCGTTCCCGCGGCGTTACCGTCGGAAGTGATGGTCGATCACGCTACATGTTTGGCACGCGGTCAACGGGTCGAGCGGTTTGGCGATTACGTCACGCCTGTCCGTGCCTGTCTCTGTTGCGTGTTGTGCTGCCATGGTGTTACGGCGCTTCTTCGATTGCCTTCGTAGCGTCGACTGCGATCTCGTGTTGGCCGGCGAACGGGGCGCTGCTTTGCGTGATGGTGAAGAGCTTTCCGTCGTCGGAACCTGATTCATGCATCTCGCCCGGGGTCCACAACATGACCTCGCCTAAAGTGATCGAGAAGCGTTGTCCGACTTGATTTGCTACCCAGCCTGATCCGTGGACGACGACGAACAGTTGCCACCGCCGGGTGATGTCTGCTCGGGACGCTGTCGGGGCCGCACCAAACGACGCGGACGTCGTCCGACACGGTGCCACCGACAAGCTCGTGTTCGAACTTCTCTGCCCATGGTTGTTCTCGACGGACTACCTCGCCGATCACCGCAACGTCGAGAGCTTGAGTTTTCTCGAGCGAGTGGAAGTGAAAGCTGGTGACCTGTGGCTGAACCAATACCTCGCCCACCGCACATTCGGAGTTGGCCCGGATCACCGCGCAGACCCTGGTGCTCGGAGAAACTGACGACTACCTGGTGCCGCAAGTCGACATCGAACAGCTCGCCGACGGCATCCCCGGCGCGCGGTTGCCTCTCTATCCCATCTGCGGACTCTCGTGCGCCCCACTGGTTTTTCCATTCGGTGCTTCCGGCCGCCGGCACCGCCTCGACGCGATTGGCGAGGCGTTCGAGCAGCACGTCGAGCGACTCCAGCAGAGCTTCACATGCCTCTGCTACAGCCTCATCCCTGATGCCGTCAACCTTCGATGCCCGCCGTGCAGCTATCACCGTCCCCACGTCGATGCTGAGAGCGGCGACGGTGCTAGTGCCAACCACAGCCAAGATGATCGCGGCGGTATGCCCGAGTCCGCCCGACATGGCAACGCACACCGGAACACACAACTGTGCGGCGACGACAGAGGGCGTGCGAGGAAACCTCAACCTACGTGACGTGCCGACGATCCACGTTGCCACCGCGATGGCACCGACCGCGACGAGCTGTCCGACACCGATCCCGGGATGCGCGCCCACCTCCACGGGGGTGCCTGCCGCTGCGATCATCGACGCCACCATGACGGCTGCTCCGTACAAGGACACCGCGTAGTTCAGCCCGGCGGCGCCGAGGACCGCGACGGACAGGATCCACGCTCCGACCTCAGCGTCGGCGACGAAACCTGGGATCACGGCAGCGGCACCGCACACGCCCAACACAATCGTCGAGACGCGAATTGCGCTGCGGTTGCGGCGGTATCGTTGTTGTTCCCCTCGATACCGCGCAGGCTTCGTGCAGCGGACTCGACAGGATCGCTTTTCGTCGACCCCCAGCGCTGTCCGGTGCGCGTCTGCTGATACTTACGCGGACCACGCTAAACCGTCGAGTTCCGTACTTCCATCGTCTTCCAAGCGTGAGGCGTACCAGTCGCCACGATGAGAGGCTCCGACTCGAGTATCGACCATCCCATGGAGTGGCATGAAAACCATGAAAACCATTGGCCGCCGATCCTGGCGAATGTGGACATCATCAAGCTCGCAAACCTCGTTGGGCAGGTGCAGGAAATCGCTTGGGCCGCAGTCGAAAAGCTGCTACCATCGCCAGGACAGCGCCCGGACCCGCTCGGTGCCGGAGTTGTCATGGCCGGCCTCGTCCCGGTTGGACGCGAACTCGCCTCTTTCGCGGTCAACTTACTCTCCGGGCGCATCGCGATTCCATTGTCCCAGCACGGCGTCCGCGTCGACGGGATCGAACTCTCACCGGACATGATCGCTCGGATACGAGGAAAGCCCGGCGGCAACAAGCTCGACGGGACGACGGGCGACGTGACCCACATCCGCTTCTTACGAGCAGTAGGCGCTCGTCTATCGCGTCTTCAACACGATCCAAAACCTCCTCACGCAGGATGATCAGTTTCGGTGCTTCGAGAACGCGGCTCGGCAATTTGGTGCGCGGGCGGGGTGTCGTCGTACTCCGTCAAGTCCGACATGTGATGACATACATGGATGGGTGCGGCAGGCGTAGATGAGATCGATCTTGCGTTGTTGGACGCAGTTCATGTCAATCCGCGTGTGAAGTATGACGAACTGAGCCGCGTTCTGGGTATCTCCGGGGTGACGGCAGCTCGCCGATGGCGACACCTGGTCGATACCGGGCGAGCTTGGGTTTCGTCATCGATCGGTCCAGCTTTACCTGTCGTAGGCTCGATGATCGAGGTCGAGTGCGAGCCTGGTACTGCCGACGCGGTTGCCGCACGGTTTGCCGCCCTCCCTCAGGTGTTCAGCGTGCATCTGACCACCGGCCGCTTCAATTTGTACGCGCTGATCGTAGCGGCGGACCAGCCGATGACCTCGACACTGCTGATCGATGTTCTGCCTTCGATTTCAGGTGTCCGAGCCCTGCGCACAGCTGCGGTGGTTCGCTTGTTCAGTGGCACGTTCTGGCGACTCGGTGCGATCAGCTCTGTGCAAGCTCGGCAGGTAGCTGAAGCAACGACCCGAACCAACCCACGGCGGGGCTCGACTTTCGACACCGTCGACCGTGAATTGTATCTAGCGTTACAACAAGACGGGAGGATGAGCTATCGAGATCTGGGATCTCGGTTGGGATGCTCGGAATTGGTCGCGCGTCGCCGGTTGCTCAGGCTCACTCGATCGGGATTGCTCACTTTTCGAACAGACTTTGCACGCGCGGATGCGGGTTGGCCGACTAGCGTGGTCCTTGCTCTACGTATGCCGGGAGGCAGCTCTTTGCCCGAAGCCGGCAAGGTGTTGGTCAGCTGGCCCGAAACACGCGTATGCGCGGCGATCATCGGCGGGCCTGCTCAACTGTTCGTGACTATGCAAATCCACGAGTTGGGAGCAATCGACGCACTCATTGCAGCCCTACAGCGGTCGTTTCCCGGGGTCGAAATACTGTCAGCGCAGACTGTGTTGCGTGCGGTCAAGTCTTTTGGTCGCCTGTTGGATGTGGACGGCCACGCATGCGGAGTTGTGCCGGTCGACCCGTGGAGCCCCTCCACATTTGATTGGAAGCAACAATTCAATCCCTCGAAATGATATTTTCCGTCGATATGGGAGTGGGAAAGCTGGGAGCACTCATCCTTGGCTTATGAGGTTCGACATAGTGCCGCACGTTCGCTCCGAGCGGCGTTTTCTGCGAGTGGACGATCGTCAGCGCTTGTTCATCCTAGTCCGCGGGCCGGTGCAGACGCATAAGCCTGCGCTGGTGTTGGTACTGCATGGAACTTTGCAGACCGGCGCCAACATTCGGCCGTTCTCCGGGTACAGCTTCGACGGATACGCGACGAACGGCGATGCGATCGTAGTGTATCCCGATGCCATCCAACGGGATTGGACCGGTGCTCGCCGAGCGGCGATGGTGTCCAAGGCAACGAAGTCGATCGATGACGTGGGGTTCATCACAGCGATAATCAACCATGTCGTGGAGACCGATGGTGTCGATCCGACGCGGGTCTACGTTGTGGGTTTCTCCCCGGGTGGTCAGATGGCGGTCCGTCCGATCCACGAAATACCTGAATTAATGAGCGGCGCAGCGATCCTGAGTGCGAATTTGCCATCGCCGGAGAACTCCGAGGTGTGCAGGGACGCTCGAATTCCGTTGCCTCACAGTGCATGGCACAGCAGTTCCTTTGGCGCCTTACGACGGTGGTCTTGTCGGAATCCGTGGGCGGCTGGCCTAGGGAACGTATCTCCCCGAACTGGATAGCGCACAGTACTTTACCGATCGTAACGGCATCGTCGATCAGCCGTCGGTCAACGAATTGGATTCGCGAGCCGGGGTTCATCCGGTGACTCGTCGCGACTACACCTGGTCGTAGAAGGAGCCGGTGCAGTTTCTCCCCGTCCACGGCGGCGGTCATGTCCTGCACAATCCCACATACGCTTCCGCGCAATGGTTCTGGGGACCTCCAGCAAACGGTTCAGCGTCGCCGACGTTGTCGCGGACTTCTTCACCCTGATCAACACTTCTTCGAAAGGCAATAGAGAAATGAATCGCCACACTCCGAGCAAAGCCGGCACACTCGATCCCCACTCCGCGCTCGATGATCTCCTCGGACAGGTGGGTCTCACGAGTAGCGACTCAGGCGGGACGGTGACCTTCACCGGAAGTGATCCGATCGTCTCCGCACGTCACAGGCTGGGAGCAAGTATCGGTATCCCGATCATGGCCAACGCGGTCGCCGCAGCAGCGTTGCTCCGCCGTCGGGGCGGGCCGGCGCAGGACCTACACATAGATCTTCGCCAGGCGGTTCATCACATTACGCCGCATGCTTTCTGGCACCCCACGCTCGCCGGTGATCTCCCCTCGTTTGCACTCGTGATCGACAATCCGTTCCTCTTGGCGCCGTACCGCACCCGCGACGGACGCACTGTCATGGCCTCCGGGGTGTACCCACATCTGGCGGCGAAGTGGTGCCGATTCCTCGATGTACCACCGGACTTCGAGAAGGTGGTAGCCGCATTCGCCGACCTCGATGCCTTCGACCTCGAAGAGGCCGCCAATGCTGCCGGACTGCCGCTGTGCGTAGCTCGCACCCCCGAGGAATGGCTCGAACATCCGCAAGGTGCGTTGCTGGCGACACAACCGGTAATCGGGCTTACACGGATCGGTGATGCAGAGCCGCGAGAGCTGGGACCTGCGGAACGCGCGTTCGATGGAGTCCGTGTCCTTTCGTTCACACACGCCATCGCCGGCCCAACTGTCGGCAGGACTCTCGCCGAACACGGTGCAGACGTCTTGTGCGCGACGCGCCCCCTGGACTACGAACACGACTTCATCTACGCCGAGGCCAACGTCGGATCGCGCAGTGCCAACATCGATCTCACCAAAGACCGGGGTAAGAGCGATTTCGAGCGATTGTTGGCCGACGCGCACGTCATTGTGAACAATCACCGCAGTTCTAAACTCGAAGCACTCGGGATCGACCCACATCGACTCGCCGAGACCCACCCGGGCCTGGTAAACGTGTCGGTGACGTGCTATGGATCCGAGGGGCCATGGGCCGATCGAGGCGGGTTCGACATGAATGGGTCCGCTGCATCGGGGCTCATGGCCATAGAAGGCGGCGATGGACACCCGAAACTTCCGCCGACCGGGATGTACAACGATTTCATCACCGGGTATATGGGTGCTCTCGGGGCCGCAGCGGGACTACTAAAGCAGGCCACCGAGGGGGGCAGTTGGCATGTCACCGTCAATCTCACACGGACCGCGATGTGGTATCAAACCCTTGGGCTAGTCGATCCTGCGCTGGCCGGAACAACTGCCGAGCACACACTGGCCGATCCGGCCGCATACGACGGGCCCACACCTCTCGGCGACGTGCACATGCTGGCACCCCCGGTGAGTTTCAGTCACACACCGGCCCGGTGGGACGAGCCCGTCCTCGTTCCCAAAGGGTCGAGCAGTCCCGAATGGCGCAGTCTTCGCAGCTGAGCTGGCGGACATTGCCGTTCAGCAGTGCAGTAGAATTCAGGCGAATCTCCAGGTCAACCCCGACCCCCGGGCATGGGCAATCGGCGGTCTTTCCTACGGCGGCACCTGTGCACTCCAACTCGCGACCAACTATCCGCAGATCTTTCCCACTTCCTGAATCTATCCGGTCAGATAGAACCGACACTTGGGGACCGACAACAGATAGTGAACGCTGCTTTCCGCGCGGAGACGATTCTGCCTTCACAGCGGTCACCCAGCCGATGTGATGCGCGGCAACAATTTTCGGAGTCGGCAGGAGCATTTGTGGTCGGCGCAGACGATATCGCTCGCAAACAGAAACCATGTACCAGGCCGTGCAGGCCGCGGGCATGACGTGCATATCCAGATCGTGCCCGGAGGCCACAGCTTCAAGTTCGGGTCGGAAGGTTTGCGCACACAACTAGGTTGGCTCAGAACCCGGCTCGGTTTGACTAGTTGACGGGCCAAAGAATGTGAAGTACTCGTCATCCTCCATTTCTTCGACGATCAGACTTCCCTGTTCTGGGACCTCTTATGAGTCTCGGGCTCGCCGCGGTCCGGGCAGACTCCAGTGCCTCCGTAGCGCTAGTAGTCTGAACACCGCAGCAAATACGGTGCCGCACACCAACGAAGTGTTGGTGGAGAAGCCGGATTGCACGGCTACCACCGTCAACGCAGCGCCGAGGAGTGCGGGAACCGCGTAGAGATCCTTGTGCAGGAGGAGTGGAACCTCGTTGACGAGGACGTCGCGGATCACCCCGCCACCGATCGCAGCTGTCGCACCGATCAACGTCGCTGCTAGTGAGTCGGCGTTGTTGTCCAGCGCAGTGATGGTCCCGGTGCTCGCGAACAGACCCATGCCGAGTGCATCGAGGGTCGAGATTTCACGACGCAATTTGTTGAGCGGCTCGCGTAGGTAGAACACAGCGAGTGAGGTGGCTGCGGCGGTTCCGAAATTCGGCCAACTGCTCAGTGAACTGGGCGGGTAGATGCCGAGTAAGACGTCGCGGATGATGCCGCCGCCAATACCGGTGAACACTCCGACCGAGCACACCCCGAAGATGTCGAGTCGATGAGTGACGCCTGCCAAGGCGCCGGAAGCCGCAAAGACCACGATGCCTATGATCTCGAGGATGGTGAGCAGCACCGGCCAAGCATCGCATGATCGGAAAGAGTGTGGGATCCCGACGGCTCACATCGCGCCGGTCTGGGCTCCTGGTAACGCCAATCCTGGTACGGACGGAGTGCGCGATTCCCACGCGGAACTCAGCGCGCCATGGGATTTGGAATGCTTGGAAGGTAGATCGGAAGTGAGCTAGGAGTGACTATTCCTGACGGCCCGGATGCCCGCGACTGGGTTGCTGCGATGTCGATGCGCCGCTGGGGCTGCTCAAGACGCTTGGTTTGGTCAGATGGACGAGTCCCTTCCCCCACACAAACGAGATGGCGAATTTTCAGCGTGTGAGTATCAGGAATGGAATGCGCTGGGCGAGATTCCTCAGACGGTAGCGATCATCGCGCACCGCTTGGCTGTTGTTGCGGAACTCTGGCCTGTGGAGAGAGTCGAGCCGAGTGTCGTCGACAACGCCGGACGCAACGCGATTGATGGGCCTCAGCCTGGTTTGTTAAAACCTCCAAATGATAGGCGAACGCTGCTGCCACCGCGGGTCGAAGCTCGGGAGAGGTGAAGGCTCACGCGCTCATCGGCTTGCGCCCGGTAGGGGGTCACTGCGAGTGACCCCCTCATCAGGGCCTCCCACACACCCCCAGTCTCCGGTTCTATTGGTGATGCACCGCCTTTCAGCAGTGCATCACCACCGAACACAGCGACTGCTGGATCGCGGAGCCAGATAAAGGACACTCATGAGCAAGGTCATTCTCGTCACCGGTGCCGGACGCGGTCTGGGCACGGACATCGCCCGTGAGGCCCTCAACGCAGGCCACCGGGTAGTCGCCACCGGCTGCCGCCCATCAGAGGTCGAGAAGACCCTGGGCGGACCACAGAACAACCTTCTCGTTAGCAAGCTGGATGTCACCAACGCCGGTGACGCCGAATCTGCCGCGAAAGCCGCCGTCGACCACTTCGGCCGCATCGACGTACTGATCAACAACGCCGGTAACCTCTTCACCGGCTACTTCGAGGAAATCTCACCCTTACAGATGCGGCAGCAGTTCGAGACGAATCTCTTCGGCCCGATGAACGTCACCCGCGCCGTCCTCCCGATCATGCGCCGACAGCGGGCGGGACACATCATTACCATCACCTCGACAGCCGGCCTGGTCGGCACGGAATTCACCTCCGCCTACGCCGCCTCCAAGTTCGCGGAAGAGGGCTGGATGGAGTCGCTGCGCTACGACGTCGAGCCGTACAACATCCGCACCACGGTCGTCGAGCCGGGCTACTTCCGCACCGAATTTCTCGTCGACGGCTCCACCACTTGGCCCGAGCTTTCCATCGACGACTACGCCCCGCGGACCGCCCCGAGGATCGAGGCGATGAAGAGCATGAACGGCCGCCAGCCCGGCGACCCCGCCAAGCTCGCCCGAGCCTTGCTCACCCTCGCCGACCAGGACAAACCCCTGCAGCGCTTCATCGCCGGCGCAGACGCCGTCGAGGCCGCCGAGATCAAGGCAAGAGAACTCCTCACACAAGCCGCAGCATCCCGCGAACTGGGCGGCAGCCTGAGCTTCGACGACGCCAACGCTTGAGTGACACACCCCCGTACCAGGCCGAACCGCACGACCATCAGGGACAAATTTTTTGACAGCACAGAGGAGACGACATGCCGCTGACAGGCGAGTACGAGCCGAGCAAAGCACAATTCGTCCGCGACCAGGTGGAGTTGTACGAGAGCTCCGATGGTATGCAAGGAGCCACACTGGGTGTCCTGGTCACAAGAGAAGATGACGAGCGGGTGCGGGACCTGCCCGTCGTCATCCTGACCACCCTGGGTGTCAGGAGCGGCAAGATCCGCAAGACCCCGCTCATGCGGGTCGAGCACGAGGGCTCCTACGCAGTAGTCGCTTCGATGGCAGGAGCCCCCGAACACCCCGTCTGGTATCACAATGTGGTGGCCGACCCCCGGGTCGAGCTCCAGGACGGCCCGGTTCGCCGGGACATGCTGGCACGCGTGGTGACCGAGGACGAGAAGGCTGTGTGGTGGGCTCGGGCCGTCGAAGCGTTCCCGGACTACGCGGAGTACCAAAGGAAGACGGACCGTGAGATCCCGGTCCTCGTACTAAAACCGGTAGTCCAGGAGTACTGACACCCGCCAGTTCGAATCCACTGACAAGCGGCCACTGCGCGCCGTCACGACAAGGAATACCAAATGAAGCACGTCACCCTCGGTGGGCTGATGTCTCCCGCGTCGGCCTCGGAGCTATGACTACGGCCGGCACGACACCACTGGCGGCGGACTCGATGACGCAGAGGTCATTGCAGCGCAGGCGAACGCCACAACGGCCTAGTTGACCCTCACGTGGTTGCGGATCCAAGGTGACTGCATCGTCCCCACCCCTGGCACGAATCGTTCGGTGCGCGTCGCGGAGGACACCGCGGCAGACGCCGTCGAATTGACTACTGATCGGGCAAAACGACTGAACACACTGAACTTCAGCAACCGGTGCCCGTAACGACGGCACGAACGTGGCCAGCGCTGAGACCGGCAGACCGGTAGGAGGGACGGAAGATGAACGATTGCAAGGGTACTGATGATCAGTGTGATGATTCGGATGAAAAAATCGACCGCACCACGCTAGTGATTTTCGGGTCGATCATCGGGCTAATCGTCATCCTGACTTATCTCGAATCGCGGTAGGGACGATATTTTGGTTGGCCCGCAAAACACAATGTGCTCGAAGTTACGAGTTCGCGCGTCGGATGTGACATCCTTCGCAGTTTTCTGATGAATACCGTTGTGTTGTAGAACCTTCTGCACATAGGTTGCGCCGAAATATGCTGCCCCAGTCGAACTTGACGTTGGAACTGAAAGCGAACGCTGTGCTCGAAAAGGGTGGAAGTGAACCAAGCGCTTTCGTCGTTGCTGGCGCACGACAATGTTAGATCCACGAGGGAGGGAGAGGTAACAGAATGGATCGGGTATATGCACGCGCAGCGACGAAGACCAGCGAAAGGCAACTCGGCGCGATGAATTCGACGCATGAGGGGGAACAAACTCCATCCGGCTTTGCCTTTGTAGGCACTGCAACAATCGGCATGGGCGCCTTGATGGTCTTAGTTCTCGATGTCGTAACCGCATGGAGGGATCCGGACTATCTGAGACAGACAATCAGTGAGTACGGCCTCGGGTCCCAGCAGTGGGTGTTCTCGGCCGGGGTGGTGTTGCTGGCGGTAGGGTCGGTGTCCATCCTGCGCGCAATTATTCTGCAGCGGATGGCGACCTTGTCGTCGGTAGCTGCCCGGGCGCTGGTGTTGTGGACGATCGGTCTCATCGCTGTTGTTGCTGTCCCTAAACAGGACTGGAGTAACGATCCGACGATAGGTGTCGGTGGCGCGGTTCACCGAATAGGGGCGATTGTCGCATTCCTGAGCCTTCCGATTGCAATCTTCGCTACCTCATGGCCATGGTTTCGTGACCCGCAATGGCGGTTCTGGTCCAGACTCACCGGCAGTCTCGGCCTACTGTCCGCGATGTTCTTGGTCCCGATCTTCTATGCACTCGTTGTCGGCCTCACAACTACCACTCCGTGGTATCGGGCGGTCACTGTGGGTTATGTCGAGCGTGGGTTGGTGGTGGCTGAGGTCGTTGCGTTGATATCGCTGGGACTCTGGGTGTGCGCCGTTGAGCGGCGTGCCCGTCATCAAGATGGTTTGGCATCGGGGACTGCATCATTTAAGGGAGACTGTCCAACTTTGGATACTCGCTGACAACTTGTGAGTTTCAGAAGTGGGTTTGCACTTTTCGGGACGTGGGTTGCACGGCACTGGTGGTCTCGGTTGTCGGAGTTAAGGTTCGTCGGGGCGGATGAACCGGATTCCTTCCTGTGGGACTTCGTGAATGAGGATTTCGATGTTGATCACGGCGCTCTGCTTAATGTGCTCGCCTTCAACGGCGATGACGTAGCCCAGTCGTAACCCTGAATGCGCTGGAGAACGGGATTCCGCCTGACCCAGTAGGCGCCGTACGCAGCCCCAGCGACGTCGAGTGCAGCTCGATGTCTCTGTCGGCCAGGGGATCGTGCTCGGCCAGAGAGGGCGGAGGCGCGAATTCCATTGGGCTGAAGGTAATCCCGACAATGCGTGCACCCGGTCCGACTAGCTTGACATTAGATGATACTGCAACCTATTGCTGGTACCCATGAAATGGATGACTTGATGACTCAACTCGATGAGCCCCTGGACCTTCTGCGCGGACCGGAGTGGATTAACCGCATTGCGCTCGCACCCATGACCAATCAGCAGAGCAACGCCGATGGATCGTTGAGGGAGGACGAGGCGCGCTGGCTCGAGATGCGGGCCCATGGAGGCTTCGGCATGGTCATGACTTGCGCGTCGCACGTCTCCCCGGAGGGGCAGTGCTGGCCCGGCCAACTCGGCATTTGGAACGACGACTTGATTCCTGGACTGACCCGGGTTGCCTCCGCAATGCGCGACGCCGGCAGTAGAGCGATCGTCCAACTACATCACGGTGGTCGACGTGCGAACAGTGATCTGACAGGTCTGCCGGTCTTGGCCCCGTTCAACGACGAGCGCACCGGCGCCCGGGCCCTCTCGACTACGGAGGCTGAGCGGATAATCGGGGACTACATCGCTGCAGCACGGCGCGCCGAGAGGGCCGGATTCGACGGTGTTGAGGTCCATGGTGCCCATGGCTTCCTCGTCGGGCAGTTCCTCGACATCGGCAACATTCACCGCAACGACCGCTTCGGTGGATCCTTCGCGAACCGAACGAACTTCCTATTTGACATTCTGGAGAGGATCAGAGCGAGTACCGGACCACAGTTTCAGGTAGGTCTCCGGCTCGATCCTGAGCGCGGTGGCATCATCCTGTCCGAGTCAACGTCTGTCGTAGCGAAGGTGATGGCTTCAGGGCTCGTCGACTTCATCGACATGTCCATGAAGGACACGTTTAAGCTTCCCGACGAGGAAGAGCATGCGGGACGACCGCTTTTGGAGTACTTTACCGAGCTTCCTCGTGGCGACGTGCGACTTGGCGTCGCCGGGCACGTTCTGTCCGGGCCAGCTGCGCAGAAGTGCCTCGATCGCGGTGTTGATTTCGTCCTCATCGGTACGGCGGGCGTTATTCACCATGACTTCGCGCAGCGAGTTCTGACCGATCCGACTTTCGTGTCGAGTCCGAAACCAGTCACTGTTGAGCATCTGCGCAGGGAAGGCGTCGGCGAACTCTTCATCCGCTATCTGACTGACGACTGGGTCAACTTCGTTGCCTGACGCCCGGACACGGTGCTGTGCGTGAGCTCGACGCCAGTAGCTTCGTCGGATCCGTTGCAGCAGTGGCTCACTGCGAGCGGATAGGCGTTGGGTTCAAGAGTTGCAGTGCACGGATCACATCAGAGATGTTTGCGTGGCGCAGAACGGTGCGCGGGGTCGTAGGTTTCCAAGTTCTCAGATCTTGATGTCAGTGATCCGGGCTATCTGCAACTCGTAATTGAGACCTCATCGACACGGGCTGGTTCGCGGTCTATCGACTTCCTACGACGCTTGAGCCGTCCATCAATCTAAGCAGTGAGATCGGCTTCCGATCATCGTAAGCGGGCCTCGCGGGCACTGGAAGTGCACCCGAGACTCGCTCGAACTCACCTGGGGGAGATTCAGACTGACGCAGACTTGGGGATCTTCACCCTGCATGATCGGGACAGCGAAGCTCTCTTCGCAGTGGCCGTACTTGGCCTCGTACGCAGCGTCGATCGCTGCCTCGCCATCGGTTTCGGCGTCGGTGAAGGTCACGTCTGCGTAGGTTCCGGCGATGCGAACACGCCCGGCGCCCTGTGTGATTGCGGCCTGGTACTAACGCGAGCTCTTCCCGGTGACGGCGCGGACATAGCCTTGCCCGTGTCGACGAGTGCTCAGGTCTGGGTGTCGGTGCCGTAGGTCGTGCCGTCGTCGCGATACGGAGCGGCGTCCAGATCTTCGTTCGCTTCGGTGGTTTCGATCTGAGTGGTGGTCCACTCGGCCTTTGTTGTTCCTCCTGGCGGTGGGTTGATGGGTGACAGTGGAAGAGCTCGCCGAGAATCGTGTCACTGGAGTCGGTGTAGCGGCTGTATTAATGCACGCCGAAACGCCAGGATGGGATGGGTAGTCGTTCGGATTCGGAGCGTGACGTCGTCGAGATGTGCAGCAGCGCTCTCACCGAGGTCGAGGTCAGCTGTGGCGAGGTTGCTGTCGAGTTTGGTGCGTGCGTGCGCCCATGGTGGGCGCGATTTCGGCCGAGCCTGCACAACGACGCATCGAGGGTTCCCCTTGTGCCTGGACGAGCGGGCCTCGAGGGGTGTCGGGGCCCGCTCCGAAGCGGGCTTAGGTCGCCAGGACGACGCTCGGTGACTCGGCCGGGCGGGCGGCGAGCCAGGCTCCCAGGACCTCCTCAGAGGCCCCTGCGCCGTGGACGTTAGATGTGTCTACGAAGGTTGCCGCCATCCTCGACGAATCGTTCGAGGATGGCGAACGCTTCCTCACGCTTGGTCTCGGTGCCGAAGCCCACGGTGCCGAGAGTGAGCTTCTAGAACCTTAGATGCCCGTGCCCGGCAACGTGCGGTAATGCATGGTGGTGGTTCTCGTCCTTGGCAGCTTGTCGCTCAGTCGTCGATCGAGGCCATGTTGGCCTCGTCATGCCTGGCTCCGGCTGCAGGCTCGAGCGCTTCGAGCCTGGCGATCTGGTCGGCGGTGAGCTCTATCTGGTCGGAGGCGGTGTTCTCCTCAACGCGTGAGACGCGGCGGGTGCCGGGGATGGGGGCGATGTCGTCGCCGCGGGTGAGGATCCAGGCCAGTGCGGTCTGGGCGGGGGTCGCTCCGATCTCGGCGCCGATGGTCTTGACCTCGTCGGCCAGGGTGAGGTTGCGGCGGAAGTTCTCGCCGGTGAAGCGCGGGTTGGTCTTGCGCCAGTCGTCGTCGGGGAAGTCATCGACCGAGCGGATTCGGCCCGTGAGCAGGCCGTGCCCGAGCGGGGAGTATGGGACGAAGCCGATACCGAGCTCGCGCAGCACGGGGAGGATCTCGTCCTCGACGTCGCGAGTCCATAGCGAGTACTCGGTTTGCAGCGCTGTTACCGCCTGCACGGAGTGCGCACGCCGGATGGTCTCCGGCGATGCCTCGCAGAGGCCGAAGTGCAACACCTTGCCTTCGGCGATGAGGTCTGCAACGGCCTGCGCAGTCTCTTCGATCGGTGTCGTCTGGTCGACGCGGTGCTGGTAGTAGAGGTCGATGTGGTCTGTTCCGAGGCGGCGCAGCGATCCCTCGACTGCTGCCTTGACGCTGGGCGCGCTGCTGTCCATCAGGCCGACCTGCGCCTGGGCTCCGGCGCGGTGGGAAATGAGCCCGAACTTGGTCGCGAGCACGACGTTGTCGCGGCGACCGGAGATGGCTCGGCCGACGATCTCCTCGCTCAGATACGGGCCGTAGATTTCGGCGGTGTCGATGTGGGTGACCCCGAGGTCGAGGGCGCGGTGGATGGTGCGGATGGACTCGGCGTCGTCGAGGGCGCCTTCGCTGGTGTAGGTGCCGGCCATCGTCATGGCGCCGAGACCGATGCGGGAGACTTCGAGGTCTCCGAGGTGTGCTGACTTCATGGGCTTTCTCTCTGGTGGGGGTTCAGACCTGCGAGGTGGGCATGGCCCACAGCTCGGCGATCGATGCCCGTCGCGGGCGGGTGACCATGTATGCGATGCTGTCGGCGATGTCCTCGGGCTGGAGGCGCTCAGGGATATCGTCGCTGGCGTCGAGGCCGTCGCGGATCTGCTGATTGTTGTGGGAGACGAGTTCGGTGAGGACCGCTCCCGGTTCGAGGACGCCGACGCGGATGTGCTGCTTGGTGACCTCTTGGCGTAGCGCCTCGGTGAATCCGTTGACGCCGAACTTCGTCATGTTGTAAACCCCGAAGTTGGCGGAGGCCTGGCGCCCGGCGATCGAGGAGATGTTGACAATGTCGGCGACCCCTCGCACGTCGTCTGTCCCTGCAGACTGCAGGTACGGCAGCGCAGCGTGGGTGATGTAGAGCAAGCCCTTCTGGTTGACGGCGATCATTCGCTCCCACTCCTCGATGTCAGCTCCGGCGATCTGCCCCAGGAGCATGAGGCCGGCGTTGTTGACGAGGATGTCGAGCCTGCCCAGGCTCTCGACGGCGGTCTGAACCGCAGCCTGGGCCTGGCTCTGGTCGGTGATGTCTGCTTCGATGGCAAGGGCTGTTCCGCCCCCAGACTCGATCGCGGCTACGAGGGAATCGAGGCGGTCCTTGCGACGAGCGATGACCGCCACAGCTGCCCCGTGCTCGGCGAGCCGGCGGGCTGTGGCCTCACCGATGCCGCTGCTGGCTCCGGTGACGATCGCGACGGTGCCGTCCAACGAGATGATCTGCATAGCTTTCCTTCCGATGACATGCGTGGGTGCGCTGGTCAGGTCACTGCGTCTCGGGGAAGTACCCGCCGGCGGGTCCGCGCACGGCGCGGGTGATGAGTTCGTCGGCCGACTGCGCCGACAAGGGGATGACCGGTGCGGCGAGCAGCCAGGCGAGCAGCTCGTCGGTAGTGAGCGACTCAGTCGGCCAGGCGGGCATATACGGGTCGCAGTAGATCGGGGTACCCGGTTCGCTGCGCCAGCTGTCGGCGAGCCCACCGGTGTCGAGTGCGTCGTACCCGAGCGTGTCGAGCACCTCGGTGGCGCGCTGCTTTGCATTGGTGCTTTCACCGGCGATCGGGAGGGTACTGCGCTCTGGGGACCCGGCCGGTCGAGCACCGTTACCCAGGCTGGCGAAGGTGATGTTGTTGAACGCTTTGACGACATGGGAGTCCGCGAGGTGGGCCTGGACGAGCTCGCTCGCGGTCGAGGTCTGATCGTCGAGTGTGTCGATCTGCCCGTCACGCTGGGGGTAGTAGTTGGTCGTGTCGATGACCACCTTCCCCGCCAGCTCGTCGGCCGGGAGCTCAGTGTGAGCAATCAGGGGGATAGCGGCGATGACGACGTCAGCCTCTCGGGCGACCTCCGTCACCGTTGCCGCGCGTGCGCGGGGGCCGAGCTCGCTGACGAGCTCGGTCAGGGTCTGGGGGCCGCGAGAGTTGCTGACGATGACGTCGAAGCCAGCTGCGACGGCGAGACGGGCGAGGGTGCTGCCGATCGCGCCGGCGCCGATGATACCGAGTGGAGCTGTCATGGGTGATGTCCCGTTCTTGAGAAGAAGAGGTGATCGAGGAGTGGTGCGGTGAGCTCAGGAGTCGTAGGACAGCGACGCGGACAGGTCCCGGTTCGCGTCTATCTGCTGTTGGACGGTGGCCTGCTTCTGCTCCACACCGCCCATGGCGTCGGCGCCGGCGACGAACCGGCCCGGAAGCTCGCCCGCGTCGGAGAGCGTCACGAGCGCGGCGGCGAGCTTGGCCGGGTCTCCGCCCTGGGTGCCGTTCATCGCGCGCCAGGCCTCGATGGTCTGCGCGGTGTTCTCGGCGTAGTCGTCGACGTGCACTTCGGGCCAGATGGTCGAGGAACCCTCGACGAGTAGTTCTGTGCGGAAGAACCCGGGCACGACTGACATGGTGGAGATCCCGAACGGTGCGACTTCTTCGGCCAGGGATTCCATCCATCCTTCGAGGGCGTGCTTGGATGCGGCGTAGGCCGACATGAAGCCGCCTCCGACGAGGCCTGCGGTCGAGGTGACGGTGATGATCTGTCCTGACCGCTGGCGTCGCAGGACGGGCAGAATCGCCCGGGTGACGTTGAGGGGACCGAAGAAGTTGGTCTCCATCTGGGCGCGCACCTGTTCGGGGCTCAGGGTCTCGAAGTACCCGGCGTAGAAGTTGCCGGCGTTGTTGACGAGCACGTCGATGCGACCGAACCGTTCGACGGCCGCGGCTGCTGCGGCTTCGGCCGCGGCGGGGTCGGTGACGTCGAGAGCGAGGGTGTGCAGGTTCTCGTGCTCACCGACGGCGTCCAGGACGCGCTGCGGGTCGCGGCCCGTCGCCACGACCGAGTGGCCGGCGGCAAGGGCCGCCTGAGCGATGTCGATTCCCATGCCGCGGCTCGCGCCGGTGACGAACCAAACTTTGGTGGTGTCAGCCATGAAGACTGTCTCCTTTTCGTGGATCGCCGCACCCGCTGGGGGCGACGACTTCGATGTAAACAACATGACAACATCAGCCAACGAGGTCCTCGCCTGCTGATGGGTCCCTCTCGGTGGGGCTCACTGCCAGTGCCCCCTCCTAGGCGTTCAGTCCTTTCCCTAGCGAGAGCCATGAACATCCGGAAGAGGTTCCGTGTGAGGCTCGGCCCTTTCCGACGGGCACCCGCTGTGTGCGGTGGTGAAACGTGCACTGCCGAAAGGCGAGCATCACCAATAGAACTGGATGTCGCACAGGTATGGCAGTCCCTGATGAGAGGGGCACTCACAGTGACCCCCAACCTGGCGGAAGCGCTCGTAGAGTGGGGCCCATGACTGGCGACAACCGTGACCTCCGTGATGATTTCCGCGCGGAGATCCGAGAATTCCTGGGTACGCGGCGGGCCCGGATCACCCCGGAGCAGGCTGGACTGCCCCTGTACGGGGGAGAGCGCCGACGGGTCGCCGGGTTGCGCCGCGAAGAGGTTGCCCTCCTCGCGGGAATCTCCGGCGAGTACTACACCCGGCTCGAGCGTGGCAACGCTACCGGTGTCTCCGAAAGCGTCATCGAGGGTATCGCGCGCGCACTCCAGCTCGACGAGGCTGAACGGCTCCACCTGTTGGATCTCCTGCGCGGTGCGAACACCACCCGTCGGCCACGCCGCCGGCCCGCGTTGCAGCGCGTCCGGCCCACTGTGCAGCGGGTCCTCGACTCGATGAGCGGCACACCAGCGTTCGTCCTCAGCGGGCGCGGGGACATCCTGGCCACCAATCATCTCGGTCGGGCATTGTTCTCGCCGGTTTACGAGGATCCGGTGCGGCCGCCCAATAACGCCAGGTTCGTCTTCCTCAACCCCCGCGCGACGGAGTTTTTTCGCCATTGGGACGAGGTCGCCGGGGACACGGTCGCCATGCTGCGCGCCGAGGCCGGCCGTGATCTCTACGATCGTCGGCTGACGGACCTGATCGGTGAGTTGTCTACTCGCAGTGAGGAATTCCGTCGACGCTGGGCGGCTCACAATGTGCGAATGCACACCACCGGCGTGAAACTCCTTCACCATCCGGTGGTCGGTGACCTCGACCTGCCCTTCGAGACGTTCCCACTCGGTGACGGCCCGAGCCAGGCCCTTCTCACCTACACCGCCGAGCCTGCGTCACCGACGCAGGACGCACTGAACTTGTTGGCCAGCTGGGCCGCGACCACTGTGGACATCGAGCGGTCCGAGTCGGACAACTCCTCGTCGGCCAACCACTCCGAGTCGGCGGACTCCGCCGAGACACCCGACTGACCGATGGGTCAACCTCGAATACGCGTAATGGCGGCGCTCCGGTCGTAGGATTTTAACGCGAGACCTCGGCATCGGCGGCGAACATTTCCGCCGGTTGTGCGGCCCTCTATTTCGAGGGCCTTGAGGCAGTGGGCGTTGCAGGACTTGCCCGACACCAGCGCCGTTTCGGTGGTCGGCATCGGGGTTCCTGCGGTGTTCGCGCCGAGATTGCGCATCAGGCCCGAGCTATAGACGTCCGGATCGTCGCAATGGCGCAACGCTGATCCGTTGCGCCGCACGGCGATGCACTCTTCGAGTTCAGCGGGAGGTGTGCCCGTTCGCCTGGCCTCCGGGCGGAGGCCCACGCATCCTGGTCTAAGGGTCTCCACTCGAACGGAACACCAGTCCGTCAGGCCCCTGGACCAGCATTGTTGCCGAAGTTTTGCGCGGTTTTTACACGTGATAACCCGAAACTTTCCGGAACCAATCGAAAGACGGTTGAACGAAATTTTCCTGCACGGCAGCGAAATAGAACCACCTGGCTTGGCTGCGAAGATGTCAGATTGCGCTGGCGAGGGTGAGGCTGGGCAGAGCGCCTCGTTCTAGTGAATGCGAGCCGTAGTCGGGATGGCTTCAACAACCCAGGGGAGGGGTAACAGCAAAAACTGGCAGCTGCTCTCTAGCGATTCCGGGAGTGAATTGTACTCGAACACAACCATCCGAGACCAATGGGACCGTTCCGGTCACCCACGAGTACACCCAGGGCCCTTCATCGAGTTCGACAATGGCGATTGTCTGCGGCGTGAACGCATCACGTGCGCGGTCGTCCCCTCGTTCGACGACCTTCGACGAGACAATGAATCCAAGGCCGGCGGATTCGACTTGGGTGAGGCGGTTTCCGTGGCAACGAGAACACTCCGCAACAGACGGTGCGAGAAGTGTTGCGCAACTGAAGCACTGTTGAATTACGAGCTTGCGCTTCGCAGATGAATGTGGGGAGGGAAAACTGTCGATTGTCATTGCTCGGGCCTTGGGGAGAGGGCGGGATGTGTCGAGCGATTCGCTCTGAGCTGTGTGGTAGGTCCGGGGGCGTTGGCCACCGCCGAAGCGCAATTTGGGTCAAGTCAAGCTCGTCGCTCGGTCTGTGATGGATCGACGGTGTTCTTGGTCGAGCTACTACGAGTTGCGCCTGAAGAATCAGCCTGGTGTGGAGAATGGCGTGCCGTAATTCTCGCAATCGGACACTCTCGGGTCTTGCTGATCGCCGACAGTAGGTTGATTCATCGTGACAACGTCACGAGATCTGACTGCGGTCAGCGATAGCGAGCGCGGAACTGCGTAGGGTTCACTCCGTACTGAGCGCTGAAGTTGCGGCTGAACTGCGCGAGATCGAAGTATCCGTAACGCGCGATGACAGCTGTGATGTTTGTGTGTGGGTCGACCAACAGTGCGTGGCGGCATTTGTCCAGGCGCCTGCGGCGTATCCAGTGGGCAACGGTGGTGCCTTCTTTGGCGAAAAGTCGATGCAAAGTTCGAGTCGAGATGAAGAAGTGGCGGGCGACCATACTCGGGTCGAGCTGCGGGTCGGATAGGTTCGCTTCGATATAGCCAAGAATTCTTCTCATGAGATCGTCGGGCGTGATCAGGTTCTCGCGATCTTGGCGTCCGACGGTCACTGTCATCGCGGCGAGCTCGTCCGCGAAACGGATGCCGTCGCAGGCGGAGATGTCGCCCCCGAGTTGTACGACGTCGGTCAGAGTACGTGAGAGTATTCCGCTGATTCCAGAGTCGCCCGGAAGCGTTCGCGCAGTTATTTGTTCGGATTCACGGGTGTCAAGGTCGATTGCATCGCGTTGCCAGGTGAATACCAGTAGCTTCCATTCACCGTCGAGTCGCCACTGAAATGTCCGCGCTGTCTCGTACACGGCAAAGTCGCCTGCTGAAAGTTGGCATGTGCGACCGTCCTGGATCAGGCGTCCGGTGCCCTGGGTAACCAGTCCGACCTGAAAGAGATCTGCGGGGGCATCGGAGATCAGACGTTTCGATCTGGTGAAGGTTTGCGCAGACGATGACACTTCGGCTGCCGAAAGGTGACCTACATTATGGTTCCGAATGCGGCCCCTGAGAGAGTTTTTTGTCTCCGGTGCGATGGCAAGTGAGACGAAGGTGGATCCGATCAGTTCGATCCAATCGTCTAGGCTATCGGCGAAGGGATCTGAGGGTGCAGTGTCCATCAGTGCTTCTCGGATCTACGAATATGCTCACCGGCGGCAAGATCACGGCGAGAAGGTCTTGTAGTCAGGACCGGACGTCCGCACCAGCTTTCTGGCGACCAGTTGCCTGCTACGCACCCATCGTACGCCGACCCCGTCGAGGTCGCGACACGACTCGTGAGCGGGCATCCGACAGCTACGGCGGAGTGACTATGCGTACCAGAACAATCGGAGGGGCTCGATCGTGCCGCTCCGTCGAACACCTCGACGCCACCATCCGCGCCGGCGGCATCCGTTGCGATGCCGACGTCCTGTGCGAGCTCGACCGGATCTGGCTCGGGCCCGGCGGATCACCGCGGTCCTAGGTCTAGTGATGGCATGACCGGACACTGGCGCGGCCGCCGTGGAGACCACCGCTCTGGCAGAGCGCATCCACATGGAGGGGCGACAACTCATGATCGACAACGGATTCGAGCAGATTTTCCCGCTCGGAGAGCCCAAAATGACGCCTACGCGCAATAAATCACCGGGCAGCTACCTCGCACAGCTCACCGACGGAAGCGTGCCCGTCAGCAACGTGACGTTCGAGCCGGGATGCCGAAACTATTGGCACATTTTCCACGACGCCGCCGGAGGCGGCGACCAGATCCTGCTGTGCACCTCTGGTAGCGGTTGGTACCAAGCCGAGGGCGAGGACTCGATCAGCAAGTACGAGGCGAAGGCCTCTCGTGCCGTTCCGGAGCTCTGCGTGCAGGCCATTCACTGATGCAAAGTTGGACGATGACAAAGGTCAATCGTGATGTTTGACCGCATCGGAAGCGTCTGCCGATGATCTCCAAAAGTAGTTGTACAAGAGCATCTTCGATAAATCGTGGAGCCTGGTAGTTCTTCATCTGCCATCCCTGCGCTCAGAGCGGTGGCGCATCCGGCCTGAAAGCATGCAGCGCTGCGGTGACCGTTTCGGAGTTCTTTGGCGAGTTCGGATTCTCGACTTTCCAGGTCGCCACTCTCGGCAGGTGCGTGTTGTCGGCATCGTCGGTGAGCGCGAGCGATACGCATGCGTATGTAGCGGCCCGAGCGCACCACATCAACTCAAGTCTCGTGGTGGCTTTGCCGGGCCCACGCCGTGCGACGTCGACGCGCGGGTTCTCTTGCACTTCTCGTCCCACCGACAGTGGCACCATCAGGTCGTTGTCCGTCCCGGCTGACTCTGCACGCGGCGAGCCTTGCGGTCGAGTGCGCCCGCCCGGTTCTGGGTGAAGGTCTGAGTCGTGCGCTGAACGAGCGCATGTTGAACCAGCGCACCGCAGTCAATCTGATCATGAACCACACAGGTGCCACCGGTGTCGGTTTCGTACAGCTTGACCAGCGCCATCAGGTACAGCGTTCCTGTGTGTTCCGCGGCCGGTCGCCATGTCCAATCGCGGAGACGGTGAACCCGAGGGAGCTCACGCTGTGGAGTGCGCGAGGCCGATCCGAACCTGGCGCACCACCATTATCAACATCCCGACAGCGTGGAGAACTGTCGGACTTCCAGCCATCGGCGATGATGGACGGCGTCCCAGTGCTCAGCGAGGGTTGGCGGTTGCCGGAGACTTCAACGCACTATTTGCACCGCCCCGTATTTAGCACTCTGCCAAGTTGACCGAGACATTGATAGCGAGGCCTCCCGTCGAGGTTTCCTTGTATTTCGAGCTCATGTCGGCACCGGTAGCTTTCATTGTCTCGATTACCTGGTCCAAGCTGACACGATGTATTCCATTGCCGCGCAGAGCCATTCGCGCCGCATTGACGGCTTTTCCTGCTGAGATGGCGTTACGTTCTATGCAGGGAATTTGGACCAGCCCACCGATCGGATCGCAGGTGAGACCCAGGCTGTGTTCCATGGCAATTTCTGCCGCATTTTCGACTTGTTCTGGTGTGCCACCGAGAATTTCGGCGAGACCAGCAGCCGCCATCGAGGCAGCAGAACCAACCTCGCCCTGGCATCCCACCTCTGCGCCGGAGATCGACGCTCGTTCCTTGTACAAGGATCCAACAGCAGCGGCGGCGAGGAGGAATCTGATGGTGGTGTCTTCCGGGTCGGTTCGGCCTGCGGGGGTGTAATAGACTGCGTAGTGCAGGACGCCGGGAATAATCCCGGCGGCACCGTTGGTGGGGGCAGTGACGATCCGCCCGCCCGATGCGTTCTCTTCGTTCACCGCCAAGGCAACGAGATTCACCCAGTCTTCGGCGAATACGGGGTCATGATGGGTGTCTTCGGCGGATAACTTCTCGTACCAGTTCTTCGCACGCCGCTGCACCTGCAGATTCCCGGGTAGGTAGCCATCGCGTGTCACACCGCGCTTTTCGCAGTCGACCATCACGTCTCGGATATGCAACAACCGACGTCGAACTTCGAGTTCTGATCTGTCGACACACTCATAGGCGAGCATGAGCTCACTGATGCTGAGACCGTAGTGGTCGGTGAGGTCCAACAGTTCGCGACCTGAACTGAAGGTGAACTCGTTGGCGCGATGAACGCTGACTCTGTTCTCGTCGTCGCCGGTGACGACGAACCCGCCACCGATCGAGTAGTAGGTGCGCACATACAACGTCGCACCTGCATTGCCGGTTGCGGTCAGGGTCATGGCGTTCGGGTGGATGTCGAGGAACGTCAGGGGGTGTAGAACCATGTCCTCCTCGGCGAGGGGTATTTCGACGACCCCGCCGAGTCTGATTCGACGGGAGGAGCGCATCTCCTTCAGACGCCGCTCCATGACATCGGTTTCTATCTCCTCTGGTCGATTGCCTTCCAGACCCAGCAGAATTGCGGACATGGTGCCGTGTCCGGCGCCGGTAGCCGCGAGAGACCCGTAAAGATCCACACGCACACCCGCGATGTGAGGGAGAACGCCGTCCTTGTCGAGATCACCGACGAACTGGACTGCAGCCCGCATGGGGCCGACAGTGTGTGAACTCGACGGCCCGATCCCGACCGAGAACAGGTCGAACACACTGATGGTCATCGATTAGAGCTCCGGGTAGAGCGGGTATTTCGCGGACAAAGCGCGCACCTTTGCTGCGAGTTCGGAAGTGTCCGCGCCATCCTCGGCGACAAGCGCCCGGGCAATCAGGTCCGCTACGATAGCGAAATCGGGCCCGTCGAAGCCGCGGGCTGCCAGCGCGGGGGTACCGATCCGCAAACCCGAAGTCACAATTGGTGGGCGGGGGTCGAACGGAACTGCGTTTCGATTGACGGTGATACCTATTGCATCGAGACGATCTTCGGCGTCCTGACCGTTGATAGCGGCGTCACGTAAGTCCACAAGGACTAGGTGCACGTCGGTCCCGCCGGTGAGAACACTGATTCCAGCTGCTTTGACGTCGGTCTGGATGAGCCGGAGGGCGAGCGCTTTCGCGCCTTCCAGAACTCGCTGCTGGCGCCGAGCGAACTCGGGTTCGGCGGCCATCTTGAAGGCCGTGGCCTTCCCGGCGATCACATGTTCGAGAGGGCCGCCCTGTTGGCCGGGAAACACTGCAGAGTTGATCTTCTTGGCGATGACGGCGTCGTTGGTGAGGATGACGCCGCCGCGCGGACCGCCGAGAGTTTTGTGCGTCGTCGACGTCACCACGTGGGCATGCTGAACAGGAGATGGGTGCAGTCCGGCGGCGACCAAGCCTGCGAAGTGCGCCATGTCGACCATCAGGTACGCACCGACCTCGTCGGCGATCTTGCGGAAACGTGCAAAGTCGAGGTGTCGCGGATAGGCGGACCATCCAGCGATGATCAGCTGGGGGCGGTGTTTTCGGGCAGCCTCAGCGACGGCATCCATGTCGACGAGGTAGTCCTCTTTCGATACCCCGTATGCGGCAACATTGTACAGCTTGCCAGAGAAGTTCAACCGCATGCCGTGAGTCAGGTGTCCGCCATCGGCCAGGGACAATCCGAGAATGGTGTCGCCTGGCTTGATGAGTGCGTGCATCACAGATGCGTTCGCGGTGGCACCGGAATGTGGTTGCACGTTGGCGAATTCGGCATCGAAGAGCTCTTTGACTCGGTCGATGGCGATCTGTTCGATGACATCGACGTGCTCACAGCCACCGTAATACCGTCGCCCGGGGTAGCCCTCTGCGTACTTGTTGGTCAGGACCGACCCTTGGGCTTCCATAACAGCCACGGGGGCATGGTTTTCAGAGGCGATCATCTCTAAGCCGTTGCGCTGGCGTTCGAGTTCCTTGGCGATCAGGGCAGCGATCTCGGGATCGAAGTCCGCAAGACGGCTGTCGAGGACGCTCATGCCTCGACACCGTTCTTGTCGGCGTACACGGCGGCCGTATGCAACTCGGCCGAATCGGTGGGTTGAACTGCGAACAGCCAGCCCTCGATGTAGGGATCCGCTGTGATCAACCCTGGGTCCTCGACGACCGCCGTATTGACCACCGTGACCCGGCCGCTGACGGGCGGAAAAAGCTCGGACACGGTTTTGGTCGACTCTACTTCGCCGCAGGATTCGCCGACGGTGATCGTCGCCCCCACCTCGGGAAGTTCGACAAAGACCAGTTCTCCAAGCGAGTCGACGGCGATCGAGGTGATTCCGACCCGGACGGGATGGTCCGGAAGCGGCTCGCCCGGCGCGATAGCGACCCATTCGTGGTCGTCGGTGTAGCTACGGTCGTTGGGGATGGAGATATTCGAGGTCATGTGTAAACACCTTGTGGTTGAGGCTTCGTGTTGAAGCTGCTACGGAGGACTGAGCCGAATCGTGCTGAGCGGCCGCGCGGTTCGGCTCAGGAACGGCGGTAGAACGGGACCGGGGAGACAGTGAAGGGTTCGACTTTGCCGCGGATATCGACGGAGACGAGCGTGTCATTTTCACTGTGGGCGATGTCGATGTAGGCCAGGGCGATTGGACGCCCCAGAGTTGGAGACAACGCGCCGGACGTGATCTGTCCTATCGGGAATCCGTCGGCGTCGAGCACAGGGTAACCGGTGCGTGCCGCGCGGCGTCCGCTGCCGACGAGCCCAACGAGTCGTCGTTGGGGCTTCTCTGTCGAAAACGTCTGTAGGGTGTCGCGTCCGATGAAATTCTTGTTCAACCGGATGACTTTGCCCAGGCCTGCCTCGTACGGGTTGGTGTTGACGTTTAGTTCGTGCCCGTAGAGCGCCATGCCGGCCTCGAGACGCAGAGTGTCTCGGCATGCTAGGCCGGCCGGGACGCCGCCGCGGGCGACTGTGCTCGCGGCCAAAGCACGCCACAGATGCACGGCACCGGAATTGGGAACGTACAACTCGAACCCGTCCTCGCCGGTATATCCAGTCCTGGCGAGTAACACTTGCTGTCCGGCGATGTCGGCGGTTGTGACTGCGTAGTATTTCAGATCGGCGACGACCTGAGTCTGTTCCGCAGGGGCGAGGTCGGCAACGATGTCCTGCGCGGCCGGCCCCTGCACTGCGATGAGTGCCGTTTCGGTCGAACGGTCGGTCACCGCGACATCGAAGCCTTCGGACCGGGCGAGCAGGTTGGCGAACACCGCTGCTGCGTTGGCTGCATTGGCAACGATCAGAAAGTGGTCCTCGGCGAGGCGGTAGACGACGAGATCGTCGACCACACCGCCATTCTGGTTGCACAGCAGTGAGTATTTTGCCCGGCTGACCGCGATTTTCGACAGTTCCCCGACCAACGCGTGATCGAGCATGACCCCGGCGTCGGTGCCGGTGATGTCGATCTCACCCATGTGGGACAAATCGAACAAGCCCGCGCGGGTGCGCACGGCTCGATGTTCGACGAGTTCGCTGGTGTACTTGAGCGGCATCTGCCAGCCGGCGAAATCGGTGAAACTCGCACCGAGCGAGACGTGTTCGTCGAGCAACGGCGACTTAGGTGTCACTGTGGTCATGCGAGCGTCTCCTGTTTCGGTGCAGAGTCGGGTGCGGCCTCGAACGCTTCTGGGGCGGGGCAGGAGCAGACCAGGTTGCGATCGCCGTGAACGCCGTCGATACGGCGTACCGGCGACCAGTACTTACCGGATCGCAGGGATGCAACAGGGTAGGCGGCGGTGCGCCGCGGGTAGGGCAAATCCCAAGTGTCTGCGGTGACTTGTTCTGCGGTATGCGGTGCCTGACGCAGCGGGCTGCGTTCGAGAGGCCAGACGCCTTCTCCGACGAGGTCGATCTCGTGCCGGATCGCGATCATCGAGTCGATGAAGCGGTCCAGCTCGGTCAGATCCTCGGATTCGGTCGGTTCCACCATCAGGGTGCCGTTGACCGGGAACGACAATGTCGGAGCGTGAAAACCGTAGTCGATAAGGCGTTTTGCTACATCCTCGGCGGTGACACCGGTCGCCTTGGTGAGTTGCCTTAGATCGAGGATGCACTCGTGGGCAACAAGCCCCGAAGGCCCGGTGTAGAGCACGGGGTAATGCTCGTGCAGCGCCTTGGCCACGTAGTTGGCGGTAAGTACCGCATTCTTGGTGGCCGCGGTGAGCCCGTCCGGTCCCATCAGGGCAATGTATGCCCAGGTAATCGGAAGAATTCCGGCTGAACCGTAGTTGGATGCGGACACCGGCACGCCGAGTTGGCCACTGGCGAGAGGGTTCCCGGGTAAGAACGGTGCCAAATGTTTGCGCACCGCCACAGGTCCGACCCCCGGTCCGCCGCCGCCGTGCGGGATGCAGAATGTTTTGTGCAGATTCAGGTGAGAAACGTCGCCGCCGAACTGGCCGGGCTGGGCAAGTCCGACGAGTGCGTTCAGGTTCGCTCCGTCGACATACACTTGGCCTCCTGCATAGTGCACGAGGTCGCAGACGGTGCGCACGTCGGTCTCGTACACCCCATGGGTCGAGGGGTAGGTGAGCATGATCGCCGCAATCTTTCCTTCGTGTGCAGCGATTTTCGCGCGCAGGTCGTCGAGGTCGATATTGCCGTTGTCAGCGGTCGCGACAGCGACGACGCGCATACCTGCCAGGACCGCGGATGCGGCATTGGTGCCGTGCGCGGACTGTGGGATCAGGCAGATGTCGCGGCGGGTGTCACCGCGGCTTTCGTGGTAGCCGTTGATCGCGAGCAGCCCGGCCAGTTCGCCTTGTGAACCTGCATTGGGCTGCAGCGATACGCGGTCGTACCCGGTAATCTCGCTGAGCGAGCGTTCCAGGCCGCGGATGAGCTGCAGGTAGCCCGCTGTCTGTTCGACGGGGGCATAGGGGTGGATGGAGGCGAATCCCGGCCAGCTGATCGGCTCCATTTCCACTGCCGAATTCAGCTTCATCGTGCACGAACCGAGGGGGATCATGGTGCGGTCGAGCGCAAGATCTTTGTCGGATAACGCGCGCAGGAAGCGGATCATGGCGGTTTCGGACCGGTAGTTGTGGAAAACGTTATGCCGCAGAAAATCGCTCGTCCTGCGGAGCGAAGGGGCCAGTGCAGATTGGGATTTGGGATGATCGTCTGCGCCGAACACGTGGAGGACCCGGGCGATGATGTCATCGGTGGTGCATTCGTCACAAGCAATTGCGACATGATCGTCATCGACAAATCGGAGATTGATGCCGTTACTGTCTGCACGATCAACGAACGTGCGCGCCGATCCCGGAGTGCGGACGAGGACGGTGTCGAAGAAGTCCTCGTGGACGACGATGTGCCCTGCCGCTTGCACACCGATCGCGAAGGTCGTTGCGTGTGCGTGGACGCGTTCGGCGATGGCGCGCAACCCTTCTGGGCCGTGATAGACAGCGTACATCGCGGCCACGTTCGCGAGCAGCGCTTGAGCTGTACAGATGTTGCTCGTGGCTTTGTCGCGACGAATGTGTTGCTCGCGGGTCTGCAGCGCCAGCCTGTAGGCACGCTTCCCGTCGACGTCGACCGAGACGCCGACCAGCCGGCCAGGCAGCATGCGCTCAAGTCCTGCGCGCACCGCCATGTAGCCGGCGTGGGGACCGCCGAAGAACAACGGCACACCGAATCGCTGCGCTGAGCCGACGGCTATGTCCGCGCCCTGCTCACCAGGAGGTGTCAGAATTGTCAGCGACAGCAGATCGGCAGCGACCGTCGTGAGCGCTTCGCGTTCCTTCGCGAGCGCGATCAGCGGTTCGAGGTTGCGTACCGCTCCGTTTGCGCCTGGTGCTTGGAGCACCAGGCCGAAGAAGTCGCCTTCGGGCAGTCCGTCGGTCAGGTCGGCGACCTCGACCTCGATGCCTACGAACTTGGCCCGACCGCGCACCACCGCAAGAGTCTGCGGCAGAATTTCTGCGTCGATGATTACCCGAGGTGACGAGGTTTTCGTCTTGTTCGCGCGGCGCATGAGCAGCACCGCCTCCATCACGGCCGTGGCCTCGTCCAACAATGAGGCCCCTGCCAGCGGCAGGGCGGTCAGATCCTCGATGACAGTTTGGAAAGTCAGCAAGGCTTCGAGTCTGCCCTGCGAGATTTCCGGCTGGTACGGGGTGTAGGCGGTGTACCACGCTGGCGACTCAAGCATATTGCGGCGCAACACTGCCGGGGTGATGGTGTCGTGGTAACCGAGCCCGATCATCTGTACGCGGATTTCGTTGCGCTCCGCCAGAACCCGCAAGTCTGCAAGTACCTGCTGCTCGCTGCGCGCTTCGGGTAGGTTAAGTGGCTGGCTGCTGCGGATCTGTTTGGGGACGGCGTTGTCGATCAGAGTATCGAGATGCTCGTAGCCGAGCGATTCCAACATACGTTGAGTAGCTTGAGGATTCGGACCAATGTGGCGACCCGGGAACTCACCGTGAAGCCGACTGGGTGGGTGATCTGACAAGGGGTGACTCCGATTTCGGTGATGTCCGGACGGCACCGGACAAGCGACTTGGATACACCTCCCCGCTCTGTCCTTGAAACCTGAGAGTCTGGGCAGATCGCCATAGGCGACGTGCTCTACACCTTCGGTAAGTTTCGGTCTTGCAACCGATCCTGTTCTCCAGAGTTGCCTCTGCGCGGCGGTACTGGGGCCTGAGAGATTCCTGGGGAGGAAATTGCTCCTACGGCGCCTCCACAAAGGAGGTTCTCCCGCTGCGCGTCATCAGCGTATTCAATTTTCTGGTGTCAACATACAAGGAAAATTGACCCATGTCGCCTTGAAAAACAGCAGTGCCGTTCCGTGGCGTCGCTCGCGCGGGCCCTTCATTCCGCTCTATCCCCTCATGCATGGTGCATGCCCCCTTGATTTCAAACACTCTGTTTGGCATCCTTATCAAGGTTTGCCTCGCTATCAAGGTGTGCCTCGCTGTCACACGCGAGATGCTGAACCACTCGGACGACACTCGTGCAATGGTTGTCCTCCATTCATCATTTTCCGTTCGTTCGTGTGTTTCGTGGCGCGCTCGGATCGGTAAGCGTTCGTAATTCATTCGGTTCGCCGCCGAGTAAGGAGTCCTCATGACCGTTGCCCCGGAAGGACGTCGGCTACTGCGCCTCGAAGTTCGTAATTCGCAGACACCAGTCGAGCGCAAGCCGCCGTGGATGAAGGTGCAAGTGCGTACGGGCTCTGAATATCGCGAGCTGGCGTCCCTCGTGCAGCGTGAGGATCTGCATACCGTGTGCCAGGAAGCAGGTTGTCCCAACATCTTCGAGTGCTGGGAGGATCGGGAGGCCACTTTCCTTGTCGGGGGCGACCAGTGCACCCGCCGCTGTGATTTCTGCCAGATCGACACCGGCAAACCAACCGTGCTCGACCGCGACGAGCCGCGTCGGGTCGCCGAATCGGTGCGCGCGATGGGCCTGCGCTACGCCACCGTGACTGGGGTGGCCCGAGACGATCTCCCCGACGGTGGGGCCTGGCTCTACGCCGAGACCGTGCGCAGAATTCATGAGCTGTGCCCCGGGACCGGTGTGGAATTGCTCGCACCGGACTTCGACGCAAATCCGGACCAGCTGCAGGAAGTGTTCGACAGCAGGCCGGAAGTGTTCGCGCATAACATCGAGACAGTGCCGCGTGTGTTTCGCCGAATCCGACCCGGTTTCGCTTACCAACGATCCCTCGACGTGATCGTGAAGGCACGTGAGGCGGGGCTGATTACAAAATCCAACCTCATTCTCGGGTTAGGGGAAACCACCGACGAGGTCATCCTGACTCTGACCGACCTCAGGGCCGCCGGCTGCCAACTGATTACCATCACCCAGTACCTGCGTCCCTCATCGCGACATCATCCAGTTGAGAGATGGGCTCCTCCCGAGGAATTCACCATGCTCGACGGAGTCGCGCGGGAACTCGGTTTCCTCGGAGTGATGTCGGGTCCGCTGGTTCGCTCGTCCTATCGAGCCGGACGACTCCACGCTCAGGCGACGTCGGGTGTCGCATCACGCTGAACCCTTCGTGGTCTTATGTCCGCCCATCCCAATGACCACCCCAGCGGCCCGCCAACACCCGCAGCCTGCTGCGCGGGTGTTGGTGGTCGTCTCCGATCCCACCGGCACATACCTCGGGGAGCTGACCGAACCGACCGCCGTCATGGCGCCCGGCGATTCGAGGAGATGTTGACGATGCTCGACGCCGGCTCCCATCTATCGTTCGGCACCCCGGGCGGTAAGGTCCCCACGATCGATGGCACCTAGTGCCGCTTGACGTACTTCCGCCTCTTCCGCGCCAAGCGGGATGCGGCTCTGGCCAGCTAAACCCGGCTGCTCGGACTCGGCTTCGCGATGCCGGCCAAAGCTCAAACAAGTCGCCCACGCAGTTCTGGCATGACTGTGAAACACGGTATCGAGGACGCATACGTTGTCGCAGCTCAACGAGGGTAGGTGACCGCTTCCGGAAGCTGTGATCCGGCCGTCGACCGTCTCGATCCGTGACTCTTCGGTCAGCTCGGATCGTTCGGCGTTTCTGCATGGATGCAGTCCTCCCGGGGTACCGGGTCCCCTCAATCCCCTCCGAGCAACAATTTGGCGCCTCGGCGCCTTCGGCATGCACGTGGCGGAAACGTCCGCCGACGTGATCGGACGCAGCGCTCCGTCGTAAGGGATTAATTCCAGCCCGTCGTTGACAGCCTGCCGCTGCTGATCTCCTTGCTCGCTTGTAGTGCCCGCTGTCCGTAGTCGATGTAGAGATCGGGGGTTAAGCGGATGCTGGGTGCCGAGATCGAGAGCGCAGCGATTGATTGTTGATCTGGCCCAACGATCGGAGCTGCAATAGCGGTTGTGCCATCTTCCAAACCTTGCTCATTGACTACGTAGCCTTGCTGCCGAACTTGCTCCAGCAGCGCACGAAACGTGTCTGGGTCGGTGATGGTTTGCCTGGTGGAGGGGGCCAGGCCTGCGGCGATGTACTTTTCGGCCACGGTGAGGGGTTGGAAAGCGAGGTACGCGATGCCATTTGCGGTTGCGTGCATTGGTCTCGCCCCGCCGATTGGGAGGAAGACGCGAACCTGGTGCGCGCTGTCGAGGCGTTCGATGAGCACCATGTCGCGGCCCTCGGGGACCGTGAGGTGCACGTTCTCTTTGGTGTAATTCTGGAGGTCGCTCAGGGCCAGTAGCGCCATCTCCCGGATCCGCTGTGTATCGGGGACTTGAGCGCCGACAGTGAAGGCTTTCGTGGTCAGTATCCACAGCCCTGATTCCTTGGTCTGACGGATCCAGCTTTCATCGCGCAGCGTCGTAAGACAGCGCTGCACGGTTGCCTTCGAGACGGAGGTTGCGCGGGCGAGCTCACTGAGTCCGATCGGCTGAAGGCGTGCAACAGCTTCGAGAATGTGTAGCGCGGTCGCCACGGCCTGCGTCGCCATCAAACCTCCATCAGATCGTGTATCCCGCGAGCATACGGCCGATCGCCTCATGTCCCGGCGCGCCCTCAACGTTGACGTGTGCTAGATCACACTCTAATGTGATCGGATCATCTTGTAAACCGCTCGGTTTGCACATTGGACCATTCGGAGGTTTGACCGAAGTGACTCTTCAAATTGCCGCGTTCGCGGTGTTGGTGGCAGCGTTCGCGCTGGCGACTGTCCGACCGGTGCACATGGGCGCATTGACGCTTGCCGTTGCGCTCGGCGTGGGAACGACGCTTGCCGGCTTGTCGATCTCAGAGATCCTGTCCGGCTTCCCGGTGGACATCATGCTGCTCCTGCTCGGAGTGACCTATCTGTTTGGAATAGCCCGAAGCAACGGCACCCTTGATTGGATCGTGCAGGGCGCAATTCAGCGGACCGGAGCCCGGGACGCTCTCCTGCCGTGGGTGTTTTTCGCCCTTACTGCCGGAATCAGCAGTTTGGGTTCCCCGCTCGCTGGCGTGGTGCTCGCGCCTCTCGCATTAGGAATCGCCAAGCAGCGCGGGCGTGATCCGATCCCGCTGGGCCTGGCGGTGCTCACCGGAGGTTCCGCGGGTGGGTTCGCCCCCACCAGCCTGTTCGGCATCATTACCGTGGGTGTGGCTGAGCGTAGCGGCATCGAAATCAATGCTCTCGCATTCTTCGGATTCGTCGTAGTCGTCAACCTTGTATTGCTTGCCGCCGCGACCCGACTGTTCCGTCGACACGGAGCGCCGACCGAGCCGGGTGAGCCTGTGGACCACGGTGGCGCTGTTTCTGTATCGGCCCCTGGCCAGGATCACCTTCGCGGCGGCGCAACGACGGGATTGCTGGCGCCGGAGAAGGCGCCGATACTCAATCGCCTCAATGCTTTCCAGCGAGTCACCGTCGTCGCATTGGTCAGCTTGATCGTCGGCGTCGTGGCGTTGTCAGTGGCCGGAGTCAACGTCAACGTCGGGGCACTTGCCCTCGGTCTCGGGGTGACTGTCTCGGTGCTCTTCTCTGATCAAACCCGCTCCGCTGCAAAGGATGTCGACTGGTCGACCATTCTGCTGGTTGGTGGGATCATCACTTACGTCGGAGTGCTTCAGGAAATGGGCGCCGTCGATCTGATCAGCGATGGCGCCGCCCATATCCAGGCTCCACTGATCGCCGCATTTGCGTTGTGTCTCACCGGTGCGTTCGTGTCGGCGTTCGCGTCCACGACCGGGATCCTCGGTGTACTCATTCCGCTCGCGCTCCCACTGATAGCGCAGGGACAGATTCCCGCCGCAGGGCTGATCTGCGCGTTGGCGGTCTCGTCATCTCTCGTGGACAGCACACCCTTTTCCACCGCGGGCGCCGCCGTTGTCGCCTCCGCCGACGAATCTGATCGACCTCGAATGACCAAGAACCTCATGCGGTGGGGAATGTCGATGATCGTCATCGGTCCATTGATCACGTGCGCGATCCTCGTTGTTCCCGGCTACTTCTGACAGGAAACTTCTCATGACACAGCCGACCACCGATATTCTCGACCACTTGTCGTCCCCGACGGTCACGCTCGAGTTCGATTCTCGAACACCAACTCTGACTATCGATAATCCCACCCACCGCAACGCACTCACCGCCGAGATGCGACGGGAGATGTTCGATCACCTCAGGCATCTCGCACACCGGACCGACATCAGAGCGATCATCCTCACCGGCAAAGGTACTGACTTCAGCGCCGGTATGGATATCAGTGAAATCGACGCCCAGGCCGTCGACGGTGTCGCCGAGGACATGATCCAACTCGAAGAGGCCATCGCGCAGTTCCCGGTGCCGGTCATCGCCGCGATCCGCGGAAACTGCATCGGCGCCGCCGCCCAACTGGCCGTAGCATGCGACCTACGAATCTGTGACACCACCGCCCGTTTCGCCATTACACCGGCCAAACTCGGACTCGTCTACCCCGCACGTTCGATCGAGCGACTTCTCGCTGTCGTCGGCGTTGCGGCGGCAAAGCAATTGCTTCTGACCGGGGCCACCCTTGACGCCGAGACCGCGAAGACCCTCGGCATCGTCACCACCCTCGTCGACACGGACCTCGACGCGCAGGCGGCAGCGACGGCCTGCACCATCGCCAGTCGCTCACCGATCAGCGTTCGTGCAGCAAAGGAAATGCTCGAAGCAGCATCGATCGGAGGTCGGGTTCCGGAAGAAGTCCAAACTCGTTGGTCCGCATCACGTATCACTGATTCTGCTGTCGGTATCACAGCCTTCGGAAACCGATGCGCACCAATCTTCCCGGACTTCAAAGTCAATACGGACGAGTAAATGGTCGGCACGAACCAATAACACGAACCAATAAGACGCCTACAAACGATCAAGAAATGGAATCACAATGCTCCTGACCGCTCTGCAGCCGAGCTTTCCCGTTCCCGACTCGCCGGATGCACTTGTCATCGGTGATACGCACATGTCTCGCGCAGATCTCTTGCACGCCGCACAGGCCATCATCGCCAGCCTGCCAACCACAGGTGTTGTCGCGGTGAACGCTCAGCCCACGGTGGACACGATTGTAGCCATCACAGCCTGTCTGCTCGCGAATGTGCCGGTTGTCCCCATCCCGCCGGACTGTGGGAAAGCGGAACTCACCCATTTCCTTACCGACTCGGGCGCGATCCACTGGCTGGGTCCTACGCCAGAAATATGCGATGTCCACGCAATCATCAGCGGTAACCGAACTTTGGCGGCCGTACCCCGGGTGGGCACCGACACCGCTCTGGTTGTCTACACGTCCGGCACCACGGGTGCGCCGAAAGGTGTCGAACTCACAGAATCCTCTCTCGCTGCGGGACTCGACGCGATTGCGGAAGCTTGGAGCTGGACTGCGGCCGACATCGTCGTCCACGGACTCCCACTTTTTCACCTCCACGGACTGATCCTCGGAACCCTCGGCTCCCTTCGTATCGGT
The DNA here is from genome assembly GCF_042670865.1 of Rhodococcus sp. NPDC057135. Lineage (NCBI taxonomy): Bacteria > Bacillati > Actinomycetota > Actinomycetes > Mycobacteriales > Nocardiaceae > Rhodococcus > Rhodococcus sp. NPDC057135. The sequence goes on from NZ_JBHUUU010000023.1 coordinate 56,553, forward strand.
TCCCGAGTTGTGCACACACGGCCCAAGCCCGCCGCATATGCGGCCGCGAACGGCACCCTCTACTTCGGGGTCCCCACCATTTGGTCGAGAATCGCGGACGATCCAGATGCTGCCCGCTCGCTGCGGTCCGCACGGCTTCTGGTCTCGGGCAGCGCCTCCCTGCCCGTTCAGGTCTACGACCGCCTTGTCGAGCTCACCGGGCAGGCGCCCCTCGAGCGATACGGCATGAGCGAAACACAACTCACACTCAGCACGCGCCCAGACGAACGTCGAAGGGGCTGGGTCGGGCGACCCGTAGCAGGCATGGAGACGCGCCTACGCGGCGAGGACGGCGGTATGGTCACGTACGACGGCGAAACCATCGGACAACTCGAGGTCCGTGGCCCGTCGCTGTTCCGCGGATACCTGGGCCGGCCCGACGACACGGCACGCTCGTTCACAGACGACGGTTGGTTCGTAACCGGTGACCTTGCGGTGCGAGATCCGTCCGGATTTCACAGGATTGTCGGACGCGCCTCCACCGATCTGATCAAGTCGGGTGGTTACCGGATCGGTGCTGGCGAAATCGAAACGAGCCTGTTTAACAACCCCACCGTCAAGGAAGTAGCCGTCGTTGGTCTGCCCGACGACGATCTCGGCGAGCGTCTTGTCGCCTACATTGTTCCGGCGGACGACCTCCGTGACAAAAGTCAGATCGAACAGGAACTGATCGAGTACGTCGATGAGCATCTGTCACGGCACAAGCGACCGCGCGAGTTCCGCATCGTCAACAGTCTTCCTCGAAACGCCATGGGCAAGGTCCAGAAGAAGCTTATTATCGAACAGGCGAAGGCAGTTTCGCTCTCGTAAGTGAAGCCATACTCGTCCGCCTTCTCACTCGGGGCGGAAGCGCCCAAACATTCGGGTTGAGCGGCCACCTTCTCCAGCGCGGGTGCGGCTTCCCGTATGGGTTCATGCACCGCCGGTTGGCCAATAGTCCTCGAGATGGATGAGGAGTGTGTGGGGAGCGGATGACTCAGGTGAGGCGTCGAAGGACGAGAATTTCTATCGACGGCGTAGACTTTCTGGGCAGCCATTAACCTAGTGAAAGGCGCTCGACCCGGTAAGTCGGTCGAGCGCCTTCCCTATTCGGAGACACTAGTGACCAGAGAGCGGCGATTCCGCTGCCTCGGAAAGTTTCTGCAGTATTGCATGTGCTTCCAGATCGAAGAAGAAGGGCGTGCCGCTGTGATCCCGGCAGAGAAGGCGGCTGCAGACACAACTGTTCGAGTTCATCGCGCCAGCTATCACCGACTGTGTGCGTGCTGCTATGTTCGATCAGGCGCGGTCGACCCGCCCCGAGTCGGTGCCTCGAATTTCGGGGCGTGGCAGTGTCTGTAAACTGCTGGCGGTAGCGTCAATGGACCCGGTTGTCTCGCGGCATCGAGCGCCGTAGCCCTTCGCTACTGCGGCAATACGGACGGTCGAATCTTCTTCTCCGGCAACGGAGAGGCATTGTCAAGTTTGTTGAGATCGGTTGATCTGGGATAGCCCAGTGGTGTGAGTACAGGGGGTTCCGGTTTCCGCGGGAGATCATCTCCCGCTGCGTGCGCTGTATCTCCGGTTCCCACTCTCGTTTCGCGAGATCGAGGTGCCCATGACCGAGCGTGGGGTCGAGGTCACCTATGAAAAGATCCGCGCCTGGTGTACCCGGTTCGGACCGGAATACGACCGCCGGCTGCGTCGCCGTCAGCCGCCAGGTAGGGACAAGTGGCATCTCGATTAGGTCGTCATCAAGGTCGGTGGGGGGCGGAAGTACTTGTGGCGGGCTGTGGATCAGCACGGGAACGTGCTCGATATCCTCATTCAATCGAAGTGGAGGGGAGGGCTGCGAGTGCGAGCAGGTTCTTCCGGAAACTGCTGAAGCGGCAGGGATCCCGCCGCGAATTCTGATCACCGACAAGCTCGTCAGTTACCCGGTCGCGCACCTGGAGACGACGTCGTCGGTGAATCCCGGCAATCGAATGTTTGAGACAATCGGGCTGAGAGTTCGCATCAACCGACTCGGCAACGTGGACGCGCGATGAAAGGGTTCCGCCTAGCGGTGCAGCGCAACGGTTTCTGGACTCGTTCAGTCGTATTTCACCGCATTTCCGCCAGCCTCGGCACCGTATGATGCCACCGATCACCGCACCGAAGTCGTTATCCGGTTTCAGGTGTGGGATCAGGTCGCCGAGCTGACCCCGGCAGCATGAACTCCGGTCACAGATTTCCCTGCTGCACCCGAAAACTTTTATATACCAAACAAATGAATAGTTCCAACGTCCGCACGCCCCCCGAAATCACACGCCAGGATGTTTCTCATCTGACCCAAGTCAGCGCCCGTGAAGACATGTCTAGAACCTTCAAACGGAGTACACCAGATCCAGCTTCGTTAAATTTCGTCACTCACCGTGAAAGCCTGCTGTGGGAGGTGTGGGTAACCCACACCTCCCACAGCTTTGCTCTTGCCGCTCATGTCTCGAACGGGACCGGATTACGGCGAGGACGCTGAGCGTCCCGGAACACTACGGAGCAAGCATGCGATGTTGCCGGTACATACAGCAATCAACGGAGATTGCGGGTGCGCGCAGCAAAGATCAGTGCGGTGATACTGATGACTGCGATGCCGCTGACATAGTAGGCCGGCGCGATGGGCTGTCCTGTGGCCTGAATCAGGAACGTGACGACCATCGGAGTCAGACCGCCGAAGATCGGAATGGCGGTGTTGTAGGTGAATGCCATCCCGGTCACACCAGTAGCGGGTGTAAACGAATCCATCATCACGGTCGGCAGTGCGGCAAAGTACACCGCTTTCATCACAGCGAGTAGCGAGATCACGATAACGAGGACGGCGAAAGACCTGGCCGCGAGTGCCCACACAAACAGGGGGATGATCAGGACACCGATTCCGATCGCAGTGGGGATCATGAGTCGTACACGCCCCGTTTTGTCTGACAGATGACCGACAAAAGGGGTTACGAACGTCAGGATGAGCCCAGCAATTACGAGTGCTCCAAATGACAATTGGCTCGGCATGTTCAACTGCGTGATGGCATAGGTCGGGATGTACTGCAGCATCGCCTGCACTGCCGTGGAGACCGCCAGGATGCCGCCCGCAATAAGAATTGATGCCTTCTCGCTGCGGAAGAGGACGCGGGCTGAGGATGTGGGCTCGCTCCCTTGGGCACGCGCATGCGGAACGTCTGGAACGTATCGGCGAATAAAGTATCCGGCCGGACCGACGAGGAGGCCGAAGATGAAGGGGATACGCCAGCCCCAGTTGTACATGTCCTCTGAGGACAACACGCCGGAAAGGACTGCGACCATGAGTGCGGCGACTACAGTTGCTAAGCCTTGAGTGGCGGGCTGGAAGCTGCCAAGGAAACCACGACGCTTCTGGTTCTGCGCGACCAGCAGAGCGGTTGAGGCCCCAATCTCGCCTCCGGTGGAGATGCCCTGGATGATTCGTCCAAGAATGATGCCGAGGGGTGCGAATATGCCGATCGTTTCGTGGGTAGGCATGAACGCAATAATGGCTGTTCCTATAACCATGAGTCGAATGGTTATAAGGAGGCCCTTTTTGATTCCATGACGGTCGATGTAGGCGCCGATAATCAAACTTCCAATTGGCCGGGCTACGTAGCTAACGGCGAAGACCGCGAAGGTTTGAATGAGTTGGACCGAAGAGCTTTCGGAGGGAAAGAAATTTTGACCGATGTAGACTGCAAGAAGTGCGTAAATGGTCATGTCGTACCATTCGAGCGCATTTCCAATAGTGGCAGCGGCGACTGCTCTCACCTGAGACGTCTTTTTCGGCGCTGCGGGTTGCTCGTGGACAGTCAGCGCTATCGGATCCAGCGCAGTCGAGGTGGAATCGTCATTTCGGGGATTTGAATCATTCATTGGTGGCTCCGGTGTGATGGAGATATGAGTTCCGTGCACTGCCTGTCGTGCTGTCCGAAAGTAGATCCGGGACCTCATGTGCGAGGTCGTAGAACAAGCCTGTCGCGATCTGCAAGCCCTGCCGCGCAATGGAAACCGGCATGTGTTCGTCGGGGGCGTGTTGGAGGCACCCCGGATACGAATGTGGCACCAGAAAAGCGGGGAGCTTGAGGATGGAGTCGAAGATGTAGGCCGGCCCTGATCCTCCGAGGCTGGGCAGGACGACAGGCGTGGTCCCTGTTGTACGTTGAATTGAGTCGCGGACCCAGCTCACCCAGGGACTTGCCACATCGGTTCGGGCTGCCGGGAACGACAACCCCGTTTGGATCTGCACTTGTGAGAACCCGTTTTGGTCAAGGTGCCGACGAATGGCGGGCACGATGTTCGCCAGTTCCGTCCCGACAACGAACCGGAGTTGGAGCGCAGCCTTGGCAGTCCCGGGAATAGCATTGATCGGGCGGTCAATATCGGCAGCCCCAAGCGCCAGTACCTCCAAGGTGTTCCATCCGTACAGCTTTTCGGCCGGGGTCAGCGTTTGATCGCCCCAACTGATATCGATGGCAGGATCATTGGGTCCCTGTCGAATTGTCACCTGATTGAGCATCTCTCGAACCTCAGAAGGAATCCCACCCGTGGGGAGCAGTTCGGGCAGGAGGAGGCGTCCATCTCCGTCGACCATCGAGCTGATTGCCGCGGCGAGTACAGTGGCAGGGTTGCGGAGGAGCCCGCCCCAATTTCCGGAGTGATACGAACTAGGTCTGAGATCGACTGAGGCAGTGATGTCGAGTAATCCGCGTGCGCCGAGAATGACAGTCGGTGTATCGGCATCGATACGAGGGCCATCCGACACGATGAGTAGATCTGCGGACAAACTCTCGACATTGGTTCGAACGAACTCCAAGAGATCTGGTGAGCCGATCTCCTCACCGCACTCGAACAGGAACTTGAGGTTGAAGCCCAGCCGTCCCTGAGCAGTGATGAGCAAGCGGAGCGCAATTAGGTTGATCCAGTGCTGCCCCTTATTGTCCGCAGTCCCCCGACCGTAATAGTTGCCGGCTTCCTCGACTACTTCCCAGGGAGATCGGCCTGACGACCACGAGTCTTCGAGCCCGTTGACGACATCGGCATGCCCGTAACACAAGACGGTGGGAAGATTCGGGTCTTCGTGGCGCGTTCCAACGAGAAATGAGTTCCTGCCGCCATTCCAGTTGTCGTGGCGCTCGATGGAACAGCCCAGATCAAGGAGCGCTGGCGTGAGAATATCTGTTAGATAGTCATGAATCGCACGTTCCCCTTCAGGGCTGCCGCTCACGGTTGGATAAGAGACCAGTCTGCGCAGATCTTCAAAGAATGCGCCTGATTCGACGTAACTGTCGGCCTGGCTGAGAAGTGTGGATTTCACGGGTACTTTCATCCTCTACGTATCGTGGGTTCTGGTGGGGGGGGGGGTGCCTCAGTCGGCTTTGTAAGAGCCACCCATGAGCTCCATGGCCGTTCGATCGCAACCAGACAGCTCCGCCAACGAGCAATTCGGTCGATATCAGGGATATCGACCGCCCATTCAGGCGTGACCCGCCACTCAGCGCAGTAGTGGGGCTGGAGCTGCAGTCGGTGCACCGTTCGATCATGGTCGGGGTAGATCGAGTTCACGGCGCGTCGCAATATCGAGTGCCAACTCGAATCGCTTCTAGTCGTTACTCCGACCAGACCGTGCGTCGCCGAATTGCGACGCGGACCCCGGGCGGACCTCGTTGTCCGTGAGCAACACTCCACAGTCGACTGTGGTTCATTCAGTGAACCAATCGGCTCAACTGTTGATCCAGTGTATGCCCGAGACTTGCAACACGTCAATCGGAGAAATTCGCGGGGCCCACCCTCCTTGAACCTTGACCTGTCAACGTCGGATGAAAAGCCATCGGTGATCGGCGGACGAAAATTCACCAACTGGCTTGATCAGTCCCTGCTGGATCGGTTCTTGGTCAGAAGCTCTCGGCGCGACCGGATGCGGTAGGAGTTCGGCTGGGAGTGAGCACTTCGGCGTGATGCACGCGTCGGTCGATCACCGTTGCGGTGACGACGTCGTCGTCGGAAAAGGCTTCTCTCCATCGCCCGAACGGGAGGTTGGAGGTGACCATGACCGAGCCTTGTTCGTATCGGGATGCGATCAGTTGGAAGAACAGGTTCGCCGCGTCCTGGTCGAACGGGATGTATTCGACGTCGTCGATGATGATCAGTTTGTAGCGGTGGGTCTTTTTGAGTTCGGTTCGAGTCGCCCGGCACGATAGGCGGTGCTCAACCGCGTGATCCAGTTGCACCCGCAAGGTCGGGCATCGGGCACATTGGTGTCGCGTGAATTCGCTCGGCAGTGCATGAGAGCCACCCACTGCATACCGGATGTTCTGTTTATAATCGAAGGTGCGTGGCCGCACGGATGCATGGTCCCGCGTCGCTAGTGGGTCATCTGAGTTGTGTGCTCAACGCAGATGACGTTCAACCGTCCCGGCTCATCGTGCAGAGCCGGGACTTCTTCGTCTTCGTTGTTGAATCGCCGAAGCTTTTCCCGACTACTTGGTAGTTCGTTGACTACGAGTCCGACTCCAAGGTGCAGCGTCCTCAAGGCGGAATGCTTGAACTGCCCTATGCGACCACGGTGATGTCTTGTCGGCTGGAGGCTCGATAAGGGTGGACGATCCGTCCGCCTCGGCATCGACACTACCCACACACTCGGCGAATGCGGCATGGCATTCCGTTGCTTCGCAGAAGGATCCGACACCACCCCACAGGAGGCGGAGAATTTCTCTTCCACATCGCGGCGGCCCTCGCGCAAATGGCTCGCCGCATGATTCGCCGAACGCACCCACGGCCGCCGGGTGCCACGCAAACATAGTGCGGTGCGACTCGGGCTATTCAACCTATTCTCCGGATAAAGATAATGTCGCCCAACAGTATTCGATATCCAATGTTTGTGGGTGGCGATTGTTCGATAGCGGAGGGTGTGTTGCCCGCGGAATGGGGCCTCGGACGGGATCACTTCGGTGTCAGTGGAACCGATCTTCTCAAGCAGTCGCTCTAGTGACTACACCCGCAATCCGCGGTCGACCACGATTCTGCTGACCGAGGGCTCTCCGCTCTTGAGGATAAGGAAATAGAGCTTTCGGCGCGGGATGAGCCCGATTCGTCCTACGCGGAACTGGCCGTCCTTTCCGCTCTCCAAATCAACGATTAAGCGCCACTCGGCTTCTTCCTTGAACGCCTTCTGCTTCACCTGCGCAAGCGATGTCGAGGCGACGCCACGGAAGGTGTCAGGCCACGGGTAGGTCTTGGTGCCGTCTTCGATGGCCTGGAGACCAGCCGCGATCGTCGCCGCTTCCGCTTCAAGGAGAGGTGCCGCCGCGGCCGCACTGTAGTGGACCTTCCGGGGCTGGTCGACGGGGTGGACAGCGAACTGAGGGTCTGTCTTGAGGGAGTCGGGATCGACGGTCAGGAACTGTTTGACGGCTGTGCTGCTGAACGTGCGAAACGGGCGATTCGCATACACCGTCGCGTACCTCAACGACGCGCAAGAACTCACCTACGGTCGTCCAGGATTCGCCGACACGTTGGAAAAGGCGACGGGCATCCATCATGCCAGTCGTCGCCGACGGTCTCCGAGAACTCGCCCTTCGCCCGTTCGGGCGGTATAAATGGCGTTACGTCGACGGCGTGATGAAGGGCCCTCGGCGAGGTGCCTGCGGTTGAGCAGTCAGCCGCAGGCACTGATCACACAGCGGTTAAACTACGCCGTTCGGTCATGAACCGAGAAGTAGATGGTCGAATTGCGAGCGCAGCCCGCCGGGTAGGACGAAGTCGGCGCGGCTGTTCAGGTCTTGGTGCAGAACAGTATCGACGAACCGGGTGATATCGGATCATGGTGGCAGACCGAGGAAAGTGCGCAAGTCGTCGCACGCTTGCATCCGAGCCCCGTCGACCTTGCCGACGCATTTCGCGATGACAGATGGCAAACCAGGGAGGCGCGAGCCTACTGGCTGTGGATCATCGAAAGCGACGAAAGTGACGATGATCCGGAATCGTACTCGGCGACCCCCGAGTGGATCGTGGAGTTCCTCGATGTCGAACTCAGTCCTCTGACGGACTTCCGAATCTTTGCGAAAAACAATGATCCAGAGGTCGAAGACGCTGGCGTGTTGACAGTTCGCACGCGATTCTTGCTGTGGAACGCGTTGTCCGACATCAGCGTCGATATGGACTCGTTGACGAACGATTGGTCCGAGTGGGCGTCGTCAGTGAAGGGAGACATGCCCTTGATGGTTCAATCACAGCCCCGCGAGTGGTGGCGCGAGATGTCCAGATCGGCTGAGGGACTCTGCACTGCCGCTCGTCTTGGGCGCTGGGACGTGCTTCTTCCCCGGATCCCTGCGGAAGAAGCACTGAGTTTCACTCGCAACACGCACGGAGTACATGGAGGCGGCGCGTAAAAGGATCAACCCGACGGGTCTCGCAGGGCAATACGAGTCTCTTCCCGCCTCGGAGGAAGACGAAAATTGGGGCGAGATACTCGGCGCACTCACCACGCACAGCCGCTATCGCTGACCCCAGTGGATTCCGGGCGCTGCTAGGAGTGCTGATCAGAACAGGGTGTCGCGGACCTGCAGCGGCCGGTCGAGCCGAGGCCAGCTCGCCCTCTATATCGACCTCGATCGCGCCGAAGAAGTTGATGTTCTCGCTGTGCGCGGGCGAGATGTGGGCGAGAACCTCGTCGTCCAACCGCCGCCCCTCCCGGCGTATCTGGTCCACCGCGAGCCCGTAATGCTCTGTTGTCCAATCGATTACCGCGTTCGTGGAAAGGGTCAGGCACCAGGCTTGTTCGGTCTGTGCCTACAGGTGGCGGGCCCGGATCATGCCCTCGTGCGCATGGAGTAGGTCCCGGCGCAGGGCGTGCAGGGATTCGCCCTTGTTGAGCTGGCGGGTGATCTTGCGCCGATAATCTGGGTCGGACAGGTATTTCGCGGCATAGATGGTGCGCCGCAGCGCCCAATACCTCTTGAGCGCCGCCGCGAGGGTGTTCTGCCGCCCGGAGGCGGACAGCTTGCCGACCAGCAACGACGCGGTGGCGTGCCCGAACTTCAACGATCCCGCCAACCTGAGTAGACCAACGTAGTTCTCGGCGGTGAGAGCCAGATTGCACCGCCGGGTCAGCAGCGAACCCGCATGCGGGAACCGTGACCGGGCCCGGCCGGTACAGGGTGATCTTCCCCAGATCACGGATCCTGCGCGGTGCGAACCTTCCCGAGGGACTCGACGACACCCACCGACAGCAGCGTCAGAGTGGAGTCGGTTCTCATGGCGATCTGCGGGAGCGATCGCAGGGATGCGCTCCCGGCGCTCCTGTCGTCACGATCGCGTTGTCCTTGATGCCTACCTCCCGAGATGGCAGAGGCGGGGGAAGCGGGCGCGGCGCAGACCACACCTGAGCGGATGTGGTCGCCGCTGTGGGTAGTTCGGCGACGGTGTCAGCGGAACATACGGACCCTGGCCGTGTGCAGGAGGTAACTGAATCGCGTTCTCTATTTCCGAATGGATAGATTTATGCGCTATGTCACGTTTTCTGTTTTCCCTTACTTCGCGTTGGTAATGTCCCAGTTATCTACAGGTTGAACGTCCAGTATTTCATGGGGGATTCGACCGTGGTTTGGTGACTGCAGTGAAAAGTCCTGCATTCCAGTAGGTGTGAATGATTCTGCTGGGCGATGCGGATGGGTGAAAGTGTCAACCCTCATGCTGGCGCGACCACTGTGGCGCCGAATCATTTCATGTGTGGTGCTGCGGCTATCGCGGATTTCTCCGTAGGTGCGGCCTGTAGTTGCTTGTTTGCAGTGTGTTGTCTTCAGTCGAGGTGGGTTTGCCTACCCCGGCGTCCGTGGCGGTAGTTGAATATTGAAGGGTTTTTGATGTCGATGAATTCTCTGACTCGTGGTCGCCGTGCGGCGATGGGTGCGGCGATCACTGCGTCCGCGCTTCTGGGGGTACCTGCAGCCGCGGCTGCAGCTGATGCCGAGGTCGCCGCGGTGGTGGGTGCTGTGAGCGGGACGGATACTGCAGATGACGCGAACCCCGCGCAGGATGCGGTGGACCGGGCAGGGGAGTCGGCTGCGCTGACACTGACACCGACACCGACACCGACACCGACACCGATCGGTGGGGTGGATGTCGCCGGTGACGTTGGCGGTGAGGCGGGTGCGGAGTCTTCCACCGATGAGCCCGGCGGTGGCCGGGATGGGGTGGGCGAGGGGTCCGAGGTCGGCAGTGACGTAGATACCGTTGATGTGGTGGTGAAGGCGGAGTCTGCGCCGCCCGTATGGACGTCGCCGGACGACGGTATCGCGGTGGGTGGTCCGAAGTATTCGGTGTCCGGGGAGGGTGTGACGGTGTATTACCCGTCAGGGGAGTCTGCGCAGATCGGTGAGCATGTGAATCTGACAATTCGTAACCCGGAGACGGGGGAGACGATGCAACTCGGTACGCAGATCGACGGTAACGGGCAGTGGTCGGAGAAGTATGTGGGGCAGTCGCCGTGGGTGGTGAATATTCGTGATCATCCGAACTATCCGGGGTGGGGTGGGTACGAGATTGTCTGGGTGCAGGTCTACGACCAGAATCATCATTTCGGTGAGCACGGGGAGCCTCCGGTCCCCTCGACCCCGGTAGTTCCCACGGAGCCGACGGAGCCGACGGAGCCGACCGTTCCCACGGAGCCGACGGAGCCGACGGAGCCGACGGAGCCGACCGTTCCCACGGAGCCGACCGTTCCCACGGAGCCGACGGAGCCGACCGTTCCCACGGAGCCGGGTAAGCCTGTGAAGCCGACTCCGGGTGGTCCGGTGGTCGTTGTTCCGGTGGTCAACATTCCGCAGATCCCGATCGATAATCCCGTGGTGCCGACGTCGGGGCCGTCGGGGGAACCGGTTCGGATGGTGACCTCGCATGAAGGGCATCGGGTGTACGGATACGACACCCCGGTCGGGACGTTCGTGCCGTTGGCGTACGAGGATGCGTTGGTCTTCGAAACCGGTGCCACAGCGAGTCCGTCGTCCCGGTTCGCCACTGTGGCGGGTCCATCGGTGGCGCTGACCGTGGTGGCCGGAGCCCTTGCGGGCGGTGTGATGATGGTGCGACGTACCCTGCGCCGCAACTGATGTCGTGCAGCCGTTCTCCGGTTGCCGCGTTGGCGGTGTGGTGTGCGGCGGCGATGATCATTTCGGGGTGTGCAGGCGCGGGAGCGCCTGCACACCCCGAGGTATCGCCGCCGGCGTACGTCAGCTCTGCTCAAGCATCTGAAGCGGAGTCCCCGGCGGGTAGTGTCGTTGCTGCTCCGCCGCAACGTCTCGACATTGCGGCGCTGGGGATTTCGAGCACTGTCGGGGTGATGGAGTCAGGGCAGTGTCCGGTGTTGAATCCGCCGACCAGTGATCGCGCCTATTGGGTGCAGTGTCGGGCGCAGCCGGGATCGGATTCGGATGGAACGGTGTTCGTGATCGGGCATGCGGTCGCGGGCGGGGACGCGATCTTCAACATGCTGCCCGACATCACGGTTGGAGCAGATATCGTCCTCGCGACCGTCAACGGGACTATGGTCTACCAGGTTGAGGACACCGAGGTTTACACCAAGCATGGTGAGGCGCAACAGTCACCGCAATTGCGTGCCCGTGTTCCGGGCCGGTTGGTGGTGGTGACGTGTTTCCTCGACGAGGGAAGGGTGACGGACAAGAATTTTGTCGTGTACGCCACCCTCACTGCAGCGTACCGACGTTGACCGAGGCTGCCGCACCACGTGGTCCACAATGAATCGTGTTTCCTTACCGGAAACTTGGCGCCGCCGAGGGCCTGTCGGCGCGGACGGTGTCGGTGATGTGTCGGGTGTTGCGTTGGCCGAGGAGTGCGATGACCGCGCGGCAATAGAGATTTTCGAGCATCCCCGGAGTCTTGTGTCCGGTCTGGCGCATGATCGCGTGTGCGTCGGCGCCGTTGCGGTAGGCCGGGGTGACGAACCCGGCCCGCAGGGAATGCCCACCGAGCCGGGCGACGAGAGGCTTGTCGTAGCCGGCGGCGGTAGCGCGGCGCCGGCCCGCTGCATGGACCGCAGCCCCGGACAGTGCTGTGGTCGAGAGGTTTCCGCTCTTGGCGATCGACCGGAACAACGGCGTGTGGGGCGGAGGCTATGGGGACTGTTCCGCGGCACAGGTGTCCGTCGAAGCCCGGCGCTGTGCGCAGCAACCGGATCCCCCTGTCCGGTTGCCGCGCTCATATGCGGCGACGACCTGCAACCACCGCATTTAGCGGATCCGCCGGCAACTCCTGGTGCCCGTGAAGCGCGCACCGGGTATCGAATCGTCGCCAATCCGACGCGTGCGCCCGCACGGTGCTCGGGGACTTCGACTCCGCTACCGACCTCGCGATCCGGGCCCGAACATCCGCCTCGACCAGCGTGTTCTTCGCGATATCGGCCATAAACCGCAGGTTACCTGCGGCTACCGACAGAGTTTCGGGCGGAAAGGTGTGCTGACCAGGTCTTTGAAGACCGGCCGTGGCCACGACGGTCGTGTGCGATGGCACGGTAACCGGCGTCGGCGAGCACCTTGAGTTCCAACTGCCAGGCGTCCGAGGAAAGGGGCCAGCCGTGGCTGAGCAGCACAGGCTTTCCGGTGCCCTGTTCGGTGCAGTAGATACAACTGGCGCAACCTGTTCGAGTCCGCCGGCTACAGCACGGTCGCGCCGAGCTGGCCCGACGACCCGGACAGGGTTGCGCAGGCCCGCCAGCACCCCGAGGTATTCGCCGGCAAGGGAATCGTCGCCATCACCACCCACATCGCCGAAGTGATCTCCAAGCTGAACAATAAGCCCGCGATTGTCGGCCATTCCTTTGGTGGACTCATCACTCAGAAGCTTTCCGGCATGGGCCTCGGCCGGGTGGCGGTCGCCATCGACCCCGCACCTTTCAAGGGTGTTCTTCCTCTTCCGCTGTCAACGCTCAAGTCTTCACTGCCAGTGCTCGGCAACCCTGCAAACAAAGGCAAGGCGATTGCGCTCATTCGATCAGTTCCGATTCGGCTGGACGAACGCCCTCACCGAGAAGGAATCGAAAGAGCTTTACGACACTTACCATGTTGCCGCCCCGGGCAAGCCGCTCTTCCAGGCCGCCCTTGCCAACTACTCCTTCACCAGCGAAGCGACCGTGGACACCAAGAACCCCGCCCGCGGGCCCCTCAAGATCATCTCGGGTCAGAAGGACAACACCGTCCCCTGGGCGATCGCTAACGCCTCGTTCAAAGCAGCAGCGCAACAAGGCCATCACGGAGATCCAGGAGATGCCGAACCGTGGCCACTCCCTCACCATCGACAGTGGCTGGCGAGAGGTAGCCGACGTGGCGCTTACTTTCGTGCAGCAGCACCTAGCAGCACCTAGCAGCGACGGCGGCAGACACCAGGAACGCCGAACGGCCGTAAGACGAAGAGTTGACGCCACGGCGTGACTCCATTCCGGAAACACAGGTAGGGCGGCCGCGAGCGTGCGGTCGCCCTACGTGCGCCGGGCACTGTCACGTTATTCGAAAAGCCTAGCAGCGACGCCTGTTTGAGGCAGTCTGTTATGGGGCACCGCCGGGCAGTCCGGTTGTTCAGGTACTTGGATCGGCGGTGCTCGACCGAGGCCAGCGTCTCGCGGTGCGCCACCTGGTAGCTGCCCAGCTTGTTGGTGATGATCACCCGCGGCACATAGTGAAAGCCCTTGAGTAGCTTACGTAAGAATCACTTGGCGGCGTTGCCATTTCGTCGGGACTGGACCAGCACGTCGAGCACGTTGCCGTCCTTGTCGACCGCACGCCACAGATAATGTTGGCGGCCATTGATTCGGATGAAAACCCCGTCGAGGTGCCACTTGTCACCGGGCCGGGACCGCCGTCGACGCAACTGGTTTGCGTATGCCTGCCCGAACTTCGCGCACCACCGCCGGATCGTCTCATAGCTGACCACGACACCGCGTTCGAGCATCAGTTCTTCGACTTCACGGAAGCTGAGAGGGAACCGAAATCAAAGCCACACGCAGTGGTTGATGATCTCGACCGGGTAGCGGTGACCCTTGTACGACGGCATTGCGGTGGTCATTCCACATTCTCCCAGTTTGTCGCGTTCAGCAACGTGACAGTGCCGTCGTTCGACACCCTCGGACGTGAATGCGATCTGGTGATTCCGAGGTTGGTGAGCAGTTCCGATAACAATCCGGAGGTCATCGAGGTGCCGCGGTCTGCGTGGACGGTGTGCGGGACGATTCCGTTACGCTCGATTGCTTCGGAAATGAATTCGGCGGCCAGTTCGGCACTTTCGTGCGCAGCCACGATCCATGACGGGTTGTAGCGGGAATAGATATCGATGAGCACGTACAGGTGAATCCACACGCCCTTGGTGGGACCGCGAAGCGCGGTGATATCCCATGTCCAGACCTGTGACGGTCCGTCTGCAAGGAGCTCCGGGGTCGCCTTCGGTGGATGTGTCGCTGTTCGTCGGCGTTCACGGTTTTGACCGGCCGCGGCGGCGATCCGGTACAAACTCGACACCGAACGCCAATAGTTTCCCTCGTCGAGTTCACGGGCCCATATCTGGCATATAGCAAGGTCAGAATTCTTGTCGCTGTTGATGACGGACAGAACCTGAGCGCGCTCCAATGCAGTGAGCGCCTGGCCGTTGTCGGGAATTGCCCTTGGTTTCTTGGGGCCCAGAATTGGTGGTTGCTGGTGACGGTAGTGGGTGGCGCGGGATCGTCCGATCAGCCCACAGGATCGTCTGGTGGGGATTTCAGCGGCCCGGAGGTCGGGTGAACGTGCTGTTCAGTGCGTCTTCGGTAAGGGCGGTTTGTCCGTGCTCTCGGAGATGGATTCCAAGAGCATGTGAAGTTTTCCCATGATCTCAAGTGCGGCCTCCGTCTGCGTCAATTGCTTTGCCAGACGATTATTCTCGCGTGTCAGACGGGCCATTTCCTTACGCGTCGCAGCGTCGTTGTCGGGATTGCTCGCCGCTTTCGGTCGAGACTTCCCGGCCGCTGTAGTTCTGGCTCGCGCCCATTCTCGGAGTTGGGATTGGTACAAACCTTCGCGGCGCAGGACTGCAGATTTTTCGCCGTGTTGGTGCTTGGTTGTATTCGTCGAGGATGTTGTTGCGGTATTCGGTGGTGAAGGTTCTTCGGGTCGGTTTCGGTGCGGGATCTGCCGGAGAATCTGGTGTAGCTGCGGGGTTCGGGCCGCTCATCGCTGATGCTCGTTTCATGCCCTCAATGAGTGATCCCGGTTGACTCCGAGTGTCTCACTAAATCCTGACAGCGAGGGAAGCGCCGGTTCCTCGAGGTGATCTGGCGCGAGAGCTTCGGACCATAACGACAACTGAATCTCAGGCCGCGATCGCGGGGCGGTCGGCAAAATGCGGTGCGCGTCGTTCGCGTACCTGTGGTCGGGCGCGCATTCCTGCTCCTGCTGAGCAGCAGCGGATCACCCCGGCGGGACACGACTTGGCTGCGATATCCTGAATGGGCATCACCTTGGTTGTGAGCACGTCCGCCCGACTATCGGGGGGAGACTCGGGTGGTCGAGAGTGAATACCTGATGACCGACAACGATCCGCTCAGAACCCAACGTGACGTAGCTGCCGCCGTCGCGGAGATGTTGAGGGCGGCGGGCTTCTACGATGCCGAGGAGATCGGCCGCGGCGGCTTCGGCGTTGTTTACCGGTGCACCCAGACGGCACTGGAGCGGACCGTGGCGGTGAAGGTGCTCATTGCAGAACTGGACGAGGAGAACAGGGAACGGTTCTTCCGAGAGCAGCGGGCAATGGGGCGGCTGACCGGGCATCCGAACATTGCGGCGGTGCTGCAGGTCGGTATCACCGACGACGGTCGCCCGTATCTGGTGATGCCCTATTATGGGCAGGGTTCCCTCGACACCCGGATTCGGCTCCATGGCCCGATCACACCGGAGGCGGTGTTGCGGCTGGGAGTGAAGATGTCGGCAGCCGTGGCGACCGCGCACCGGGCTGGGATCCTGCATCGGGATATGAAACCGGCGAATATCCTGATCACCGACTACGGCGAACTGGTGTTGACAGATTTCGGCATCGCTCACATCACCTACGGGTTCACCACCGCAACCGGGACAGTCGCACGATCCCCTGCGTTCACTTCTCCGGAAGCGCTAGGCGGAGATCCATCATCGCCCGCCGCCGACGTGTACGGGCTCGGCGCCACCCTTTTCGCCGCGTTAACCGGTCATGCGGCGTTCGAGCGACACAGTGGCGAGCAGGTGGTGGCACAGTTCCTGCGGATCACCACACAGTCGGTACCCGACCTGCGTGAGCACGGAATCGACGGGGACCTTGCTGCGGTGATCGAACACGCGATGGCCCGCAATCCAGAGGACCGACCCGAGCCTGTGGCACTCGGTGAACGGCTTCAACAATTGCAGGCCCGCGGCGGGTTCCGGGTCGACGAAATGGTCTTGCGCGACTACCGGGATACTGCGTTCTCCGCGGAAGGCACAGCGGCGCCGGTACCGTTGACCACCGGCGTCACCCCGTCGCCCACCGGTGGCGCGTGGGGAGGTGGGGGTTGCCTTCCGGCCGAGCTCACGACCTTCGTCGGACGTCGTGCCGAACTCGCCGAGGTGAGGGGATTGATGTCGCAGTCCAGGCTGGTGACATTGACCGGGATAGGCGGGGTGGGCAAGACGAGGCTCGCGCTGCGGGCCGCGGCCAACGTGCGAAAGGCATTCGCAGGCCGTGTGTGGCTGGTCGAGTTGGGCGAGTTGCACGACGGGGCGCTGCTGGCGGACGTGATCGCCACCGCGCTGGGACTACGCTCCCAGTCGACGCGGTCGGCGAGCCATGTCCTGGTGGATTTCCTGGCGCCGCGAGAGGCGCTATTGGTCCTTGACAACTGCGAGCAGGTGATCGATGCGGCAGCGCGACTGTCTGAGACCTTGTTGTCCACCTGCCCGGGCTTGCGGATTCTCGCCACCAGCCGCGAGGTCCTCGATATCGGGGGGGAGGTGGTGGTGCGAGTGCCTCCTCTGATGGTTCCCGGTTGGGATGGGTCACTCGTGCACGGTTTGTCCAGATATGACGCGGTTCGTTTGTTCGCCGATCGCGGTGCCTCCGCTCTGCCGGGCTTCGAAGTGACCGAGGACAACGCCGCCACCATCGCGGGGATCTGCGCTCGGCTGGAAGGGATTCCGCTCGCGGTCGAGCTCGCGGCGGGACGGTTGCGTGCCCTGTCGCCTGAGCAGATTCTGCAGCGCCTGACCGACCGCTACGCGCTGCTCACCCTCGGAATCCGAGGCGCGACGCCTCGTCAGCAGACGATCCGTTTGTGCGTCGACTGGAGTTACGAACTGTGCACCCCGAACGAACGACACCTCTGGGCACAGCTGTCGGTGTTCGCCGGCAGCGTCGAACTCGACGCCATCGAACAGGTATACCGGTACGATGGCGAGGTAGATGACCTGATCGACGTGCTGACCGCCCTGGTCGCCAAGTCCATTCTCATCCGAGAGGACTCGGGTAGCGCGGTGCGATTTCGGATGCTCGAAACGCTCCGTGACTACGGCCGAGAGAGGGCCCAGCGGGCCGGCGAGTTTGTGGACCTGCAGCTTCGGCATTCGCGTTGGTACCGGCAGATGGCACTCGACGCGGAGGCAGCGTGGATCGGTGCCCGGCAGCTCGACTGGACCGCACGTCTGGACCGTGAGCAATCCAACTTGCGGGAGGCCCTTGATTTCGCTCTCACCAACAACACGGATACCGACTCCGCGTTGACCTTCGTCTGTGCCCTGCAACCGTTCTGGTTCTCACTCGGCCGGTTCGGCGAGGGACGGCACTGGCTCGACCGCGCCCTCGCTGCCCCGCCCGGGGTCGCACCCGCAGTCCGTGCCAAGGCCTTGTATCTGGCCTGTCTCATGGCCCCGATCCAGGGCGACCTCGCCGTCGCGAGCGCCCGGGTCGCTGAGGCCCGGGCCCTCGCCGAACGGTCCACGGACCCGGTCGTACACGCATACGCGGATTTCGCCGAGGGGCAATATGAGGTCTTCGCAGGCGAAGTCGCCTTACCGGGTGAGCGATTGCAGGAAGCCCACGCCGTGTTCGCCGCGCATGGCGAAATGTATGCACAGGTTTTGGTGCTCGTCACCCTCGGATGGGCTCGCACATTGCAGCGGGATACCGCGCGGGCACTCGACTGCATCGAGGAGGCAATCACGATCACCGAGTCTCGCGGTGAATCGGTGTTGCGGTCACATGCGCTGTGGGCCGCCGCGGTCGTCTCGTTGGACAGGGGTGATCGCAATCGCGCCCAGGAGCTGCTGCGGCAGGTGCTTGTCCTTGTCCGGCTCCGAAGAGATCCGTTCCTGGCTGCGCAGTGTCTCGAGGACCTGGCTTGGATTGCGTCCGCCGAGGGCAACGTCCGGCGCGCCGCCGTTCTGATGGGTGCGGCGTGGGCACTGGGCCAGACAACGGGCACCTCAAGCGTGCCAGTACCGAACCTGCTCGCGTACCACGATGAATGCGAGCAGAACGTACGCCATTCGCTTGGCCGACGATCGTTCGCGGCCGCGCACCGCGAAGGCATCGCGCTCGATTTCGACGCCGCCATTGCCTACGCGCTCGGCGAAGAACCCGCGATCGCACAGCCCACCACCGGATTTTCGCCCGAACTCACCAATCGCGAGCGGCAGGTCGCCGACCTGGTCTCCGAGGGACTGACGAACAAGGCCATCGCCGCCCGACTGGTTATTTCGCCACGCACCGCCGCAGGGCATGTCGAACACATCCTGACGAAGCTGGGCTTCACTTCCCGGGCCCAGATAGCTGCCTGGGTCATCGAACAGGGCCGACGCTGAACCTCTGCGCAAGTGACTTTTTCTAAGCTGAACACGAGGGGAGGCGTCACCATGCACGCCTGGAGCTAAGCCTGAATGCACCGATGAATTGATCCAGTCGGCGTGAATTCCGTTGCGGGGAATGAGGCGGGCCGTGGGCATGGATGATCGCCCGACCTCGTGTCGGGCTGCTCCACTGGGTCTTTTGTTAACGACGGTTGAAAAGTGGTTCTGGCCCACTTTCCGTGATCGGTCCTGAATGTGTCAGCGACTTAGAAGTATTCGTTTGCGGAGCAAGTCGAAACCAGCTCGTCCATACATCTGCCGTTTGAGCATCTTGATCCGATTGACGTGGCCTTCGACAGCGCCGGAACTGTAGGGCAGGGTCAGCCCGTTTCGGACGGCTGCGTGGTCGGTGTCGAGGCCTCGAACGAAGCGATGCAAGTGCGGCAGATCATCTGCTGCGACGGCCAGTTATGGACTCCGCCAGGACCGCGGCTGGGCCTGGTGCGTGGGAGATACGTTGGAGCAGAGTACGAGTGTCCTCTGGAGTGTCTTTCCAGCTCGTTTGCCAGTTCTCGCGGGCGTCGTCGATGTCGATTTGTTCGATGACGGTGTCGAGAAATGTGGAGTCCAAATCGTCTGTGAGGTGCAAGAATCGGTCGATATCGGTCAGGTTGTGTTTCTGTGGGTTGATGAACGCCGCGAGTATTTCGTCCGTCATCTGGCCGAGCCATTGCACTGCGGCTTGGCGGTCGATGTCGGCTATCGCTTTCAGGTCAGTGGTCAATGTCTCCCAGCCCTCGCTCCGGGGAGCTGGAACGTCCACACGTCGGTCTTTACGTATCCACTGTGCTGCGAGGTCTGGGTAGCGGATTATCAGCGTGGATGGGAAGCATTCGATGATGGTTTCGTTTTGCTCGAGGAACGTGCGTACGACCGATTCGCCGCGTGCACCCCAGCAAAGGTGACGGAGTAGATGTTCGACTGCTGTGAACGGATTCCCTGTGGATGGTCCCTCTTGCTTCGCTTCATCGACAATCCGCAGAAGCCATTCGGTTGACAGGGTAGCCGCGATCTCGTCGGTGATGTCCGTTGATAGGCATGCGAGCCACCAGAAAAGCATGTCGAGACTATGGATTTGGTATTTCTTTTTGCGGTGGAGTGTTCGCGTGGCGGCAGGCCAGTCGACCTTGTGCATCGTGGCAAGGACGACGGCGGCGAGTTCGAGCAGTGTCGGCCGTCTGGAGTTCACGAATTCCATTCGGTCAGAGTCGGACTCGTGAATCAGGTCTTCCTTGTCGAATGGGTTGGGTGCTGACGGGGCGTCCGCGAGCACTGCAACGTAGAGCATGCTTCCGAATGCCCAGTCGAAGAAGTTGGTCGCAGCATCTGAGAAATCACGTTCTATGGCCCTGACTATCTGGTCGGCGCACGCATGGAAGGCTGCTATCGCCGTGTGTGGCGCGATGGAGACAAGCATGTCGATGAGGTCGTAGACCTCGAACGGGTGCGAGTGTTCGTCGCGGTCGGACAGCCAGTCGGTGAGAAGTGTCGGGTCGATCCCGTTCTCGAATTCCTCGCTCCATCTCAGCAGAGCACCGGTCTGCACTTTGGGTGTGAACTCGTTGATGACATGAACCCAGTCCATCGCTGCCCAGCGCACCCCACTATTCGAAAGACGTTCGGCCAGTAGATATGCAGAGGCGGAATGACGGATCCGCTCATACGCGGTGTTGTGGTCGGAACGAAAACTGCTGAGTATCCATCGGTAACCGTTTACTTCTTCGGACGTGATGGTTGGCAGCCAGTTGATGATATTGGTTGCAAGTTCGTGCGCTGCGGCGTCGGAAAGTGGGTGCAACCACTCCGACGACCAGAGCAGGTTGAGGGCAACGCCACGATCCGATCCCGGTGCTGCAGTAAGGCATTGGCGAAGTAGACTGTACGAAACTTCCTCGTCGACGATTGAACTCGCCCATCGGTAGCGATAGATGTCCATGCGGTCGAAGACACGAAAGAGCCAGAACTTCCCGGCGACGTCGATGTTCTCGGTGAGTAGGTTTTCGCGCACGCAGGCCCGGATTGTCGTCCCGATGGCGTCGGTCTCGCGTTGGCCGAGGTTCTGTAGTGCTTTTTCGGCGATACGAATATGGGCAGCGCGGATGCGACCGTCGTGTTCTCTGATAAGCCTCTCGTTGACCAGGAAGGTCAGGGCACTATCGATGCGGGCGGATTGCAGCACACCGTCAGGGGAAAAACGGCTGCTTGCGTGCGTATTTACCATGGCGACGAGGTGCTCATGTGTGACGCCGGCATCGCGTGACGTCATCTGTGCCACGCAGATGAATGCGAGCACGAGTGCTGAATCCACATCCTCGACCGCTCGGTCCAGTGCCCCGTTGATGCGGCGCTCGCCTCCCGAGGCTACAAACGTGTAGAGCCAGGGCTCGGCTGTTGTTCGGAGCGCAAGTGCTAACCGTTTCTCCGGGGTTTCCGAAAACACCGACCACCCAACTCGATCGTCGAGCTGGGCAAGAAAAGGACCAACGGTGTCGATGTTGGTACGGCAGAAGTCATGCAGAACTTTCATTGCCTGAGATGCGGAAAGCGTTTCGTCGTTACGCATCTCCAATCGTTTCGTCGAGACGAGCAGGACTGCGTGAGTGTCGTCCACGGAGGATTCAATGTCGGCAACCACGGCGCGGTCGATAGCTTGGGCATCATCGACGACCGCGAGCACGGGGCCAGGCAGGAGTTGGAATTCTCGGACGTCGGCTAGCGAAGCAACCCCTGCCTGGTTCAACTCGATGACTCGCCAGCCCTTACGGTTCAGTCGTCGCGCAGCGTGAAATGCGGTAATCGATTTCCCTGTGCCGCTCGAACCAGACAGGGTTGCGAAACGTGAAGTGAGAAGACGCTCTGCCAGCCGTTGCGCCGCTGGAAACTCTGGGCATGCATCCACATCCGTTGGGCGGAGGCGTTCTCCCCTCAGTGCGGCCAGGAAGTTTCGGCTGCGCAGGAAGGAGACGTACTTCCATCCGGGGAGAGGAACAGGGCGCGTCAGTTGTGAGGCAAACTCCGCCAGAGCCGAATCAGCGGTGCTATGTATCGCGCCTTCGCCCGAGGCCGAGGGGCTAACACGAACGACGGGCCAACGCTCTTGGAGTGGTGCAAGGAGCGATTCCACGACCGTCGCGTCGCTACCGCTGTACCCCAGCACGACAAGTGTGCGTGGACGCTCCGAGAGTTGCACGACGTGATGAAGCACATCAGGCGGTACCTGCCCGTCTTCGTCCGGCAGCACCCAGGCTTGCTGCGGTTCGGCGGCGTCTCCGTGTGGTTTGTGGAGTAGGCCGGAGGGCAATCGGACGCCGTACAGCTGCTCGTGTGCTCGTTCGAGACACGTATCCCAGTTGTACGAGATCACCGCGTTGACGTGCCCGGAGTTGACGAGTCGAGCGAGGTCGTAATGGGCGCTTGAGGGCTCCCGGTCGGCGTCGAGAACAGCGAACGCCGATTGGAACGTGCGTCGTGCCGGAGCGAATTGCCGAAGTAACTCCCAGCCGAGCTGGAGACTGTCAGGGCTGGACCAGAGAATTTCCTTCGCGCTCCCACTCCCGGAAGTTCGTATGCGCAACTCGGCGAGAGCGACGGGGTCGGATTCGACGGCCTGCCAGAGAAGCGGGGGAAGCTGGTCTGTCATCGGATAGTGGTTCGCTGAAACGCCTGCACCGACGACGACAAGTGCATCGTAGGAACGGATCATTCGGATTGCGTTTGTCAGCTGATCTTCCACCACAGTCATGTTCACAGCATGCCTCACCTGCCCTGACAAGTTGGACTGGTCTCAGGAGGTTGGATCGTGTGCCCTGGGGTTTCCGTTGTTGGTGGGAACGTCGAAATTTCCACGGGGTGATGGCAAGTCTCTGGGGGGAGTTGAGGGCCCGAGACGAGGTGTGCTTCGGACTCCATCGTGCACGCGTAGTCAGGAATACCCGGAAATGCCCATAGCTCCCATATGGGAACTATGGGCATATGTTTCTGCTGGTCGAGCAATTCGCCGAGCGCGGGGTCCTTCCATGCAGGGTCAGGGTGTCGGTGGCCGATGGTAACGTCCGGCCGCGTGAGCGAATCGCCCGTGTTTGATGTTGCTGAAGCGATGCGAGTAGCGCGGGAGGCGGAGCAATTCGAATGGTCGTGGTCGGCCAGTAATATCGAGCAGTTGCAGAGCCTGCTCGCCCCGATCAAGTTGAGTGGTGCGAAGATGCGCTTCGCGCCGAGCACCGAACTCGATATCGTGAGGGTTTTTATCGCGGACATCCCCCTCCATTCGGTCGACGATGCGGAGCGCGAGGCATTGCGGACGGGTTTCGCTGCCCTTCGTATGGATCTGATCGAGGCGTGGGGCGAGCCTGACTCGGATATCGACGGGGACACCAGAAGCCTCGTCTGGGTGTTGGCGCAGGTGGTTGTCCAACTGAACTGTCGGACGCACAGCGTGTCCTACCTCCTATTCCGCCCCGATGCGCACAGGTCGGCTGAAGCAGCAAGACGTGCGCGGCAGGAACAGGATGAGCAGCGCACTGATTTTGCGCCGTTCCTCGCCGTGCTACCGCACATCGCGAACGCGCACCTGAGGTCGTGGTCCCGCTCCGATCTCGATTCATTGTTCGAGGCGGTCGGGTGGCCGATCGACATCAGTAACGAGGATCTGGTCGCCGAACAGAACGGGGACGCGGTGCAGGCCTCGTTGCATGCCAGTCGGACTGAGGAGTACATGGATGCCGACCGGTGGGGTTTCGGAGAGTACCGGGAACTGAGACTGTCACAGCGGCTGTCGTCGCGGGTCATGCCGGAGGCCTATGCTGCCGCACTCCGGTCGTGCGTCGAGTTGCTCGGTCCACCGCCTGTCGTCGGAGGTCCTGACGCGCAGGCGATCTGGCGCGGAGCGAAGGTCACCTACACGCTGTCGACCTCGGGTAGTGGGCTGCAGTTCGCCGCCACGCCGACCGAAGCTGTCGAAGGGCGGGAGTACTGGGAGTCGAAGTGGGATGAGGACTGGGAGTCGCCGCTGAGGTGGCTGGTGACCACTGGGGCCGACGGAGTTCGCTTCGGGACCCGGGATTGGTGGGTCCATGAACGGCCCGCGGAGACGTGGTCGATGCTCGACGACTACATCACCGAACTGTTCCCGTCGCTCGCGGGCGATCTGGCGCTGCTCGCTCCGTATGCGACCGGGGTTGTGTGGGTACTTCGGGTGGCCGACGAGCCCGGACCCTTCGTTCAAGGTTGGTTCGCCGACGATGGTGCGGGTCTGGGAATTCATCTGCCGGGAGCTGAGCCGGTCGTGCGGTCGTACCCACCCTCATTCGAATCGGGCCGCCGGATCGCCGCGGAGACCACGGCGGCATTGCGAAAGTTCGGCGTAGCGTCCCCCACCGACCTTGAAATGGAGGCTTGGGCCCCATGGGGTACTACCCAGGCGTTGGACACGTTCCGGCTGGGGTTCAAACGATGAACCGAGCGCAGGGCCGTCATCTGTCCGATCCCCATGTCGGTCAGACCAGGAAGGTCTCTACGCCCGGGTGTACGACGCTGAGGTCGCAGTTCGCGATCTGGGCCAACTTCACGATTCGGTCGATGTGGTCGGCTGAGACGAACCCGATGCCGTAGCCGTCCGAGCCGGTGTCGAGGATGATCAGCGCGGAGCCGAGTTCGCGGCACCGTGCGGCGAGTGGCCACAGGAAGTTCTCGAGCTCTTCGGGGTCCCAGCGGTCGTCGGACTCGTCGAACTCGTTGACCCAGTCCCAGTTCAGTGCTGCTGGGCAGGCGGGCAACTCGATCAGGGAGTCGCGAATCATGCCAGGGGTGTCGTTGCAATCGCAGTAGGCCATGCCGGCCTCGTAAAGTCCGCCGGCAGCGCGGATGTCGGGGCCGTCGGGATACAGGGTACGGAGCAACGCACTGGACGGAGCCCATGTGCCCGCGATTCTACGACCGGCGATTTCTTCAGCCAATCGTGCCTGGCTCGGCTTCGAGCCGGGTGCGATGAGTTCGACGATCTCGGACAAAGCCTGCGTTATCTGCTGTGTGTCGGGCATGCGGGGAGAGTAGTCGCTGTCACCGGCAGGGGCCCGTCCTGGTTTCCATCAGGTCGATCGGTAGGGGCCGGCGGGGTGTTCGGGTTGGGTGGTGTGGGGGAGTGGTGCCGGGTCGTGCGGGGGTGTTGCGAGGGTTCGTTTTGGGCGATTTTGAATGTTGTTGTGTGTCAGTAGGTTTCGGTATTCGGTTGGTGTTGGGTGGGTTTCGTGGGTTGTGCACAGTGGTGTTTTTGTCAACGTTGAATGTTGTTGTGGTGGTGAGTGTTTCGGTGTTTCGGGTTTTCGGGTTGTTTTGCGGTTTGGTGGGTGGGGGTGTATGATTGGGAGCAATGATGATGACGAGGCAGTGGACGCGAGACGGGGCGCTTTTCGTGACCCTTCCCCTCCTCCCCAGTCTCGTTCGGGTGTCGGGTACCGGTTCAGACGTTGCGATTAATTCGATTGGTGAGAAACAAGATTCGGAATTCAGAGGAGCGAAGCGACTCGAATCGACGGCAACGGCACTCGACCCACTGCGAGCCGCGCAGCGGCTCCCTGGCGGGGAGCGAAGCGACTCGCTCCGTCTCCCGACGCGAAGCGTCGGGAGG
>NZ_JBHUUU010000024.1:0-51342 GCF_042670865.1 Rhodococcus sp. NPDC057135
GCTCGCAACCGAGCGCGGCCGATACCGTAAATGAGGAATACCCAGACACAATCTCAGGTGCTGAACTCACTCGTAGACTCAGTCGGCCTACTTCGCGCAGCCACTCTCCTCGAACGCGAGCTTGGACGTATATTGCCCGTCCGGCAAATACTGTCCCATCACGGCCTTCTCGTCGCCGGGCGTCTTGGTATCGTGCGCGGCGTGACTGAAGTCTTTGGCCGGCAACATGTTCCGCATGATCAAGAGGGAATCGTCGAGATGCCCTGCACCATCACCGGCCGGCGAGAGCGAAAGCCAGGACACCCCACATTCCTTCGTAGCGTTTGCGGGTCGGTCTTCAGGCAGCGACGCGACAATCGTGTAGCGACCCTCCGCATCAGTGGCCATCTGCTCGTCGAACAGACACGTCGCTACCTTCGTCGTCGCCAGCGATTCATTGCTGCACATCGACCAGAACCGCATGTCGACTGCGCTGTCGAGGTTCTTTGCGCCGGTTGTCGTCTTCGGAGTCCTCGGCAACTCTCCCCGAAGTACTAAAACATCGCCGAACCCACGGTTGACTTCGGCTGTGACGTAGCTGTTGTCGATGTTGGAGTACTGCCCGCCCACCCGCTGAGGTGTGCCAACGCATTTGCCGAGATAGGTACAGCCGAGCGTGAACTCGGCGCTGTAGTACGCCCGCCAGACTGGTGCCTGCTCGGAAGGGAATGTCGCAGGCTTGCCCGGTTGGTCACGCAATGCCTTGTACGTGTCCAACGGCAGCGAAGCCGGCTTCAAGATTCCGTTGTCCGCACCGACCGCTGAACACAGATCCTGCCCCCGCAGCACCTGACCACCGGGAAGGTGCAGCTCTGGCTCAGGCAGTCCTACGCCGCCGGTGAGATCACGCCCGTTGTCCGGCAGGTAGATGCGATAAAGCAGGCTTATCCGGTCCTGACCTGGCACACCGGCATACAAGGTGTTGGGTTTCGGCTCAGCAGGCGAGGCCTCGTTGAGGACGGAAGCCGTGTACGACCTGGCACCTTCGTTCGCTCGATCGGCACCGGGAAGATAGGTATTGCGCGAGCCTGCGTCCGGAGCAGTCGAAATGTCATTGAGGACGGCGGTCGGCATAGCGGTTGCTGCGTTGTACGAGTTCAACGACTGATAGCGCGCATGCGCATACTGCCCTCGGATAACCAACTCGGCATCCTCGGGGATTGTGAACTGCGCCGCCCAATAGATCGCCGCGGTGTCAGGAAATGCGTAATTGAGCTGGGGGTCCGCGCGCTCGGGATTGATCGGCACGGACCAGAAGCAGGTTGACACCGGATGCTCGACGTCCGGTCCGCCGGATCCAAAAGCGGCAGAACCCGATTCGGATCCGGATCCGCTCGACGAACCGAAATCGACAGATCCGAATGCCGGCGCGGCAACCGCGGACCCAGCCCCGGCAAATACAGTCATCGCGCTCAGCGCCACCGCAGCTACGAGTGTTCTTGATGAATGCATCGCGCTCCTTGTTAGATAGCTGACAAACAGTGATAGAACGATCAATAGCGAGTACTCCCGGTCCAACGACGAGAGTCCGTCACGAGGTCCGTACTCCGCACTACTACTTGGTGGGTTGAAAGTTGTTCGTCAAGGCGTCGCGAATCGCGTCGGTGTCCGACTGAGACCAGTTCTCGGGGTGCAGGATCTGCGCCCACATGTCCGCTGCCTCGGCACCGTAGTTGTGTCCATGACCAGGCGGGACGTCAGCCGAGAAGACCATGTCGAGTGTCACCTGCCAGAACGTCACGAACGGTATCCACGTCATTCCCGGATCGACATCACGGCCGAGAGGCTCGGCAAGCCAGTCCGGTTTGTTCAGAAGCAGGTCGAAGGACCACCAGACGATCGGGTCGCTGGCATGCTGCCAGTACACGACGCGAGAGTCGTTCCACGGCGCATCCAGTTCGAGATCCTCCGGATAGGCAGCGAAACGGATCGACTGCCCGTCGTCGATCACCGGCACGGCTTCCTGTGAGCCGGAGTCACGACTGCCCGTGATCTCCTGCCATTGAGCGGTGAAGTTCGGAGTGCCCGACCACAACGCCCCATCCACACGTGTCGCCATGTCCTGTGCTCCCGCGAACGCGGCCTGTCCCCCGTACGATCCGAGGCTCTCGCCGAAAACGACAAGCTTGGGGCGCTTGTCGAGCGGCAGATCGATCCACTTCGCGTAGACAGAGTTGAACAGCGCCCGGCCTGCGGCCATCGGGGTTTCGCGGTCGGCGATGAATGCCAAAGGGCTGGGAAGGAACGAGTACTGCATCGCCGCGATGGCGGTGTCGCCGCCTTGGACGTATTCGAAAGCGGACGCCACGTCGTCGTTGACCCAGCCGCGGCCGGTGGTGGTCACCACTGCCAGGACGGCACGGTCGAAGCCGCCGGTGCGCTCGAGTTCGTCGACGACCCGCTGTGCGACGCCGTCGACGGAATCGGACGACTCGCGGCCGGCGTACACGCGGATGGGTTGCTTCGCGTCTCGGCCGGTCACCGCGGCAATCTTGTCCGCAGACGGCCCGCTACCCATGAAGGTACGTCCTTCCTTGCCCAGTGAATCCCATGCCTCGGCAGACATCGGCGAACCACTGCGTTCGGCGATCAAAGGCTGGTCGATACCATCCGGTGTGTCGTTGTCCGCGCCGGAAAAACTCCAGTTCGCGAACGCGATGAGCCCGTTGTAGAGGGCGCCGTTGACGACGAAGATCGCCAACGCGAAGACGACGACCAAACTTGCGACTTTCGCCGCTTCCTTGGGAACAAACCGCAGAGCAACAGC
The DNA here is from genome assembly GCF_042670865.1 of Rhodococcus sp. NPDC057135. Lineage (NCBI taxonomy): Bacteria > Bacillati > Actinomycetota > Actinomycetes > Mycobacteriales > Nocardiaceae > Rhodococcus > Rhodococcus sp. NPDC057135. The sequence goes on from NZ_JBHUUU010000024.1 coordinate 2,807, forward strand.
AGCGAGACTTCTGGTGAGATACCGCAGACCGCGAACCGCCTCGAGCAAGATCAACCACACCGCTATCGAAATCAGCAGCACCAGAAGATAGTTCGCCCGGTTGACGCGAGGTGCCTCGACCAGATCACGGACGATCTGCTGCCACCACGAACCCAAGATCAGAAAGAGAGGTACCGATATCACTGCCAGAACGGCGAGTACGGCCCAACCAATTCTCTTGATCCGATCCGACCATGTCGGTTCGACTCCGCATTTGCGGATCATCCACGCCACGCTCACACCGATGCCGTACCCCGTGGCGACGGAAATACCGGTTGCCACGCCCTGCAGGTACCACGCGCGCGGTAAGAGGGACGGGCTCATCGAGAGGACGAAAAACACCAGACCGACAGACAGCCCGACCGAGTGCAACGTCTTGCCATAGCGCCGCACACCTTCCCACACACGTTTCATGCCGGAATCGTAAGCGCGCCAGGAAGATGGAATGAGCCTCTCATCCCTTTCGAATGAGGCGCGAACGACGTCGACGGGAATTGTTCGCTATTCCGCGGGTCCGGGCTCAATCGAGAGCTATGAGCCTGCGCTGCTCGACGCCGTTTCGCAGAACTCGAAACAGTGCTTGCCATTGCGTCGCGCCCCACCGACTACTTGAAGTCGGTGGGGCTCTCGAATGGGAGTTCGAAACGATCAAAACGTCGATCGCGGGCGCACAGAAGTCGACCCCTAGGGAACGTAGCCACGATGGGACTCACAATCACATATCGGTCTACATCAGCTGGTTCGCGATCTGCAATGCCGAGTCTTCGGCCGCATCCAAGGCAAGAGACTGCTCTGCAGTGATGTTGTCGCACAGCCAATCCCAGTGCATCGTCACCACGGCGCCCTGGACGGGCGTCGCCGCGAGTGAGCGGCCGTCTACGCGCCATCGCACTCGCTGCGTTACCGGCGTGCCGCGTGCGAGTTTCTCACCGTCGAACTCGAGCGGGGAGGAAATCACCAACGCGTGCTCCTCGCCGACGTCCTCGACCACTCCCCATCTGATCCGGCAATTCTGGAGGACCGACAGTGGGACCTCACCGCGCTTCCGAAGCAGTTTGACCCACGGATACACCAGAAGTACGTGAAAGCTGTGGTGAGCGAGCGCGCGGTCCCGATCCCCGAGGACGGGGAGGAACCCGGTGTTCTCGCGTTCACCGAAGGCTGTTCTCAGGTGCTGCAACAACTTCCCCGAATCGAGAGAGTCGAGGAGATCACCTCCCACCCAATAAGCTTCGATCACTCGCGAATCCAGGGGGTCGTCGATGCCCGCACTTACGGCCAATGCCTCGAGGTACGGCCACGCACCGTCGAATTGACGAGCGCGGTCACGGTCGCCACTCGCCGAGATGCCGTGGGCCTGTCGAAGCAGCACCGAAGGATCGTCGGGTCCGCAGTAACCCAACTCGTTCGGCGGATACGCGTAACGAGCGAACAACACCGGCCCGTCCATACCGACGGCAGTCATCAGCAGATCCGCGGAAGTTGTTCACCCGCCGGCAAATCCACTACCCGATTGCCTCCCAATGCTGTTCGCGCCACCACCATTCCGCGATGTTCGGCCACGCACTCTCCGATCACGGCAGCTCCCACACTCAGGGGATTGGCGCGCATCGCTTCCAGAACTCGGTCGGCATCTTCGCGTGGAACAAAAGCGATCAACTTGCCCTCGTTTGCGACGTACAACGGATCCAAGCCGAGTAGCCCACAGGCATCGCGCACATCAGCGGGAATCGGCAGATCTCGCTCTACCAGCGCAATCCCGATGTTCGACGCCTGAGCGATCTCGTTGAGGGTCGCGGCAACTCCGCCCCGGGTAGGGTCGCGCAAGACATGGATGTCGACGCCGGTGGCAATCATGTCGGCGACCACGCCGTTCAAGGAAGCGCAATCACTGCGCACCTCGGTCCCGAATTCGAGACCTTCGCGACAACTCATCACGGCCACTCCGTGAACGCCGATGTCGCCGCTGACCATCACGACGTCACCTTCTTGTGCGCGGGTGGGATTGATGTCCACACCATCGGCGACAATCCCGATTCCCGCGGTGTTGATGAAGACTCCGTCGCCGTGACCGGCATCGACAACCTTGGTATCACCTGTCACCAGTCGGACGCCGGCAACGTGCGCGGCCTGCCCGAGTGCCTTCGCGATTCCCGCGATGTCGGTCAGCGCCGTCCCTTCCTCGAGGATGAATGCCGTCGACATCACCAATGGCTGCGCTCCCGCCATCGCCAGGTCGTTCACCGTTCCGTTGACAGCAAGGTCACCGATCGTTCCACCGGGAAACACCATGGGTTTCACGACGTACGAGTCGGTCGAGAAGGCGAGCCGCACCCCGCCGACGTCGAATACGGCCGAGTCACCGAGTTCTGCATCGGAAGCGCTTCCGAACGAGGGCAGGAACAGATGCTCGATGAGCTCGGCGGACATCGCTCCCCCACCACCGTGCCCCATGACGATGTTCGGCGAATCACGCAGCGGCAGTGGGCAGACCCACGCCGACAAATCCACGACCGCGGTCTCCTCAGCCGGCATGACCCGCCTCCTGAAGTTCCAGGCGCCGGTACAGGTAGTACGCAGCGCACGCCCCCTCGGACGACACCATCGTGGCACCGAGTGGATTCCGCGGAGTGCATTCCTTCCCGAAGGCACTGCACTCGTGTGGCTTGATCAGACCTTGCAACACTTCTCCGGAACGGCAGACGCTCGACTCGTCAGTATGGATATCGGTCACCGAAAAACGCTCTTCGGCATCAAAATACGCATACTTCGGTGCCAACTGCCAACCGCTGTCCGGGATCGATCCGATGCCGCGCCATGTCCGATCCGACACCGCGAACACGTCATCGAGCATCGCCTTCGCTGCGGTGTTGCCCTCGGCGGTGACGGCACGGGCGTAGGCATTTTCGACCTCGTATCGACCCGATTCCAACTGCAGCACCGTCTTTCTGATGCCCTCCAGCAGATCCAGTGGCTCGAATCCGGTGACGACGATCGGGACCTTGTACTTCTCGGCCAGCGCCGGGTACTCCGACGTTCCCATCACACTGCACACATGCCCGGCCGCCAGAAATGCCTGCACGCGGCACTCTGGCGAGTCCATAATCGCGGCCATCGCCGGCGGGACCAGAACATGCGAGACGAGTAGCGAGAAGTTCTCGATACCCAGGCGATTGGCCTGATAGACGGTCATGGCGTTGGCCGGCGCGGTGGTCTCGAACCCGATCCCGAAGAACACCACTTGCCGGTCCGGATTCTCCTTGGCAATAGTCAGTGCATCCAACGGTGAGTACACCACCCGCACGTCGCCGCCGGCGCTCTTGATCCGGAACAGATCCGACGAACTCCCCGGAACTCGCAACATGTCCCCGAAGGAGCAGAAAATGACATCGGGTCTTGCCGCGATTTCGAGAGCTTTGTCGATGATCTCGAGCGGGGTGACGCAGACCGGGCATCCGGGTCCGTGGATCATCTCGATCTGTTGCGGAAGTAGTTGATCGATGCCGTGTCTGATGATCGAATGTGTCTGACCACCACACACTTCCATGATCGCCCATCGCCGTGTGGCCAGTGCGCGGATCTGATCCAGCAGTTTGCCGGCCAGTTCCGGATCGGAGAACTCGTCCAGATACTTCATGATTCTTTCTCCTTCGGTTCGATCCCCGCGGCCCGGGCAGCCCTTTCGAACCCGTCACCGAATTCCTCTTCGAGTACACCGAGGTGCTCGAATTCCGCCAGCGTGCTGCGAGCGGATTCCTCGTCGAGTCGCTGGATGGCAAATCCGACGTGCACCACGACGTACTCGCCGACTTGGGCGCCCGGAATGTACTCGAGGCACACTTCTTTTCGGACGCCACCGAAGTTCACCACCGACATCGTCGTTCCGTCGCGTTCCTCCAGGGACTCGATACGTCCCGGTACGGCTAGGCACATGGCACAACTCCTGACCTCATGACGAACTCCCGACCAGCACTTGGCCGTAGGCGAGACCGCCGTCGTTCGGTGGCAACTCCAGTCCTGTCAGCGGCATGAATCCAGCGGCTCCGAGCAGAGCACACGCCCGAACGAGCAGGAGAGGGTTCTGGAAGACACCTCCGGTGAGTACTACCTCGTCCACTCCCGCCAATTCCCGACCACGAATTGCCCACTCGAGCACCAGGTGCGCTACGGATTCGTGAAAACGGGCGCCGATCACTTCGGCGGGCACCTTCTCCCGGAGATCGCGGGCAACAGCCCGAATGACCGACCGCGGATCTGCAGTCCACGAATCGTCGTCCGACTGCACCTCGTCGAAGGTGTACCGCGAACCGGCGCTGTCGACTCCCCTGGAAACCCCCTCCAACTCGATGGCAGCCTGCGCTTCGTAGTCGACCCGCTGCCGGACCCCGGTCAGTGAGGAGACTGCGTCGAACAACCGCCCCATGCTGGAGGTGTCCACACACCCGAAACCCGTCTCCAACTGATGAAGTAGGACCGCCTGCTCTCGGGGCGGACAGGCTGCCACGGGCGCGAGGTCGGATTCCCAGTCCAACCCCGCATGCCACAGGTGGGCGAGCGCCATTCGGTACGGCCGTTCCACTCCGGCATCGCCACCGGGGAGCGGTACGTATCCCAGATGCGCGAGACGACGATAACCCTTGTACGTCGCCAGCAGTAGTTCCCCTCCCCACACTGCGCCGTCCGCCCCGTAACCGGTGCCGTCGAACGCTATTCCGAGAACTGGTTCGCTCCCGTCCCGGCCGTTCTCCCCCATCACGGCAGCCACATGTGCGTGGTGATGCCCGACGACGCGCACCGGTCGGTCACCACTACGACTGCGAGCCCACGAGGACGAGTGATACCGCGGATGCTCGTCACAGGCAATCTGGTGCGGCGCTACTCCCGTGATCGATTCGAAGTGACTCTCCGACGCAGCAAAACTGTCGATAACAGCAAGGTCGCCCATGTCTCCGATGTGCTGACTCGGCCACACATATCCGCCCTCTGCAAGACAGAAGGTGTTCTTCAGGTCGGCCCCGACCGCCAAGGTAGGCGGTACGTCGAACGGCGCGGTGACGGGCAGCGGAGCATATCCGCGCGAGCGACGAAGCAACTGTCGTCGGCTGTCCACTATTCGCATCACCGAGTCGTCACACGGCATCAAGATCGGACGGTTGTGCGTCAATACCCCGTCGGCCAACTCGCCCAATCGATCGAGATCGTTGTCGGAGTACAGAATCGGCTCTCCACCGATGTTCGCCGATGTCATGACCAACACCGCCGGGCCCGCAGCATCTCCGGCCAAACCCAGAAGAAGGTGCTGAATCGGGTTGTAGGCCAGCATGATTCCGATATCCGGAATGCCGGGCGCAACCGAGGGCGAAAGCGCATAGCCAGACGCTTTGGCAACCAGCACTATCGGACGCTCGCGCGAGGACATGGCATCGGACTCGGCATCCCCGACCGCACCCAGCTCTCCGGCTTCTCGCACATCTCGCACCATCACCGCCAGCGGCTTGCTTGCTCGATGCTTGCGTTCACGCAATTCGTTGACCACGCGATCATCGTGGGCATCGCAGGCCAGGTGGAACCCTCCAATCCCCTTGACAGCAAGAATCTTCCCGTCTCGTAGTAGCGATCGGGCTCGTAGCAGTGCGGCCTCGCCGCTCACCTCGTCCGTGCCCCGTTCCACGAATGAGAGCGTCGGACCGCACTCCGGGCAGGCAATCGGTTGCGCGTGAAACCGCCGGTCCGAGGGATCCACGTACTCCGCCGCACAGGTCGCGCACAACGGGAACCGTTTCATCGTCGTGGCGGCCCGGTCGTAGGGCAGCGACTCGATGATCGTGAATCGTGGACCACAATTGGTACAGGTGATGAAGGGATGACGAAATCGCCGATCGCTCGGATCGGTCAGTTCGCGGAGACAGTCGTTGCAGATCCCGACGTCGGCCGGCGCCAAGGTTCGCCCGACCGACCCTGCATCCGTCTCGATTATGCAAAACCCCTGACGACCTACCGGCCGCGAGTCCTCGCGCTCTACCGACTCCACCCGGGCGAGCGGTGGGGGGCGGTTTCGCACCTGAGCGACAAATGCGTCGATTGCCTCTCCGTCGCCTTCGACGTCGATCACGACACCGAGCGCAGAATTTCCTACCGAACCCGAGAGTCCCAGCTCGGTGGCGGTCGCATGGACGAACGGCCGGAATCCCACCCCCTGGACTACGCCGCGAACGATGACACGGCAGGCGATCATCATGTCCCGACCTCGCCCGTACGAGTATCGGAGTCGTCGATCTCACCGTCATGATCACCACGGCCCATCAGTTCGAGGCCGGCCCGAGCGCGGCGTGCTCCCTGCTCGTCGACCTTCTCGACTGCAAAGCCCATGTGGATCACCACCCAGTCACCTGCCGTGACGGCGCCTTCGTCGAGCATTCCGATGTTGACCTTGCGTGGTGCACCTTCCACGTCGACGAGGGCGAGTTGACCGCCGTATCCGTCCAGTAGTTCGCGTACCCGTCCCGGAATCCCCAGACACATGACTCACACCTCCGGCCCCAATGTGGTGGCATCACAATCCACGTCGATCGACCGGACGAGTGCCATCACCGCAGAGGCGGCTTGCCCGACCGAATCACGCATCTCTGCACTCAATCCGATTCCGTCGCCAGTCGATTTCGCGTGTGCCCCCACCACGAACGTCCGCGGGAGTGTTCCGCCGAGGGCCTGCAGACTGGCAAACACCGAACTCGGATGCATCGAGTGCGCGTCGAAACCTCCTTGCGGACCTTCACTTTCGGGGTCCACTTCGATGATCGCGAGCTTCCCCGGAACTCCGGTCACCGGTAAGGCGTCGATCAGCACCAGCGCGTCCCACGACTCCAACAAGTCGTAGGCCAGATGCACGCCCCGAATCCCGTAGTCGACCAAGCGAGCTCCCGACGGGAGAATCTCATGCTGCAGCGCCCGAACAACTTCGGGGCCGAATCCGTCGTCTTCGAGAAATATGTTTCCGACACCTGCAATCAGCACGCGCACAGCGTTTTACATCTTCCGCATTCGCAGATAACGCTGGATGTCCGGCATCGACACCACCAGAACGACCGCGGCTGCGATCGCGGTGGCGCCGAGAAGTGCCGTCGACAGCAATCCCATGTTCCTCATGGCGAGTTCTCCTCTCGATAGCTGTGAAGTCCGATAGCTCTGAAGTACGTCAACTCGCGCTGTCTCGCGGAATCGGCTCTATCTCGTCCGGCGCGAAGTACAGGTAGCGGCCGTACCAGTTGTGCAGATCGGCGGCCGGATCGTCCAAGAGTGTCACCCCAACATGAATGTCGCCGTCCACGTCTTCATGAATGGTGGCGACGTGGGCGATCCGGCCGTCGAAGAACAGGTCCTGAGCATCGGCGCGACGTGAGGGGTGAAGCCGAACTGTACTTCCACCAGAGACGCGGACGCCGTTGATCAGAACTGCGTCGGTGCGTGGTTGAACACTGGTGTCGGCTTCCGGGGTCCACCAGTCCACGCCGTCAGGCACCTCGGGTATCAGATCAGAACCGGCGTGCGGATCTCGCAGCACACCGTGCAGGCCGGCTAGATCATCGTCCGTCAAGCGCTCACATCGGTCGATGATGTCGGCAGCTTTGGAGTCGGTTGCCCGCGCCCGCGCCTTTTCCTCGTCGGTCATGGCGAGGATTCTCAGGGTGAGAATTTCGTCGATCTCCGTCGAATCGAAGAGAGATCCCTCGCTTTGCGGCGCAATCTCGGGAAAGTCGTACAAGATGATCGGTGACACCAGAACGGTGGGCGACGTACCAGGGTGAGAGGGGTCCTCGGTCCCCGCAAGCACCGGATAACAGCGATTTTGCCGCAGCGACTCCGAGTGATCTGCGTCTTCGAACAACGACAGGAACCTCGAGCCTGTGCAGTGCACAATGACGTGAGTGCCGAGCATCGATTGCGCAGTGGCCGTGCCCTTGTCCCTTGCGTCGACGCTCGTGGCGTTCATGATCTTCACGGAAATCACCGTGCGTCCGCCCCCGGCGGAGGCGCTCACTGCCAAGAAGCCATTCACCGGAAGCCGCGTCCGAACGATCCGTCCGACCACCCTGCCCCGAGAGTCCGACAAAGTCTCTCCGTCGACAACCCCCGCCGCACAGAAGGTTTCTTCGACGCCGGCCTCGAGCTCGTCCAGACCCCACGGACCCAACACGATCTCGGATTCGGTGGCTTCGTCCCACGAGATCGACTCGCGCTCGTCGACTACCAACCGATCGACCGGGATCCACGCGCCGCCGGCACCGAGTCGTTCAACCGTCCGCGACTGGTGATGCAGAAATCTCACAGTCGCAGTCACTTCGACGGGTTCGGCAGCAGGGCCCCTCCCCTCGAATTCGCCGAGCAGGCATTGGGCGGACATCGACGGTTCCTCGCCGACTCCGACCTCGGCGGCGCCTGGCGGTCCGAGAACCCCGAACTGCCAACGGGATTGATTCTTCGCCGAGCCGGCCCGGTAAGGGTAGAGAAGATATCCCTCGTACAGGACAGCGTCGGCCACGGCCCGAACGTCGTGATCCATCTCCGTTCGGGTCATCGCTGCACCTGGCTCGCCGTCAGCAACTGCCGCACGGCTGAATCGAGGTCCGTGAGGCCGTGAGCTGCCTTGAATCGCACGAGATCGGCAATCGTCTCATGGTCGAGGCGTACCCAACCAGAGGCCGGATAATGCGTGGCCATCAGCTGTTTCCACACGTCGACCGGCAATTCGTAGGCAGCAGATCTGTCCCACGGGATCTGCTGGACCGAGAAACCGCGCTGCCCGTCGGTGAATACGGTTCCGCTCAGTAGAACCACGATCGGAATCGTTCCGTCACCGAGTGCGTGCAGGTACTTCGACGCCGTCACCGAGAAGTCGTACGTACACGCCATGGGTAAGGCCGCGACCGTGGTTCCGGTGAATCCTTGAACGACCGTGGAGCATTCCATCCACAGGAAGGTGCGCAGAGTGCTCGACCAACGCTCCCGCGGACCGAAGAGATCGCGCAGACCTTCGCCTTCCGCGTCTGAGTACGGCCGGCGGTGCGGTTCGATTCGAACCTGCGCGCGCAGAGCCACCGCACGGACGGTCGCGCCGGTGGATTCCGACATCCTCAATCTCACCGTCAGATTCGGCGTAACCGCGTACGGTTCCACCTCCACGTCGTCGACCGAGAAGTCGAGAACAGTCATGCCGACCTGCTTCGCGCCTCGACGCGCCCGAAGAACTCGTCCACTGCGCGTGCGGCATCCTGGCCACCGTCGAATCCGCGCCACACAGTGCGCAACCGTCCCACCAGTTCGTAACAGGCGTCGATGGGAACAACAAAGCATCTCGGCGATTGTCCTGACGTGGGCACCGACACGATCAACGCCTCGACGTCGGCCCGCATCTGCGAAAGCCCCGGATTCTCCGCGAGCACAGTCTCGAACGAGTCGATGGGCAACTCGGATTCGGTAGCTCCGGCCGGCCCCGGGTAGAAGACTATGTACTTGTCGAGGAGTGAGTTTCGAAAGAAGAATGCCAGGCCGACGGGGATTTCCAGAGACTCCCACCGGCCAGGTCCGAGGTCGAAGTTCGGAAATTCGAGATACCGATCGGGAACCGCCTTGTATCGAAGGTCCGCGTCGACCGGCGCAAAAAGTAGATAGCAGGGACGGCACACGCACATCAGGCTCCGGACCTGTGCGTCCACGACGTGTTGGTGTTCGTCGCCTATGCCCGCCGCACACATCTCACACCGCGGTCCGGTCGGAACGGCACGCGTCGAGGCGATTCGTGTGAGCACCTCTCCCACAGTGACTTTCATGACCGGGCTGCGTTCACGGCTAGGTCACCGGTATCGCTGAATCGTCAGCAAGCGCGACCGAGAGCACCCCGTCGCGAATCAACACCGGCACAGGCGCCAGGTGCTCGGAGCCGGTGCCCACCCGCGCTCCCGCTCCGTACACACTGAAATGGGCAGAGCACGTCGGACAGGTGAGGACGGCGGCGTCTCGGGCAGGTCGGCCCATCATGCGTTCGAGCACAGCCCCCGCCATCGAGTGCTCACACACCGGGCAATGGTCGCGATACGCGTACAGATCGTCACCGGAGCGACAGACCAACAGATCGGTGCCCGATACCCGGAACCCCGCGACCTCGCCCACGTCGACTTCGGCGAATTCGGGGACCTCCACCCAGTGCGCACCTCCCCCGTCGGCGTGTACGTGCGAGAACAGGGACTCGACCGAGATCACACCCGACTTCACCTCGTGCGGGTCGGGTGTTTCGACGTCTATTCCGGTGGTCTCGGGTGCCGCCGCCTGCACCGCATCCTGAACGGCGGTTTCGAGGGTGACCGAGGACGAAGGACAGCTGTTACAGCTCCCGAGCAGCCGTAGTCGCACCACGCCGCCCGCCACCTCGATCAGTTCGACGTCGCCGCCGTGCGAACCGAGGTACGGACGGACGCTGTCGAGCGCAGTGCGGACGCGGGTCTCCACGTCGTGCGGGTGAAGTCCGTGCACCAGTAGCAGGCTGGACACCAGATCGTCGCGAACCATCGCATCCATCGTGGCCGGATTCGCCAGCGCGACGGTGCGTTCGAGTGCTGCGCCGTACAACTGCACGACCTCACGCACCAGTTGCTCGGCGCGATCTTTGGCCACCGGGCCTGCACCGGCATTGGCCTGCAACAACGTCTCGATACGCTCACCTGCTCCGCGCCAGTAGTCGGCCGATTGTTCCATCGATCACTCCCCGGTCACGGACTGCGTCGGCGAGTGCAACTTCTCCAGGGTCTTACCGCCGCCGAGGTACATGTGGACGCCGCACGGCAGACAGGGATCGAAACTGCGCACGGTCCGCATGATGTCGATGCCCTTGAAGTGATCTCGATCGTTCTCCTCGAAGATCGGCTGACCCTGCACGGCATCCTCGTACGGACCGGGGGTTCCGTAGCTGTCGCGCGGGCTCGCGTTCCACGGGGTCGGTGGGTACGGGTGATAGTTCGCGATCTTTCCGTCACGAATCACCATGTGATGTGAGAGAACTCCGCGGACGGCTTCGGTGAATCCGCAGCCGATACCCTCGTCCGGGACCTCGAACGACTCCCACGTCTTGGTGCGGCCGGCACGGATCTCGACAAGCGCCTTCTCGGCGAAATGAAGGGCAGCGGCCGCTGCGTACGCCTGGAAATAGGTTCGCGCACGGTTCCTTTCGAGAGTGTTGCTGCCGTGTTCTGGAATGTTCCACTCCAGCGAGACCGGACCCTTCAACGCTGTTTTCGGAAGATTGATCTTCACACTGTGCCCGGTCGACTCGAGGTATCCGATGTCGACCAGGCCGGCAAGAGCGGTGCTCCACAGACGAGCCAATGCTCCCCCGCCGGTGTCCAGAGCGAGATTGTCTTTTCCGTCGAACCATCGCGGTGACATGACCCAGCTGTACTTGTCCTCGAGGTTCCGCTTCTGCGGGTGGGGATTGGTGTGTTGATTCCACGGGTGCCTGCGATCGACCGGGTTACCCAGCGGATCGGTTTTGACGAACATCTCCTGATCACTCCAGTCCTCGTAATACGAGGAGCCCAGCATGATTCGGATACCGAGGTTGATGTCCACCAGATCTGTTGTGACCAGCTTGCCGTCGACAACAACACCGGGAGTGACAAACATCTTCCGGCCCCAGTCGGTCATGTCCTTGTACGAGAAATTGCAGTACTCGGGGTCTTGGAACGAACCCCAACAACCCAACAAGGTCCGCCGCAGGCCTACCTTTTCGTAACCAGGCAGCGCCTCGTAGAAGAAGTCGAACAGGTCGTCGTGCATGGGCACGACCTTCTTCATGAATTCGACGTACCGCATCAGCCGCGACATGTAGTCCGTCATCAGTTCGATCGTTGCGACCGTGCCGACGCCACCGGGATAGAGCGTCGACGGGTGGACGTGCCTACCCTCCATCAGGCAGAACATTTCACGGGTCGAACGCGAGACTTGCAGCGCCTCCCGATAGAACTCACCCGTGAACGGATTGAGGGTCCGCATGATGTCGGCGATCGTGCGATAACCATGCTGATCCTCGTGCGGGCAGCGCGTGTTCTCCGCCTGCGCCAGCACACCGGGATTCGTCTCGGAGACCATCTTCTCGCAGTAATCGACTGCGACCAGATTCTCTTGAAAGATGTTGTGGTCGAACATGTACTCGGCGGCCTCGCCGAGATTGACGATCCACTCGCCCAGATGCGGCGGCTTGACGCCGTACGCCATGTTCTGTGCGTAGCACGAGCACGTGGCGTGATTGTCACCGCAGATGCCGCAGATACGACTGGTGATGAAATGCGCGTCGCGCGGGTCCTTCCCCTTCATGAACAGGGAATACCCACGAAAAATCGACGACGTGCTGTGGCACTCCACCACTTCGCGATTGGCGAAGTCGATCTTGGTGTAGATGCCCAGACTGCCGACGATTCGGGTGATGGGGTCCCACGCCATCTCGACAAGACCGTCGCGGTCCGCAGTCGAGGTGGGTTCGGGAACGATGGCCGTCATTGCAGTGCCTCCCAGAGACGTTGCTCACGAACTGATTTGAATGTATCCGGTCGGTCACCACGTACGCGTTGCTCCGGTGAGCAACTTCGACCCGCGCTCGCGCCAGTGCGGTTCCTTGTCCAACGTGTGACCGGTGATCCGGCGCAGACTGTGAATCACGGACCCGTACATTCCCACCGCATTGGTGGAGAGTTTGCCGCCGGGCGGTTCATCCATGAACGGCATGAACTTGTCGGGGAACCCCGGCATCGTGCACCCGATGCAGATCCCGCCGACGTTGGGACACCCGCCAACTCCGTTGATCCAACCGCGTTTGGGGACATTGCATTTCACGACCGGTCCCCAACACCCGAGTTTGACGATGCACTTCGGTGACCCGTACTCCGTCGCGAACTCGCCCTGTTCGTAGTATCCGCCACGGTCACAGCCCTCGTGAACGGTGGCACCGAAAAGCCACTGCGGGCGCAGGGATTCGTCCAAGGGAATCATCGGCGCCTGGTCAGTGGCCATGTACAGAAGATAGGTCAGGGTCTCGGAGAGGTTGTCCGGCTGAATGGGACACCCGGGAACGCACACGATCGGGATGCCCGCCTTCGATTTCCAGGTCCACCCGAGATAGTCCGGCACACCCATCGCACCGGTCGGATTGCCGGCCATCGCATGTATTCCGCCGTATGTCGCACACGTGCCGACAGCAACTACCGCAGTGGCTTTCGGTGCCAGCTTGTCGAGCCATTCGCTCGTGGTGACCGGTTGGCCGGTTTCGCGATTGTTCCCGAAACCACACCAGTACCCTTCGTCGTGAAGTTTCTCGTTCGGTATCGATCCTTCGACAACAAGAACAAAGGGTTCCAATTCTCCCCGGTCGGCTTTCCAGAACCACTCCAGGAAATCGTCAGCGCCACCCTGCGGTCCGCATTCGAAGTCGATGAGCGGCCAATGAACCGCTACCTGAGGCAGGCCGGGCAACGCACCGAGCGCGATCTCCTCGATACTGGGTTGCGTGGCGGCAGTCAGCGCCACCGAATCACCGTCGCAACTGAGCCCGGCATTGATCCACAGCACGTGGATCAAAGTTTCTTCCGCTTTCGCCGCTGCGCTTCGGGAGGTCGCTGCGCTTTCGGAGGCAGGTTCCGCCGTGGTGCCAGCAGTCGATTTTTGTGTGTCCATGTCAGCAGCTTTCACGGGTGCACTTGCGCCTTGACTCTCAGCGCCGCGACTGGCCTGACACGCTATGGCCTCGAATTGCCGCGGCACCGAAACGCTGACGCCACCGGAGTCGAACCTCGGCCCACTTGCGTGGCACCCACTCATTTCATTAACTACCCGAGCAGATCAGTTGTCAACGGCCACCGGAGAAATCGCCGAACGCCTAGCGATCCACTCGTACCACTCGTTCATGCCCTCACCTGTCGTTGCAGACAAAACAACTACGCGCACAGCAGGATTGAGGATTTTCGCCTGTGCAACACAGGCATCGACGTCGAACTCGACGTATGGGAGCAAGTCGATCTTGTTGATCACGACCAGGTCCGCGACGGCAAAGATGTGCGGGTACTTTTTCGGCTTGTCATCCCCCTCCGGTGTCGAAATTAGGACAACCTTGCCTTCCTCGCCCAGGTCGAAGAGCGCGGGGCACACCAGGTTTCCGACGTTTTCGATCAGAAGCAGCGACTCGTCTGCGGGATCCAAGGCACGTAGTGCGCGGTCGATCATCTCGGCATCGAGGTGACAGCCCGCCCCGGTGTTCACCTGGACCACCGACGCGCCGGTCTCGCGAATCCGTTCGGCATCGAGGCGGGTTTCCTGGTCACCTTCGATCACTGCGACAGGTCGTTGCCGTTCGAGTTCGCGGATCGTTCGCGCCAGCAACGTCGTCTTCCCCGCGCCGGGCGAACTCATGATGTTGAGCGCCGTGATTCCGCGCGCCCGCATCCACTCACGATTGTGCAGGGCAATGCCGTCGTTCTTGGCAAGCACCTGCTGCTCGAGAATCACAGTGTGGTCGGGGTGGCTGTGTTCATGGTGATGCTCATGGTCATGCCCGTGACCGTGCCCATGACCCTGTTCCTGCTCGTGTTTGCCGTCTGCGACTACCGACACCCGGGGTCCTGTGGTGTCCCCGCACCCACACGTCGCGCACATGCTCAGCTCACTTCCATCGACAGGATCCGCAACTCTCGGCCGGCAAGCACCTCGACATCAGCACTGCCGCATTCACACAGCAAGAACATGTCGGGCGGCGAGAACGTCACGCCGCAGCTTTTGCATCGCGCGCTGGTTGCAATCTGATCGATGTGCAAGCTGGCACCTTCGGCGTGAGTACCCGCGGTGACGACGTCGAAGCAGAACAACAGAGAGTGTGGAACCACCGCGCAGAGTTGCCCTACTTCAAGCCGCACGCTCGATACTCGTCGCTCGCCGGCACGCTCACACACGGCTTCGACCACACTCTGCGCAATAGACAGCTCGTGCACGGTGAAACCCACGATTCGTGATCCGGAAACCTCCCTTCCACGATAAGCACCAACGGTCGCTGTACGTAACCCGTACACGAAAACAGGCTGCGATCCGCAACTAATTGCGGATCGCAGCCTGTGACAGCGTTATTCGTGTGACGAACGGAAACCTGACGGTTACCCGGCCGCAGTTTGCGTCGTTGTCGTTGTCGTTGTCGCGGTCGCGGTCGCGGCGGGCGGCGCACTTGACTCGACTGAAGTCGACGGCGCCACGGTTGAAGTCACACTCGGCGTCGCAGCCGGGGCAACGGATGTCGTCGTCGGAGCCGCGGGTACCGGTGGTGCAGATTCCGAACCAGCGGGTGCGGGTTGTACCGCTGCACCCGTGGTTGTCGTGGTCTTGGCCGAGTCGGTAACCGAAGGTGAGGCAGCCAAGGCATCGATGGCATTCGCCATTTCTTCGGCGGTCGGCTTCGCCGACGAATCGACCGGCTTGCCGTCCTGAGCCTGCTTGGCCAGATAGGTCAGCCACGCGGCTGCGTACTCCGCTGATGTCAGGGGCTTTCCGTTTCCAACATCCGAATCACGCCAGTAGTCGAAGTGGTGACCGACGTCCGGACCCAAGGTCAGGCCGTACGGGTCGTTCATGACTACGGGGATCGTGTTCTGGTTCGTGGCGATGAGGCCGACGATTTCCTTGAACAACTTCTGTGGCAGGTACGCCAACGGCGACACTTCCTCAGTGGAAACCGAATCCTTCGCGACCGGCGTCGTGGTGGCCTCGCTAGGCTTGTATGCCGGGTCGGACACCTTCAGCAAGACCTGGAGGAAGGTTTCGTCGCTCTGCATCCAGGTGGGATTGCTCGAGATGTCGTTGAACGCGTCGAACATCACGCGTCCCATCACCGTCGCGATATCCATGCCCGTGGCGGGCGTCAGATTCTGAGCTTGCAACTGATCGACGTTGAGCTGCCGACCGACGTTTGCCGCCAGGATCAGGAGTGAAATGTTCTCGGGGGCTGCGCAGGTGAGGTCGCCGTCAGAGCAGAAGGACGCAACCTTGCCCTTCAAGGCACCAAAATCTCCGCTGGTTCCCGGCAGTGCCCCGGATCCGGAAGCGGTGTTCTTGCCGTTCTGATACTTCTCGTTGAAACCGTCAGGATTCGTGTAGGGGTTTTTCGCGCCGGGGAACGGGCCCTCGCCCGCGAGTCGACCAGCGTCGGCGAAGATGACAACACCGACAACATTGTCCGGATTGATGCCGGAGGTACTCGACTCCGAGCCGATGTCCATCGCGACGCGACGCACGACGTCAGCACCCTCGCTGTACCCGACAATCGAGAACTTCGTGTTCGGGCACGCGGCGCTGATCGCCTTCATGACAGCTCGCGTATTGTCCGCGCCCGTAGTCACGGCTTCTTCGTAACTGTCCATGTTGGCGGGGTACGCGATGTAGACGGAGGCGTACGAGCCGTCCTTGACCGAACCGGCGGGTGCCTTGAGTACCCCGTCTACCCAATGGCTGCTGTAGTCGTCTGTGAGCGCCGCCGGCAGGAGTGTCTTTCCATCCGCACCGACGAGCATCTTCGTCGTGCCCTCGACCGGCGTGTCACCGCGACCGGCAACACCGATCCCGACCGTGTCGTGGCACTCGGTGACAGACGCGGTCAACTCGGTCTCGATCGTCTGCGATTGCGGAGAATCCACGGCAACTGCGACCGCCACCAACGCGGCCACGCCGAGCGCTGCGGGCGCTACTGCACCCGCCAGTATTCGATGTCGCGAAAAGAACCCACGAACCGGCATATCTTCTCCCCAATCAGCTTTTGGAAAACGTACGACCGACCCCCGGGGCGTCACGCAACGTCATTCGAGTAGTCGTCCAGTACGAGAGGAGCGTTACAGGAGGTAACGATTTTCCCGGGCGGCTCGCGTGGATTTTCATCTCGTCGCAGGCGCATAAACGCTGCATAACGCCAGCGTGGCGCTACTCCGAGTCGAAAATAATGACCTGTCGGATTGCTTTTCCGTCCGCCAGTTCGTCCATACCAGAGTTGATGTCGGCCAATTCGATTCGCGAGGAGATCAGCTTCTCGACCGGTAGCTTCCCGTCTCGCCACAACTGCGCGTAGATCGGGATGTCGCGAGCCGGGACGGCGGATCCGAGGTAACTGCCGATGATGGTCCGCGCTTCGGCGACCAGCCCGAGAGGTGAGATCGACGAGCGCGCGTCAGGCGCCGGCAACCCGACCGTGACGGTCGTGCCACCCGCTGCCGTCGCAGCCACCGCGGTCTCGAAGGCCCGAGCATTTCCCGCGGCCTCGACGACGATGTCTGCGCGAACGCCACTCTCGGACAGGCCGGACGGTGTGAAGACCTCGGTCGCGCCCAGTTCCAGGGCCTGGGCCAACTTCGACTCCAGTGCGTCGACCCCGATGACGTTTTCGACCCCGAGTGCGCGCGCCGTCAGGATGGCGGCCATCCCGACTCCGCCCAAGCCGACCACCATCACCGTGTCGGCCGGGCGAGGCCTGGCCGCGTTGAGCAGCGCTCCCCCGCCGGTCAACACAGCACAACCGAGGACGGCTGCGATCTCCGCCGGGATGTCGTCGTCGACGGCAACTACCGACTTGGCGTTGACCACCGCATGCGTCGCGAAACCCGATACGCCGAGGTGGTGCTTGACGTCCTCACCGGAGCGCCGCAGCCGTTGCGCGCCGCCGAGCAAACTGCCGTCGTTGTTGGCGGCGCTGCCGACCGTGCACGGCATCCGCCCGTCGGTGGCGCATCCCGCACAATCACCGCACCGCGGAAGAAATGTCATCACGACGCGGGCGCCAACCGACAGCGAATCGACTCCTTCCCCGAGCTCGACGATCCGACCGGCCGCCTCGTGCCCCAACAACATCGGCACGGGACGAACACGATTCCCGTCGACCACGGAGAGGTCGGAGTGACAAAGCCCGGCAGCTTCGATCTTGACGAGGATCTCGCCGGGGCCCGGGGATTCGAGATCAAGCTCCGAAATCGAAATCGGGGTCGATTCCGCAAAGGGACGCTCCCGGCCGATCTCTTCGAGCACTGCACCACGGATCTTCAACTGCACACCCCGATTTCGATTGTTCGAGCTACTTGCCCACGATCCCGCGTACCGACGCGGGGAGGTCACGAACCCGCTTGTACGGGCCGACGACGGCGGCTGCAAACGGCCTCGTCAAGAGCACCTGCGCCACCTCGAGCACCTCTTCGGAGGTGACTGCGTCGATGGTCGCGAGCGTCTGCGCAACACTGCGATGGTTGCCGTAGTTCAGCTCACTGCGACCGATACGGTTCATGCGTGAGCCTGAATCTTCCAGTGCCAGAACCAATCCGCCGCGCAGCGATCCCTTGGCGCGGGCGATCTCGGCATCGGTGATTCCGTCCCTCGCCACGTTCGCGAGCACCTCGCGGATCACCGTGGCGACCTCCCCGAGGTTCTCCGGCTGGCAACCCGCGTACACGGAGAACGCTCCGGTGTCCGCGAAGGTGTCGACGCCGGAATAGACGGAGTACGCGAGCCCCCGCTTCTCCCGAATCTCTTGGAAGAGACGAGAACTCAGCCCGCCACCAACTGCGGCATTGAGAACCGACAGCGCCCAGCGATGGCCCTCGTGCCGGCCGAACGCACGAACCCCGAGCGCAAGGTGGACCTGCTCGCTGTCGCGATGGGTCAAGCTCAGTTCAGGCATCGTTCGCAAACGCAAAGTGCCTTCGCGCCGCGGCGCCGGCTTGACCCCACGCTCGAGATGCCCGGCAAATGCACGGCGAGCGAGCGTCACAACCTGCTTGTGGTCGACGTTTCCCGCTACGGCCAGCACCATCCGCTGCGGCGTGTAACGCCGAACATGGAAGGAATGCAACTGATTGCGCGTCATCGACTCGATCGATTCGACGCTACCGATGATCGGACGACCGACAGGATGATCGCCGAACAACGCGGTCAGGAACGCGTCGCCGAGCAAGTCTTCCGGATCGTCGTCGCGCATCGCGATCTCTTCGAGCACTACTTGCCGCTCGACGTCGACGTCCGCGGTTCTGCAACGCCCGCGCAGCACGACGTCGGCGACAAGGTCCACCGCCATCGGAAGGTCGTCGTCGATCACGTGCGCGTAGAAACAAGTGTGTTCCTTCGACGTGAATGCATTGAGTTCGCCGCCCACACCATCCATGACCTGCGCGATGTCCAACGCTGTCCGTGACGGCGTCGACTTGAACAGCAGGTGCTCGAGAAAATGCGCGGCGCCGGCCACACTCGGCTGCTCGTCGCGGGAGCCGACTCCGACCCACACGCCGACGGAGGCCGAACGCACACCGGGGATGAATTCGGTGACGACGCGCAGCCCGCCGGGAAGGACCGTGCGCTGCACTCCCGATTCAGGAGACTTCGCATCGATCGGCGATTTCAGCACAGCGCTGCGGCTGCGCGTGGTGTTGGGAGTGGTCTTTGCCATGAAAAGGTTCAGCAGTCCTCGGTACAAGTGGTGAATCAGGTATCTACAGGCTCGTGTCTACAGACAGTACAGATGCGGCCCCGCACGGAAATCCGCGCGGGGCCGCATCAGAGTACGAAGTGAGATCTACTCGGAAGCAGCCTCGTCGGCGGCCGGAGCGGCAGCCTCGTCGTTGCCCTCTTCGACCGGGACCAGCGAGATCTTGCCGCGAGCATCGATGTCGGCGATCTCGACGCGGATCTTGGATCCGACGTTGACCACGTCTTCGACCTTGGCAATGCGCTTACCGCTGCCCAGCTTCGAGATGTGCACCAGTCCGTCGCGTCCCGGCAGGAGCGAAACGAAGGCACCGAAGGCGGTGGTCTTGACGACCGTGCCCAGGAACCGCTCGCCGACCTTGGGGAGCTGCGGGTTGGCAATGGCGTTGATCATGTCGATCGCGGCCTGTGCAGACGGTCCATCGGTGGCGCCGACGAACACGGTGCCGTCGTCTTCGATGGAGATGTTGGCACCGGTCTGCTCGGTGATGGAGTTGATCATCTTGCCCTTGGGGCCGATGACCTCACCGATCTTGTCGACGGGGACCTTGATGGCCGTCACGCGGGGAGCGAACGGGCTCATTTCGTCCGGGGTGTCGATGGCTTCCGCCATGACCTCGAGGATCGTGGTCCGGGCGTCCTTCGCCTGCGACAAAGCGCCGGCGAGGACCTGCGACGGGATGCCGTCGAGCTTCGTGTCCAGCTGCAGAGCCGTGACGAAGTCCTTGGTGCCTGCGACCTTGAAGTCCATGTCGCCGAAGGCATCTTCGGCGCCGAGGATGTCGGTCAGAGCCACGTAGCGGGTTTCACCGTCGACCTGGTCGGAAACCAGGCCCATGGCGATACCGGCAACCGGAGCACGCAGCGGCACACCGGCGTTGAGCAGCGCGAGCGTGGAAGCACACACCGAGCCCATCGAGGTGGAGCCGTTGGAGCTCAGAGCCTCGGAGACCTGGCGAATCGCGTACGGGAACTCTTCGACGCTGGGCAGAACCGGCATGAGAGCGCGCTCGGCGAGTGCACCGTGACCGATTTCGCGACGCTTCGGCGAACCGACGCGGCCCGTCTCACCGGTGGAGTACGGCGGGAAGTTGTAATGGTGCATGTAGCGCTTGCTGGTCTCGGGACCGAGCGAGTCGACCTGCTGCGCCATCTTGACCATGTCGAGAGTGGTGACGCCCAGGATCTGGGTCTCGCCGCGCTCGAACAGTGCGGAGCCGTGTGCGCGCGGGATGATCGCAACCTCGGCAGAGAGCGAACGGATGTCCGTGACGCCGCGGCCGTCGATGCGGAACTGATCGCGCAGGATGCGCTGGCGAACCAGCTTCTTGGTGAGCGAGCGGAACGCTGCTCCCAGTTCCTTTTCGCGGCCTTCGAAGTTCGGTGCAACCTGCTCGAGAACCTCGACCTTGACCTCGTCGGTCTTGTCGTCGCGTTCCTGCTTGCCGGCGATTGTCAGTGCGGCATTGAGCTTTTCGGACGCAGCGGCCTCGACGGCAGCAAAAACGTCGTCCTGGTACGCCGGGAAGACCGGGTAGTCACCCGTGGGCTTTGCAGCCTTGGATGCCAGTGCTGCCTGTGCAGCGCACAGGCGTGCGATGAACGGCTTGGCGGCCTCGAGGCCTTCGGCGACGATGGCCTCGGTCGGTGCCTGAGCGCCGTCGGCGATCTTCGCGATGACGTTGTCGGTGGCCTCGGCCTCGACCATCATGATCGCGACGTCGGCGTTGTCACCGCTGCCGGACACGACGCGGCCGGCGACGACCATGTCGAAGACGGCGTTCTCGAGCTGATCGACCGTCGGGAATGCAACCCACTGGCCGGCCTTGTTGTCCTCGGAGACGATGAGTGCAACACGCACGCCACCGACGGGGCCGGAGAACGGCAGGCCCGCGATCTGCGTCGACGCGGAAGCGGCGTTGATGGCCACGACGTCGTACAGATCCTGCGGGTTGAGGCTCATGACCGTGACGACGACCTGGATCTCGTTACGGAGACCGTCGACGAACGACGGACGCAGCGGCCGGTCGATGAGGCGGCAGGTCAGGATCGCGTCGGTGGAGGGGCGTCCCTCACGACGGAAGAACGAACCGGGGATGCGGCCCGCTGCGTACATGCGCTCTTCGACGTCCACCGTCAGGGGGAAGAAGTCGAAGTGCTCCTTGGGGTGCTTGCTGGCGCTCGTGGCGGACAGCAGCATGGTCTCGTCGTCCAGGTAAGCGACGACGGCGCCGGCGGCCTGCTGAGCAAGGCGTCCGGTCTCGAAACGGATGGTGCGGGTACCGAAAGACCCGTTGTCGATCACGGCGGTGGATTCGAACACGCCTTCGTCGACCTCTACTACGGAATTGTCTGTCATTCTTTTCTCTTCACTTCCCTCTCGTCTTCGCCGTACCCGCGCGGGCGTTTCCACCCTCCTGGTGGAAACTGCGCACCGAGGGACGTCCCCCTCTTGAATTGCAGACGCTCCTACTATGCGAGCGATTTCTGCCTCGGGACGTCACGACGTTCGGGCGGCCGTCGATCGAAGTCCGCCGGAGCTTTCGGGCACTTGCCCGGTCCGGAGAACCACTACCGACAACCGACACCACGTTCTCTGGTGCATACGGTGTGCTGACTTCGCTCTGCACAACTGTGCATAGGCAACTGTGCATGTGCGCCGACAGCGGAAACTGCCTTGCGGCAGCTAACGCCGAAAGCCAGCGAAGCCCAGTATATGCGTGGCTTCGCCGGCTGACGGAGTGTTCGGCAAACCGAAGCGTGCCGTGTTGCTTTCGATCAGCGTCGTAAAAAAAATCTAGCGACGCAGGCCGAGACGCTCGATGAGCGTGCGGTAGCGAGCGACGTCGGTCTTTGCCACGTACTTCAGCAGACGACGACGGCGACCGACCATCAAGAGCAGTCCACGACGTGAGTGGTGGTCATGCTTGTGGGTCTTGAGGTGCTCGGTGAGATCGGTGATGCGCTTGGTGAGCATTGCCACCTGAGCTTCGGGCGATCCCGTGTCGGTCTCGTGCAAGCCGTACTCGCCGAGAACGACCTTCTTTTCTTCCGTGGTCAATGCCACTTGATTCACTCCTGTAATGACGTTTGCGTGAAAGGAACTAGATCGGGCGCGGCCACCGCAAACCGCAGCACGCACCGAGAGAAGATCCTACCAGCAGTAATGCGGCGCATTCGCACGCCGGCAGCGAATGTGGCCGCCGCCACTAACGAGGGGCTCAACCCACGCTGCGCTCTGCATCCTCACTCAAGATTTCGCGTGCGCGTTCGACGTCCCGGTTCATCGCCGTGACGAGCGACTCGATCGAGTCGAACTTCTCCATCCCGCGAATCCGCGAAACCAGGTCGACCGCGACATGCTGCCCGTACAGGTCGGCTTCGGTGTCGAGTACGTATGCCTCGACGGTGCGGGTCCGGCCGGAGAACGTCGGATTGGTCCCTACGGAGACTGCGGCTTGGTATCGACGACCGGGAACGACAGTTCCGAGTTCCTCACCGGCGCCGAGCACCGTGAACCACGCAGCGTACACACCGTCGGCCGGAATGGCCGAAAACATCGGCGATGCAACGTTCGCCGTCGGGAATCCCAACTCGCGTCCACGCTTGTCACCGTGCACGACCACACCTTCGACACGATGCGGACGGCCGAGAGCTTCGGTAGCCGCTTCCATGTCGCCCGCGTCGACGCACGAGCGGATATAGGTGGACGAGAACGTCACCGCATGCTCGGCGAGCAGCTGGACGCCGTCGACGGCAAAGCCGAAGCGAGCGCCCATCTCACGCAGAAGATCAACGTTTCCGAGCGCCTTCTTGCCGAAGGTGAAGTTGTCCCCCACCACCACCTCGGCGACATGCAGGCGTTCGACGAGAATTTCGTGGACGTAGCGCTCGGGCGTCAGCTTCATGAAATCAGCGGTGAACGGCATCACGCAGAAGACGTCGATGCCCAGATCCTGAGCCAATTCCGCACGCCGTTGCAGCGTCGTCAACTGGGCTGGATGACTACCCGGCCGCACAACCTCCATGGGATGCGGGTCGAACGTCATCAACACGCTCGGAACACCACGTTTGCGGGCAGCGGTAACCGCTCTCGCTATCAATTGGGCATGCCCACGATGCACACCGTCGAACACACCGATAGTGAGCACACAACGACCCCAATCGGCCGGAACTTCGTCGAGACCACGCCATCTCAGCACGATTGGCAGCCTACGGGTCCACTAGCGGCGGGTCACGTTCGGACCCGCCCAGCGAATCACCGCTGTGCTGCCGCTCACGTACGGAAGTTCCGGATTTCGTAGCCTAAGCTAAGCGTTGTGGCAGCTCACAAGACCGGAACCTCGGAAGCATCATCGGCGTCGGACAGCGACAACACTTCGGCGCACGACGCGGCAATCGACACGCTCGCGCTCTCGTCGGTGGCTCAGGACTACCTCAAGGTCATCTGGACGATCCAGGAGTGGTCCCACGAACGGGTTTCCACCAAGCTCCTGTCCGAGAAGATGAGCGTCTCGGCCTCGACCGTGTCAGAGGCCATCCGCAAACTCTCGGACCAGGGCCTGGTCGATCACGCCCGCTACGGTTCCATCGCCTTGACGGACAGCGGCCGCGCCGCTGCTGTGTCGATGGTCCGGCGCCACCGGTTGATCGAGACCTACCTGGTTCAGGAACTCGGGTACGGCTGGGACGAAGTCCACGACGAGGCCGAAGTCCTCGAGCATGCCGTTTCCGATTTGATGATCTCCCGGATGGACGCCAAACTCGGCTTCCCCGAACGCGACCCACACGGTGATCCCATTCCCGCCACCGATGGTTCGGTACCGACTCCCCCGGCCCGACAGCTCAGCGACTTCGCCAACGGCGAACGGGGCCGCGTTGCCCGGATCTCCGATTCCGATCCCGAAATGCTCCGGTACTTCGATTCCGTCGGCGTCAGTCTCGATGTCGAGATCACCGTCGAGGAGCGCCGCGATTTCGCCGGTACCGTATCCGTGCGACTCGGCGACAGCCCGAACACCATCGACTTGGGAAGCCCAGTCGCTCAAGCAATTTGGCTTGTCTAACCGCTCAGAGCGGCAGCCGGTATCGACGTTCCACAGGCCGGACGCCGTCTGCCCGAATCCAGTCGGCGAGCCTTTCGTCGACGTACACCCAACCTCGACGCTCGTACAGCGCGATCGCCGGCAGAGCGTCATCGACGACGTCGAGCACCAGTCCCAACTGCCTCTCGGCGGCAAAATCCGTCACGGCGTCGAGTAGCGCACCGCTCAGGCCCTTCCCGCGCACGCAGGGATGAACGAATAATCGCGACACGGCCGTCGATCCCGCGGTTGCCGGCGCACCGCCGACCTCGCTGTCGACGGCGACATGACCGACAACACGGCCGTCACTCTCACCGACCCACGCCTGCACCAGTGTGGGCGAACTGAGCCAGCGGTGCGGGTTCAGCGGCCATGTGCTCGGATATCCGTCGCACTCGTGGACCCGCTTCAGCACATCGACGCAACCGTCGAGGTCGCCGTCGACACGCTCGCGAACGATCATCCGCGCAGCGTCGCCGGCCGCACGACCATCACCGAGCTGGCGCGTCGACCCTTCTCCTGCAGGAGCGCAATCGTGTGACCGGTGGGATCGATGGCCGCACAGATCCCCTTGATACCGATCGGCTCGAGCCAGCGCCCCTGGCTGATCGCCTCGGCTTCTTCTGCGGTGATCTGCCGATGCGGAAAGGCCGTCTGCGCGGCCTGATCGATGTCGAGGCTCACACCCGGCTGCTGCGCCAGATCTTCGAGCGTGCGCGCATGTTCGAGAGTGAACGGCCCGACGCGGGTGCGGCGCAGTGCCGTCAAATGACCGCCGACGCCCAACTCACGACCGAGATCACGTGCGAGCGAGCGGATGTACGTACCGGACGAGCACTCCACGTCGACATCCAGATCGACGAATCCTCCCGGGACATCTCGCCGCGCCAGAACCTCGAAAGTCGACACCGTTACCGGGCGAGGCGCGAGTTCGACGGTTTCTCCGGCTCGCACCAGTGCGTGTGCGCGCTGACCGTCGACCTTGATAGCACTCACGCTCGCCGGGATCTGCTTGATGTCTCCGGTCAGCGTGGCCACGATCGCCGCGATCTCCGCGTCCGTCACCTGCGATGCGTCTGCGGAAGTCAGGACCTCACCCTCGGCGTCGTCCGTGTCCGTCGCTGCACCGAGGCGAATGGTCGCCGAATACGCCTTGGTGGTCAGCGCCAGGAGTCCGAGCAACTTGGTCGCACGCTCCACGCCGAGAACAAGGACGCCGGTCGCCATGGGATCCAGCGTCCCGGCATGTCCCACCTTGCGGGTGTTCAACAATTTGCGGCATCGAGCGACCACGTCGTGGCTGGTGATACCTGCCTCTTTGTCGACGATCAGGATTCCGGCGCCGACAAGACCGGAGGAAGGCTTTTCACGAGCTGACACGTGTGCCGATTCTGCCAGTCGCGCTCACTGCACCGAAATTGCCGTCAGGATGAGCCCGTCCGACACCAACCACCTGCCGTCGAAAGAGGTGAGCGGCGGACCGGACGTCGCCTCACCGGGGACGAGCAGACGTGAAGTGAAAGTTCCGGAAGTGTCCGAATCCGTCTCGAACGTGATGTGGGCGTCCTCGAACCCCAGCCAACGCCCGGTGAGCGGAAACCATGCTTTGTACGTGGCTTCCTTCGCGCAGAAGAGCACTCGATCCCAATGCACCGGACCGCCGGCCTCCTGGGCACCCAGCCACGTTCGTTCCGCCTCGATGCTGACCGCGGGCAACACCCCGTCCGGCAGCGGGCCGTGCGGTTCGGCGTCGATCCCGAGTGAGCGGACCTGCATGGAGTACGCCAGGACAGCGCCGCGGTAGCCGTCGCAATGGGCGAGGCTCCCGACCACTCCTTGCGGCCACAGCGGGGCACCACGCTCGCCGCGCATGACGGCAGCAGACGGAACACCGAGCTTGCCCATCGCCTGACGCGCAAGGTGCCGAGTAGTCACGAACTCGCGACGACGCTTCTCGACGGCGCGGCCGATCAATGCCTCCTCGCTGGGATGCGGTACCAGACCGGGCGGATCGACGAAGGCCTCGGCCGTCGCGACCCCACCGGGAAGAATCTGTTCGATCACGTAGCGATACCTCTCAGCGTCCGGCGCGCATGCGCTCGACTTCGGCTTCCTGCTCGGGCGTGACCTTGAAGTGGCCACCCCACTTGTTGAGCGTTCCCGGCGGGTACTCCGGCACGGGAAGAATCTGACGCAACAGCTTCTCCGGCAGACCGCGCCGACGCCATTCGCGCGGGTATCCGAGTGAGACTTCCTCGAAGCGGACGCCGTCGTAGTACGTGGTTCGGGGAATGTGCAGGTGTCCGTACACCGAGCACACCGCGTTGTACTTCACGTGCCAGTCGGCCGTCGCAGTGGTTCCGCACCACAATGCGAACTCCGGATACATGAGCACGTCCGTCGGCTGCCGGACCATCGGGAAATGGTTCACGAGAACGGTTCTTGTGCCTTCGGGGAGCGCGTCCAGCCGTGCCTGGGTGTATTCGATTCTCGCCCGGCACCACGCGTCGCGCGTTGCATACGGCTGCGGCGAGAGCAGGAACTCGTCGGTGGCGACGACGTTCTTGTCCCGCGCGATCTCGAGCCCGTGTTCCTTGTCCCGCGCACCTGCGGGCAGGAACGAGTAGTCGTAGAGAAGGAACATCGGGACGACCGTGACCGGCCCCTCGTCCCCCTCCCAGACCGGGAACGGGTCCTCGGGCGTGATGACGTCGAGTTCGCGGCACATGTTGACCAGGTATTCGTACCGCGGCGCTCCGTGAATCTGAACCGGATCCTTGGCGGTCGTCCACAGCTCGTGATTGCCCGGAATCCAGATGACCTTTGCGAATCGGCTGCGAAGGAGCTTCAACGCCCACCGGATGTCGTCCGTCTTCTCCGAGACGTCACCGGCGAGGATGAGCCAGTCGTCAGGCGAATCCGGAAACAGTTCTTCCGTCATCGGCTTGTTGCCGTTGTGACCGACATGAATGTCGCTCACCGCCATCAACTTTGCTGCCACGATCCCTCTGCTTCCTCAGTTGAACTTCCGCGCCTCGCCGTCGCCGGGCCTGTCACTGCCCACTTGCCGGAAAACGCTCGCCACGACACCGCGACCATCCGAAGTACTACGAACACGGTAAGCCCTGCCCAAATTCCGGCCAGACCCCAGTCGTAGGCGAGGGAGAGCCAGATCGCGGGCAGAAACCCGAGAACTGCGCAGAGCATGGTCGCGTTGCGCAGAAACACCACATCGCCGGCGCCGAGTAGAACACCGTCGAGTGCAAACACGATTCCCGCTACGGGCATGATCGCGACGAAGAACCACCACGCGATCGACATCTGACCGAGCACCTCGGCGTCAGAGGTGAAGAGTCCGGGGATCACGGAGTGGCCAGCGGCAAAGAAGATCGCGAGCACCACGGCAAATACCGTCGACCATGCGGTGATCCGCCAGGTCATCTTCTTCGCCGCGGCTGCGAATCCGCCGCCGAGCGCCGCTCCGATGAGCGTCTGAGCGGCGATGGCCAAGGAATCGAGAAGGAGCGAAACCAGGTTCCACAGTTGGAGGACAACTTGGTGCGCACCCACGACGGCAGCACCGAACCTCGACGCCACCGCGGCCGCAGAGACGAAACACGCTTGGAATGCGAGGCTGCGCAGAATCAGGTCACGGCCCATCAGCATCTGCGCCCGCATGATCGCAAAATGCGGTCGGGCGGAGACCGGTTCACGAAAGAGCGCCCAGGCGAACAGGACACCCGAAACGCTCTGGCCAACCAGATTCGCGACAGCCGACCCTTCGAGCTCCATACGCGGAGCACCGAGCAAACCGTGAACGAGAATTGGGCACAAGACCGCCGAAATACCCAGGCCGACAAGGACGAACCGCAGCGGACGCACCGTGTTCTGAACCCCGCGCATCCAGCCGTTGCCGGCCAGGGCTACCAGGATGAGCGGAACACCCAATACCGCTATCCGAAGCCAACTTTCCGCAGCCGCGGCGATGTCGGGAGTCCCGGCCACCGCCGAAGTCAGCGGGCCGGCGATCACCTGCACGATCGCTACCAAGGCCAAGCCGATCGCGGCCGCCAGCCAGGTCGCCTGAACGCCCTCGCCTACCGCGTCGCGGTGGCGGCCAGCTCCGTGCAGCCGTGCCGCGCGCGCCGTCGTCCCGTACGACAAGAAGGTCAGCTGCGTACTCACCAACGACAGGATCAGACCACCGACCGCCAACCCGGCCAGCGGAAGCGCCCCGAGTCGGCCGACCACGGCGATGTCGAACAACAGATAGAGGGGTTCGGCCGCCAGCACCCCGAGTGCCGGAAACGCCAGGGAAAAGATTCGTCGTCCAGTGACGTCGAAATCAGCTGCTGAAGATCCCGCCGAGGTGGCGTCGGATTCGCTCAATGCCGCGGATTCAGCCGAGTGCCGCGACAAGCGCGGCAACAATCTCGTCGCTGGAAGTGGTCGCGGTATATCCGGCCGACAGCCGATGCCCGCCGCCACCCAGACTTTCAGCGACAGCCGACACGTCGATCGCCGACTTTGCCCGCAACGAGATCGACCAGCTTCCGGAGACCGACTGCTTGAGTACCGCGGCAACTTCGGCTTCCGAAGTGGTTCGCACGATATCGACGACACTCTCGATCTCCTCGGAACGAAGATCACCGATGTCACTGCGTCGGATCACCGCGTACACCAGCCCACGGCCGTCCGCGGCTTCCGGGACCAGCACCGCGGACCCGAGCACCGAAGCCAGCATCGGCAACCACCCGAACGGATGGGTGTCGAGCAGCTTGCGCGCAATCGCGTCGCCGTCGATGCCGGTCGCCAGCAAACGCGCCGCGAGTACGTGCGGAAGCGGACCTCCCCACCGGAAGGAGCCGGTGTCGGTGACCAGTCCGGCATAGAGACAGTGCGCAAGATCGCGATCGATCGCGACTCCCCACGCATCGAAGAAGCGTGCGATGAGTGCCGTCGTCGAAGCCGCGGTTTCGTCGACGACGTTGATGGTTCCGAATTCGGAATTGGAGCGATGGTGATCGAGGACGATCGTGCGATTCGCGCCGGCGAGTCGACTCGCCAACTCACCGAGCCGGCCCTCGCTCCCGACATCCACGGTCACCAGAACATCGACGCTTTCCCGAACATCGGTGGGCGCCACGAGCAAGTGAACACCTGGGAAATCACCCATCGACTCGGGCAGCGCCGACGGCCGACTGAACGCGACCTGCACCGAAACGCCCCGACGCTCGAGAACGAGGCCGAGTGCAAGTCCGCTACCGATCGTGTCCGCATCCGGCTGCACATGGCAGAGAATTGTCACCGTGTGTGCTGCTTCGAGAACCTCGGCCACCTGAGCGAACTTCGCCTCGCAGGGGTCGACGTCCGAAAGTGCGGTGATCGTCATTCTCGGTGCGCGTCAGTCGGCTTCACGAACATCTGGCGACGCCTCGTCTTCGTCTGCAGCTGCTCGCGGCTCCTTGTACGGATCTGCATCTCCGGCGGGCTGAGCGTTCTCACGCGCCTTGGCGACCTCGTCGTCGGCGGCCTTGGCACGGGCCAGCAGTTCTTCCATATGACGCGCGGTGTCGGGAACAGTATCGGCGACAAACGTCAGAGTCGGTGTGAAGCGGACTCCGGTTCCGGCACCGACCTTCGAGCGCAGAACACCTTTGGCCTTCTCGAGACCTGCGGCTGCGGCTTCCACATCAGGCGCGGAATCGACCTTCTCGCCCATGACCGTGTAGTACACCGTCGCGTCGTGCAGATCGTTCGTGACCTTGGTGTCCGTGATGGTCACAAATGCGAGTCGCGGATCCTTGATCTCGTGATCGATCGCCGTCGCGACGATGGTTCCGATACGCTTTGCCAACTTGCGTGCCCGGGCTGGATCTACCATGACTGTCAGTCTCCTCTACCTGGCCACTCGAATCGAGGTGACTCGATCGATCAAAGTTCTGGTTAACAAGAATTATTACCGACAACAGTCTCGTCCATCGGCTACCCGGCAACCAAATCACCATACGCAGAGGTCCTCGACCACATTCACACCGCTGGCAGGGCCGTCGTCGATCTCCACGGCAACCGGGTGCATCGGGCGTGAGCATCGACACATCAGCCCCACCTGATCGCATCGAGGAGAGTCCTGTGACCGATATCGATTCCGTAGTCGAGAACGAGACCACCGTCCCACTTCTCCCGTGCTCGGACGTGTCGAGCTACGGCAAGGTCCTCGCCAAGGGCGCGCCTCGAATCACGCGCTTCCGGCCGGGTCAGAGTTGGTTCACCGTCGTCGATCCCTCGGGCAACAACATCATCTTCATTCAGCGTGACGAACCCGAAGACCTCGAGTACGGCGGATCGAAGTCGTTGAAAGGGTTGGCAAGGGTCGTCGACAACGCCCGCATTCTTCGGGAATTCAAGAACGACGATCGCACTGCCGCTCGGGTTCTGGACGTCGGCCTACGCCGATTCCCTGGCGCCGACGCGGTGGATCTGGTGAAAGCGCTGACCGCTCGCGCCGAGATCGCCATTGCGCTGGGCGAAACCGAGATTGCGCGAAAAATACGCGATGCGGTGGACGCCGTCACACTGGGTCCCGGAGACGCCGAATCCCTTGCCGACGAACTCGATTCGGTACGCCGTCTGGAAGCGTGGCTCACTGCCACTGATCGGTGACGCTCAGTCTTCCGGGCCGAAGATACGCCTTCGCACTGCCAGCAACTGAATCTCCGGACGCTCGGCCACTGCCCGTTCACAATGATCGAGAACATCGTGCAGGTGATCGACGGACGAGCTGACCACACCGACGCCCACGAGCGCACGACGCAGGCGTCCCTGCTCCCCCGCCTCCGCTGCACTCACGCCGAATCGACGGAGTTCCGTCAGGATCGGCGACAGCATCGAACGCTTTTCCTTGAGTGAGTGGACATCCCCGAAAAGGATGTCGAACTCCAGTGCCCCTACAAACATTTTCCCCCTAGACAGAGCCGAATGGACTCTCCCGGACTTGAATGTTCAAGTCCGGGAGAGTCCATGTCAGCTAGTACACACGTGCGTCCGCCCCAACGCCCGTGTCGACATAATCAGTCGCGCGGCTTCTCGCGAAGCTCGTAGCACTCGAGAACGTCACCGATCTTGATATCGGAATAGGTGACGGTCAAACCACATTCGTAGCCTTCGCGAACCTCGGTTGCGTCTTCCTTCTCCCGCTTGAGCGAGGAGATGGTGACCGTCTCGGCGACGACCTTGCTGTCGCGGATGAGACGTGCCTTGGCGTTGCGACGGATGCTGCCCGACGTGACCAAGCAACCGGCAATGTTGCCGATCTTGGACGAACGGAACATGGCGCGGATCTCTGCCTTGCCCAGCTCGACCTCTTCGTACACCGGCTTGAGCAGACCCTTGAGTGCCTTCTCGACCTCGTCGATGGCCTGGTAGATCACCGAGTAGTAGCGAATGTCGACGCCCTCGCGGTTCGCCAGCTCCGTTGCCTTGCCTTCGGCGCGGACATTGAAGCCGATGATGATCGCGTTGGACGCAGCAGCCAGGTTGACGTTGGTCTCCGTGATGCCACCGACACCGCGGTCGATGACGCGCAACTGCACCTCGTCGTCGATCGGAATTCCGAGGAGAGCCTCTTCGAGGGCCTCCACAGTTCCCGAGTTGTCACCCTTGAGGATCAAGTTCAGCTGTGAATGTTCCTTCAGAGCTGCATCGAGATCGTCGAGGCTGATGCGCTTACGGCTCTTCGCTGCAAGCGCGTTGCGCTTACGTGCGTTGCGCCGGTCTGCGATCTGGCGAGCGATACGGTCCTCGTCGACCACGAGCAGGTTGTCGCCTGCACCGGGGACCGACGTGAAGCCGATGACCTGGACCGGACGTGAAGGCAGTGCCTCGTGAACGTCCTGACCATGCTCGTCCACCATGCGGCGGACGCGGCCGTAAGCATCACCGGCGACGATCGAGTCGCCGACCCGCAGCGTTCCGCGCTGGATGAGCACGGTAGCGACGGGGCCGCGGCCACGGTCGAGGTGCGCCTCGATGGCAACACCCTGAGCGTCCATGTCCGGGTTGGCGCGCAGATCCAGGGAAGCGTCGGCCGTCAACAGCACTGCTTCGAGCAGTGCGTCGATGTTGAGGCCCTGCTTCGCCGAGATGTCGACGAACATGGTGTCTCCGCCGTATTCCTCGGCCACCAGTCCGTACTCGGTGAGCTGCTGCCGGATCTTGTCCGGGTTCGCGCCTTCCTTGTCGATCTTGTTCACCGCGACCACGATCGGCACGTCGGCCGCCTGGGCGTGGTTGATCGCTTCCACCGTCTGCGGCATGACGCCATCGTCGGCTGCGACAACAAGGATCGCGAGGTCGGTGGCCTTGGCACCACGAGCACGCATGGCCGTGAAGGCCTCGTGACCCGGGGTGTCGATGAACGTCACGAGACGCTCGTTGCCCTCGAGCTCGGTCAGCACCTGGTAGGCACCGATGTGCTGTGTGATGCCGCCGGCTTCGCCCTCACGGACATTCGCCTTACGGATCACGTCGAGCAGACGGGTCTTACCGTGGTCGACGTGGCCCATGACGGTGACCACAGGCGGACGGGACTCGAGGTCCTCTTCTCCGCCGGCGTCCTCGCCGTAGGTGAGGTCGAAGCTGTCGAGCAGCTCACGATCCTCGTCCTCCGGGCTGACGACCTGCACGACGTAGTTCATTTCGCCGCCGAGCAGCTCCAGCGTCTCGTCGTTGACCGACTGAGTTGCCGTGACCATTTCACCGAGGTTGAACAACGCCTGCACGAGTGCTGCGGGGTTCGCATCGATCTTGTCCGCGAAGTCCGACAGCGATGCGCCGCGAGCGAGACGGATGGTCTCACCGTTGCCGCGTGGCAGCCTGACGCCGCCGACTGCGGGAGCCTGCATGCTTTCGTACTCGGCGCGCTTCGCCCGCTTCGACTTACGTCCACGGCGAACTGCTCCGCCCGGACGACCGAATGCACCTGCCGCTGCGCCGCGCTGACCGGGACGGCCACCGCCGCCGGGACGACCGCGGAATCCACCGGCCGGAGCTGCTCCACCGGGAGCACCTGCACCGGCACCGGCGCCGGGAGCGCCGCCACCGCGGTATCCACCGCCGCCGCCACCCGGACGACCACCGGGAGCGCCACCGGGACGACCCGGACGTCCGCCGCCACCGGGCGCGGGACGAGCGGAACGAGCAGGCATTGCACCCGGGTTCGGGCGAGGAGGCATGGAGCCGGGGCTGGGACGGGGTCCGCCCTGGCCTGCAGGCGGACGAGGTCCACCCTGGCCGGGAGCCGGACGGGGACCGCCCTGACCCGGAGCCGGACGAGGTCCACCCTGGCCGGGAGCCGGACGGGGACCGCCCTGACCCGGAGCCGGACGAGAACCGCCCTGGCCTGCACCCGGACGCGGTGCGCCGGGAGCCGGACGAGGTGCCGGACGCTCGGCGGGAGCCGAGGAGTACGGGTTGTTACCGACGCGAGGTGCCTTCGGTCCCGGACGCGGTCCGCCGGGCTTTGCGCCGGTGGACGGTGCGGCCGGAGCCGCGGGGGCTGCCGGTGCCGACGCTGCGGGAGCAGCCGGAGCCGGGCGTGCCGGCTGTGCTGGTTTCGGAGCGTTGAACGTCGGGGTGGGGACCGGCGCCGACGGTGCTGCCGGAGCAGCGGCTGCGGGAGCCGCGGGGGCTGCCGGTGCCGGTGCTGCGGGAGCGGCCGGTGCGGGTGCGGCCGGCTTGGGGCCGGGACGCGGGGCGCCGGGCTTTGCAGCTGACGGCGACGGTGCACCGGGCTTTGCCGCGGGGCGGGCCGGAGCGGATGCGCCGGTCTCGGTCTTGGTTTCTGCTCCGCCAGCCGACGGGAATGACTCCCGCAGACGACGGGCGACGGGCGCCTCCACTGTGGATGACGCAGACTTCACGAACTCGCCTTGCTCTTTGAGCGTTGCGAGTAGTTCCTTGCTGGTGACACCGAGTTCTTTAGCCAACTCGTGCACGCGGGCCTTGCCTGCCACTGCTCTCCTCACTGATGAGGTCGAGCAGGAGGCATCCCACAGATGTGGGTCCCGCACGACCTCGGGTTATCGCCGATGGACGTTCATCGTTGGTGCTTCACGGTGTGCTCATGAGTGCTTGTGCCTGTTCTTCTCGAGAGGTACTGCTTTTGTGTGAACTGCGTCGACCAGTTGGTCGACAGCGGACGTGTCCAGATTTCCGGACACTCGCAGTGCTCTGCTGAATGCTCGGCGCCGCTCTGCCAGGCTCAGACAACTCGGATCCAGGTGCAGCCATGCACCTCGACCGGGGAGCCTTCGCGATACGTCGGGGATCAGCGGGGAACCCTCCGGCCCCTGCTCACCAACCACGACCCTCAACAGATCGACAGCCGACCCTTGTTCCCTGCACCCCACACACGTTCTGACCGGCGAACCGGGTTTCACGCGCGCAGAATCCGAGGACTCACGTCGAACCATTGTCCACTCTACCGCCGAACCGTCTCGATCACTGCATTCCACCGTTATCCGTTGGACGTGGCGGGCCGCTCGGACGCATCTCCAGCGGGTGCCGCATCGCTACGAATGTCGATACGCCAACCCGTCAACCGCGCAGCCAGGCGGGCATTTTGGCCCTCCTTTCCGATGGCCAGCGAAAGCTGGAAATCGGGCACGATGACACGGGCCGCACGAGCTTCGGGATCGACGACAGTGACGGAGACCACTTTCGACGGGGAAAGTGCGTTGCCGACAAAGGTCGCCGGATCTTCGTCGAAGTCGATGATGTCGATCTTCTCCCCCGCGAGTTCGCTCATGACGTTGCGGACGCGCTGACCCATCGGGCCGATGCACGCGCCCTTCGCGTTGAGTCCCTGCACGCGTGAGGCAACGGCGATCTTGGAACGGTGTCCCGCTTCACGCGCGACGTTGATGATCTCGACGCTGCCGTCCGCGATCTCCGGAACCTCGAGGGCGAACAATTTGCGTACCAGGTTCGGGTGGGTCCGCGACAGGGTGATCTGTGGGCCACGGGCGCCGCGAGCAACTCCGACGACGTAGCACTTGATGCGCTCACCGTGTTCGTAGTTCTCGCCGGGAACCTGTTCTGCCGGCGGCAGCAGCCCTTCTGCGCCATTGGATTCGCTGCCGATGCGAACGACGACCATTCCACGAGAGTTCGCTCGCGTGTCACGCTGGATGACACCGCCGACTATCTCACCCTCATGGGTGGAGAACTCACCGAAACTGCGCTCGTGCTCGGCGTCGCGCAGGCGCTGCAGGATGACCTGGCGTGCGGTTGTCGCCGCGATCCGGCCGAATCCTTCAGGAGTGTCGTCCCACTCCTCGCCGATCATGTTGCCATCTGCATCGGTGTCGTGCGCCATCACTCGCACGGAACCGGTCTTGATGTTGACGTCGATCCGAGCGTTCTGCTTGTGCCCCTCGGTGTGGCGATACGCCGTCAGCAGCGCGGTCTGGATCGTGGCGATCACAGTTTCGATCGAGACACCCTTTTCGGCTTCGATCGCTCGCAACGCTGCAATGTCGATATTCACTTGTCGAACCCTTCTTCGTTTTCTACGTCTTCTAATTCTGCTTCGTCGTCTTCAGCGCCGTCGACACCGACATCAGTCGCATCCGACGGGACTGCACGGCCCTCCGGGATGCCGCCCGCGAGTTCCAACTCCGCCTCGCTGGGCTTGGAGAACTCCACCTGAACGACTGCCTTCTGCACGTCGGCCAGTGCAATCTCTCGCACGCTCAGTCCGCCGCGCCCACCGATGACAACCGCAACCGAATCGTCGTTCAACGTTCCGATACGGCCCACTACGGTCTCGCCGGCCAGATCGATGCGCGCTTTACGTCCCCGGGCTCGACGCCAGTGACGCTCGAGCGTCAGCGGACGATCGATTCCCGGCGAGGTCACCTCGAGGGTGTACGGCGTTTCACCGATTTCCTCGAGACTGTCGAAGAGTTCCGAAACGAGTCTGCTGATCTCTGCGGCGGCATCGAGTTCGATCCCGGCATCGCTGTCGACCATGATGCGCACCGCGCTGTGCTTGCCCGCATTGGTCACGACTACGTCTTCGACGTCGTAACCCTGGGCGTGCACGAGTTCGGAGATCAGCTCGATCACCCTCTCCCTGGATGGCACCGGCATCTCGTGAACTCCTCATTTCAGTTGTCGTCGATTGTCCGACTTGTGTCGACGGTCGACGTGGGCGGCTGCGAGCATGAAAAGACACCAGGTGCCACATGCTGCAAGCATCCAAGAGTACCGCTCATTGCGCGTCTCCGTGACCAGAGTGCCCGACGCACGTCACAGTTGAACACGACCCGCGGATTCGAACGATCGGCCGACCACCTGGCACGATGGACTGGTGCTGACGCCCATGACCACTACCCCACTCTCCCGGCGGAGTGCGATCAAGATGACGGGAACCGCAGCAGCGTTGGGCGCTGCAGCCTTCACCTTGTCCGCCTGCACCGACGACGGCACAGCGGAGGCGGCTGCAGAAGTCGACCAGCTGACGGCCCAGGCCGAGAGAGCTCGTTCGGACGCAGCAGCGGCAACCGCCGCGATCGCTCTTGCACCGGACAAGTCGGCCTCGCTGACGACGATCAGCGCCGAACGAACAGCGCATGCACTCGAACTCGACGCCGAGATTGCGCGGGCAGCGGGCGGCGGCGCCGCTACGACCACTGCATCGCCGTCAACCTCGGCCGCGAACGCTCCTGCGGGCGTCGACACGCTGAGTACCTCGCTGGCCGATTCGGCGCGCAGTGCCGCGGACCTGGCACGGACGATGTCCGGCTATCGCGCAGGCTTGCTCGGCTCGATCAGCGCGTCGTGTTCAACCCAGGTTGCGGTGTTGCTTCCGTGATCACTTCCCACACCCGTCGATCCGAGAGCTCTGCATTGCTGACCGCCATCGAATCCGAGAATGCTGCGATCTTCGCTTACGGGGTAGTCGCCGCATTTTCGAACCCTGCCCGCGTCAACGAAGTTGCCACGCACACAGCTGCGCACCGCGCTCGACGCGATGCTCTGGTCGCACTCTCGACCGAAGCCGGCGAGACCCCGCCGACGGCCGCGGCGGCCTACGAGATTCCGTTCCCGGTCACCGATGCCGTTACTGCGGCACAACTGGCTGCACAGATCGAAGCCGACACTGCCGTGACCTACCGGGCATTTGTCGAACAGGTCGACACCGACCAACTCCGCACGTTCGGAATCGACGGCCTCACCGATGCGGCAATCCGCGGTGCCGGTTGGCGGTCCGCACTGGGAACCGCTCCGGCCACCTCAGCGTTTCCGGGGGACCCGACCATATAACTGCTGTGCGCCTTTATTAACCCCCGGCGGTTAACAAAGGCGCACAGCAGTTCTTCAGGCCTTGCGATGCGAGGGCACGAACCACGCCGCGACCACCGCGACCAACACGAAGCAACCGCCGACGCGCAGAGCGGGTGTCAGCGCATCGCCGTAGCCCAGCGGAGTGAGCGCACCGCCGGCGGCGAGGAAAACTGCGGTGAGAACTGCGATTCCCAGAGCAACACCGATCTCACGAAGCGTGGAATTCGTCGAACTGGCCGTTCCGTGATCGGGTTCGTCCATGTCGACGAGCACAGCTGTCGAACTCGGCGCGAAGGTCAAGCCCATGCCGATGCCAGCCATGAGCAGCGCCGGAACCAGCGACTCGTACGTCACGTCCGGACCGATCAACGCGGCCAACCAGAACAGGGCTCCGGCCTGGAGCAACAGCCCGGTCAGCAGGAGCGAACGGAGCCCGACCTTCGGTGCCAGAAAACCGGCGAGAGGTGCGAAGATCATCGGCGCTGCCGTCCACGGAAGCGTCCGCAGGCCTGCTTGGAACGGGCTGTAGCCCATCACGATCTGGAGGTACTGCGACAGCAGGAACACCGCCCCGAAGATACCGATCGAGAAGGTCAAACCGATGACGTTCGCCATCGAGAAGCTGCGTGAGCGGAACAGACGTAGGGGCATCACCGGATGCGACGTCTTCATCTCGCGAAGAACGAACAGCGCCAGGGCAACTGCGGAACCCACCAGCGACGCCACCACTCCGAAGGATCCCCAGCCCTCGTCGTTGCCGTGAACGATTCCCCATACCGCCAGAAACACGCCGAG
The DNA here is from genome assembly GCF_042670865.1 of Rhodococcus sp. NPDC057135. NCBI lineage: Bacteria > Bacillati > Actinomycetota > Actinomycetes > Mycobacteriales > Nocardiaceae > Rhodococcus > Rhodococcus sp. NPDC057135. The sequence goes on from NZ_JBHUUU010000024.1 coordinate 41,608, forward strand.
CCCGGCGAGCGCGACACCGGGAAGATCGAGAGGCTGTGTGCGACCAGTCGATTCGCGCAGCGCGTACAACGCGAGAGGAACAGCGACGATCGCAACCGGCACGTTGATCCAGAAGATGCCCTGCCATGAGAACCCGTCGACTACTGCTCCACCGACAACTGGACCCATCGCGATTCCCAGTCCGGAGACTCCACCCCACACGCCGATTGCCATGGCGCGCTTGGCTTCCGGTACCGCTGCCACGAGGAGAGTGAGCGAGAGCGGCATGATCGCGGCAGCGCCGGCGCCCTGAAAAGCTCGGGCCGCGATCAGCAGGCTCGGTGTCGTCGACAACGCCGAAGCAATCGATGCCGCCGTGAACAGCCCGATCCCGAACACGAACATCTTGCGGCGCCCCCACCGATCGCCGAGCGTCGTCGCCGAAAGCATCAGCGTCGCAAAGCAGAGCGTGTACGCGTTCATGAACCACTGGAGTTGCCCGACGGACGCGTTCAGTTCCTTCTCGATCACCGGCAGCGCGCTCGTCATCACGAGGTTGTCGAGGGTGGCCATGAACATAGGCAGAGAAGCAGCAACCATCGCTATCGCGATCGGAACCTTACGTCCTCCACTGCTTTCCGACCCGGATGCGGCGTCCGATCCGGACTTCGTCAAAACGGTCATCGTGATTCCTCGAGTGAAGGTGCCTTAAGGCATCGAATGATTACTTAAGTCGAAACTAAGCTATCCGGTGATAACGTGTCAACATGTCGATCGGTGCAGCTGAACCACGTACCCGCAGGATGAGCGCACCGGAACGTCGCGCGCTCGTCCTTGCCGCGGCAACGCGAGCATTCGCAAAGGGCGGATACTCCGGAACCAGTACAGACGCCGTCGCCAAGGAAGCCGGTGTCTCGCAGCCCTACGTCGTGCGCATGTTCGGAACCAAGGCAGATCTGTTCCACGCGGTGTTCACGCGCGCGCTCGACGAAATCGTGCGCACCTTCAACGACAAATTGGATACGGTCACGATCGATCCGAGCAATCCGCAGTTCTGGGCCGAACTCGGATCCGCCTACGGCGAACTGGTTCTCGACCGAGATCTACTGCTTGTCATGTTGCACGGCTTCGCCACCAGCACCGATGATGTCGCCGCCGTGTCCCGGAACGCCATGTCCGGCATCTACACCTTGCTGCGCGAGCGCACCGGCTGCACGCCCGAGCAAGCGCGTTTGTTCATCGCGAACGGGATGCTGATCAACAATCTGCTCGCAATGATGGCGCCCGAACACGCCGAAGAAGATCCGGCCCTCGGCGAGCTCTGGGGCAGCGTCTTCAGCGACTCGACTGCGATCACGCTCACCGGCGACGAATCCTCGAGCGAAACCGACACCATTTCCTGACCGGTCACTGGGAAAAACTACACACATGTGACTGAGGACACCCTACAGTCGATCCGACATGTCTCCGGGAAACCCAGACGAAAAGGACCGACGTTGGATCTCGCACAACGCCTCGACGCGCTCGAACAGATCGAGGAAATCAAGAAGCTCAAGCACGGCTACTGGCGAGCTTGTGACGCCAAGGATCCAGTTCAGTTCCGCAACAGCTTCATCCGTTCCGGAGCGTCGATCGACTACGGCCGTCTCGGCGCGTTCGACGACGCGGGGCCGATGGCGGACATCTTCGAGAAGATCGCCCTCCGCAAGGTCGACGGCCGGTACGCGGTCCTCGACATGCATCACGGATTGCATCCCGATATCGCACTGACCTCGGAGACTTCCGCGGTAGGTCGATGGACCCTGCAGTTCCGCCAGGTCGACACCGTCGGACGCACCGAGAAGTTGATGACCGGGGAATACGACGACAAATACGTGATCGAGGACGGTGTGTGGAAAATGAGTCAATGCCACTTCACGGAGACGTGGTCGATCACCACTCCCCTGTCCCCTGACGCTGACATCGCCGAGGGTTCGTTGGGTGGGCCGCGATGACGACGAACGGAAAAGTTGCGCTCGTAACCGGTGCCAGCCGGAGCGTCGGTAAGGGCATTGCTCTCGCCCTGGGAAGCGACGGCTGGACGGTGTACGTGACGGCACGAGGAACCGTCGGCGCCGACGGCCCGCTCGATCGCACCGCAGCGGAGATCACCGAGCGCGGTGGTCACGGCATTGCCGTGCAGTGCGATCACAGCGACGATCAGCAGATCGTCGACCTGTTTGCCCGTATCGCCGACGAACAGTCCGGGCGCCTCGATCTCCTGGTCAACAACGTCTGGGCCAACCCGGCCGGCTATGCAGGCTTCGCTGATCCGTTCTGGAAGAGGCCGATCGACGATTGGGATTCGCTGATCGGGATCGGGCTACGCGCCCATTACGTTGCTTCGGTGGAAGCGGCCAAGTTGATGGTTCCCCGGGGCAGCGGAGTGATCGGCAACATCTCGTCATTCGGGACCCGCGGGTACCTGCACTCGGTGCTGTACGGCATGTCGAAGGCAGGCTTGGACAAGATGGCTGCGGACATGGCCGTCGAATTGAAGGGAACCGGCGTCACCGCGCTGTCCTTCTGGCTCGGATTGATCCGCAACGAACGCATGGAAGCGAGCGGAATCGAGAGCTTCGAAGGCTTCTCACTGGCCGAGGCCGAAACCCCCGAATTCGTCGGTCAGGTCATCACCGCGTTGGCCAACGATCCAGAAGTGAACGCGCGCAGCGGTCACACTCTGATCACCGCAGAAACGGCTGTCGAATACGGGATCACCGACGCCAACGGGAAACAACCGGCGTCACATCGCAGTGCCTTCGGCGGCGGGCCGCTTTTCTGAGCCAACTGCAGCAGTAGGCGCGTCGCGTGCCGACACAGCACGCGGCGCTGCCACTCGGGCCTTCAAAGCAAGCCAGGCGCACACGATCACGACGAGGCCACCGGCCATGATCGAGGGGGACAACGCCTCACCGAGTATCAGCGCCGACCACGCGATGCTGAGTACCGGTTGAACCAACTGTGTTTGGCTCACTGTGGAAATGGGACCGATCGCCAGGCCCCGGTACCAGGGGAAGAACCCGAGAAACATACTCACGCACCCCAGGTAGGCAAACGAAAGCCACGAGTTCGTATCGGCAGAGACCGGGGCCTGTGCCATGGACACCACCGTCAACGCAATCGTTACCGGCAGTCCGAGAATCAATGCCCAGGCAATCGTCTGCCACGAGCCGATCTCGCGAGCCAGCAACGCACCTTCCGAATATGCCAGCGCTGCACAGACAACCGCGGCGAACAGAAGAAGGTCAGCGAGATGGAACGAGCCGAGTCCACCGTTTGCGACGGCCACGAACCCTACGACGGACACCGCACCGGCGGCGCTTGCCCACCAGAATCCCGGACTGGGGCGCTCTTTTCCTCGAACGACGGCAAAAACCGCAGTAGCCGCGGGAAGTAGACCGATCACCACCGCCGCGTGACTTGCCGGCGATGTCTGCAACGCAAACGTGGTGAACAGTGAAAACCCCAGAACCGCGCCAACGGTCACGAGTGCGATCCGCAACCATTGCCGAAGCGTCGGAAGCGTCGCGCGAGTTACCGAAAGCATCACAATCGCAAGGACTCCGGCAACGACGGCGCGGCCCGCACCGACAAACAAGGGGTCGAGATCCGCGACGGCGACTCTCGTGAGCGGAACGGTGAACGAGAACGCCAGCACTCCGAGCAAGCCCCACCACAAACCGGATCGAGACGATGTCGTCGGTAGCAGTGCCTGCGGCGTGACGATAGCGCTACTCTTGATACTCATGTTTTACGATAGCAGTAGCGCACCAACCTGCGAAACTGATATTTCAGATGCGTACCCGTGTGCAGGAGATCGAAATTGCACCGAGCAGACCGACAAGCGCGAATGCGTAGAAGCCCCACGGCACGGCGTAACCCGCACCCAGGAGAACTCCGCCCAGAATCGGGCCACAGATCGCACCGACCCGACCGACACCGGCCGACCATCCGAGCGCTGTCGCGCGAATTTGAGGAGGATGATTGGCGCTGGTGAAGGCGTAGACCAACACCTGTGCACTGAACACGAAGCATCCGGCGAGAAAGACCATCACGTAGATCCCGAACGACACCTTCACACTCAGAAGTGCCAGGAACAATGCCGCTCCGGCGAACCACACGATGGCGGCGGTACGCGGGCCGATCTTGTTCGCGACGCCCCCGGCGATCAAGAGTCCGACGACGGCGCCGGCATTGAGGATCAGAAGGAACGTCAACGACGCCCCGAGGTTGTATCCGGCCTCACGCATGATTGTCGGAAGCCACGTGTTCAATCCGTAGACGAGCAGCAAGCCCATGAAACTGGTGATCCAGATGGCGATGCTGTTGCGCAGGAACTTCGAAGAGAACAGTGCGCGAACGGGATTGGCAGCTTCTGCGCGCCCAGCTTCAGACGTAGGCGCGGCCTCGAGTGCGACTCCGTAGCGGGCAGCGATTTCCTCGGCTTCGGCACGCTTTCCGTGAGCGAGAAGGTACGACGGAGATTCCGGCAGGTACCGCAGCATGAGCGGAATCAGGACGACGGCCGGAAGTGCGCCGACAACGAACATCGCTCGCCAACCGAAAGGTTCGATCACAACTAGCGCCAGCGCGGCGGTGGCAACGGCGCCGACGTGATAGCCGGTCATCAGCATGGTCGACGCAGACCCGCCGCCTTGCTTCTTCGAGAATTCGTTGACCAGAGCCAATGCCGTCGGCAGGGCGCCACCCAGTCCCACACCGGCCAGGAAGCGCAGCAGACCGAAGATGAAGGGGTTCGGCGCAATTGCGCACAACAGAGTGAGAATCGAGAAGGCAGCAACGGCGTACAGCAGTGCGCGGCGTCGACCGATGACGTCGGTGAGGGTGCCGATGACGAGGGCGCCGATGGTCATGCCGATGAGCCCGAAGGTCGAGATCATCGTAATCGTGCCTGTGCTCAATCCCCATGCGTCATAGTCGAGAAGCGAAGGAATCACCGCGCCGAGTACGACCAGGTCGAATCCGTCCAGGAGCACAGCGATCCAACACAACGGTGCTACCCACATTGCGGCACTCACCCGACGCGAACCGGTGGTTGAACTCGACTGCGTATGCGGTGCGGTCATCGGATCCTCGACATTCACTGCTTGTGGGCATTCACCGATGCTTCAGATCTGCTTGCCTGGACTGATCTGTTCGTATTGCGAACGCCTGTTCATAATGAGCACATCGATTGTGTACGGAGTCACAACGCCATGTCAAACGTCGCGGTAATCTCGAGGAATGGCACTCTCCGAAAATGAGCGTGAACAGTTTCTGTCCGAGCCCCACATCGGGGCGCTGTCTGTATCGGACGGTCCCGAGCGCGGCCCGTTGACCGTCCCGATCTGGTACCTGTACTCACCCGGCGGCAAACCGTGGATCCTCACGGGAAAGGATTCGCGAAAAGCGCAGCTCATCTCGTCGGCCGGTCATTTCTCGTTGATGGCCGAAAGGCTTGACCCGACAATCCGTTACGTCAGTGTCAGCGGATCCGTCGACAAGATCGTTCCGGGCACCGACGAGATGCTGGTCGAAGTCTCGCGGCGCTACCTGACTCCGGACAAGGTCGACGGATACCTCGAATTCGCACGATCTCAGTTGGGCGAGCAGGTAGCGATCTTCATGGACCCGCAGCATTGGCTGTCCGCGGACCTCGGGGCCCTCTGACAACAACCGGAACCCGAAAGGCTCGGCGCGCCGGAGTGGCGCGCCGAGCCTGACCTGCATGTGGAGGGCTCTCGATATCAGCTCTCGGTGAAGAAACGCACCCGGTTAATGCGATGACCGCTCGCCTCGAAGCCGAACAGTGCGATGGCTGGTTCCCCGCACACGATGACGCTCGCCGTCACAGTTCGACCGGCAACCAACATCTTGCTCTTCGTCACGCCCGTCAGCAGGGCGTTGACATCTGCGTTGGACAACTGTGTGCCCGCCGGAAGCTCGACGGGTACCGGCGGCGTCCGGCCCACGGCGGCCGCATCGAGGAACCGTGACGCTGCCTTCTTGCCTTTGTCTCCAACTCCGAAGATGCCGCGTGAGAACCCGAGCGCCCCGCCGATCCCCTGGTTCGAGAGCAGCTGCGGGGTCAACTTCGCGGCCGCCTTCACCCCTGCCACACCGGCAGTAGCGAGCTGGCTCAACATCGTCGCCAATTCCCAATGCGCATAAAGGGTTCCGATCCGCAAGGAATCGGGCTCCCCCACCAAGTCGTAACGCAAGTGCATCGGAACGTCGAGAACGACTCCGGTCGACATTTCGGTAGCGAGGCTCAGATCGCGCCACACCGTCCGGCCGCACACGATGTCGCGCTCGACATGGAAAGTGATCGAATTGGGGGCGATGAACGTGTCGTAGAAGCTTTCGATCGCCGCCTGACCGTTGTGCGGACGCGAACCAACAGGGTCGTTGATCTGCCCGTCGCCGGCAAAGAGGGCAACCCACGTCGAGCGGTCATGCGCGCCGACGGCTTTCGGAGATCCCTCCACGACGGTCATCAACTGCTCGCGCGTCACCGGGGCGGTCATGCGCGCATCTCGTACGCACCGTCGTACGCCTTGACCTGCTGCCACACCCGGTCGAAGCGTTCGCCGTCGACCACGGGCTTACGCACCGCGGCCAGTGCCCATTGCTGCTGCTCCGGCGTCGACGAGGGCTTTCCGTGCAGTGCGATCGCGTATCCCGAGAAGTCGCGGATCTGGAAGTCGAAGATCTGATCGACAACGTCGACGTCGAGTCCGGTGATCTCGGCCTGCTCGAGAATCAGATGACCGTACACGACGAGGGAGAACAGGTGCCCGACGTTGAGCATGAAATCGAGATCCTTCTGCTGCTGCGCGTCCGGCGCTGCAGCAGTGAGCAATTCGGTGAGCGCGATCGCCTGCTCGTAGAAACGAGCGACGTTCGGAATCGAAGAGTGCTTCTCGTAGACGGGCTTCCACTCGTGGAACTGGATCTTCGCAGCGCCGCGGGTAGGCCCCTGGTTCCAGAAGAACTCGTCGTCGGCGGCGTCGTCGCGAGTGACGACCTCCGGGAACTCCGCCGCGTTGAACAAATAGTTCGGCAAGAACTTGAGGATCAGACCGACGTTGACGTGAACGGTGCCCTCGAGCTTGGGCAGTGTGCCGATCATCTGTGCTGCCTCGCGGAAGTACGTGGACTTCTCGTAACCCTTGGCCGCGATCACGTCGTGCAGCAACCCGACCACCTTCTCACCTTCGGAGGTGACCTTGGCCTTGGTCATGGGGTTGAACAGCAGGTAGCGACGGTCCTCGAGGCTGGCACTGCGGAAGTAGTCGACCGCCCGCGCACTGAACTGCTTCATCGCGACCAAACGTGAATACGCGTCGACGAAGGCGGCGCGAACGTGGGCGAAGTCCGTGACCGGGTTGCCGTAGAGAATTCGATTCTGCGCGTGAGTGATTGCCTCGAAGAACGCATGCTCGGTAATCCCGATGGAGCCGGTGCAGAGGTTGAACTTTCCGACGTTGACCGTGTTGAGTGCGGCCTCGAATGCGGCGACGCCGGTGTGCAGAATGTCTTCCTCACGCACCGGGTAGTCCTCGAGGCGGAAGTTGCTGACATACATCTGCCCGCGCAGAACGTTATCCACGAGCTGATAGTTCGGATGTGCGCTGTCGGCGACGAAGAACACGTAGCCTTCGGGACCCTCGACATCCGTACGACGCCCGAACACGGACACCATGCCTGCGACGTTGCCGTTTCCGATGTAGTACTTTTCGCCGCTCGCACGGAAGACGACGTCACCGTCGGCGGGAGTCAGAAGCATGTCGGTGGAGTAGACGTCGGCCCCGTGATCGCGCTCGGACAGCCCGAACGCCATGACACCACCGTCGGCAAGCTCCTGTGCTGCGCGCTTCTTCGCAGCGTCGTTGTCACTCATCCAGATCGGTCCGAGTCCGAGGATCGTGACCTGCCACGCGTACCAGTACGCGAGCCCGTAGAAACCGAATATCTCACTCAAGGCTGCGTTGCGTGCACCGTCCCAACGACGGTTCTCGTCACCGTCGGCAAATGCCGCCGGAGTCTGGAACGTCGCGAACAACTTCTCCTTGCCGACGAACTCGAGAAAGTCGGAGACCCACACGGCGTCGAGGTCATCCTGAAGGAGTTGCTTCTTGCCGCGGCTCTCGAACCACTCGATGGTGGCTCGGAGCAGGCGGCGGGTCTCAGGATCGAACTGAGCGGGGTCGTAAGTATGGGGGTTGAAGAGCAGTCCATCGGTGCCAGACACGTCATTACCTTTCGTCGATGACGCTAAACTACCAGCGGGTAACTTTCCGCGGTGCGATTCATGGAAGACCTGCGATTCTTCGCGAATGCCACAGGTCCATCGGGTTCCACGTACCGGCCCGAGCACGCGTGATCGGGTAGCACGCCAACCCGAGCAACAACGCGGACATGTGACCGATGGCGGTGAAATTGGTGGCAAAAATCAGAGGTACCCCGTAGAAGAGCAACAAACCCGCGAGATAGAAGTACCGCCACGGATCGACGATGCGGTACACCAGAATCCCCATGACGCCGGCCAGACCGTAGCTCACACCCACGTCGAGAGTGTTGACCGCGGACTCCGCCACGTAGCCGTGCCGAATACCTTCGTACAGAACACCTTCGCTGATATACGTGGCTCCGACGTGGGCAATGACGACAACACACAACCACCGCCACGTCCCGAGCCAACGCTCAGCTGTGGCATGAAAGATCGTGAACAGCACCAGGTATCCCAACCATCCGCCACCCTCGAGCCAGAAGGCGCTCGAAAACAGGACTCGTAGCGGGTCTTCGGCGAGGTGATGCAGATTGGTCGAGCGCTTGCCGAGAAATCGTTCCTCGACGTTATCGGGCAGATGCCGCAGGAACAGTGTGGTGAACAGCAAGGCCAACAGCCAGACATACGTACCGGGTGCACTGCGCACCCACCGCCACGCCGCTTTTGCTGCCCCCAGCATCCTCACCGCTTCGAGTCTGCGCTCACTCGTTCACTACTGCAACGGCAAACCCGTCCCACCCCTTCGAACCCACGGTTTGAATGGCAGTGCCGTCGAGCTTCGGTTCGGCCGCGATCATCTCCAACACTGCTCGACTCGCTTTGACGCGCTCGTCGTCGATATCCGGGTTGGACACATGTCCCCCACGCACCACGTTGTCCACGATGATGACCGTTCCGGGATGCGAGAGGGCCAAAGCCCACCGCACGTACTCGGTGTTGTTCTCCTTGTCGGCGTCGATGAAGACCAAGTCGAAAGGTCCCAACTCCTCCTTCGCGATCGACGGAAGACTGTCGAGAGCCGCGCCGACGCGAATGTCGACCCGGTCCGCCACGCCGGCCCGCTCGATATTCGACCGCGCGACGTCCGCATGGGTGGGATCGAATTCCAACGTGATGACCTGGCCCGAGGGACCCACCGCGCGAGCGAGCCAGATTGTGCTGTACCCGCCGAGTGTTCCGATCTCGAGGACATTGCGCGCCAAGCACATTCGCGCCAAAAGATTGAGGAGCTTGCCCTGGTTCGGTGCCACGTCGATGGGCGGGAGACCGGCCTCGGAATTCGCGGCGAGGGCCGCGTCGAGAACCGGATCTTCACCTATCAACGTGGAAACGAGATAGCCGTCGACTTCTGCCCAATCCGGTTCGCGTTCCATAGGGTCGATTGTGGCAGAAAAGAAGGGCCGCCGCAGACACCTCGGAAG
>NZ_JBHUUU010000025.1:0-40542 GCF_042670865.1 Rhodococcus sp. NPDC057135
GGTCTTGGGACTGCTTGCCGGTCCGGAAAGCGGCGTGTCCGTCGGAATCGTTGCCGGATTCATGGGGCTGACCGTCTACATGTCGGTCTGGCTGCTGCGGATGGTCACCGAATTGGACGAGGCACGCGGAGCCGCCGCCGCTCTGTCCGTCGCCGAGGAGAGGTTGCGATTTTCGCGCGATCTGCATGACGTCGTCGGGCGGGCACTGTCTGCAATTGCGGTGAAAAGTGAACTTGCAGCCACTCTTTCACGACGCGGCGACGATCGTGCCGCCGCGCAGATGGACGAAGTACGCGAACTTGCGCAAGATTCACTCGACGAAGCGCGCGAGTTGGTTCGGGGATACCGGTCCATCGCCTTGGCGTCCGAGTTGGCCGGTGCGCAGTCGCTGCTCGAGGCCGCCGGAATCTCCACCGCGATACGTGGATCGGCAGATCAACTGCCGGTGGAACTGGCCGAAGCCGCTGCCTGGGTCGTTCGTGAAGGAGTGACCAACATTCTCCGGCACTCGAGTGCCGAGAATTGCAGCATCGAGGTGTTCGCGGACGGCGTCGTGATCGCCAACGACGGCGCACGTATCGCAGAGCCGAACAACGGAACCGGCCTGAACGGATTGCGCGAGCGCGTCGGCGCCGTCGGAGGAACTGTCGAAACCGTCCAGGACGAAGATCGCTTCACCCTCACCGCCCACTTTCCGTCCCGAACGAAGGAGTCTCGGTGACCGAGCCGATCAAGGTACTGCTGGCCGACGACGAGAACCTGATCCGCTCGGCTCTGGCCATGATGTTGTCGCTCGAAGACGACATCGTTGTCGTGGCAGAAGCCGAATCCGGCGAGGACGCCGTGATCGCTGCTGCGAAGCATCAACCTGACGTAGCCGTGCTCGACCTTCAGATGGCCGGGATCGACGGGATCGAGACGGCGCAACAGATTGCGCAGACGGTCTCGGGGTGCGTCTCGATCATCGTGACGAGCCACGGGCGGCCCGGGTACCTGAAGAAGGCTCTGTCAGCAGGCGTCCGCGGATTTCTGCCGAAGACGACGCCCGCGGCGACGCTCGCCGAGGTGGTCCGCAGCGTCCATGGGGGCGGGCGGTACGTCGATCCGTCGTTGGCAGCCGAGGCAATCGGCGCCGGTGACTCACCGCTTACTCCGCGTGAAGCGGACGTCCTCGAGTACGCGGCGGACGGAGCATCCATCGAGCAGATCGCTTCCCGGGCACACCTCTCGGCTGGAACCACGCGGAACTATCTGTCGTCAGCTGTCACCAAACTCGGTGCTGCCAATCGGCACGAAGCTGCAGTGATCGCCCGCCGGCAGGGGTGGATTTAGGGCCTCCGGCCCCCGTGCGCCTTTCTGGTTGCGGGCACTACCAAAAAGGCGCACAGGGCCGAAGGCCCCGCGATGTCGAGAATCCCCAACTTGCTTCGTCCCTGTAGTGACGTGCGACCAGAATGGGTGGCACCGACACGGAGGAGATTCACGATGGCCAAGTACTTGCTGCTCAAGCACTACCGCGGCGCTCCGGCTGCAGTCAACGACGTGCCGATGGACCAGTGGACACCGGAAGAGATCACAGCTCACGTGAAGTACATGCAGGACTTCGCGGATCGGCTCGAGAAGGCGGGCGAGTTCGTCGACGGTCAGGCTCTCGCTCCTGAGGGCACCTTTGTCCGGTACGGCGGCGAGGGTCGTCCCCCGGTCACAGACGGCCCGTTCGCGGAGACCAAGGACCTCATTGCCGGATGGATGGTGATCGATGTCGACAACTACGACCGAGCCGTCCAATTGGCCGGTGAGCTTTCGGCCGCACCCGGCGCCGGCGGGAAGCCGATTCACGAATGGCTCGAACTGCGTCCGTTCCTGACCGAGCCGCCGACCATCACGGACTGAGAGCTGTCATGGACGACGCCTTGCTTCGGAGTCTGACGCCGAGCGTGCTCGGCATCCTCGTTCGCCGCGGAGCAGATTTCGCGTCGGCCGAGGATGCCGTGCAGGACGCTCTGCTCGAGGCGGTCAGGGTCTGGCCGGAGAACCCGCCGCGGGACCCGAAGGGCTGGCTGGTGACAGTGGCCTGGCGGCGGTTCCTCGACGTGATCCGGTCGGATGCGGCTCGTCGCAAGCGGGAATTTCTTGTCGACGAGCAGCCAGGCGAGCAGCAAGCCGAGCGGCCGGTCAGCGGATCAGGGCCGGCAGTGGACGACACACTCCAGCTCTACTTTCTGTGCGCTCACCCGTCTTTGACGCCGTCGTCCGCCGTCGCACTCACGCTGCGCGCTGTCGGCGGGCTGACCACTCGCCAGATTGCGCAGGCCTACCTGGTGCCCGAAGCGACGATGGCTCAACGCATCAGCCGGGCCAAGCGCACGGTCTCCGGTGTGCGGTTCGACCAACCCGGAGACGTCGCGACCGTTCTGCGCGTCCTCTATCTGGTCTTCAACGAGGGCTACTCCGGTGACGTCGACCTGGCCGCGGAGGCGATACGGCTCACCCGGCAGCTCGCGGCCGCGATCGACCATCCCGAGGTGGCGGGGTTGCTCGCGCTCATGCTCCTTCACCACGCTCGCCGCGTCGCGCGCACTGCCGCGGACGGCAGCTTGGTTCCGCTCGCCGAGCAGGACCGCAGCCGGTGGGACACCGATTCGATTGCCGAAGGAGTCGTGATCCTCCAGGCAGCTCTCGCTCGCGACCGGCTCGGTGAGTTCCAGGCCCAGGCCGCCATTGCTGCGCTTCATGCCGACGCTCTCACAGCAGACGAGACGGACTGGGTGCAGATAGTGGAGTGGTACGACGAACTCGCCGCCCTGACCGACAGCCCGATCGTCCGGCTCAACCGAGCGGTGGCCGTCGGCGAGGCGGACGGACCACGCGCCGGCTTGGCAGCTCTTGCAGCGCTGGACGATTCACTTCCACGCCATGCCGCAGTCGAGGCCTATCTCCGTGAACGCGACGGAGACCTGGAGACGGCGGCGAGGCTGTATGCCGATGCAGCGCACAAGGCATCCAACCTCGCCGAACGTGACCATCTGATGCTTCAGGCGTCCAGGATCAACGCCCGTCGATCTCGCGCAAGCGCGCCCGAGTCAGAGAACCTGTGACAGGAACGCCTGCAGTCGATCGGTTTCGGGATCGTCGAAAAGCTGCTCGGGAGTTCCGGTTTCGACAACGGCGCCACGATCCATGAAGAGCACCTTGTCGGAAACGGAACGTGCGAAGCCCATTTCGTGCGTCACGACGACCATGGTCATGCCGGACTTCGCCAGGTCGGCCATCAACGCCAGAACACCCTTGACCAGCTCGGGGTCCAGAGCCGACGTCGCCTCGTCGAAGAACATGACCTCGGGCTTCATCGCCAAGGCGCGGGCAATAGCGACGCGCTGCTGCTGACCGCCCGAAAGGTTGCCGGGCCGCGAGTCGGCCTTCTCCTTGAGCCCCACCAGATCCAGCTGCTCGAGCGCGAGAGCCCGAGCCTGTTCCTTGGACAACCCCTTGAGCTTGTTCGGCCCCAGTGCGATGTTCTCGGCGACGGTCTTGTGCGGGAACAGATTGAAGTGCTGGAACACCATGCCGATTCGCTGGCGAAGCTCGTCGGGGTTGTCCTTCAAGACGGACTTACCGTCGAGCAGTACGTCACCCTGCTCGGGCTCGTGCAGACGGTTCAGCACCCGCAGGAGCGTCGACTTACCCGAACCGGAGGGTCCGATGACGGTGACGGTGTTTCCGGCGTCGACGTGCAGGTTGACGCCGCGAAGCACCTTGTTGGTACCGAAGGACAGATGCAGGTCCTTGCCGGTGAGCGATACGGACTTCAATTCAGAGCTGGTGGTCATGTCCTCAGCCCCTTTCCACGACGATGGCCTGCTCGAGCGGATCCAACGTGCCTGAAGTGTCGGCGCGTCCGGTCCGGAGTCGGTTGTCGATGTAGTTGACGAGGTGCGTCAGCGGGATGGTCAGAGCAAGGTAGAACAAGCCTGCCGCTACGAGCGGGGACAGGCTGCCGGTCTGGGCGTTGAGATCGCGTCCGACGGCAAAGAGCTCCCGCTGGGTGACGAGCAGACCGAGGAAGTAGATCAGCGACGAGTCCTTGATCAGCGAGATGAACTGGTTCATCAACGCCGGCAGAACGCGTCGTACACCCTGCGGGATGACGACCAGCGACATGGACTTTCGGTAGCTGAAGCCGAGGGCACGGGAGGCTTCGAGCTGCCCGGACTCGACACTCTGGATACCGGATCTGAAGATCTCACCGATGTACGCCGACGCGAGCAGCGACAGCGCCGCGACACCGAGCCAGTACGGATTGCTGCCGGTGATTCCCTTGACGATCGGCCCGACGCCGAGCCCGATGATCAAGATGATGACGACGGCGGGCAGGCCACGGAAGATGTCGGTGTAGACGCGGGCAGGCCAGCGCAGCCAACGGGTTCGCGAGATGCCGGCGACAGCGAGCAGCATGCCGAGGATCGTGCCGATGATGCCCGACGCGAGCGCGAGGATCAGGGTGTTGGGCAGACCGGTCTTGAGGAGATCGGGGAATGCCTTCTTGTACAGATCCCAGTCGAAGAACGTGTCCTTGAGCTGTTCGAGCGTCGACTTCGGTTGGTACGACGCGGTATCTCCACCGTCGCCGCTGGCTGCGTTTTCTGCTGCGAGGGCTGCGAAGTCGGGCAGCTCCGGAGTGGCCGCGGCCTTGGATCCGGGCTTCCAGCCTTCGGGGAGTTGGCGCGGCACCCAGTCGGCGTACAGCTGAGCCCAGGTTCCGTCGTCGATGACTGCGTCGAGGCCCGAGTTGAGGGCGTCGATCAGCGGCTGGTTCTCCTTGTTCACCGCCCAGCCGACGAAGTTGTTGACCGAGAAGGTGTTCTGGATGATCGAGGTCGGATCACCGGGAGCGATTGCGCCTTCGGCCTGCTGAGACGGAGCCACCCAGGCGTCGATCTGGCCGGACTTGAGGTTCGCGTACGCCGTGGCGTAGTCGGGGAACTTCACGGGATCGAGCTTGAGGGTGTTCACGACGTAGTCGTCCTGAACCGTTCCCTGGACGACGCCGATGCGCTTGGATGCGTCCAGGTCGCCGAAGCCGGTGATCGCGCTGCCGTTGGGGACCACGAGGGAGAAGTATCCGAAGTCGTAACCGTTGGTGAAGCCGACGGTGTTGCGACGGTCGTCGGTGGTGGTGATGGACGACGAGCCGACGTCGAAGCGTCGACCGGCAACCTGGGCGAGAAGACCGGCGAACTCGGTGCCGACGAACTCGACCTTCAAGCCCAGCTTGTCCGCGACGGCCTTCAGGAGTTCGTTGTCGTAACCGGTGTACTGGTTCTCGGAGTTGACGCAGATGCTCGGGGGAGCGTCACCGAGCGTGCCGACCGTGATGACTCCGGGTTTGATCAGATTCAGCTTCGAAGTGTCGATCTGATTGACCGGGGTGACGGTGGCCGTGGTGTAGCGGTCTTCGGCGCCCGCACCCGCTGCCGCATCCAGGTTTGTGGGCGCCGCGGTTGCGGCTCCCACTCCTGGAGGTGCACACAGGTCTGTGGGGGCTGCCGACGAATCCGAGCCACTCGAGCACGATGACAGAGTCAGCGCCAGGAGGGCAGTGAGGAGCAGTGCCACCACCAGGCGGATCTTCGCTGCGACGGAAGAAAACATGCCAGCAGCGTAAACCTAAGGGTAGCCATTTCTCCGTGTAGAACTGTTGACAGTTTTCGGACAAGCGGCCGTTGCGCTGCGGGCATGCCTTCAAATCAGCGTGATTTTAAGTATCGCCAGGTCGGGGAATCTCATTCCGAAGTGATCAGCGTCAGCGGATCGGTGCGAGTTCGACGCCCGCCGGAGGTACCAGGCGACGCAGCGTCCCGTCGAAGCCGGTGACGTAGAGCGCCCAATCATCGCCGTCCCGGCCGATACGCACGGAACTCGGCCCGGTCCATCCACCCGAGAGGCCCGAAGCGACAACGCAGGAAGTGCCGGCATCAGGGTCGACGCGATAGATCGAGCCTTCGACGTGAGCAGGGGCGTAGAGCATTCCATCCTGCGACATGGTCAGATCGTCGAGGCCGGGTATCAGGCTCGGGACTGTCGCTACAACTGTCCACGCGTCAGGGGTATCCAAGGGGACTCGGATGATCTGACCGGTGAACAGATCA
The DNA here is from genome assembly GCF_042670865.1 of Rhodococcus sp. NPDC057135. NCBI lineage: Bacteria > Bacillati > Actinomycetota > Actinomycetes > Mycobacteriales > Nocardiaceae > Rhodococcus > Rhodococcus sp. NPDC057135. The sequence continues at coordinate 6,150 of NZ_JBHUUU010000025.1, forward strand.
TCTGTGTACACGGCTCGCTGATCCGGACTGAGTGCGAGTCCCTCCGAACGCGGCACTGCAGACCAATTGGGTACGACGGCTCCGGAGGCGTGTCGATAACGCGACACGCCCTTCGATGGGCCACCTTCCGTTCCAACCCACGTCGTCAGCAGATCGCCGTCGGGAAGTCGGAGCAGACCGTTGCCCGCGAAGTCGACGGGTGCGGACAGCTGATCCGTCGAGATGTCCAGTTCCCACAGCTTGCCGTCCTGTCGGGTGAGGAAGGACAGCTTCGAGCCGTCGAGCTGCAAACCGCCAGGGGCAGCCATGCCGTCGAGGACAGTTCGTACCTGTCCTTCGGCGTCGACGTGATAGATCTTCGACTCGCCGGAGAGGTAGAACCCGCCGTTGTCATCGGTCTCGAGGTTTTCGAGCTGTTCCAACCCCTGGGCTACGGTCTCGACCTGCCAGTCGCCGCACATCGGCGCGGTTGTCCAGGTGGCCTCCGCCGGCGTAGCTGCGGCCACGGTCCCGGCTGCGATTGCCGCGACGATCAACAACGCCCGAGTTCGGTTGCGTGATAGCCCCATTGCGCACAACTTACGGCAAATCGGACCAATATCAAACGGTCTGGTCGGTATAGCCGACGCCCAGGGGGTCGCTCCAGGTGGTCCACACGTCTGGCCCGAGTTCGATCTCGGCTGTGGTGAGTAGACACGCGTCGAGTTCTCGCTGCAGTCGAGACGGGTCGATGGATTGGCCGATGAAGACGAGCTCTTGTCGGCAGTCACCGACAGGTTCTTCCCACTTGTCGAGGATTCCGTCGCGACGGTAGTCGTCGGCCGGCCACTCGTCACGGGGTAGAAACCTCCACCAACGGCCGACGTATCCGTGGCGAATGAGATGACCGGCCTGAGAAATACTCCCGATCTCGGTGAACCGGCCGGCATTCCAGTAGTAGCCCTTGGCCCGAAGTAACTTTCCGTTGGTCCACTCGCTGCTCAGGAAATCATGCAGGCGTTGGGGGTGGAAGGGCGCGCGCTCGCGGTACACCACCGAACCGATTCCGTACTCCTCGGTTTCGGGGGTGTGTTCACCTTGGAGTTCTTGTAGCCATCCAGGGGCCTGAGCAGCTTTCTCGAGCGAGAACAAGCCGGTATCGAGGATCGTGTCGAGTGGGATACGGCCGAGAGTCATCGGAACTATCGCAGCAGTTGCGTTCAAAGATCTTAGGACCGAGGTCAATTCGACCAGGTGCTGGTGCGAGACGAGATCGGCCTTGCTCACCAGGATGACGTCGGCAAACTCGATCTGATCGACAAGCAGATCCGCGATGTCGCGTTCATCTTCCGGGGCATCGGCTTCGACGCGACCTCCAGCCGTGTAGTCGCGCAGAAAACTGTTGCCGTCGACGACGGTGACCATGGTGTCGAGTCGGGCGACGTCGGCCAGGGCATGGCCGTCGGTATCGATGAAGGTGAACGTCTCCGCGACGGGCAGCGGTTCGGAAATGCCCGAAGATTCGATGAGAAGGTAGTCGAATCGGCCATCGGCGGCCAAGGCGCTTATCTCGGAGAGAAGATCCTCTCGCAGAGTGCAGCAGATGCAGCCGTTGGTCATCTCGACCAGTTTCTCCTGGGATCGACTGAGCGAGATCTCACGCTCGACTTCTGCACTGTCGATGTTGATTTCGCTCATGTCGTTGACGATCACCGCGACCCGACGACCCTCCCGATTGCGCAGGATCTCGTTGAGTAGCGTCGTCTTCCCTGCACCCAGGAAACCTGACAGCACCGTGACAGGAAGTCGTGTGTCGACCATGATTTCCAGTGTCCTTCCGAATGAGTGAATCGATGTGGGGAGACGGCGGTCATGCGAAGCGCTGTGATCGCATGACCGCCGCCCGGAATTGCTGGAAGATCAGGCCGCCGGCTCGAGGTACCCCTCGAAGAGGTCGACCACGATGCTCCCACCATCTGTGTCGCTGCCGAACAGTTCCTCCGCCGCGAACGTCACGTGGTACGTGGGTTCTTCACCGGCGTCGTTGCGGCCGTGACCGATTGCGTCGGGAAAAGGCCACTTCTCCGTCGTCCGGTGAGCGATGGTCCCCACCCGACCTCGGCAGTACGCAGGCATTCGAATATGCCCGGGAACGTATTCGTCTCGCACACGTACTCGCTGACCGACCTCGAAGGTTGTTGTGTCGGCGCGAGCCGGTCGCCCTTCGGATTCGCTGGGGCGTGAGAGTGGGAACGGGCCTCCCGCAAGGCTTTCGAGCTCGTCTTGCGTCAGGATTCCCTTTTCGACCATCAGTGCTGCGACGCCGATGACGTATCTCTCGTAGTACGGGGTCATCATGTAGTGGCGGGGCTCCATCCGCTCGACGACGTATCGAACTTCGTCGACGCTGAATGCTCCGAGTTCGGCGACACCGGCGAACATCAGGCTGTACGGAAGGTGTTCCCATTCGGCGTGAAAGGTGGGACCGATGTCGGCGTTGACGGTATGCGGGACTTTGCCGAAGCCTTGGACGCCGGCAAGATCGTGTACTCCATCCATGGTGTGCTTCCTTCTTGTCGGGGTGATCAGACGGTGGGAACCTGCGGGATCGCAACCCCGATCAGGCAGTCCTTGGTGACGATTTCCTGCAGTTGTTCCTGGCTCCAGCCATCGGTGCCGGCTGGACGTTGCGGGAGGACCATGTAGCGAGTTTCGGCGGTGGTGTCGTAGACGCGAATCTCGATGTCCGAGGCGATCTCGGTTCCCATCTCGGAGAGAACCTTCCGTGGTTCGCGAACCACTCGCGCTCGGTATTCGAAACTCTTGTACCAAGTGGGCGGCAGACCGAGGATGGGCCACGCGGTGCACGAACATAGCGAACACACGATCACGTTCTTGAGCGTCGGAGTGTCTTCGACGGCCACGATGTACTCACCCTGAGGGCCGAGATATCCGTACTGAGCAACTGCTGCAGTGCCATTCGTGAGGAGAAGCTGCCGAAATTCGGGGTCGGTCCAGGCTCTGGCGACCAACTCGGCACCGCGCTTGGGGCTGAAGTCCTCCTCGAACGTCTTCTTCCAGCCCTCGACGTAACCGTCGGGTACCAATCCCTTGCCGTCGAGTGCGCGGAACAGTGCCCACGCCCGGTCAGAGACCGGCGCCTGGGCCGGTGCTGCGTTCTCCGTTGTATGGTCGATCGTTACTGACATCTGGTTCACCTTTTCTATGCGGGCTGATCATGTGTGAATCGGTGGAATTCGTTGTGCAAGTGCGGATACAGAACTAGGTGAGGCTGAGTTGTGGTGCAGAATCGGAGGTGCGGTCGGCAGGCGTCGGAAACGCGCCGCGGAGCTTCTCGAATGCGCGCCCGACCCGGAGGACCGTCGCATCGTCGAAGGTCTTGCCGGTGATCATCATTCCGACCGGAAGCCCGCTTACCAGGCCGGCCGGAACGGACAGGGACGGATGTCCGGTCACGTCGAACGGTGCTGTGTTGGCGATCATCCCGAGAGCCTTCGTGATGAAGGTGGCGCGGTCCACGTCCTTTGCCGGCAACTCGGATGCGACGTAGGGAAGTGTGGGCATCACCAGGACGTCGAACTGTCTCAAGGCAGTGTCGTAGGCGGCGCGGGCGAGCGGCACCAGGTTGCGAGCTTTGCCGTAGCTCGCGCCGCCGAGGGAGGTGATGCCGTGGTGCCCGGTCAGGGCCACTAGTTTGACGGTTTCGGACAGAGCGTCGGCGTGCTGGATGCGTCGAGACGCAAAGTGTGCCATCAGTTCCGGATCGTACAAACCTTCCGCGTTCATGCCGTATCCGTTGCCGTCGAGCATCTGGTAGGCACCACCGTCCGTGGCGATCACGTTCCAGATATGGAAAGCATGCAGGTGCCACGGGATGCTTACTTCCTCTACCGTGCAGCCGATTTCGCTCAAACTGTGTGCCGCTGCGCGGACTGCGTCGTCGACCTCGGGTTGTGAGACCGCGTGCCCGAAACCTTCTCGAACGATTCCGATTCGCAGGCCGTCCACATCGGAGTCGAGGGTGGACAGATAGTCACCTGCTTCGACACTGTCCGGCTGACGTGGGTCGTTGCCGTCGCGGCCGGCGATGACCGACAGCATCAGTGCGGCATCGTGGACCGTGCGTGTGATGGGGCCGAGGTGGTCGATTGTTCGCTCGATGGGAAATGCGCCCGTATACGGAACGAGTCCGAAGGTCGGCTTGTGTCCGACGACGCCGCAGAACGCGGCCGGGATCCGGATCGATCCTCCTTGATCTCCGCCGATGGCAAAATCGACGTCGCCGTTTGCCACGAGAGCTGCACTGCCACCGGATGATCCACCTGCTTCGCGCTGCGGGTCCCATGGGTTGCGAACCGGCCCGCTTGCCGGTGTGAAGCTCGAGCCGGAGAAACACAGGTCCTCACACACAGCTTTGCCTGCGACGGTTGCCCCGGCCGCCAGTAGCCGACTGACGACAGTTGCATCGCGAGACGGGGTGAACCCTTCTACTGTCCGAGACCCGTTCATCATCGGAACTCCGGCCACGGTCACGTTGTCCTTGATCGCGACACGTTGTCCGGATAGGACGCCGTCCGACGTCGGCGGGATGTTTGTGGTCACATACCAAGCGCTCAAGGGGTTTTCGCTTGCCGTCGGCACCGTGTGGTCGCGGGACGTGGTCGGCGGAGTTGCCTCGTCGGCATACAGTTGGTCGACTACGTCGTAGGAGCCCAGTGCTCCGTCGATCAGTGCCGGCCACTCGAGCCGGGCTGATTCGTCGAGAGTGATGCCGTAATGCCTTGCGGCGGCGTCTATTGCTTTGTCGTCCGGTCGGATTGTCGCCATGAGAAGTGTGCTCCTGATGTGATCGGCTTCACTTGCTGCTCAGACTAGGGCCAGATCTGCAATTGCGTCAATAGGTATCGACATATTGACTCGTTAAGTTCGGGTTACCTGGGCTCAGAGAGAGCGGGGGTACAGGCGCCCGCGGCGTGATTCAGCGATCAGAATCGGCCGATGCAGTGGAACTTCGTTGTCTGTAGAGCTTTTCGACGTCGTGACGAGCTGCCGAAGCACGGTTTCGGGATCGCCGATCGACGTTGTCCGGGCTGCGCGAGCGTAAGCCACGATCGCTTCGTACGTTGTCTCCGACAGAGAGCTCAGCGGGGGTAGGAGGTCGTTCGAGCTTGCGCTGTATCGCTTTTCGAGGTCGTGATTGGCGGCTGCGGTTTGAAAGTAGCCGAATGCCGCCCAGACTCCGTCGGCGTCGGAATTGCCGATGAGTTGTTGAGTGGCTTCGTCGAGGACCAGTGCAAAGGTCCGCGTGGTGGCTCGCAGTCCCTGCTGGGCGCATTGTCTTTCGAAGAAGACCTCGTCGTGACCGACCAGGGAGGAAAGTATCAGTTCGGCGCCGGAGCCGGCTATCGACTCGATGACGCGTGAGAAGTCGGTTGTCCCCAACGGTACGTAGGCTTCACCGGCCACCGAGCCGGTGGATTCGGCAATCACGCGCCGGGCCGCCCAATGTGCTCCGAACGACCAAGAGTACTGCTGACCAACCAGGAACCAAGTGCGAGAATCAGTTTCGGACATCATTGCAGGTATGCCCGCTCGCGTCTGGTCGAGTGGTCGCTCCCCCAAGCGAAGAACCCCTGGACGCGATCGACCTCCTTCGTTGAGAACTGTGTGCACCAACAGCACACCGGTGTTCTGCAAGGCAGATGCAGCGGCATTGAAGGTTGACGAGGTCACACACGCGAAAACTGCGCGGCATCCGCTCTTCGCCAGTCGTAGTGCGGTCGCCGCTCCGGCCGCGGAGTCGGAAGCATCGTCGCCTATCACCAAATCGACCACAACACCCCCGATACCGCCGTCGGCGTTTATCTGTTCGACAGCCAGGGCGGCGAGTGTCTCTGTAGCCTGAGCGAATACAGCCGCCGAGCCGGATTTACTGACCAGCAGTCCGATGCGATGGCGGTCGGAGCGCGGCGGCTCGGGCGGGGCGAATCCACGCTTGTTCGCAAGCCAGGAAATGCCATCCTGATCGAGGCTGGATTCGAGAACGATCCGGGTCCCGGCGCCGTCGGGAAAGAACCGGATCGTCAGGCGGCCGCGCCACGGTTGGTGGTGCACGATCACGACCGATCGGCCCCGCTTCACGCCGGCGACGTATCCCAACAGCGTGATCGGCATTCCGGCTAGATCTGCGCGTGCGCCGTCACCTACGGGAAGGGAGATGGCGACAGCGGCCCCGACCGTCAGTTGCTCACATTCGAGTTCGAGCAGTTGCCCCGTTTCGAGGCGCTCGAAGGCTGACCCTGGTGGGTCGGTCGTCACGATCTGTGCCGTTACGGAGAGACCTGGCACGTTCTACTTCCTGCCTGAAATAGATGCTGGGGCTCAACAGGGCCTCACGCCCGGCGACGCACCGAAGCCGCGTCGGAATCCTCAGTCGCCGTGGTCGGCAACTCGGAGGCGTTCGAACCTGCTTCCAGCGCTCGCCCGAGGACGTCGCGCAGGAACTGGAGTGCATCGTTGGCGGGCCCCGATGGATCTATCGAGAACAAGCGATGACGTCCTTGACGTCGTTCGACGATCACTCCGGACAACCGCAGCGCCTTGAGATGTGTGGACACCGTGGTGCGACCGACCGTCGAAATTTGATCGCTGATGAAGCCCGCATTGCACTCGCCGTGGGTAGCCAGCGTGTCGAGAATCTGTCGACGCACTTGGTCGGCCAGCACAGCAAACGCCAACTCTTCGTTTCGTTGAGTAGTCACTGTCTGCTGTCCGCGCTTCCTCGATGGTCTCTACTGAGATATGTCGACACTCGTCAACATATCTCGAGTTGCCTCCGAGGGAAAGAACGTGGCCCAAGATTCCGGCGACTTCGGTCAGTGCTCGGTGGTGGTCACCGCGTCGCGCAGCATTCCGGTCGCGGGATGGCAATTGACGTACTCGTACAGCTGATCGGCGGCGTCGAACACCGAGACCTCATGGTAGAGACGCAACTTCGACAGACCCGCGGCAACGCGGAAGAAGGTAGTGAAGATCCGCAGATGGGTCGGGTGGGATTCCGACCACCGCTCGAGTTGGTCGAGTGAGGCCCAGTGGCCGATGTTGTAGCTCAGGTCGAGGAAGTTTCCGTCGATGTCGATGTTGCGTACGAATCGGTTGCTGTAGCACCCGACGGCCGGGCCGTTGTCGCGGAGGAAATCCATGCCTGATTGAAGAGTGGGCAAAATTTCGTCCAGGTAGAGGCTGCGCTCGTCTGCTTCCGCGTCGGCCCAGTCCTGCCCGGACCTGATCAGTGCGATGTTGTCGTGTCCCCGCACTACTACGCGTCCACCTAAGGCGGGGTCACCGGCGATGACCCGCAGTTCACCCGAGGCCTGCATCCAGTCGGTCTGGGAGATCGGAAACCGCTCGCGCATCGAACCCCAGTAGCCGTGCTCGTTGATTTCGCCGCTGACACCGTCCATGACAGCTCCCACCCCGGGGAGGTCGTCTTGGAACGCGTAGAGCGTTTCGAATTGTTCGGCTCGTGGTGCCACGATCTCCCGGAAGAACCCCAACCCGTCCGACAAGCGGTCATCGGACTCCCACCAGGATGCCACTGGAGTTGACTTGCTCCAACGTTGTTGGGAAGAAACATCTTTCCAGTATCCAACCACGATCAGGTTCTCGTAGCCCTGGTTGTCGATGTGATGGGTGAGGTCGTGGTGTGCCGGTCCGTCCGGCAAATCGAAGCCGGCAACGATATCGCGCATTGCCTGCAGTGCTGCGGGGCGCTGATCCTCGCCGCGGAACTGCACGCCGAGATAGCCCATCACGACCTGTTGCAATGCGTCGTCTGCGCGCCCGACCCACATGGGAAACGGTGGCGTGTAGGTATCCGGAACACGCCTGGTCAGCGTGCGCGGGCATTGAAGGTGTTCGCCGATTGCAGATTCCATGAGTGCTCCATGTGACGTAGTAGTCGAATCGGGTGCCTGGCACTTGGCAACGCCGTGCCGAAAATCTACGCCCGCTGCGCCGAGCAAACTTGGCTGTCAGCGCCCGATACTTGGCTCACTGCGCCAAGAATTGTGGTTGCGCGTCGGCAGTGAAAGATTTTGAACACCATGTTGAATGGGTAAGTGTCCGAGGATGTTACAGATCAGCGGGCAGTACTTGTGGGTGCCGCTGCTTGCGAGCGGTATCGGCGCGGGCTGATCCCGAACTCCGCCTTGAAGGCTCGACTGAAGGTGGCAAGGTCGGCGAATCCCCAGCGGTGAGAAATCTGGGTCAGTGACCGTTCTGGTCCGTGGCGCTGGACGATCTCACGACGGCATCCGTCGAGTCGACGGATGCGAATCGAACGCGACACCGTCGTCCCATGCTCGGCGAAGGTTCGGTGCAATTGCCGAATGGAGACCTTGACTGATCCCGCGATGTCCACCGGAGACAGGGACGGGTCCGCGATGTGAGTATCGATGACCGACAGTGCGGATTCGTACAGGCCGGTTCGCCGCGAGATCGTCGGGCGCGCTGTGGCATGAAGTACCGACTTGACCAGGCTGCCGATCTCGTTGACGACTTCCTCTTCGTCTCCGCTCGCGTCCGACGTCATACGGACGGAAGCAAGATCGTGAAGAAAGCGACCCAGAAGCCCACTCAGGCCGGCATGTCCGTCGAACGCAATGGCGGTCAAACTGGTGACCTCGGCGTCGGTGAGTGACAGATACGACCGGGGCCAGGTGAACACCTCGAGTCCCCAGATGCCGTCGTGTGCATGTCCCTCGATCTGCCAATCGAAGGGGCGCGTGGTGTCGTACAGGACGTAGTCGCCCCGTCGCAGGACGCATTCACGGTCGTCTTGGCGCACTACCGCGCTACCACGACGAATCATCCCGATCTGCAGATAGTCCGCACTGTCGCTCTTGATCAGGGTGTTGCTACGGACTATTCGTTGTTCCATCGATTGAACTGTGGACACCCGCACGTGTGCGAGTTGCGCCGAGCGGACGGCCCCGCTGAACCGATCACTGTCTCCGATATCGGAGATGTCGAGCGCGACGAAATGCTCGCGTAGCAAGTCTGCCCAGTCGCCCGTGAGCGTCGTACGTGTGGGCAGGGAGAACCCGGATCGCGCGAGCATTGCAGGGCGCCTCCTCGCAAAAGTCGAAGTTCTCGGGTGCTCGATGGTCAGAGAGTAATCCCGCAAATCTGACATGTCGATAGGAATCGACACGTCATCGGGTCGGGTAGAAATTGTTTGCCATACAAACAACGCCGAGTTATTGTTTGTCATACAAACAAGTAGGAGTTCGCAATGGTCACCGAGGCAGTTCCCGCCGCGCGTGCGACGCGTGAGTCGGGCAAGCAGACGCGTATGGCGCTGTTCAACGCCGCAACCGAGCTGTTCCTCGAGCACGGCGACAGCGTCTCCATCGCCCAGATCTGCACCGCCGCCGGCGCCCATCCCAACCAGGTGACCTACTACTACGGCTCCAAAGAGAAGCTCTTCGTCGAGGTGGCATGCGCGGCCGTTCTGCGCGCAGGCAAGCGCGCCGAGGTCGATGCCGCCGACGCCGACACGGTCGGCGACTACACCGAGAAGCTGGTCGGATCCCTCCTGGGCTCGGGCGCTCCCAGCGTCGAACTCTTCGTGGAAGCGATGATGATGACGGGTCGTCGTGGTGAACTCCGCGACCTGATCTCCGAAACGCTTCGCACTCTGCACTCCTCGGGCGAAACCGCCCTCCTCCGTACCTTGGTCCGCACCGGCTGGCAGTTGCGCGCGGGCATCGACGTCGAGTCCAAGGCCTTCTGGTCTGCAATCTTCGGCCTCGTCATCCAGAAGACTGCCACCGGCGAAAGCTTCGGCTACTCCCTCGAGGAGGCGGTTGCCGTCATCTTCGCCACCCTCCAGATACCCGACGCCGTACTCAACAGCTCGATGGAATGAACTCTCTTCGAGCGTGATTCTCCGACAAGGACTTCGATGAACATCGTTCGCGTATTCGACAGCAATGTCACCAAGACCCCGGACAAACCCTTCCTGATCGCAGACGGTCACGATCACACGTACTCCCAGGTTCAGGATGGAAGTCGCCGTGCCGCGGGCTATTTGCAGACGCTGGGCGTGCAGCCGGGTGACCGCGTCGCGCTGATGTGTTACAACACTCCAGGATTCGTGTACGCGATGCTCGGAGCCTGGCGCTTGGGCGCCGTCGTGGTCCCCATCAACCACAAGATGCAGACGCCCGAAGTTGCCTACGTGCTGGAGCACGCGAAGGTGTCGGTGTGCGTCTTCGACGGCGAGTTGTCGCCGGTTGTCGGTCGACTGGAGACGACGGCCAAGCTGATCAGCACGGACTCTGTCGCAGACGGTTTCGACTTCTTCGACGACGCCATCACCCGCCAGGAGGGTGTTGACGGTATCGACATCGACGAGAACGATCCGGCCGAGATCCTCTACACCTCGGGGACTACCGGCTCGCCTAAGGGCTGCGTCCACAGTCACCGCAACGTGGTTGGTGTTGCCGTCACCGCGGCCCTCGCGGTGTCGACGACTCGGGATGAGCGACTGCTCATGGCTGTTCCGATCTGGCACGCTTCCCCGCTCAACAACTGGTTCATGTCCACGCTTTACATGGGCGGAACCGTCGTGCTGCTGCGCGAGTACCATCCAGTCAAGTTCCTGGAAACTGTTCAGGAACAGCGCATTACCCTCTGCTTCGGGCCACCGGTTATCTATACCACCGCACTCAACCTGGTGCCGAACTTCGCCGACTACAACCTCGGCAGCGTTCGCGCGTGGCTGTACGGCGGCGGACCGATCGGCGCGGATGTCGCTCGGCGACTGGTGGAGTCGTACGGCACCACCGAATTTCGGCAGGTCTACGGCATGACCGAGACCGGGCCCGTGGGCACTGTTCTGTACCCCGAAGAGCAGTTGAGCAAGGCGGGGTCGATCGGGCGCGTCGCGCTGGCCGGCGTCGACCTGCGCCTGGTTGCCGACGACGGCACTGACGCGGAGCCCGATCAGATCGGTGAGATCTGGCTGCGCGCCGACACCGTCATGCAGGGGTATCTCGACGACCCCGCTGCCACGAAGGCTGCCTTCGCCGACGGAGGTTGGTATCGCACCGGCGATCTGGCGCGCAAGGACGCGGACGGTTACCTCTTCATCGTCGACCGCGCGAAGGACATGATCATCACGGGCGGTGAGAACGTCTACTCCAAGGAGGTCGAGGACGTGATCTCCGGGCACCCCGACGTCGTCGACGTCGCCGTCGTCGGAAAACCCAACGAAGAGTGGGGCGAGACCGTTGTCGCACACGTCGTCTGGCGCGAACCGGATGTCATCAGCGCCGACGACATCAAGGACTACCTCTCGGACAAGTTGGCGCGCTACAAGATTCCGCGTGAAGTGGTGTTCGTGACCATCCTTCCGCGCACGCCGACCGGCAAAATCCAGAAGCACCTCATCCGCGCAGCGAGCTGAAAGGCCTGTCATGACTGATATTTCCGAGAAGACCGTCACCCACCCGGCTCCGCATCGCACCCATGCAGTGCTCAACCAGTCGGTACCGCGCACGGATGTCAACGAGTTCCTGCTCGATACGGTGCTCGCCGAAGGCGTCGCGCGCCACGATGCCGATTGGGCCACCAGCGAACTCACCGACATCGGTGAACTGGTCGGCAGTGCCGGGTTCCAGCACGACGCCGAGCTGGCCAACACGGTGATCCCCGAATTGAAAACCTTCGATCGCTGGGGAAACCGCATCGACGAGGTCGAATACCATCCGTCGTACCACCGGATCATCTCGGCCGCAGTTGCCCACGGTGCCCATACTTCTGCGTGGGCCGAGCCGAAGCCGGGTGCCAACGTGGCACGGGCCGCGGCATTCATGCTCTTCTCCCAGGTCGAACCGGGCCATGCATGCCCCATCTCCATGACGCACGCCGTGATCCCCTCACTCGAACTGCAACCGGACGTGGCCGCTATCTGGACCCCGCGTGCCCTGTCGCGGAGCTACACCCCCGAATTGGATGCTCCGGGAAAGGCATCCGCGATCTTCGGAATGTCGATGACCGAGAAGCAGGGCGGCTCCGACGTGCGCGCCAACACGACCGTCGCCAAGCCTGCCGGCCGCGGCGGCCCGGGTGCGGACTACCTGCTCACCGGACACAAGTGGTTCTGCTCCGCGCCGATGTCCGACGCATTCCTGGTTCTCGCTCAGGCCGAAGGTGCTGCCGGCGAGGGACTTTCCTGTTTCCTCCTCCCCCGCATCCTGCCCGACGGAACACGCAACATCTTCCGTATCCAGCGTCTGAAGAACAAGCTGGGCAACAAGTCCAACGCATCGTCCGAGATCGAACTCGACGGCACCGTCGGCACCATGATCGGCGAACCGGGACGCGGTGTGCGGACCATCATCGAGATGGTGTCCCAGACCCGACTCGACTGCATCCTTGGCAGCACGGCAGGTATGCGTCAGTCGGTGGCCGAAGCGGTGTGGCATGCACGGCACCGCAGCGCTTTTGGTGCAGTCCTGGCAGATCAGCCGGCCATGACGTCGGTGCTTGCAGATCTGGCGCTCGAATCCGAGGCCGCGACCATCACCGCCCTGCGATTGGCTCGCGCCCAGGACGAGGGCGCAGACGAGCAGGAGAAGGCCTTCCGTCGACTCGCGACGGCGGTTGCGAAGTACTGGATCTGCAAGCGCGGTCCGCACCACTCCTACGAAGCCCTCGAATGCCTGGGTGGCAACGGCTACACCGAGGACTTCCCGCTCGCCCGTCGTTACCGTGAGCAGCCAGTCATGGCCGTGTGGGAGGGGTCGGGCAACGTCATCGCGCTCGACGTCCTGCGCGCGATGACCCGTGAACCCGACTCCGTTGCCGCCTTCGACCACGAGATCAACCTCGCTCGCGGCAACAACCCGGTCCTCGATCAGCACCTCGATCGGGTACGACGCCAACTCGGTGAGCTCGCCACGATGGCGCCCGCCGACGCGCAGTTCCGCGCCCGGACCGTCGTGGAGGCAATGGCTTTGGCGCTGCAGGCGTCATTGATGGTTCGCCACTCCCCGGCCGCTTCGTCCGATGCGTTCATTGCCGCACGCCTTGGTGCCGATCGCGGTCACGAGTACGGAACTCTGCCTGTGGGGACCGATTTCGCGGGAATCCTCGCCAGAGCCTAAGGCTGCTCTCTCAGCACCTTGGTGACGGTGTGTACTGCCGGCGTCGGATTGTTCGGTCGCCATGCCATAGCGATTTTCAGTGTGGGCGTGGCTCCGGCGATCGGCAGGTACACGACCCCGTCCATGGACAGATGCGCCGTCGACTCCACGACGACGGCGATCCCGACCCCCGCTCCGACCATGGCCAACAGGCTGTACGGATCGGGGGCCTCGTGCGCGACGGTGGGTGTGAAACCTGCTGTGGCGCAGACGGACAATGTTGCATCGCGCACCACCGAGCCGTGCTCGGCGGGATACATCACGAATCGTTCGGTCGCGAGGTCTTCCGGTGACACCGAGTCGTGGGCACTGAGCTGATGCCTCGCCGGAACCGCGACCATCAAGGTTTCCTCGCGCACTGTATGTGTCTCGAACCCGCGCGGAATAGGCAGACCGACGATGCCCATGTCGAGGGTTCCGCGTCGGAGAGCGTCGAGTACTTCACCCGAATACATCTGCGGCCGTAGATCCAACTCGATTCCCGGATGGGAGTCGGCCAAGGACCGTGTGAGGGCCGAGAGCACTGTGTACCCGCCCGTTCCGCCGAAACCCACTGTGACACGGCCCGTCTCGCCGGTCGACGCGGCCGATGCGATATCTCGTACGACGGCGATCTGCGCTTCGATGATCCGAGCGGGCGTGACCAAGGCTTCGCCGGCGGCGGTCAATTGCACTGATCTGGTGGTCCGGACGAACAGGTCGGTACCGAGTTCGCGCTCGAGCGCGCGAATGGTCTGGCTGAGCGGGGACTGCCCGATGTGGAGTCGCTCGGCAGCGCGGCCGAAATGAAGTTCGTCTGCGACTGCGAGAAACGCGCGCAGTTGACGAAGTTCCACGTCGCTACTCCCGTCATTCATTATGTGGTTTGCCCACATAAATGAGTCGAACTAAGTCTTGGACTCTACATGGATTTCGGACCATAGTGATTCACGCCTCACATTGCATCCCTTGGTGATGCCCGACGCGAGAATCAGGGAGAACCGTGGATCAACACCCAGGTCACGACACCAATCCGCCCGAATACAGCACCAAGCAAGCGCGGAAGGCCGGCATTACGGCGTTTGTCGGAACGACCATCGAATGGTTCGACTTCTACATCTACGGAACCGCATCCGCTCTGGTGCTCGGCCCGCTGTTCTTCCCGGACGCGTCGCCGGCGGTGGGAACACTCGCTGCCTTCGCAACTTTTGCCGTGGGATTCGTTGCTCGCCCGGTCGGCGGAGTGGTCTTCGGTCATTTCGGAGACAAGTTCGGCCGCAAGAACGCCGTGATCATCACCCTCGCGCTGATGGGGTTGGGAACTGTCGGGGTCGGCCTCCTCCCTACGTACGCCCAGATCGGGATCTGGGCACCTATACTGCTTGTTGCACTTCGCGTTCTCCAGGGCATTGCCATGGGCGGCGAATGGGGTGGTGCCGTACTGATCGCCACCGAGTTCGCTCCCCCGAAGAAGAAGGTGCTCTACGGCGCGTTTGCGCAGCAGGGTTCACCGGTCGGCAATCTGCTCGCGACGCTGGCTTTCCTAGGCCTGACCCTGATGTCGGATTCGGTGTTCGAGTCGTGGGGTTGGCGCCTGCCGTTCCTCGGATCCGCAGCGTTGGTCATCGTCGCCCTCTACATCAGACTGCATATCTCCGAGACGCCCGAGATGAAGAAGGCCGTTGCGGCACAGGAACGTACACGGATGCCGCTGGTCGAGGTTCTTCGTTCGCATCCCGTCGAACTTGCTCTCGGCGTCGGTGCCGTGGTTGCCGGCGTCGCCATCACGTACGTCAAGACGACCTTTGCGCTCTCTTGGGCGACAACGGATCTCGGATTCGAGCGCAGCGACTTCCTCCTCGTGATCACCGTGGCACTGATAGCCCAGACACTTGTACAGCCTTTCGGCGCCGTGCTGGCCACGCGGATCGATCCGTCGAAAGCTGTCCGTTGGATGCTGCTACCGGAACTCGTGCTCCTACCGCTGATGTTCCTGCTGGTTCAGACCGGCTCCGTTCCCTTGGCGATTCTGGGTATGGTCCTCGCGACGGCACCTCACGCAATGTATTACGCCGCGCTGGCCGGCATTCTGGCGCAGGTATTCCCCACCAACGTTCGGTATACGGGCATCTCCCTGTCGTACCAACTGTCGACGGCCGTATTCGCCGGAACGGCCCCGATGGTCAGCCAGTATCTGCTGACGCGAACCAACTCGATCTGGCCGGTCGTGGCTCTCGGGCTCGTCTATGTCGTTCTCTCCCTTGTCTGTATGACGGCTTTGCTGCGCAGAAGTGCGCTGCACTCGCACGCTCTTGGACCCGAGGCGATGGACTCCTCGAACATGACCGACGCATCCACCCTGAAAGGCGTTGACCACCGATGAACTTTGCACACACCGACCCTGCTCTGAAAGCGATTGTGGACAGATGGACCGTCGGGGCGGACCGGGAGACGTTGAACGGCTTGCTCGACCGACTGGGCCGAGATGCCGCCGGCCGGTTGTCCGAGCTTGCCGACATCGCAGACAAGAACCCACCTGTGCTGCAGCAGTTCGACAAGGCCGGCGATCGCGTCGACCGGATTTCTTATCACCCGGCCTACCTGGAACTGTGCCGGGCGGCGTACAACGAGTACGGCCTTTCCGCGATGTCGCATCGAAAAGGCTTGCACGGATGGGACTCCGTGCCCGCTCCACTCGCGAAGTACCTGGCGTCGTACATCTTCGTGCAGGCAGAGTTCGGGCTTGCTTGCCCGGTGTCGATGACCGATGCGGCTGCGCGGACCCTGCGTATGTTCGGTGATCCGGCGGTGTTCTCGCCCTGGATCGACGCGTTGACGTCGACGGACCCCGAGCAGGCGAAGACGGGCGCGATGTTCATGACCGAGATTCAGGCCGGCACCGATATCGCCTGCACCGAAACGCGTGCCCAACGCGACGGTGACGGATGGGTCCTGACCGGCAAGAAGTGGTTCGCCTCCAATCCCGACGCCGACGTGATCATCACCCTCGCACGATTCCCAGGCGGACAGGATGGTTCGACGCGTGGAGTCGGAATGTTCATGGTTCCCAAGACTTTGGAATCCGGCGAACGCAACAACCTCACGATCGATCGACTCAAGGACAAGCTTGGCACGCGCTCCATGCCCAGCGGCGAGGTGACACTCAACCGCGCGCACGCACTCCAGGTCGGTGAACTCGATCGAGGGTTCCGCCAGATGGCGGAGATGGTCAACACGTCGCGGCTGTCCAATGCGATGAGGTCGAGTGCTCTCATGCGCCGAGCAGTCCGCGAAGCCGTCGAACATTCGAAGAGCCGAGTCGTGTTCGGTAAGAAGCTCTTCGATCAGCCGTTGATGCGGGCGACTCTTCTTCCTCTTGCGCTCGATGCCGAAGCCTCGCTGGCTCTCGTCGCGTACAGCGCGCAGTGTCTTCAGGCTGCAGACGGCGGAGACGATCAGGCGCGAGCGCTGATCAGGGTGCTGACGCCGATCGCCAAACACTTTGTCTGTAAACGTGCGCGGGTGGTCACCGGTGAAGCGATGGAGGTGCGCGGTGGCAACGGTTACATCGAGGAATGGGTGAACGCGCGACTCGTGCGAGACGCCCACCTCGGCTCGATCTGGGAGGGCTCGAGCAATGTCATTGCGCTGGACGTACTTCGGTGCCTGCGCAAGTTCGGCTCGCACCGCACGGTCGCGGCAGTGATGACGGACATCCTGTCCACTGTCGGACCTGACTGTGACGCCGGGGCCGGAGTTCTGTTGCAGCGCTGGGAGGAACTGGTCGAGGAGGGAGATCGTCTGATCGCCGGATCTGACGATGCCGCCCAGGCTGCCAGTGCAAAATATGCCGACGAGTTGGCTCGTACCGTCATGGCGACCCTGCTCTTCGATCTTGCGGATCACGGCATCCGGGAAGGTCGCGGGTACCGGTCGCTGTTGGTGGCGAACTCCTACCTGGCCGGTCTTGCCGGGAAGGTGCCGTCGGCTGCGCTCGGCAATCTCGACGTGATTACCGATGGCGGCGACGTGGAGTTGGATGACGCACGCGAGGTCGTCGCCGAGTTCCTCTCTGTGGCAGGAGTTCACCGGTGAATTCTCCCCAAGGACCCGCACCTCTCGCCGGTGTCCGCGTTCTCGATCTGTCGAAGATCCTTGCCGGACCGTACGCAACTATGTCGCTTGCCGATCTCGGAGCGGACGTCACCAAAATCGAGCACCCCGAGGGCGGCGACCCCACACGTTCGTGGGGGCCTCCCTTCGTCGGGGTCGATGCCGCCTACTATCTCGCGATCAACCGCGGCAAGAAGTCGGTGACGATCGACCTCAAGTCGGCCGAAGGACAGGAGATCATCCACCGCATGCTCGAAGAGACCGACGTGGTCGTGGAAAACTTCAAGCCCGGCAGTGGATTACAGAAGATCTTCGACTACCAAGCACTGTCCGAGCGATACCCACATCTGATCACCCTGCACATCTCTGCCTTCGGTGAAGAAGGGCCATTGCGCGACGAACCGGGGTACGACATGATCGCGCAAGCCGCGGGTGGGCTCATGTCGCTCACCGGTGAACCGGGTGGTGCTCCGATGAAGTCCGGATTTGCGTTGGGGGACTTGGGTGCAGCGCTGTTCGGACTGGTCGGGGTGCTGGCTGCATTGGTCGAGCGGGGCCGGACCGGGCGCGGACAGTACGTGACCACGTCGCTGTACGAGTGCCAACTCGCCATGCACGTGAACTGGGCGACCAGCTACTTCGCCACCGGTGAGCGGCCTACGGCGTTGGGCTCCGGTCACCCGAATCTTGCTCCCTACCAAGCATTTCCTGCCAGCGACGGGTACTTCGTCATCGCCGTCGGCAACGACTCGATGTGGGCGTCGCTGTGCGAGGCGATCGGTCGAGGCGAACTGGCGACCGATCCTCGTTTCGTGCACAACCGCGAGCGGGTGGAGAACCGCGAGAGTCTGGAACGAGAACTCACCAGCGCTTTCGCGTCCGGAACCGTCGAATACTGGTGCGCTCTGCTCGCCGAGCGCGCCGTACCGGTCTCACCGATCCGGCATCTCGACGAGATCTACTCCGATCCCCACACCGCCGCACTCGGCATGGTCGGAACCGTCGACCATCCGACGCTCGGACCGTTGAAGCAAGTGGCCTTTCCGGTCAACTTCTCCGGCCAGAGGCCACGTCTGACGTCGGCGCCGCCCGTTCTCGGCGCCGACAACGACGAAGTGTTGGGAAATCCTCAGGCCAGTCCGCTCAATGCAGGTGCGGTGTTGTCGTCGCGCCAGCCGATGGCCTCGACAAGCGTCGTCAGGTCGTAGTCAGGTCCGCTGACGCCGACGGTGAAGAGCGAGACACCGTCGGCGACCAGGTCGGCTGCATTCTCGAGCCCAGGCCACGGCACCGAGTGCTCCACTTCCATCGGGTTCCGGCCCACGTCTGCGCAATGGTCGGAGAGGATGTCCGACTTGCGCAAGTGTGTCTCACGGTCGCCGAAGCTGTGCCAGACGTCGGCGTACTCGGCGACCAAGCGCAGGGTCTTCTTCTCACCGCCACCGCCGATGAGGACCGGGATGTTGCGCGTCGGCGGCGGGTTGCCCTTCGCCAGGCGGCCCGTGATGCGGGGGAGGTATTCGCCCAGCAGTTTCAGTCGTGAACCAGGAGTACCGAAGTCGTAGCCGAACTGGTCGTAGTCCTTCTCGAACCAGCCGGCACCGATGCCGAGGATCAGCCGTCCGCCGCTGATGTGGTCGACGGTTCGCGCCATGTCGGCCAGCAGATCCGGATTGCGGTAGCCACCACCGGTGACCAGGGCGCCGATCTCGACGCGTTCGGTCTGCTCGGCCCAGGCTCCCAGCATGGTCCAGCATTCGAAGTGGGCGCCGTCGGGATCGCCGGTCAACGGGTAGAAGTGGTCCCAGTTGAAGACGATGTCCACCCCGGCGTCCTCGGACCGCAAGACGGCGTCGCGTATCAACCCGTAGTCGGGTGCGTGCTGAGGTTGGAGTTGAACACCGATGCGTACCGGACGAGTCATGCCACGCTCCTGACGAGAGGAATGGTTGTCTTCTCCCATCATGGCCGGGTGTGCGCGGTACCGCTACCGCCGCAGTTGGTGACCGGTATGCCCGCTTTCTTCCCACCCCGTTTCGAGCGAACGGCACTTTCGGCGCCTTAGATCGACTGAACATGCCGTTCGCTCAGAAACGGGGTGCACGAGCAGGGGGTGCAGACAGGGGTGGTCTGCCCACAGCAGACAGGCGGGGCCGCGGCACCGCCGCGCCGGTAGGAATGGATTCATGACTACCGAAGCGCCCACCGATAGCGGCTACCGTGACCTGTTGACAGACAGGCTCTTCCGACAGCGAACCATCCTGCTCACCGGCGAGGTCAACGACGCCATGGCCGAACGCGTGTGTTCGGAACTGGTACTCCTCGCCACCACCGACCCCAAGCGCGACATCGTGCTCTACATCAATTCACCCGGCGGATCGGTGTTTGCCGGTCTGGCCATCTACGACACCATGAAGCTCATCCCCAACGACGTCGTGACGGTCGCGATGGGTTTCGCCGCCAGCATGGGCCAGGTGCTTCTCTGCTCCGGTACACACGGCAAGCGAATCAGCCTGGCGCACAGCCGCATCATGATGCACCAACCTTCGGCCGGTATCGGCGGCACTGCTGTGGACATCGCGATTCAGGCCGAGAGCCTCGAACTGATGAAGCGTCAATCGCAGGAAATCCTTGCCGCTGAAACGGGCCGAACCGTCGAAGAGATCGAGACCGACAGCGATCGAGACCGCTGGTTTACCGCCGAGCAGGCGCGCGAATACGGAATCGTCGACCGCGTCGTGACGTCCTTCGCCGAGATCGCCCCGCAGGCCACCTTCCCCAAGATCGGATTGTGACGTCATGTCCCAGTACACGATTCCCAGTGTCATCGAGCGAACACCAACGGGTGAGCGGTCTTTCGACATCTTCAGTAGGCTGCTCAACGAGCGCATCGTCTTTCTGGGCACGGAGATCGACGACGGCGTCGCCAATGTCGTGATGGCTCAGATGCTGCATCTGCAGGCCGACAACCCGGATCGCGAAATCGGTTTGTACATCAACTCTCCCGGTGGTTCCACTACGGCGATGCTCGCGATCTACGACACGATGCAGTTCTTGAAACCCACCATTTCCACGTACTGCATGGGTCAAGCGGCGTCGGCTGCTGCAGTGCTTCTGGCCGCTGGTACTCCCGGCCATCGGCATGTTCTCGCCCATTCGCGGGTGCTGCTGCACCAACCGTCGACGCAAGGTAGTGGCACCATCTCGGACCTCGCGCTTCAAGCAGCCGAGATCCTGCGAATCCGGGAGCAGACCGAGGCGATTTTGAGTAAGCACACCGGTCAGAGCGTCGAGCGGCTCCGTAAGGACACCGATCGCGACAGGATCTTCACCGCCGACGACGCAATCTCCTACGGACTGGCCGACACCCTCATCGAAGGAAACTGACTAGGTCGCCCTACTGATCAGGCCGCCATCAGGACGGGACCCGAGATCGGTGCGGGAGAGTGCCCGAAGGTGAGGGAGTTGAGCGCAACGATCCTGTTGCCCGCTCGGAACAGCAGATGCTCGAGCGGCATCCCGAGCGCTTCGCAGATTGCGCGCAGAATTTCCGACGACGGTTCCTTCCTGCCCCGTTCGATCTCGGAGAGGTACTGCTTCGACATCCCGACCTTGGCGGCTACGTCGTCGAGAGTTCGGTCCTGATCGCGTCGAACCTCCCGCAGCACTCGTCCGTAGGCTTCACGAATCAGTGGGGGTTTGCGCACGGCAACAGCTGGATCGGGATGTTCGGATCCATCCTTGACCAGGACTAATTTGCGCGGCGCATCCATAGGCCGAGTATTCCAGCCGACCGGTTCTGACGCCACCGGGTTCGCCGAGGGCTGACAACCCTCAACTTGTCCGGACACCACCGGCAAGGAACATCGCGCGAAGAACGAAGGCCGCCTCGGGTCCGATGATCTCGCCGACCAGGTTCGTATAGCGGTCGACGAACTCGGGCCCGTGGGAAGCCTCGTCGGAGGCGGGGTCGCCGAGGTGGTGCGCGAGTTCGTGCAGGACAACGAATTCGCGCAGTGCCCACCGGCCGTCACGGTTGTCCGGAACGGCGATGACGTCGTTCGAGTAGTGGGCGGCAGCGTTGCCGGCTCGGGATCGCACGGACACCGAAACGGTTGCGCGAGGCAAGGTCTCCCGTACCCAGTTCAATCCGAGTAGCTGATCGCAGTACGCCTGGACCGACTCCACGGAGCCGAATTTGCGCTCGACCGGCAGCGTGATGGTGGAACCCATGACCTCGACGCTCCGGAGTCCGCGCTCGTCGGCGCGATCGAACATGGTGCGTACCAACGTCTCTGCCTCGTAAACCGCACTGCGCTGGGTATCCCTCATGAGTCGAGTTGCCCGCGCACCCCGCCGATCTCCGGAAGGCTACCCAGACGTGCGGCGCGTGCCGCCCGATCACCCGCTCGTCGAGCATGCGAGGAATGCCCGGCACTCGCGCGGCCACCGCCCCGCCACGTCCCACGCGCTTTGGAGTTGGACGAGTAGTAATCCTTTAGCTCGATTTCTTTGTTACGCAGCACGAGTGCAGTTTCCGAGGACGACGCGGCCGATTCGGCGATCGCGGCTTTCTCCGTCTCCTGCTTCGTCTCGGCCAACCGAGCGCCGATGCGAGACGCGTACGCCATCTGGAAGTTCAGCCGCGCCGTCACTCCGGCGACCGGCTTGCGAACCTGAGTGTTGACGCGGCGTCGTCCACGAGTTTCGACGACGGTCCGCACGGACGTTTCGCCGCGGTACGCCCCGGAGCGCACGTACGCGTCGGAGTCACGCACCATCTGGAAGAGCAGGCTCGAGTACAGGGCCTCGCACACGTCGATGTCCCCGGCGAAGCCGTAGGCGTAGATGACGGCCGACGTCTGAGCGATATCGCACTGCACGTCGTTGGCAGCGGCGATCGCGATGAACAACTGGGCGTATGTTCGCAGTCCGCGCTTGCCCGGTTCGCCGATGGTGATGAGCCGTTGCGTGGGCGTCGCACGTTTTTCCGAGGACGCGGTGTGCGCACGCGCGACCGCCAGGTCGATGGCGGAACTGGTGGCCAACCGCTGCGCGGCGGCCATGAAGGCTTCGCCTTCGTGTGGATTGTCGGTGGACTCCGCTTGGCGAAGCAGCGCACCGATGCGGGTCAGCATCTTCTCCGAACTCACCGTGAAAGACTACGCTCGCGCGCCGACACGGACGTTTATGCTGCTAGCGCACACGCTCACCCTCAACTTGGATCGTCCGGCACGTTCCTGCCGGTAGAAGGGATCAACCCCGTCATGGCTTCAGTGACTTTCGAGAGCACCACCTGC
Source organism: Rhodococcus sp. NPDC057135 (assembly GCF_042670865.1). Classification (NCBI taxonomy): domain Bacteria; kingdom Bacillati; phylum Actinomycetota; class Actinomycetes; order Mycobacteriales; family Nocardiaceae; genus Rhodococcus; species Rhodococcus sp. NPDC057135. The sequence continues at coordinate 28,756 of NZ_JBHUUU010000025.1, forward strand.
CTGTTCCCCGGATCGAACACTCCGGCAGTGGACAAGCTCGACCTCGAGATCGAGGACGGCGAGTTCCTCGTCCTCGTCGGACCCTCCGGCTGCGGAAAGTCGACAACCCTGCGCATGCTCGCCGGGCTCGAAGACGTCCACAGCGGACGCATCCTCATCGGCGACCGAGACGTCACCGGTCAGGAGCCGAAAGAGCGCGACATCGCGATGGTCTTCCAGAACTACGCGCTGTACCCGCACATGTCGGTGGCCGAGAACATGGGTTTTGCGCTCAAGCTCGCCGGAACCAACAAGACGGAGATCCGCGCCCGCGTCGAAGAGGTCGCGAAGATGCTCGACCTCGAGCCGTACCTCGATCGCAAGCCCAAAGCGCTGTCCGGTGGTCAGCGTCAGCGAGTGGCGATGGGCCGCGCCATCGTCCGCCAGCCGCAGGTCTTCCTGATGGACGAGCCGCTCTCGAACCTCGACGCGAAACTCCGTGTGCAGACGCGTACGCAGATCGCTCAGCTGCAACGACGCCTCGCGACGACGATGGTTTACGTGACTCACGACCAGGTCGAGGCCATGACGATGGGTGACCGCGTCGCCGTCCTCGAAAAGGGAATTTTGCAGCAGTGCGCCTCGCCGCGCGAGCTCTACAACAAGCCGAAGAACGTCTTCGTCGCCGGCTTCATGGGTTCGCCCGCGATGAACCTATTCACCCTCCCCGTCGTCGACGGTGGCGTCGCATTCGGTGACGGGATCGTTCCGGTTCCGCGCGCGACGATGAACGGCGTCGTCGAAACCGAGGTTGTCCTGGGTATTCGCCCCGAGCACCTCGAGATCGCCGCCGAAGGCCTGCCGATGGAGGTCGACGTCGTCGAGGAACTCGGCTCGGACGCCTACGTCTACGGCCGGACCACGATCGGCGGACGGTTGCAGCAGATCGTCTCGCGTGGTGACTGGCGTAATCCGCCCCAGAAGGGCGAGCGCGTCAACCTGCGCGTCGACCCCGAGAAGGTGCACATTTTTGCCACCACCGACGGGCGCCGCCTGGGTTAGGTGGACCTGTCAAACGACACATGACCGATTCAGGTTCGGCGTAATACCCACAAGTACGGGTGTCTCGTGCCACAGTAGGGGCCGATGCCGGGAGCCGGCACTCATGGCGCATGCCGTGAGCAGGCTCTCGGTGACCGTCTATTTGTCATACACATACGGGGAGCGAATCCATGGTTCTGAACTCGAAGGCGATGCGCCGCGCTGCAATTGCAGCCACGGCAGCGTCCATGCTGGTACTGGCGGGCTGCTCGTCCGATTCGGACAAGGACAGCGGAACCAGCACGACGGCCGCATCCGGGGGATCGTCCTCGAGCGAAGGCCGCGGACCCATCACGATCGTCGAGGGGCAGGATGCCCTGAACGAGGCGCTCGAAAACATCATCACCGACTGGAATGCCGAGCATCCGGACGAGAAGGTGACGCTCAAGCCGCTGGCCAAGGAAGCCAACGCGCAGGTCGACGACATCACCCAGCGCATGCAGGCCAAGAGCGACGAGTACGACCTCATCGGTGTCGACGTCGTCAACACCGCCCAGTTCGCCGCAAACGGTTGGCTGCTGCCGCTCGAGGGTGACCTCGCGATCGACGAGTCCGGCCTCCTGCCGTCGACCGTCGCTTCGGGCACCTACAACGGCAAGCTCTACGCAGCGCCGAAGAACACCAACGCCGCGTTCCTGTACTACCGCAAGGACCTCGTCGAGAAGGCTCCCACCACGTGGGCCGAGCTCAAGGAAAACTGCCCGAAGGCTGTCGAAGCCGGCATCTCCTGCTACATCGGTCAGTTCAAGAACTACGAGGGCCTGACGGTCAACACCACCGAGATCACCAACGCCTTCGACGGCCCGTGGGTCGGCCCGGACGGACTCACCCCGGCCATCGACGACAAGACGAAGGCAGGCGTTCAGTCGATCGTCGACAACTTCGCCGACAACACCATCCCGCAGGAAGCACTGACCTATTCCGAGGGCGAGTCGCAGACCGCATTCGGCGAGGGCAAGGCACTCTTCATGCGCACATGGTCCGGCTTCTCGGTCGACGGTGAGAAGACCTCGGTTGCCGGCAAGTACGGCTACACCGTTCTTCCGGGTGTCGACGGACCGGGTGCTTCGACGGTCGGTGGCTACAACGTCGGCATCAGCGCGTACTCGGACGCACCGGCAACGGCTCGTGACTTCCTCGAGTTCATGCAGACCAAGAAGTCGCAGACGTACTTCACCGAGGTCGGCGGCGCACCCGTCCTCTCGGCTGTCTACGACGACCCGGCAGTGCTCGCTCAGTTCCCGTACTTCGCGACCCTGAAGGAAGCACTCGCTACCGCTCAGCCGCGTCCCGTCACGCCGTACTACACGCAGGTGTCGAAGTCGATCTCCGACAACACCTACGCTGCTATTCGCGGCGAGAAGACCGTCGAGCAGGCTTTGGCGGACACCAAGGCCGGCATCGAAACCGCCGGTAACTGATCTACCAGGAGCAATAAGCAATGGCAGAACCGCAGGATCCTTCCGCGGCTGTGCCTACCAACCCCACGGTCGGGGCCGGTTCAACCGGTCCCGACCGTTCGGGCGTTGGTGGGAGACACCGTGCACCGGAACCGCTAGAAGAGCCGTCGGCATCCGAGGCAGCAGGGATTTCCCTGACCAAGGTTCTGCCTGACCTTGCAGCTACTCCACCCCCACCGACCTCGCCCCCGCCTGCGTCGGCCGACAAGCCGAAGAAGCGTCGACGAGTTCCCGTGTGGGCGTTCGTCGCACCGTCGCTGATCGTTCTCGCCGTCATCATTCTGTATCCGCTCGGACGAGCGATCTGGATGTCGATGCACAGCGACGGCAAGAAGCTCGATCCCGAGACCGGCATGTTCGTCACCGGTCAGTTCACGTGGTTCGACAACTACAAGAACTGGATCACCCAGTCCTGCAACACCGCCAACGGCTCGATTCCCTGCCCGCCCGGCACACTCGGATCGCAGTTCTGGCAGTCGATCGGAAATACGTTCGGCTTCACCGTCGTCACGGTCCTGCTCGAGACGGTGATCGGTCTGTCGATGGCGCTGATCATGGCCAAGACGTTCCGCGGACGCGGTTTGCTCCGCGCCTCCGTGCTGATTCCCTGGGCCATCCCCACCGCCGTCACCGCGAAGCTCTGGTTCTTCATCTTCGCCAACGACGGCATCGCCAACAAGATCCTCGGCACCAACATCCTGTGGACGGCCGATCCCTGGCCGGCACGATTCGCGATCGTCGTCGCCGACGTCTGGAAGACGGCGCCGTTCATGGCGTTGCTGATCCTCGCGGGTCTGCAGATGATTCCCGCCGACGTCTACGAGGCCGCCAAGGTCGACGGCGCGACGGCGTGGCAGCGTTTCCGCATGATCACGCTCCCGCTGGTCAAGCCCGCCCTCATGGTGGCGGTGCTCTTCCGCACGATGGACGCTCTGCGGATGTACGACCTGCCCGCGATCATGATGGGATCCAACCCGGCCACCTCCACCATCTCGGTGCTGGTGGTCGATCAGATGCGCGTCGGCGCCAATTCGGCGTCGGCACTGTCCACCATCACGTTCCTCATCATCTTCGCTGTGGCCTTCATCCTGGTCCGATTCCTCGGAGCCAATGCGGTCAGCACGCAGGAAAAGCAGCGGAAGGGGGAGCCGGTATGAACAAGGCACTACGCGGCAAGATCGGCACCTACATCGGCGTCGTACTGATCATCGTGTGGGGACTCGCTCCCTGCTACTGGATGATCGTGACGGCGCTGCGCGACCCGGCGGACACGTTCTCGACGTCGCTCTGGCCCACCAATCTCACGCTGTCCAACTTCACCGCGGCGCTCGATCCCGACGCCAAGGTGAACTTCACCCGTGCACTGATGAACAGCCTCATCATCGCGGGTGCGACCACGCTGATCGCCTTGGTCATCGGCGTGTTCACGGCGTACGCGCTCTCGCGTTTCGATTTCCGTGGCAAATACTTCGTCACCGGAATCATCCTCGGTGCGTCCATGTTTCCGGTCGTCGCACTTGTGACTCCGCTGTTCCAGCTGTTCACCGACATCGGCTGGATCGGCAGCTACAAAGCGTTGATCATCCCGAACATCTCGTTCGTGCTGCCGCTGACGGTCTACACGCTGACGTCGTTCTTCTCCGAACTCCCGTGGGAACTCGAAGAGGCGGCGCGTATCGACGGCGCCACCCGTGGCCAGGCCTTCCGCCTGATCATGCTGCCGCTCGCCGCGCCGGCTCTGTTCACCACTGCGATCCTGGCTTTCATCGCAACGGTCAACGAGTATCTGCTCTCGCTCCAACTCTCGAGTGACAAGACCGCGCCCGTCACGGTGGCGATGGCCAAGTTCTCCGGAACGGACCCATTCGTCACGCCGTACACCTCGATCATGGCCGGCGGCACCCTCGTGATGGTCCCGCTGGTCATCATGGTTCTCATCTTCCAGCGACGCATCATCGCCGGTCTGACCGCAGGCGGCGTCAAGTCGTGATGCGCGCCTGCGTGCGGTTCACATGAGGCGGGCTTCGCGCGCCCAGCGCATGGAGCTGATCGCCGGCTTCATCTCGGTCTTCGCCCTGATGGCGTTGATCGGAGCCGTGGTGGCGATAGTCAAGGGCGACCCCGGCGTGATGCCGTCTTTGGTGCTGCTCGGTTGCGTCGTCGCTCTCGGGCTGGCGTTCCGTGGATATCGGAACGCGGTCCGAGCAGAACGTCGCGAGTAGCCGGCCCGGTAGGGTGACATTTCGGTATCGCAGTTGCCGGGAGTTATCTGATCGAGATATCACCCTGGTGGAATGGTGCCGGTAAGTCCGGATCCACGACCGGGAGTGTTGAGTGAGTCCATCGAACAGATCGAGTGCGACGGGTGGCGATCAGTCGTCGGCTCGGTCGGGCAAGTCGGCTAATTCGCCCCGGTCGAACAAGTCGGCCAAGCCCGCGAAGAAGCAGCGCTCGAAGTGGCGGTACGTCCGGCGGACCATCTACGTTCTCGTGCTCTTGATGATCATCGTGCCTGCGTCGGTTTTTGCTGTCGCGTACAGCCGGACCGACGTCCCGCGCCCCTCTGACATGCAGACCAATCAGGTGTCCACCATTTACATGGCCGACGGCACGACGGTGCTGGGCAAAGTGGTGCCGGCGGAAGGAAACCGGACCGAGGTCGCGTTGTCGGCCATCCCGATTCACGTCCGCGATTCGGTGCTCTCGGCGGAGGATCGCAATTTCTACACCAACCCGGGCTTTTCGATCTCCGGATTTGCTCGCGCTGCTCGCGACAACGTGATGGGCAAGGAAAGCGCCGGCGGTGGCTCGACGATCACACAGCAATACGTGAAGAACGTGTTGGTGGGCGACAAGCGCAGTATCGACCGAAAGCTGCGTGAGCTCGTCATCTCCGCGAAGATGGCGCGCGAGTGGTCCAAGGACGACATCCTTGCCGCGTATCTCAACACCATCTACTTCGGCCGCGGTGCGTACGGCATCGCCGCCGCATCCAACGCGTACTTCGACAAGCCGGTCAGTGAGCTGAGCGTCGAGGAAGGCGCAGTTCTTGCCTCCGTCATCCAGAGCCCGTCGTTCCTGGACCCCGAGACCAATCTGTCCGCGCTGCAAGCACGCTGGGACTACGTTCTCAACGGCATGGTCGAACTGGGCAGCCTGACCAAGACGGATCGCGACGCGATGCAGTTCCCGGTTGTCGCCCCTGCCAATCGGCCGACCGATCTGAACCAGGCGCCCGGACCCGAAGGTCACATCAAGACCCAGGTGCTCAAGGAACTGGCCGAGGCGGGTATCAGCGATCAGACGTTGAACACCGCCGGCCTGCAGATCACGACGACCATCGACCCGGTTGCGCAGGAAGCTGCGCTGAACGCGGTCAAGCGGAATCTCGAAGGCGAGCCGGAAGACCTGCGGACCGCTGTTGTGTCGATCGACCCCAAGACCGGTGGCGTCGACGCCTATTACGGCGGTGACGACGGAGCCGGCTTCGACTACGCCCAGGCGCCGTTGCAGACCGGTTCAGCGTTCAAGGTCTTCGGCCTGGTCGCGGCGTTGATGGAAGATATTCCGCTGTCCGCGCGGTTCGACAGTTCACCGCTCACGATCAACGGTGTGACGATCGGAAACGTCGGCGGCGAATCCTGTGGTCGATGCACCATTGCCGAGGCACTCAAGCGCTCGCTGAACACCAGCTTCTACCGGTTGATGCTCTCGATGGAGAACGGTCCCCAGAAGATCGCCGACGCCGCTCACCTGGCCGGACTACCCGAACACATTCCCGGACTCGACTACGCGACGCTCACGCAAGAGGGTGGTCCGCCGGAGAACGGAATCGTGCTCGGCCAGTATCAGTCTCGCGTCATCGACATGGCGTCCGCGTATGCGACGCTTGCCAACTCAGGCGTGTACCAGCAGCCGCACTTCATCCAGAAGGTCGTGACGGCTGAAGGTGAAGTCCTGCTCGATCGCCCGGTGTCTCCCGGTGAGCGTCGTCTCGATGCGGCTGTTGCGGACAACATCACGCAGGCGATGATGCCGATCGCGTCGTACTCGAACGGTCACGCGCTTGCCGGTGGACGCCCGTCTGCCGCCAAGACCGGCACCGCGCAGCTCGGTGACACGGGCCAGAACAAGGATGCGTGGATGGTCGGGTACACGCCGTCGCTGTCCACCGCGGTGTGGATCGGAACTTCCGACGCGCAAGCCATCACCAACTCCTACGGTGGTTTGATCTACGGCTCCGGAGTGCCTGCCGATATTTGGAAGAGCACGATGGACGGCGCGCTGAAGGGTTCCGACTGGGAGAGCTTCCCGTGGCCGGACCCCATCGGTGGTCAGGCTGGTGTTCCCGCCAACTCCGGCGTGACCTCAGGTGACGGGACGGGTACGCCCACGACGGGCGCGGCCGCTCCCCCGGCACCCATCGAGATTCCGGGCTTACCCCCGATCGAAGTGCCGCCGCTCCCCCAGTTGCCGCGTCAGATCGAGATCCTGCCTGGCATCGTCATTCCGCTACCGGGCTGACAAGCAGCGCTCGATTTTCCGGCTCTCAGGCCTGATCGTCGAAGAGGCCGAGCTGGGTCGGCGCTGCATCCTTGGCGGGAAGTACGACGACGCGCAGTCCGCGCCTGAGGTTGCGGATCGCGTGCGTCCACGCGCGCTTTTCGCCCGCACACAGGTCGGTGTCGTCGTCCTTGCGCCGGATGGACTCGGTCAACGCCTCGTGCCACGCCGTCTCCTGCTCTTGACTGATCCGCAGGTAGTCGAGAATGGTGTCGCGGTCGTGCTCACAGATCACGGCAACCTCTTCGGCGCTGAGCTCACCCGTTCCGTCCGCGTCGAGTTCGAGGAGCGCCATGAGTGCCGGGGGAAATTCGTGGCACTCGTGTGACTCGTACTCGGCACCGGGATCTTCGTGCTCGGAGGCCATACCGTCGTTGAAGGCGGTGTCTCCGGTTGCGCGAATGGGTTGCCCGCCCAGTTCTTCGGCGAGTTCGTCGGATGCTTCGGCCAATTCGGCGAACGAGCGCAGAGCCCGCAGGAGGTGCTCGGCGACGAAGGGTGCACCGTCCACGCGGACGACGCCGAGCACACTCTGCTCGACGAGAATGAGCTTGATGGTCGGCCACTGCCGATTGAGCTGTGCAAGAACAACAGCAGCGTTGTCGAGGTTCTCGACCGAATGCACGACCCGCGAGAACACCTCCACGTACTCGTCGTCTTCGAGGACGCGCACATAGGTGACCTGCTCACCCCGGACCAACGGGATGTCGCCGTCGTCGTCACGCTTGGGCGGGTGACCGAGAAGGCGTTCGACGGCCCCGTCGACGAGGATCCGCAGCATGTCGCCCGAACCCGAGGGTGCGTGCGACGGCGTCGTGGCGAAGGCAGGCGTCGACTCGCGTCCACTGGTGCTGGCACGTAGGAACGACGGGTGCGCGATGCTCCACATCTCGCGGAAGACGCGCAGCACCTTCGTCACCAATTCCTCGGGATGAGCGCGGTCGACGTCGATGTAGAAGGACATGGACCCGTTGCCCTCGGGCTCGTGCTCGCACAGGTCGGGAGCGTTGAACCCCATGTCGAGTAACGCGGAGTGGTCTTCCGGTTCGAGCATCCGCAGTGGATGCAGAAACCTGTTGGAAGGAACTTCACAGCGCACGGAGGTCTGGTTCCACGCGAAGAACTGGATGCACGCGGGTGCGTCGGCCAGCTCGTCCATGCTGTCGTAATGCGACTCCACCACGAGGGTGTCGTCGTCCTCCATCACGGAGATGTAGCGAGCGAGATGAGTCTCGAAAGTAGTCCAGGCACTCAGGATTTCCAGATCGAAAGTATTGTCCGACATCGTCGCTCCTCTGGTCCGGGGGCGCATGGGGCCCTACCGACGACTCGCCGAAACCCCTGCTTTTCAAACCCCGCCTACGACGTTAGTCGTGGGGTCCGACAGTGACAGTGTTCGTAGGATCCGAGTGGCCGTGTTTCCAGTCAGGGGATTATCTTCCGAGCTTGCAGATTGGCGAAGATGTCCAGGAACATCGCTTCGGTGTCGACGTGGCGATGGAATCCGAACCGCCGAGCTTTGGATCCGTCGGCGAAAAAGTCGTAGTCCCATCCGAATACGAAGTCACCGAACCCCCAGGACGAGACATCGGAATACGGGGTCCGAGCAAGCTGATGTTCTTCGACGAGTTCATCCCAGACCGATTCCTTGTCTGCCATTGCGACATCGAGGGACATCGGGAGCGGAGGTGCGACGTCCATGTCGAAGAATGCGGCGATCTTCGGCCACATCTCCTGCCAGCGAAACAGGTCGCCGTTGTTGATGTTGAATGCCTGATTTGCGCACTCGGGGTTGGTAGCGGCCCAGACCGTCGCTTCGGCGAGGAGTCCGGCGTCGGTCATCTCGATCAAGCTGGTGTACGCGCCGGGTTTGCCGGGGAATCGGAGTGGGACACCCAATCTCTTCGAGATGGTTGCGTAGACGGCGATGACCATCGCGAGGTTCATCGGGTTACCCAATGCGAATCCGGAGACGACGGAGGGTCTGATCGCCGACCACGTCCATGCCTTGCCGAGCTGCCTGCGTTCGAGGAACTGCTGTTGGTCGACGTTGAACTCGGGTGGCATGTGCGGGGGATCGCTCTCGCGGGCCGGAGTTTTGAACGGTCCGAGATGTGCCCCGTAAACCTTGTAGCCCTGCATCAGGCTGACGTGCTCGAGTCCGCCCGCAACGGGTTCGATGGCATCGAGAGTGTTGACCAGCATCGCCAAGTTGGGCGGAACCAGCTCGGCCCACGTCGGGCGGTCTTGATAAGCGGCGTAGAAGACGTGGGTGACGCCGTCCAGTCCGCTCAATGCTGCCGCGGTCTGTGAAGGATCGAGCAGGTCGACTGCGATGTGTTCGACCCGGTCGGTATCCGTACCGCCTCGCCGCGAGAGTCCGACGATCTTCCATTCGCCGGTCGACTCGAGGTGATCGATCAAGTTCCCACCGATCACGCCTCGGGCTCCGACCACGAGTGCCACTTTGTCGTGCTGCACCATTTCAGCCTCCCATTGGTATATCGCGATGTTGCGATATAGGGAGTGAACCACACATATCGGCATTTCGCGATCTAGCGGTATGCTGACGAGCATGGAAGACACAGCAACCGAGTGGGAAACGGCCTTCAAGGCGCTGGCCAACCCGATGCGTGTGCAAATCCTGCAGTGGTTGAAAGACCCAGGAAGCTTTCCACCTCAGCTCGAGCCTGCCGAGGAGGTCGGAGTGTGCCTCAAGCACATTCAGGCGAGGGCAAAGGTGTCGCAATCGACGGCGTCGCAGTACATGGCCGCACTCCAGGCTGCGGATCTGGTGACCACCACACGAATCGGCCAGTGGAGGCACTACAAACGAAACGAGCAACAGATCGAGAAGCTTGCTGCATTCATCAGGCAGGGTTTGTAGATACCAACACCTGACCGATCCCTCGGGGCTGCAGACGTTGTGGCAAAACCTCACATCGCCGGAGCCGTCGGTATGTGCATTGTGGTCGTTTCTCGGCTCACTCGTCGTCCTTAGGCTCGGCAGAGGGTTCTGGCAAGGAGAGGCGTGCGATGAGTCGTGAGAGCTGGGTGGGCCGCGATGCCCGATCCATCGCCGAGGCCGTGCGGTCGGGTCAGGTGTCGGCGCGGACCGTCGTCGAAGACCATCTCGCACGGGTCGACGAATGCAATGGCGAACTCAACGCACTGGTCACCGTGTGCGCCGAGGAGGCCCAGGCGGCCGCGGACGCCCTGGACGAACGTCGCCTTCTCGGCGAGACACTCGGTCCCCTTGCCGGGGTTCCGTTCACGGTCAAGGACTTGATCGCCACTGCCGGCGTGCGTACCACCGCCGGTTCTCGCACTCTGGCGGACAACGTCCCGGCCGTCGATGCACCGGCCGTTGCAGCGTTCAAGGCTGCCGGTGCAATTCTGATCGGCAAGTCCAACACCCCGGAATTCGGCGCGTGCGGCCTGACTCGAAACGAACTGTTCGGAACCACGGCCAGTCCGGTGCGACCGGACGGCGTCGTCCGCTCGCCCGGTGGATCGAGTGGCGGCGAGTCCGCGTCGGTTGCTGCCGGAATGAGCGTGCTCGGACTCGGTACGGATTTTGGTGGTTCGGTGCGTTGGCCCGCCCACTGCACCGGGCTCACTTCCGTTCGCCCGACGCTCGGACGTGTCGATCCGGAAGGTCAGTATCCAGGCGTGCTTTCGGGTGGACGGTTGCTCGCCAACCCTGTGGCGATGCACGGCACGATCCAGACCGTCGGCCCACTGGCCCGCAACCTCGGTGATGCGACGCTTGCGCTGCGCGTTCTGTCGATGCCGCAGCTCGCATGGACCGAGCCTGATTCGGTCGACGTCGACGACCTCGACATCCGCTGGGCCCCCGGCGAGGGAACGATGCCCGTCGACGAAGACATCCTGGCGGCGGTTCGGTCGGTTGCGATCAGTCTGGACGCGAGCGAGTACGACGGTCTGGCTCTGCCGCGGGCCAACGCGCTTTTCGGTGCGTTGCGATCGGTCGAGACTCACGCGGACATCCACGCTCTTGCGGAAGGTTCAGCGCACGCTTTCGACGCGGACATCACCGCCATGCTTGCGGCAGGCCATGATCGGAGCTCCGCCGAGGTGGAAGCGCTGTGGGCGGATCGCGCGGTGTTGATCAGCGAATTCCTCGGCGAAATGGGCGACGTTCTGCTTCTGCCGGTTGCGTCGGTGCTCGCTCCGCCGCTCGGTGTGGAGAGCTTCGAGGTGGGCGGTCGCGAACTCACATGGATGGACGCGCTCGCGAGTTGCCGGGCGATCAGTGTGCTCGGCCTCCCGTCGGTCGTGGTTCCGGTAGGGCTCTCCCCCAACGGGTTACCGATCGGGGTGCAGGTGGTGGCGAGACCGTTCCGCGAGCATGTTGCGCTGTCCGTCGCGGCGCGAATCACGTCGGACGTGCAGGCTCTAGTCTGACTTCCATCTTTCGGTTTCGGCCGCGAAACGTGCAGCGTACGAGTCGGCCAGATCGTGAAGCGTGGTGACGCAGTCGCCGTAGTACGTCGGTGCGTGCATGGTGGCCAGAATCCGCGGCTCGAGGTCGGCCAGCGCACGGATCGTGGGTTCGAGATCCGGGGTGAGGCAGGTGGCGTGGCCCAAGTCCTCGGCTTCCAAAGCAGGACCGACGATTTCGTGCTCGGTGGTCGCCGGGTGGTGCCCGAATGCGGTAAAG
>NZ_JBHUUU010000026.1:0-35035 GCF_042670865.1 Rhodococcus sp. NPDC057135
TTCCGGATCAGCAGGCACCTTCTGCGTCACTGCTCCTGGCAGCGTCTCGACGGATTTGTCGATCAGGGGTGACGCTTTGGCTGCTCGCTGAGCGGGGTTGCGCAAAGCATCGATTCCCCCGGCGATGAAGATCGTGGAAAGCAGTGGACGAGCAATTCGACGTACCAGCATGTTTCAAGCCTCCCGATGTAGGTTCGTTTCCACCCTAGCGATCTCACGAGGAATTGGTCCGGTTCGGCGATCCGGCGACGCCCGACCCGGCTGACGGATTCCTGGTCGCCGAAGTGCGCTGTCCTGCGTCGATGACTTCGTCGTGGGTTCGGACAACTCGCTCGGAAGTATCCGTTACCGCGTATCCGCCCACGGCGTGTTCGAAGGCGGCACACAATGCAGACCGATCGACCACCATGGTGCGGTGACTACGAAGATGACACAGAACTTCGGCTCGACCCTTCCTGCCGGTTGGGGACAACTCTCAGCCGAGGAGAACGAGCGACACTGGGCGATGTTTCGCGCCCGCTTCGGATTCACTCCCGGCATCGACGCAAGATCTTGGCCCGCCATCGCTGAGCCGACGCCGTCTGTGGTCTTCGATTTGGGTGCAGCGCCATCTGAGACGCCGGGGGCGTGGGCCGCTCGCGTCGATGCGATCAACGCCGAAGCGTTGCGCTGTTTTGTCACCGACTGGAACGACGATCCCAACTTCGTCGTACTGGATTGGCAGCATCCGGGCTACACCTTCGACGCGGAGTCACATGCCGCTGCGCAGGAGTTGGCGGAGTGGCGTGTCCCGGTCTATCCGAACGGCGATTACTACATATTCGGGCATGACGAATTCAGAGAAGGAACCTTCGGCCATCCGTGGGAACGCACGTTGTGCGTGTTCGGTGAACGGATGGTCGAAGGCCTGGGCCGGACTCTGACGACCTGGCTCCCACGACTTCGAGTCAATGGCGAACAGGTCAGAAATGAACGGGCCGACTAGCGGGCTTCAGTTCAGATGGGTGAGACGTCACCAACCGCGTTCGCGCCACTCCGCCAAGTGCGGACGCTCGGCGCCCAGTGTCGTGTCCTTGCCGTGCCCCGGGTAGACGACGGTTGCGTCGTCGTACCTTCCGAACAGCTTGTTTTCCACGTCGTCGAGTAGGGAAGTGAACTTCTCGGGGTCGGCGGTCTTTCCGACGCCTCCGGGGAAGAGTGAATCTCCGGTGAAGAGGTGAACCTGCCCGCTCGGTTCGGTGAGAGCCAGTGCAATGGAGCCGGGCGTGTGGCCGGACAGGTGAATGACGTCGAGGCTCAAGTTGCCAACGTTCACCTTGTCGCCGTCTTCGAGGAGAACGTCCGGGGTGACGGGAAGGACATCCGCGTCGAGGGGGTGTGCGGCGGTCGGCACCTTGGTTGCGGCGTGAACGTCCTCAAGGGCCAACCAGTGATCGCCGTGCTGGTGGGTGGTGACGATGGAATCGAAAACAGGTGCTTCCTGTTCGATGAGCGCGATGATCTTCTCGGCTTCGTTGGCCGCATCGATCAGGAGAGATTTCCCGGTCGTGGAACAGACGACGAGGTAAGTGTTGTTGTCCATGGGGCCGACCGACATCTTCGTGATGACGGCGCCTTCGACTGTGCGCCGCTGAGGGGCAGAATCGGGGGAGACCTGACCGGTGTAGGAGTCGTCGATCACGATGGGCTGATTCGTCATGAATCGCAGGCTACCTTCGAATAGGGGCAGGTAGAGCGATGGGCTCGCTTGGTGAGATAAACGTGTCGGTGGCTCGGCCTACGATGACGATCGCTCGAGGACTCGCGTTTGCGAGGCCGCTCGAGACTTCTCCGGGGGGACGGCCCCAGATGATTGACAATGAAGGGAATTGGTGTGGCGGATCGCCTGATCGTGCGGGGTGCGCGTGAGCACAATCTGCGAGGAGTCGATCTCGACCTCCCGCGAGACAGCCTGATCGTCTTCACCGGGTTGTCGGGCTCCGGCAAGTCCAGCCTCGCCTTCGACACGATCTTCGCCGAAGGTCAGCGCCGCTACGTCGAGTCGCTCTCGGCATACGCGCGTCAGTTCCTCGGTCAGATGGACAAGCCGGACGTGGATTTCATCGAAGGACTGTCTCCTGCGGTGTCGATCGACCAGAAGTCGACCAACCGCAACCCGCGTTCGACGGTGGGCACCATCACCGAGGTCTACGACTACCTCCGACTCCTCTATGCCCGCGCGGGTTCAGCGCACTGCCCGGTGTGTGGTGAGAAGATCGCACGTCAGACGCCCCAGCAGATCGTCGACCAGGTGCTCGAGATGGACGAGGGCATCAAGTTCCAGGTCCTCGCACCGGTGGTTCGTACACGCAAGGGCGAGTTCGTCGATCTCTTCGATCAGCTCAACACTCAGGGCTATTCGCGAGTGCGCGTCGACGGTGTGGTCCATTCACTCGCTGATCCGCCGAAGCTCAAGAAGCAGGAAAAGCACGACATCGAAGTTGTTGTCGACCGCTTGCAGGTCAAGGCGAGCTCGAAGCAGCGCCTGACCGATTCGGTCGAGACCGCCCTTCGATTGGCCGAAGGCATCGTCGTCCTCGACTTCGTCGACCGCGAGGAAAATGCACCTGATCGAGAGCGTCGTTTCTCTGAGAAGCTGGCCTGCCCGAATGGCCACGCTCTTGCCATCGACGATCTCGAACCGCGCTCGTTTTCCTTCAACTCGCCCTACGGTGCCTGCCCCGAATGCACCGGTCTCGGTATCCGCAAGGAGGTCGACCCGGATCTGGTGGTTCCCGATCCCGACCTGAGTCTCGAAGACGGAGCAATCGCGCCGTGGTCGATGGGCCAGAGTTCGGAGTACTTCGGACGTTTGCTGTCCGGCCTCGGCGACATCCTCGGTTTCGACATGAAAACGCCGTGGAACAAGTTGCCGGCGAAGGCCCGCAAAGCGATCCTCGAAGGTAGTGAGGAGCAGGTTCACGTCCGGTACAAAAATCGGTACGGCCGTACCCGTTCTTATTACGCCGAGTTCGAAGGTGTGATGCCGTTCCTGCACCGCCGCCTCGAACAGACTGAGTCCGATCAGATGAAGGAACGCTACGACGGGTACATGCGCGACACCCCGTGCCCGGCGTGTGGTGGAGCGCGCCTGCGCCCGGAAATCCTGTCAGTAACTATCGCGGCTGGAGATTTCGGCAGTAAGTCCATCGCCGAGGTCTGTGAACTCTCCATCTCGGACTGCGCGGACTTCCTAAACAGCCTCACTCTCGGTTCGCGCGAAGAGGCCATTGCGGGTCAGGTCCTCAAGGAAGTTCAGGCGCGCCTCGGGTTCCTGCTCGACGTCGGCCTTGAATACCTGTCTCTCTCGCGTGCCGCAGGCACGTTGTCCGGTGGCGAAGCCCAGCGAATCCGCTTGGCAACGCAGATCGGATCCGGACTCGTCGGCGTGCTGTACGTCCTCGACGAGCCGTCCATCGGCCTGCATCAGCGCGACAACCGGCGACTGATCGAAACTCTGACGCGCTTGCGTGACCTCGGCAACACATTGATCGTGGTCGAGCATGACGAAGACACCATCCGTACATCTGACTGGGTGGTCGACATCGGACCGTACGCCGGCGAGCACGGCGGCAAGGTCGTCCACAGTGGGCCGTACGAAGAACTGCTGACGTGTGAAGAGTCCCTGACCGGCGCCTACCTGTCGGGTCGCAGCTTCATCGAGGTTCCGGCCATTCGTCGGCCGGTGGACCGCAAGCGTCAGGTCACGGTCGTCGGAGCTCGCGAGCACAATCTCGACGGCATCGACGTGAGCTTCCCGCTGGGCGTTCTCACCGCTGTCACCGGTGTCTCCGGTTCGGGTAAGTCGACGTTGGTCAACGACATTCTCGCGACCGTCATGGCGAACAAGCTCAACGGTGCACGCCAGGTGCCCGGCCGTCACACACGAATCAACGGTCTCGATCAGCTGGACAAGCTCGTGCAGGTCGATCAGTCTCCGATCGGCCGGACTCCGCGATCGAATGCGGCGACGTACACCGGTGTGTTCGACAAGATCCGAACCCTCTTCGCAGCCACCACGGAAGCGAAGGTCCGCGGATACCAGCCTGGTCGGTTCTCGTTCAACGTCAAGGGCGGACGCTGTGAGGCGTGCTCCGGCGACGGAACGCTGAAGATCGAGATGAACTTCTTGCCGGACGTCTACGTGCCGTGCGAGGTGTGCCACGGCGCTCGGTACAACCGCGAAACGCTCGAGGTCCACTACAAGGGCAAGTCGATCGCCGAGGTTCTCGACATGCCGATCGAGGAAGCAGCCGAGTTCTTCCAACCGGTCACCTCCATTCACCGGTACCTCAAGACTCTGGTCGACGTCGGTCTGGGCTACGTTCGACTGGGTCAGCCGGCTCCCACCCTGTCCGGCGGTGAGGCACAACGCGTCAAGCTCGCCGCCGAACTGCAGAAACGGTCGACCGGCCGGACCGTGTACATCCTCGACGAGCCCACCACGGGTCTGCATTTCGAGGACATCCGCAAGCTCTTGATCGTGATCAACGGTCTGGTCGAAAAGGGCAACAGCGTGATCGTGATCGAGCACAACCTCGACGTGATCAAGACGTCGGACTGGGTCGTCGACATGGGGCCCGAAGGTGGATCCGGCGGCGGAACCGTTGTGGCGCAAGGTACTCCGGAAGACGTTGCCGCGGTCCCCGAGAGCTACACGGGCAAGTTCCTCAGTGAAGTTCTCACCGCACAGCACGCACCGGTCAAGGCCAAGCCGATCACCAAGAAGCGCGCAACGAAGGCAGTTGCAACTAAGAAGGCTGCGCCACGGAAGAAAGCTGCTTCCGTGAGCTAGCAGAACGTGAGTAGGTAGAAGTCGGTCAGTGATGCCGGGTCGGAATCGACCCGGCATCACCGCTCTGTCGGTCAGGAAGCGGTGGCCTCGAGGATCACCTGGGCAACGTCTTCGGGGCGCGACCACATCGGCCAATGGCCGGTCGGGAGGTCGACATACGTCACTGGGAGTTTCGCCAGTTCCGCGGCCATCGGATGACCCCCGTCGGCCATCTGGGCGATCACCGCTGACGGGAACGTGCTGCAAACGACGGTTGACGGCACCTGGTAGCGCTTCTCGTTCGTCAGGACAATCGGCTCACGTGCCGGCCCGGCCGGTTCGGGGACGGCGTTGGTGCGAAACGCGTCGAGAGCTTTCTCGTCGAGTCCTTCGAGGCTGCTGCCGTCTGCTTCGAGTTCTGCCCACGTCGGCAGAGGTATCTCGACGACATCTGCGGCCAAATCCGGCCGCAGCGCTGCGCCGTCGGGCATCGGGCCCGAGTCGACGTAGACGATCCGAGCGACGCGATCCGGGATGCGATCGGTGACTGCGTACCCCACCGGGCCGGCGCCGCTGTGAACGACCAGGACCGTGCGTTCGTCGGAATCCGTTACAGCGTCGATGACTGCGCGGACGTGGGCGTCGAAGGTGACCGCTGATCGATCTGCATCGACGGCGTCGAGTCCGGGCAGCGTCAGACTGGTCACGCGGGTGTCGGAACGCTCGAGGTGCGGGAGGACTGCATCCCATGCCCATGAACCGAGCCAGAATCCGGGAACAAGAACGATGTGAGTTTTCATGTACTCACTGTGCAGCCGGGATGGTGACAACGGACTGTCACTAATTATGTCACCGTTTGGTATCGAAATCTGAGACACTTGTGAGTGTGAATCGAGCTGCGAGATTGCATGCTCTTGTCGAGGAGCTTCGGCGACAGGGTGAACGAGGGACTACGTGTTCCCGATTGTCCGAGGAATTCGGTGTCACCACCCGAACGATCAAACGCGATATCGAGACGCTGATGATGTCGGGTGCGGCGATCGAGGCGCGCTCAGGTCCTGGGGGTGGATACCGACTCGTAGGTCGCGCCACGCTACCGCCGGTGAATTTCACTGTTCCGCAAGCAGTTTCAATCGCGTTGGCGTTGACGGCGATGGGCGATGCTCCGTTTGCGCCGGATGGACGTGCGGCGCTGGCGAAACTGCTCGACGTGATGGACGAGGAGAGTCGTCGTAAGGTCGCCGAACTCGGTGGCCGCGTGTGGATTCGCGGAGACGTCGGGGCTCTGACGGATTCGCGCGCGAACCGGCAGGCAGTCGAGCAGGGTCTCGAACAGAGTCGCGTCGTGTCGTTGCACTATGTGGATGGGGACGGTTCGGAGACGGTGCGGGCAGTTGAGCCGCACATTCTGGCGCAGGACCGTGGACTGTGGTTTCTCATCGGCTGGTGTCGCCAGCGCGACGCCGTGCGATGGTTTCGACTCGATCGAATGCGTCGGGCCACGCTGACGAACAATCACTTCACACCACGGGATTCGAGCGTCTTCGGCCAACCGCCCGACGACGCTCGGCCTGTTGCGCCCCGAAGGTGAGCGACTCAGTCGATCATGTTGCGGGCTGCGGCAACGGAATCCGTGATCAGCTCGGTCAAGACGGCTGGGTCGACGTCGCTCAGCCGTTTGACGTACAGGCAGCCTTTACCGATCTTGTGCTTGCCGAGGCGCGCGAGCGTGTCCGTGTAATCGTCGAAGTTCAGCGACAAGTACAACGTGAGTGCGGTGGCCCTGGGGGAGAACCCGATCAGTGGAGTGTCTCCCTCGTGGCCACTCGCATACCGGTAGTGCCGTGCCCCGAATCCGATGATGCTCGAGCCCCACATCACAGCAGGCTCGCCCGTGGCGGCCGACAGCAAGGAGATCAACTCCACACTGTCGGCGCGCTTGCGATCGTCGACGCGGGAAATGAACGCGTCGACGTCCTCGGGCGTCGGTCGAGTCTTGTTGGCGGTTGCCAACTCAGTAGACCGGGCCGGTGAACTTCTCGCCCGGTCCCTTTCCTGGCTCGTCCGGATGCGAGGAGGCCTCACGGAATGCGCGCTGCAAGGCTTGGAGGCCTTCGCGGATGGGCCCGGCGTGGGGGCCGAGGTACTCCACCGACGCAGTCACCAGTCCGGCAAGCGCGGTGATGACTCGACGCGCTTCGTCGAGGTCGAGGTAGGGGCTGGAAGACGGGTCGGCATCGGAGAGGCCGAGTTTTTCGGCAGCCGAACTCATCAGCATCACTGCGGCGCGGCTGATGACCTCGACCGCGGGAACTTCGGAGAGTTCGCGGACGTCGGGATTCGCGCCGTCGGTGTTCTGATCTGCCTCGAAGTTCTCACTCATGGATGTAAGGATTCCATCAGGCCGTGATCGCGTTGAATCGGGCCTCTCCCCGATGTGGGGGACCGGCACCGATTTCTTTCATCTCCGGCGACCTGTTACTCTTGTTGCAACGACCGCCTCCGACTTGTTCGGGGGCAGCAAGTGGAGTCCGACTCCCACCTCTGCACGGCAGGTAATACTGCAGTTCAGCGGTTCCGGTCACCTGATAGCGAAGATCCGTTCTTGTAATGGAGATCAGTTCTTCGTCAGGTTCCTCGCACAGTCGAGGAGATAAGTTTTGGCGTGAGCTGGATCTTATGTGATCGGTCGACATCGGGCCCCGCGGATGAGCAATCATCACAGCGGGGCTTTTTTGTTGGGGTGCGGGCGGTACGGGCTGCGTGCGGTCATGAAGACCGCACCGTTCAACCTAGGAGGCCCCATCAGCACTGAGACCCGCATCAACGATCGTATCCGCGTTCCCGAGGTTCGTTTGGTCGGACCTGGCGGCGAACAGGTAGGCATCGTGCGTGTTGAAGATGCACTCCGCTTGGCCCTTGAGGCCGACCTCGACCTGGTCGAGGTAGCTCCTGATGCCCGTCCACCGGTCTGCAAGATCATGGACTACGGCAAGTTCAAGTACGAGGCTGCACAGAAGGCACGTGAGTCACGTAAGAACCAGCAGCTGACGGTCATCAAGGAGCAGAAGCTCCGACCCAAGATCGACGACCACGACTACGAGACCAAGAAGCGCAACGTCGTTCGCTTCCTCGAAGCCGGTTCCAAGGTCAAGGTCACGATCATGTTCCGCGGACGTGAGCAGTCACGCCCCGAACTCGGCTACCGCCTTCTGCAGCGTCTGGGAGCAGACGTCGCAGATCTCGGATTCGTCGAAACCTCGGCAAAGCAGGACGGCCGAAACATGACGATGGTGTTGGCACCGCACAAGGGCGCCAAGACTCGCGTCAAGGCGCAGGAGAGCGCTCAGGCGCCAGTGGCTCAGGCCGCACCGCGTCCGGCTCCGGCCGCACCGGCTACGAGTGAAGCAGCTCCGGAAGCACCGGCGACCGGCGATGCCGCTCCCGAGGCTCCGGCCAGCTAGTCGATTTCCCAAGATCCACCACGTAACAAGAACTGAGGACTCCATGCCCAAGATGAAGAGCCACAGCGGCGCCTCGAAGCGATTCAAGGTGTCCGGCAGCGGAAAGCTCATGCGCCAGAAGGCCGGCCGTCGCCACCTTCTCGAGCACAAGTCCAGCAGGGTTACCCGTCGTCTCGACGGTGTCGCTGTTGTCAGCCCTGACGACGCTCCGCGCATCAAGCGCATGCTCGGCATCTGAGTCGCCCCCTTACTGACCACCCGGGGTCGTACTTTAAGCCCCTAGATTGACAGGATTTTTCAAGTGGCACGCGTAAAGAGGGCGGTCAACGCCCAGAAGAAGCGTCGTTCAATTCTTGCTGCATCCAGCGGCTACCGTGGACAGCGTTCGCGTCTGTACACCAAGGCCAAGGAGCAGCAGCTCCACTCGCTCACCTACGCGTACCGCGACCGTCGTGCGCGCAAGGGCGAGTTCCGCAAGCTGTGGATCACGCGTATCAACGCTGCAGCTCGCGCAAACGACATCACGTACAACCGCCTCATCCAGGGCCTGCGCCTGGCAGAGGTCGAGGTCGACCGCAAGATCCTGGCTGAGCTCGCTGTCTCCGATGCCGAGGCCTTTGCCGGCCTGGTCGCACTCGCGAAGGCCGCTCTGCCGGCTGACGTGAACGCTCCTGCCGGAGAAGCAGCCTGATTCACGCATCACAGCAACGGCCCGTGGACCCGCTCACCGAGCGGACTCCGCGGGTCGTTTCTGCTGTCAAGCTCCTGCGCACAGCAGAACGACGTAAAGCAGGACGTTTCCTCGTCGAAGGCGAGAACTCGGTCACCGAACTGTTGAACGGTGCGCTCGCGAACGGCGAGAACCGCCCGGTCCACGACCTCTTCTACACAGAAGACGCAGCCGAGCGGTATCAGCACGTCATCGATCGGGCGCTGACCGCGGGAGTTCGCGTTTCTCTTGTCACCGATCGGGCAATCAAAGCTCTGAGCGATACCGTCACGCCGCCCGGTCTTGTTGCTGTCAGTGATCTCCTCGACGTACAGCTGAGCGCAGCCGTCAACCAGGACACCCGCCTGCTCGCAGTGCCGGTCGAGGTCAACGAACCCGGCAATGCCGGCACCGTCATTCGCATCGCCGACGCGGTGGGCGCCGATGCGGCAATCCTCGCCGGTGACAGCGTCGATCCGCACAACGGCAAGGTGGTTCGTTCGTCGGCGGGCAGCCTCTTTCACCTGCCGGTTGTCCGCGAACGAGACACGGTGTCGGTGATCGAACAGATTCGCGCCGCCGGCATTCAAATTCTCGCGACCGCGGCCGACGGCGAGGTCGATCTCGACGAGGCCGACGAGTTGCTGAGCAAGCCGACGGCCTGGCTGTTCGGAAACGAAGCTCACGGTCTCGATCCGGCGATCGCAGCGCAGGCCGATCATCGGGTGCGGATTCCGATCCACGGCCGCGCCGAAAGTCTGAACCTTGCAACAGCGGCGGCAATTTGCCTGTATGCAAGCGCGAGGGTGCAGAATCGCACGACCGATCGCAGCTGAAAACGCGCGCGAAGACCTCACGGAATCCCATTTGCGGAAGCCTGAGACAATACAAGAGCAGAGACAATGCTCGAACGGGCTCGAAAGCTCGCAAGCAGTACGAGAAGCAAACCGAGAAGCGACAGGAGTGTCACAGCCGTGGCCAAAAATGAGGGCGCGACACCGCCGGAGGTCGACGCGAGTGTGCTCACCGAAGAGGCGTTGACCGCTGCGGCTGAGAATGCCGAGAAGGCGCTCGCGGAAGCCGCTGACCTGGATGCGCTGGCGCACGTCAAGGTGGAGCATCTGGGGGACAAGTCCCCGATCGCCCTCGCTCGCCGGGGACTCGGCAGCCTTCCGGGTAAGGAAAAGGCGGACGCAGGCAAGCGCGTCAACATCTTCCGCACCCGGATCAACAACGCGTACGACGCTCGTCGTGAGGTCCTTCTCGCCGAGCGTGACGCCGCGGTGTTGGTCGCCGAGGCAATCGACGTCACTCTGCCCTCCGATCGCCACCCTGTTGGTGCGCGTCACCCGATCAGCCTGATTTCCGAGCAGGTCGCCGACGTATTCGTCGCGATGGGTTGGGAAGTTGCCGAGGGCCCAGAGGTGGAGACCGAGCACTTCAACTTCGACGCGCTCAACTTCTTGCCGGATCACCCTGCCCGCACGATGCAGGACACCTTCCACCTGGCGCCCGAGAACTCTCGCCAGGTGCTGCGAACCCACACCTCACCCGTGCAGGTCCGCACGATGCTCTCGCGTGAGGTGCCGATCTACGTGGTGTGCCCGGGTCGCACGTTCCGCACCGACGAACTCGATGCGACCCACACGCCTGTCTTCTCGCAGGTCGAAGGACTGGCCGTCGACAAGGGCCTGACGATGGCCAACCTGCGCGGAACTCTCGACGCGTTCGCTCGCGCCCTTTTCGGCCCCGAGACGCGTACCCGTATGCGCCCCAACTACTTCCCGTTCACGGAACCGTCGGCAGAGGTCGACGTGTGGTTCGCGAACAAGAAGGGCGGGGCGGGCTGGGTCGAGTGGGGTGGCTGCGGCATGGTCAACCCGAACGTTCTGCGCGCCAGCGGTATCGATCCTGACGAGTACTCGGGTTTCGCATTCGGAATGGGCCTCGAGCGGACCCTGCAGTTCCGCAACGGCATCCCGGACATGCGTGACATCGTCGAAGGCGACGTGCGTTTCACGCTGCCCTTCGGTGTCGCAGGCTAACTGACCCGGTACGCGGAACCTTCACAAAGACTTATCGACAAACGAGAGAGCTGAGCAGACGTGCGAGTAGCGCAATCCTGGCTGACCGAGATCCTGCAGCGGGCAACTCCGGACTGGGAGGTGACCCCGGAAGAGTTGGACGCCGGGTTCGTCCGGGTAGGACTCGAAGTCGAGGAACTCGACACACTCGAGGCGATCGACGGCCCCTTGGTCGTCGGCAAGGTCGTCTCCATCACCGAACTGACCGAGTTCAAGAAGCCGATCCGCTTCTGTCAGGTCGAGGTCGGTGAGCCCGAGCCTCGCGGCATCGTCTGCGGCGCGCGCAATTTCAACGAGGGCGACCTCGTCGTCGTTGCACTGCCCGGCGCTGTGCTGCCCGGCGGATTCGAAATCGCCACTCGCAAGACGTACGGCCAGGTGTCCGACGGCATGATCTGCTCCGTCTCGGAACTCGGTATCGGCAAGGACCATTCGGGCATTCTGGTGCTCGAGCCCGGTACCGCCGAACCCGGCGCCGATGGCAACGAGTTGCTCGGTCTCGGTGACACGATCATCGAACTGAACATCACCCCGGACCGTGGCTACTGCTTCTCGGTCCGCGGCCTCACGCGTGAACTCGCCTGCGGATTCGATCTCGAATACGCCGATCCCGCTTCGGTTCCCGCGCATCCGGCCGAGGGTGAAGCCTGGCCGGTGCATCTCGAACCGGAGTCCAAGGCGTCGCGTTTCGTGATGCGAAAGATCACGGGAATCGATCCCGAGGCGGTGAGCCCGTGGTGGCTGCAGCGTCGACTGCTGCTCTCCGGTGTTCGCCCGATCTCGCCGGCCGTCGACGTCACCAATTACGTGATGCTCGAACTCGGTCAGCCTCTGCACGCGTTCGACGCGACCGCGGTGCAAGGCGACCTGGTGGTCCGTCGTGCCAAGGCGGGGGAGAAGCTGACGACGCTCGACGACGTCGAACGCACGCTCGATCCCGAAGATGTTGTCATCGCCGACGATTCCGGAGTCATTTCTCTGGCGGCCGTCATGGGCGGCGCCACCACCGAGGTGGGAACTGCAACGACGGACATCCTGCTCGAAGGAGCTACCTGGGATCCGCTCGCAGTCTTCAAGACAGCGCGCCGGCACAAGCTGCCGAGCGAGGCGAGCAAGCGTTTCGAGCGCGTCGTCGATCCGGCGATTCCGCTCGCGGCTGTCGATCGCGCAGCCGCTCTGCTGGTCGAGATTGCCGGCGGACGGATCGAGCCGGTCTTGACCGACGTCGGTGACGTCGCCCCTCGCGCTGCCATTCGCATGGATATCGACCTGCCCGACCGTGTCGCCGGAGTCACGTACCCGAACGGTACCGCCGCTCGCCGCCTCACCCAGGTCGGGTGCAACGTCGAGGTCGGCGTCAGCGAAGAGGGACACGGCCAGTTGGTCGCGACGCCGCCGTCGTGGCGTCCGGACCTGGTGCAGCCTGCAGACCTCGTCGAGGAAGTACTCCGTCTCGAAGGTCTCGAGCAGATCCCGTCGGTTCTTCCCGCCGCTCCGGCCGGACGCGGTTTGACTGCGTCGCAGCGGCGCAAGCGCACGGTCTCGAAGGCTGTCGCTCACGCCGGCTATGTCGAGGTCCTTCCTCCGGTGTTCCTGCCCACCAACGTCTTCGACGTCTGGGGCCTCGACGCGGACGATCCGCGCCGTAACACCAGCAAGGTTCTCAACCCGCTCGAAGCCGATCGTCCGGAGTTGGCGACAACTCTGCTTCCGGGTCTGCTGGAGATCTTGGCTCGCAACGCTTCTCGCGGCCAGCGTGATCTGTCGCTGTACGGCATCGCGCAGGTCGTGCTGCCAGGCCCCGACACCAAGCCCGTTGATGCATTGCCGGTCGATCGCCGTCCGACGGATGAGCAGATCGCAAACCTGATCGCGTCGTTGCCGGCGCAGCCCGTTCACCTCGCTGCTGTGCTGAGTGGATTGCGGGAGCCGAGCGGCCCCTGGGGTCCGGGTCGTCAGGCCGAGGCTTCGGACACTTTTGCAGCAGTGCGGGTCATCGCGGCTGCAGCGGGCGTCGAGGTGGAACTGCGTGCGGCGCAGTATCTGCCGTGGCATCCCGGCCGCTGCGCCGAGGTGCTGGTCGACGGCAATGTTGTCGGTCATGCCGGCGAATTGCACCCGGCTGTTCTCGAGCGTGCCGGACTGCCTGCGCGTACCTGCGCATTGGAAATCGACCTCGACGCTTTGCCGTTGGTCGAGAATCTGCCGGCGCCGCGCATTTCGCCGTTCCCCGCAGTACTCCAGGATGTGGCGGTTGTTGTCGATCGCGACATTCCGGCGGCCAAGGTGCAGGAAGCTCTGCGTTCCGGCGGCGGCGAGCTTCTCGAAGACATTCGCCTGTTCGACGTCTTCGAAGGTGAGCAGGTCGGTGAAGGCCGCAAGTCGCTCGCGTTCGCATTGCGATTCCGCGGCGTCGACCGCACGCTGACCGAGGACGAGGCCAGTGCCGCGCGTGATGCGGCAGTGGAGGCGGCGTCCAAGGCTGTCGGTGCGCAGATGCGGGGCTGATTTTCCCAACTGATCACAGAGCCCACGACCATCCCTGGTGGTCGTGGGCTCTTTCGTGCTATCGATTTCCCGGTGATTCGGTGCGGCTCGGCAACCACACGTCCGGGGCGATCGTCGATGTCCTGCGTCCGTTCTGATCGAGTACGTGACCGAGGAGTTTGCGTAAGTAGAGGACGATCGACCGTTCGCCGACGTGCAGTCCTGGGAATTCTTGGCGCAGGCGAATCTCGAAGGCATCGAGTTCTGCCGGAGAATGCAGCCACAACTGAACAACCAGGTTGTCAGCGCCGACCACGGCGAAGCAATTCCGAACTTCCGGCGCCCGACTCAGTATTCGACCTGCCGCATCGAGAAGTTCGGGTTCGATGCGGCACCACAGAGTGGCGAGTACAGGAAGCCCGGCCAGTGGACGGGCGAATTCACACCGCAGCGCCACCAACCCGGAGGACGTGAGCCGGTCGACCTGGCGTTTGCACGCAGCGGGACTGACACCGATCGCGTCGGCCAACTCCCGCATGGGAGCGCGCCCGTCGTAGGCGAGCATTGTCAGAACCTTGCGATCCTGTTCCGAGATGCCGACTGTGCGTGCTCTTCCGGCTTGACGTGTGTCACCAGTGGTCAGGACACCGCGCTCGGCAGGCGCCAGCGCGTTGAGTCGCCAACGACCTCCTTCGGTGAACCAACGTGTGATGACAGACGTGCGTAGCGCCGATACGCCGTCGATCGTTGCGACCTCCTCCGAAATGAAACGTGACATCGACGCCAAGTCCGCAGTACCGGCCGTGACGAGCAGATCTGCTCTGCCCGTTGATGCTTCGATGGTCACGGCGTGGGCCGAGCAAGTCAGCCGTGCCGCGACGGCGTCGAGAAGAGCAGGTGAGCAATCGATTTCGATGATCGCTGTGACGATGCTGCCCAGCACCTGTGGCCCTGGAGTGACCGTGACCCAGGCCAACGACGATTCGGAGAGTCGATTCCAACGACGGGCGAGAGTCGCGGCGTCGAGTTCGAGTGGTCCGGCCAACGAAAGCCACGTGGATCGAGGTGCGAGCTGGAGCGCATTGATTATCCTCAGATCGATTTCATCTATCCCGCGACCGTTGCCGACATCTTGTGCGCTCATAACGTCATTATCCGGCATATTGCTGCAAGATTCGGACTATCTGCGACGCTCGACGGATGATCACAGAGGAGAAGTACGCGCTGATCGGAGCGGGCCCGTCTGGATTGGCCGGCGCGCGAAACCTCGATCGGGCCGGGATAGCGTTCGACGGCTTCGAGAGCCACGACAACGTCGGTGGGCTCTGGGACATCGACAACCCGCACAGCACCGTCTACGAGTCGGCGCACCTCATCTCTTCGAAGGGCACCACCGCGTTCGCGGAGTTCCCGATGGCGGATTCGGTGGCCGACTACCCGAGCCACGTCGAACTCGCCGAGTATTTCCGCGACTATGCCGACACTCACGATCTTCGCAGGCACTTCACCTTCGGTACTACGGTCATCGACGTTTCGCCCGTGGATTCGCTGTGGCAGGTCACCACGCGCAGCCGCAACGGTGAGACATCGGTTGCGCGGTACCGAGGCGTGATCATCGCAAACGGAACGTTGTCGAAGCCGAACATGCCGACGTTCCGCGGCGACTTCACCGGCACGTTGATGCACACGAGCGAGTACCGCAGCGCCGAGATCTTCCGTGGGAAGAAGGTACTGGTCATCGGAGCGGGCAACAGTGGATGTGACATCGCAGTTGACGCCGTCCACCAGGCAGAGTCCGTCGACATGAGCGTTCGGCGAGGCTACTACTTCGTTCCGAAGTATCTGTTCGGCCGTCCCTCGGACACCTTGAATCAGGGAAAGCCGTTGCCGCCGTGGATCAAACAACGCGTCGACACGCTGGTGCTCAAGCAGTTCACGGGAGATCCGGTGCGGTTCGGATTTCCGGCGCCGGACTACAAAATCTATGAATCGCATCCGGTCGTGAACTCGTTGATCCTGCACCACGTCGGACACGGTGACGTGCACGTGCGCGGCGATATCGACCGGTTCGACGGCAGGACGGTTCATTTTGTCGACGGTTCGTCCGCCGTTTACGACCTCGTTCTCTGCGCCACGGGGTATCACCTCGATTACCCCTTCATCGCGCGCGCGGACCTGGACTGGTCGGGCGCTGCCCCGGACCTGTTCCTCAAAGTCGCGAGTCGTCGCCACGACAGTCTCTTCGTACTCGGGATGGTGGAAGCCTCCGGGCTCGGGTGGCAGGGTCGCTTCGAGCAAGCCGAGTTGGTGGCCAAATTGATCGCGGCACGCACCGAAGCTCCCGACGCGGCACGCGAATTCACGGCATCGGCAGCCGGTCCGCCACCCGATCTGTCCGGGGGATACAAGTACCTGAAGCTGGGTCGAATGGCCTACTACGTGAACAAGGACGCCTACCGATCGGCGATCAAGCGGCACATCGGACTGCTCGATACTGCTCTGGCGAAGGGAGGGCAGTGATGCCGATCGACGACGTGGTTCTCAACTTCAACCCGGGATCGTTGATGATCCTCAACGTGGTGCTCGCTGCGATCATGCTGGGGATCGCCCTCGACACCTCGGTCGACGACTTCCGTCGTGCGCTCACCAAACCCAAGGCGATGGCGGTGGGTATCGCTGCCCAATTCCTGCTGTTGCCGGCAGTGACATTTGCCCTGACGCTGATTCTCTCGCCGGCTCCGTCGGTAGCACTCGGCATGATCCTGGTGGCATGCTGCCCACCAGGAAACATCTCGAACGTCCTGACTCACCGGGCGGGCGGCGACGTCGCGCTCTCGGTGTCCATGACGGCGGTGTCGAACGTCCTCGCGATCTTCCTCATGCCGCTCAATCTCGCCTTCTGGGGGAGCCGACGCTCGGAGACCGACGCGCTGTTGCAGTCTGTGAACTTGAATGCGCTCGAGATGGTCGTTCAAATCGCGCTCATCATCGGTGTGCCGTTTGTTGTCGGCATCTGGGCGGCGCGAAAGTTCCCGGAGGTCGCGGCGAAAGCACAGCCGTGGGTGAAGAACGGCTCGTTGGTGGCGCTTTTGATCTTCATCGTTGCGGGAGTGTCGGGGAACGCGTCGTACTTCGTCGACTACATCGGGGTGGTACTACTTGCGGTCTTCCTGCACGACACGGTTGCCCTCGCATTGGGATACTTCTGCGGCGCCGTCACCGGGTTGAACGAATACAGCCGTCGCGCAGTTTCGTTCGAGGTCGGCATCCGCAACGCCGGACTGGGCCTCGGATTGGTATTCACCTTCTTCGACGGACTCGGCGGTATGGCCATCGTGGCCGGCTGGTGGGGGATCTGGGACATCATCGCCGGGTTGGCTTTGGCGACGATCTGGTCCAAGCGCCGTACCAGAAAGGCGGTGCCGGCATGACTGTCGCACTGGTAACGGGCGGAAACGGCTTCCTGGGCACGGCTGTCATCGACGCACTGATCGCACGAGGCATCACCGTCGTCTGTGCCGACCTCACGGTGAAGGCAACACCGGACGATCGAGTCCACCGCGTTCGAGCGGACGTGTGCGACCCCGCAGAATTGGGGCGGGTGTTCGGTGAGCACCGACCGGACGTCGTGATCCACCTCGCTTCCATCGTGAATCCCGGCAAGAACACGACAGCGGAGCAGGAGTACCGCGTCGACGTCGACGGGACACGAAACGTGCTCGCGGCCTGCGTCGAACACGGGGTTGGACGGATTGTCGTGTCTTCGTCCGGGGCGGCGTACGGCTACCACTCCGACAGCCCGGCGTGGATCACCGAGGACGTTCCCGTTCGCGGCAACGACGAATTCACTTACAGTCGGCACAAACGCCTGGTCGAGGAGATGCTCGCCGAGTATCGCGTCGTACATCCGCGGTTGGAGCAAGTTGTATTCCGGATCGGCACGATCTTGGGGGAGAGCGTCGACAACCAGATCACCGCGTTGTTCGATCGCCGCAAGCTGCTCAAGGTCGCCGGGAGCGACAGCCCTTTCGTGTTCGTCTGGCACACGGACGTGGCGAGCGCCTTTGCCGAGGCTGTGACCGGAAACCAGGTGGGCATCTTCAACGTCGCGGGCGACGGTGCGCTGACAGTCGACGAACTGGCTTCCCGGATGGGCAAGAGCACGGTGACGCTTCCCGCTTGGCTGCTCCGGGGCGTTCTACGCGTCGGACGGCGATTGGGTTTGACGGAACACGGTCCGGAGCGGGTCGGATTTCTCCAGTACCGGCCGGTCCTCGACAATCGGCGGCTCAAGGAACAGTTCGGATACGTCCCCGAGTATTCGAGCGAGGGCGCGTTTGCGGCTTACCTCGCCTCACGCTGACCCCTTCGGCAGACGGTCGTGGAAGGATCGGAGTTGTCCGTCGACGTTTCGAGAAGGGACTGCCAGTGTCACAAAAAGATGGGGTCGAGAATGATGGGTCAGCACCCGGTTTTTCCGTGCACCAGGTAGTCGAAGCTGCTGATGCACTCGACGACAAGGACTTCCTCGCCGTCGTCCGCGCAGTGGTCGAGCGTCGTCCGAGCTTGTCGGTCCTTCTTTCCGTGGTGGACACCGCTGCCGCGAGCCTCGAGCCGAACCGTGTCGAGGAAGCGGACACGATCACCGACGCCGAAGAAGTCGAACTGCCCGACACTGTTGTGGAGGTCGACGAGATCATCGATGTCCCGGTGGTCCTTGCGACAGATCCGAGAATCCCCGAACCCGACTACACCGAAGGGGGAGTCCCCACTTTCGACCGCGTTCGGGAGAAGATAGAGGGGCGCTTCGGTACCTCCATAGGTTCGGCCGAATTGGCACACGAAAGTCCTGCCGGAAAGTCCGTCGACGAGCAGTGGGACGAGCGCCAGAAGGCTGCAAAAGCCAAGCTCGAGGAGATCCGGCGATCCATGGGTAAGTAATTATGCATTCCGATGCACAATGATGCATACTGTGTGACATGACTGAAGGTGGTACGACCGAGAACGCACGCAAGCCGATCAGAGTCGCCGTTGCCGGCGCCAGTGGGTACGCCGGTGGTGAGGTTCTGCGTCTGCTTCTCGGGCACCCCTCCTATATCGACGGCACTCTGGTGATCGGTTCGCTGACTGCCGGTGGCAACGCCGGTTCGACGCTCGGTGAGCATCACCCCCACTTGCTCCCACTCTCGTCGCGGGTGCTCGAAGAGACCACTGTCGAAATTCTCTCGGGCCACGACGTCGTCTTCCTCGGTCTCCCGCACGGAAATTCGGCTCAGTACGCCAAGCTGCTACCCGAATCGACGGTCATCATCGACTGCGGTGCGGACTTCCGGCTGCAAGATTCCGCAGCCTGGGAGAAGTACTACAAGAGCACTCATGCCGGCACTTGGCCCTACGGGCTTCCTGAACTGCCCGGTGCCCGCGAAAAATTGGTAGGCGCAACCCGCATCGCCGTTCCGGGCTGCTACCCGACGGCAGCGAGCCTCGCGCTGGCCCCCGCCGTTGCCGCGGGGATCGTGGACTCACACGTGAACGTGGTTGCGGTCAGTGGTACTTCGGGCGCCGGCCGGGCGCCGAAGGCTGATCTGCTGGGTTCGGAGGTCATGGGCTCGGTCCGCGCATACGGCGTCGGCGGCGTCCATCGCCACACCCCTGAGATCATTCAGAATCTCTCGGCAGCAGGCGGCAAGGACATCACAGTGTCTTTCACTCCGGTCCTCGCCCCCATGCCGCGCGGTATCCTCGCGACCTGCACGGCGGCCACCACCGCGACCGAAGAGCAGGCACGCGAAGTCTACGAAAAGGCATACAACGACGAGCCGTTCATCCATGTGCTGCCTGCCGGAGTCTTCCCGCAGACCGGCGCCGTGATCGGATCGAATGCCGTGCAGATCGGTGTCACCGTGGACGCCGACGCCGGTCAGCTCGTTGTCATCTCGGCAATCGACAATCTCACCAAGGGCACCGCCGGTGGCGCTGTGCAATCGATGAACCTTGCCCTTGGCCTACCCGAGACCGCAGGTCTCTCTACCGTGGGAGTAGCTCCGTGAGCACCGACAATCCGCAGCAGATCGACAACCCAACCGAATCCGACGTGGTTCACGTCGCCGGGGGACGTCTGCTCCGTACACAGGGCGTCACCGCACCTGCCGGATTCCGCGGTGCCGGAATTGCCGCCGGTATCAAGAAGAGTGGCAAGTCGGACCTCGCACTGGTGCTCAACGAGGGCCCTGATCTGGCCGCTGCCGGCGTCTTCACCCTGAACAAGGTCAAGGCTGCTCCGGTGCTGTGGTCGCAGCAGGTCTTGACGACGGGCAAGCTGCGCGCGGTGGTGCTCAACTCGGGCGGCGCGAACGCCTGCACGGGCGCGGGTGGATTCCAGGATGCACACAAAACTGCCGAGGAAGTTGCTTCGGCACTGAGCAATTGGGGAACCGAGACGGGCGCGATCGAGGTCGCCGTGTGTTCCACCGGACTCATCGGTGACCGGTTGCCCATGGACAAGCTGATCCCCGGTGTCACGGAGGTCGTGCACGAACTTGCCGGCGGAATCTCCGGCGGCACCGACGCGGCATACGCGATCATGACCACGGACACCGTGCCGAAGCAGGCGTCGCTGCACCACGCGAACAAGTGGAACGTCGGCGGAATGGCCAAGGGCGCAGGCATGCTCGCGCCTGCGCTGGCCACCATGCTGTGCGTCGTCACGACTGATGCCGTCGCAACGGCCGAGCAGCTCGACACCGCGTTGCGCGCCGCCACCCACCTGAGCTTCGATCGTCTCGACGTCGACGGCGCGACGTCCACCAACGACACGGTGCTGCTGTTGGCCTCCGGAGCCAGCGGTGTGACGCCTACGCAGGACGAGCTCAACGCCGCAGTATTCGCAGTATGTGACGACCTCGCCGATCAGTTGATGGCCGACGCCGAGGGCGTCACCAAGCGGGTCAAGGTGACGGTTCGCGGCGCAGCGTCCGAATCCGACGCGCTGATCGGCGCCCGGACCGTTGCTCGGGACAGCCTGGTAAAGACGGCGCTTTTCGGATCCGATCCCAACTGGGGTCGCGTCCTCGCAGCAGTGGGTATCGCTCCCATCGAGCTCGATCCAGACCGAATCAGTGTGTCTTTCAACGGGAGTCCGGTCTGCATCGACGGCGTCGGCGCTCCGGGGGCACGTGAGGTCGACCTGAGCGGGATCGACATCGAACTCGACATCGATCTGGGAATCGGCAATGAGTCCGTGAGCATTCGCACCACGGACCTCTCGCATGCCTACGTCGAAGAGAACTCGGCGTACTCGTCATGACCGATACGTATCCCGTCATCAGCGAGCATCAGAAGGCACATGTCCTTGCCGACGCGCTGCCGTGGCTGCAGCGATTCCGCGACAAGGTGGTCGTGGTCAAGTACGGCGGAAACGCCATGATCGACGAGACGCTCAAGACGGCATTTGCCGCCGACATGGCGTTCCTGCGGACTGTCGGCATCCATCCCGTCGTCGTTCACGGCGGTGGCCCGCAGATCAATGCGATGCTGGCACGCCTTGGCATGAAGGGTGAGTTCCGCGGTGGTTTCCGTGTGACGACGCCCGAGGTGATGGACGTCGTTCGGATGGTGCTTTTCGGTCAGGTCGGCCGTGAACTCGTCGGCCTGATCAACGCGCACGGTCCTTATGCGGTCGGTATCTCCGGTGAAGACGCGCACTTGTTCACCGCTACTCGACGCACTGTTGCGGTCGAGGGGGAGCAGACCGACATCGGCCTGGTCGGAGACGTCACCACCGTGAACCCGGACGCGGTACTCGATCTCATTGCGGCAGGACGTATTCCGGTGGTCTCGACCATCGCCCCCGACGCCGACGGTGTCGTCCACAACATCAATGCCGATACTGCTGCTGCGGCACTGGCCGAGGCAATCGGTGCGGAGAAGCTCGTTGTCCTCACCGATGTCGAAGGTCTGTACACCGATTGGCCGGACCGATCCTCGCTGGCCACCGAAATCGACACCGACGCCCTTGCTCAGTTGTTGCCGAGTCTCGATGCCGGCATGGTGCCCAAGATGGAGGCCTGCCTTCGCGCGGTGCGCGGAGGTGTGCCGTCGGCGCACGTGATCGACGGCCGGCTCGAACATTCAGTCCTACTCGAACTTTTCACCGGTGAAGGAATCGGCACGATGGTCGTGCCGGGATCCTCGGTCGCCGGTCCCCAGCAGGGAGCTACCTCATGAGCACGATCGATCTCCAGCAGCGGTGGTCCGCTTCGCTGATGAACAACTACGGCGTACCCCGGGTTGCTCTCGTCCGCGGTGACGGGGCCGTACTCACTGACGCCGACGGCAAGCAGTACGTCGACTTCCTGGCCGGAATCGCCGTCAACATCCTCGGACACGGGCATCCGGCCGTCGTCGAAGCCGTCACGAATCAGTTGTCGACACTGGGCCATGTGTCCAACCTGTACGCCAGCGAGCCGGTCGTCGAGTTGGCGGAGCAGCTGCTCGCTCATCTCGGCAACGTGAGCGGGCGGGCGTTCTTCTGCAACTCCGGTACCGAGGCGAACGAGGCTGCCTTCAAGCTCGCTCGCGCCACCGGCCGGAAGAAGATCATCGCAGCCGAGGGCTCTTTCCACGGTCGCACGATGGGCGCACTCGCTCTGACGGGTCAGCCGGCCAAGCGGGCGCCGTTCGAACCGATGCCTGCCGGTGTCGAGTTCGTGCCGTACGGCGACGTCGAAGCGCTCGAGCGGGCCGTCGATTCCGACACCGCCGCTGTGTTCCTCGAACCGATCATGGGTGAGGGCGGCGTCGTGGTGCCACCGGAGGGATACCTCGTGGAGGCTCGGCGGATCACCGCCGAACGCGGTGCGCTTCTCGTACTCGACGAAGTGCAGACCGGCATCGGCCGGACGGGCTGGTTCTACGCCCATCAGGCCGTCGGCATCGTTCCGGACGTCATCACTCTTGCGAAGGGGCTCGGCGGCGGAATGCCGATCGGCGCCTGCATCGCGACCGGGGCAACGGCAGAGTTGTTCGGGCCGGGTAAGCACGGAACGACGTTCGGTGGAAATCCGGTGTGTGCCGCGGCGGCACTTGCCGTGCTGAAAACCATTGCAGCGGAGGACCTGATCTCGCGCGCGGACAGTTTGGGTAAGTCGATCTCGACTGGCATCGAAGATCTGGGCCATCCGTTGGTCGACTACGTACGGGGATCAGGACTGTTGCTGGGTGTCGTGCTGACCGAGGACGTCGCGCCGGCGGTGGAAAATGCAGCCCGCGAAGCCGGGTACCTTGTGAATGCAGCGCAACCCGGAGTGATCCGGTTGGCGCCGCCGCTGATCCTCACGGATGAGCAGGCCGAAACCTTCGTGGCAGCACTACCTGCCATCTTCGACAGTGCACTATCGGCTGACCAGCCGGGGGAGAAGTGACTACCGTGGTGAAACACTTTCTCAGGGACGACGATCTGACTCCGGCGCAGCAGGCCGAAGTTCTGGAACTCGCTGCGATTCTCAAGAAGGACCCGTTCGCTCGGCGTCCACTCGAGGGCCCACGCGGAGTCGGCGTCATCTTCGAGAAGAACTCGACGCGTACACGTTTCTCGTTCGAGATGGGCATCGCACAGATGGGCGGCCACGCCGTCGTCGTCGACGGGCGCAGCACCCAACTCGGGCGTGAAGAGACGCTGGCGGACACCGGACGCGTTCTCTCCCGCTACGTCGACGCCGTCGTGTGGCGCACGTTCGGCCAGAAGCGCTTGGAGCAGATGGCAACGGGCGCAACCATTCCCATCGTCAACGCGTTGTCGGACGAGTTTCACCCCTGTCAGGTTCTGGCCGATCTGCAAACGCTGATCGAGCAGAAGGGTGAGCTCAAGGGGCTGAAGCTGACCTACCTGGGTGACGGCGCCAACAACATGGCTCACTCACTGATGCTCGGCGGAGTCACCGCAGGCATCGACGTCACCATTGCCAGCCCCGCGGGCTTCGAACCGGCGGACTGGGTAGTGGCAGCAGCACGCAAACGCGCCGAGGAAACCGGCGCGACCATCACGCTGACGCAAGACCCGCAGGCCGGCGTCGTCGGCGCCGACGCGTTGGTCACAGACACCTGGACCTCGATGGGTCAGGAGAACGACGGACTCGATCGGGTCGGACCTTTCCGTCCGTTCCAGATCAACAAGGAGCTGCTCGCAAAGGCAGATCCGAAGGCCGTCGTCCTGCACTGCCTGCCCGCGCATCGCGGCGAAGAGGTCACCGACGAGGTTCTCGACGGGCCGCAGAGTGTTGTCTGGGACGAGGCGGAGAACCGTCTGCACGCCCAGAAGGCATTGCTCGTGTGGCTGCTGGAACAGCGAACCCAACTGGACCCGGCGTGAGCGTCGCTCCCACTCGGGCTGGTCGCCAGTCGCGCATCATCGCGCTTCTGGCGGCTCACCCTGTCCGAAGTCAGACGGAGCTGGCGGCCTTGCTCGGTGCCGAGGGCATCGAAGCAACGCAGGCGACGCTCTCGCGTGACCTCGAAGAGCTGGGAGCGGTGAAACTGCGTGCCGCCGACGGCGGCGCCGGTGTTTACGTGGTGCCGGAAGACGGGAACCCGGTACGCGGTGTGTCCGGCGGTACCGACCGCCTCTCACGGCTGTTGGGTGAGTTGTTGGTCTCCACCGATTTCAGCGGCAACATGGCGATCCTCCGGACACCGCCGGGAGCCGCGCACTACCTCGCGAGCGCACTGGATCGGTCCTCGATGCCGGACATCGTGGGCACGATCGCCGGAGATGACACCATCTTCGTAGTGGCCCGGGAACCGCTTTCCGGAGCGGAACTCGCGGCCATGATCGAATCGCTCGCCTGACCCCTTATTCTTTGATAGAGATTTTCAACCGAAGGAGCACAAAAACCATGGCCGATCGCGTCGTACTCGCCTACTCGGGCGGGCTGGACACTTCTGTTGCCATCAGTTGGATCGGTAAGGAGACGGGCGCTGAAGTTGTCGCCGTCGCCATCGATCTGGGGCAGGGTGGCGAGGACATGGAGGTCGTGCGTCAGCGCGCGATCGACTGCGGCGCAGTCGAATCCGTTGTCGTCGACGCCCGCGACGAGTTCGCGGACGAATACTGCCTGCCGACCATCGCGGCCAACGCCCTGTACATGGACCGCTACCCGCTCGTCTCAGCCATCAGCCGTCCGCTGATCGTCAAGCACATCGTCGAAGCTGCACGCTCGCACGGCGGCACCATCGTCTCGCACGGTTGCACCGGTAAGGGCAACGACCAGGTTCGCTTCGAGGTCGGATTCGGCGCCCTCGCACCCGACCTGCAGGTCATCGCACCGGTCCGCGACTACGCCTGGACCCGCGAGAAGGCCATCGCCTTCGCCGAAGAGAACAACATCCCGATCAACGTCTCCAAGAAGTCGCCGTTCTCGATCGACCAGAACGTCTGGGGCCGCGCCGTCGAGACCGGATTCCTCGAGGATCTGTGGAACGCGCCGACGAAGGACGTCTACGACTACACCCAGGACCCGACGGTCAACTGGAACGCACCCGACGAGCTCATCATCAGCTTCGACAAGGGCCGCCCGGTCGCCATCGACGGCCGCCCGGTATCGGTTCTCGAAGCCATTCAGGAACTGAACAAGCGCGCAGGCGCTCAGGGCGTCGGCCGTCTCGACGTCGTCGAGGACCGTCTCGTGGGCATCAAGAGCCGTGAGATCTACGAAGCTCCCGGCGCGATGGTTCTCATCACCGCACACCAGGAACTCGAGCACGTCACCCTCGAACGCGAACTCGGTCGCTACAAGCGTCAGATGGAGCAGCGTTGGTCCGAGCTGGTCTACGACGGCCTCTGGTTCTCGCCCCTCAAGGATGCACTGGACACGTTCGTCGACAAGACGCAGGAACGCGTCACCGGCGACATCCGTCTCTTCCTGCACGGTGGAGCCATCACCGTCAACGGCCGTCGTAGCCCGGAGTCGCTCTACGACTTCAACCTCGCGACGTACGACGAGGGCGACAGCTTCGACCAGTCTGCATCGAAGGGCTTCGTCGAGATCCACGGTCTGTCGTCGAAGGTCGCCGCGAAGCGCGATCTGGGACTCTGAGCCATGACGGCTCACGGTGACGGAGACGCCCAAAAACACGGCACCAACGAAGGTGCGCTGTGGGGCGGGCGGTTCGAGTCCGGACCGGCCGCTGCGATGGCGGCGCTGAGCAAGTCGACTCACTTCGACTGGGTCCTCGCTCCGTACGACGTGCGGGCGTCGCAGGCGCATGCACGTGTGCTGAACAAGGCCGGCCTGCTCAGCGAAGCCGACCTCGCGACGATGCTCGACGGTCTCGACCGTCTGGCGGCAGATGTCGCCAGTGGCGCCTTCGGGCCCAGTGATTCGGACGAGGACGTACACGGCGCACTCGAGCGTGGTCTGATCGAGCGCGTCGGGCCTGAGGTCGGTGGACGCCTGCGTGCTGGTCGTTCACGTAACGACCAGGTGGCCACGCTGTTCCGCATGTGGCTTCGCGATGCGGTCCGCCGCATCTCCACCGGAGTTCTCGACGTGATCGACGCATTGGCGACTCAGGCCGGGGCGCATCCGGATGCCGTGATGCCGGGCAAGACGCACCTGCAGGCGGCTCAGCCGGTCTTGTTGGCGCATCACCTGCTCGCTCACGCACATCCACTGTTGCGGGACGTGCAGCGCCTTCGCGACTTCGACGTGCGAGCTGCGGTGTCCCCGTACGGTTCCGGTGCACTGGCCGGTTCCTCACTCGGACTCGATCCCGAAGCGATTGCGGCGGAACTGAAGTTCGACAGCTCGGCCGAGAACTCGATCGACGCAACGGCTTCGCGTGATTTCGCAGCCGAGGCAGCGTTCGTGCTCGCAATGATCGGTGTCGATCTCTCCCGTATGGCGGAGGAGATCATCATCTGGAGCACACCGGAGTTCGGCTACATCACGCTTGCCGACGCGTGGTCCACGGGATCGTCGATCATGCCGCAGAAGAAGAATCCGGATGTCTCGGAACTCACGCGCGGTAAGTCGGGTCGTTTGATCGGTAACCTCACCGGATTGTTGGCGACGCTCAAGGCTCAGCCGCTGGCGTACAACCGCGATCTGCAAGAGGACAAGGAACCGGTCTTCGACTCGGTTGCGCAGCTCGAGATGTTGCTCCCGGCCATCACCGGCCTGGTGCAGACTCTCGAGTTCCACACCGAGCGTATGGCGGAACTTGCTCCGGCAGGGTTCACGTTGGCCACCGACATCGCGGAGTGGATGGTGCGTCAGGGCGTGCCGTTCCGGGTTGCACACGAGGCAGCCGGAGCGTGTGTGCGTGTCGCCGAAGCACGAGGGGTCGGACTCGAAGATCTCACGGACGAGGAACTGGCCGACGTCGACAGCGCGCTGACGCCCGCTGTTCGTGAGGTGCTGACAGTCGAGGGTTCCATCTCTTCGCGTAATGCACGGGGCGGCACCGCGGGGGTGCGGGTGGCAGAGCAGTTGGACGGAGTCCGAGCAGTGGCGCAGTCGCTGCGGGGATGGACACTCTGACCTCGAGGTCGCGAGTGTCGTCCCTCTCTTTTCGGCAGTAGTCCTTCGGTCGTACGCGGTCAGGGAGCAGAATTTGCTCCCTGACCGCGTACGCGTATTCGTCGTCAGTAGGCTTGTCGCGCGCGGGAAAAATGCGACTGACGTCACATGGTGAGTAACTTGGGAGTGAAATGGTGGGATTGAATTCCAAGTCTGTGCTGGGCCCGATTCGTCGGGTGGTTGCGACAGCACAAAACGGCCTCGAGGTCGTCCGGTTGG
Source organism: Rhodococcus sp. NPDC057135 (assembly GCF_042670865.1). Classification (NCBI taxonomy): domain Bacteria; kingdom Bacillati; phylum Actinomycetota; class Actinomycetes; order Mycobacteriales; family Nocardiaceae; genus Rhodococcus; species Rhodococcus sp. NPDC057135. The sequence continues at coordinate 27,354 of NZ_JBHUUU010000026.1, forward strand.
GTGGGTTGGAAACGGATGCGACCACGTCGCCGTTCGAGATCGTCGAACGCGCAGCGATGTATCGGCTACGGCGCTACTTTCCGGACAGTGACCCGGAAACCGTCGGCGCACCGATCTTGCTGATCCCGCCGATGATGATGTCGGCGAACGTGTACGACGTGACCCGCGACCAGGGCGCTGTGGGAATTCTGCACGAGATGGGCCTTGACCCTTGGGTCGTCGATTTCGGTTCGCCCGACTCCGAAGAAGGCGGTTGGGATCGCAATCTTGCCGATCACATCATCGCTCTCAGCGACATCGTCGATCACATCCACCGTCACACCGGTAAAGATGTTCACATCTCCGGTTACTCGCAGGGTGGAATGTTCGCCTATCAGGCTGCTGCCTACCGACGCAGCCGAAACATAGCCAGTGTCATCACCTTCGGCAGCCCGGTCGACACACTCGCTGCATTGCCTTTCGGTATCCCGGCCGGATTGGCTACCAAGGGTGCGGATTTCCTCGCCGATCACGTCTTCAATCGCCTCGCAGTCACCGGATGGATGGCTCGTACCGGGTTCCAGTTGCTCGATCCCGTGAAGTCGCTGAAGATGCGCGTGGACTTCCTGCTTCAACTGCACGACCGTGAGGCGTTGCTACCGAGAGAGCAGCAGCGACGCTTCCTCGCCACCGAGGGTTGGGTTGCGTGGTCGGGGCCCGCGGTAGCCGAACTGCTCAAGCAGTTCATCGTGCACAACAGGATGATGACCGGCGGTTTTGTCATCAAGGATCAATTGGTGTCTCTCGCCGAAATCACCTGCCCCATCCTGGCCTTTGTCGGCGAGGTCGACGACATCGGTCAGCCGCAAGCGGTTCGCGGTATCAGTCAAGCGGCTCCGCGGGCGAAGGTCTATGAATCTACTTTGCGCGCAGGTCATTTCGGTTTGGTTGTCGGTTCCACCGCGGCCAATCACACCTGGCCGACAACCGGTGAATTCGTGCAGTGGACCGAAACGGGTGGGCCGCTCCCGGACCGCATCGCGAACATGGTCTACGGCGCCGATCTCGAAGACCAGACCGGGGTGTCGATCAGCAATCGGATCATCCACACCGTCGCCTCGGTCGCCGAAGTAGGGGCAGGCGTCACCAAGGGAATCAGTGACCTTGCCGCCGGCGCCTTGCGCGGCACTTTCGAGTTGTCCGGCGAGGCAGCGCGCGCGTTGCCACGTCTGGCGCGGCTCAACCAGATTCAGCCGCACACCAAGATCTCCCTGAGCCAATTGCTCGCGGAGCAGCGTCGAAAGGCGCCGAACGGCGAGTGCTTCCTCTTCGACAATCGCGTGCACACCTACGAAGCGGTCAACGCCCGCATCGACAATGTCGTGCGCGGATTGATCTCCGTGGGAGTGCGTCCGGCAGCGCATGTCGGTGTTCTGATGGAGACCCGTCCCAGCGCACTTGCGGCCATCGCGGCTCTCTCGCGACTCGGTGCCGTTGCCGTCATGCTTCCGCCAGGGTCCGACATCACGGCGGCGGTCAAGCTGGGATCGGTCGATCGGATCATCACCGATCCGGAGAACGTCGATGCCGCAGTGGTTACCGGTAGGCCTGTTCTGGTTCTCGGCGGCGGCGATGCCCGTGGCCTCGAGGTGGATCCGTCGCACGACGTGATCGATCTCGAACAAATCGATCCGACGAAGGTCAATCTGCCCGGGTGGTACCGACCGGATCCCGGTGTCGCCCGCGAACTCGCGTTCATCATCTTTGCGGAATCCGGCGGTGTGCTCGAAGCCAAGCAGATCACCAACTACCGGTGGGCATTGTCGGCCTTCGGCACGGCCACGGCGGCAGATCTCGATCGCGGTGACACCGTGTACTGCCTTGCGCCGCTCCACCATTCGTCGAGTTTGCTCGCGACCATCGGTGGCGCAATGGCCGGTGGTTCCCGGATTGCTCTCTCACGCGGACTGAACCCGGCGAGGTTTGTCGAAGAAATCCACCGCTACGGCGTGACGGTCGTGAGTTACACGTGGTCGATGATGCGCGAGATCCTCGACGAGGATCTTCTCCTCATCGACGGTAGCCATCCGGTCCGCCTGTTCATCGGTTCGGGAATGCCCCATGGTCTGTGGAAGCGGACCACGGAGGCGTTCGACCCCGCGCAGGTGCTCGAGTTCTATGCGTCGACCGAAGGTGACGTGATTCTCGCCAACGTCGCAGGCTCCAAAGTTGGCTCCAAGGGTCGCCCGCTGCCGGGGAGCGCGCAGGTTCGATTGGCGGCCTACGACCCGCTCAGTGGTCGGCTCCTCGAAAACGGCAACGGATTTGTCCGTGAGTGCGCCGAAGACGAGGTCGGCTTGCTGCTCGGGCGCGCGGGATTCACCGCTGATCTCTCGGGCGGCGCCATGCGAGGTCTCTTCCAAGCCGGCGATTCGTGGATTCCCACCGAGAATCTCTTCCGCCGGGACGGCGACGGCGACTACTGGCTGATCGATCACAAGAACACGGTCATTTCCACCCTCCGCGGTCCCGTGTTCACCCAGCCGATCGTCGACGCTTTGTCGAGTGTCGCGCGGGTAGATCTTGCAGTCGCGTACGGCGTCGGCGACGCACCGCATCAGTTGGCGGTCGCTGCCGTGACCTGGCGTCCGGGTCGGCAGTTCCGGTCTGCCGAGCTTGCAGAGGCTCTCTCGCGCATCGATTTCGACGCTCGCCCGGACATCGTGCACGTGGTGGACGAGATTCCGGTGGGCTCGTCGTACCGTCCGAGCTCTACTGCTTTGGCTGCGGCCGGACTGCCGGCGCCGGGGCCACGGACCTGGTTCCTCGATTCCGAGACGCAATCGTACAAGCGGCTGACCAAGGCAATTGCCGCGCAGTTGATGCCGACGAGGGTGGGCACCGGAGCACGGTAGCCTGAGGACATTCTGTTTGATCGGTTCGAGAGGACTCACGTGGCTATTGATTCGACGTTGCTCAGCATTCTGGCCTGCCCCCAGGACAAGGGCCCGCTGCTGCTGGTCGGGGACGAGTTGCTCTACAACCCCCGTTTGCGGCGCGCGTATCCGATCGAGAACGGCATTCCTGTTCTGTTGATCGACGAGGCACGCGATGTGGCCGACGACGAGCACGAGAAGTTGCTCGCACGGGCCGAAGGCTAGATCGGCAACTCAGCGGTGAGGTACCGCTGGAGGTTCGGAGCTACCAGCGGTACCAGTGCGTCGACGCTCAACGTCGCGAGCGGTTCGAGTCCGAGCACATATCGAGTGACCAGTAGCCCGGCCATCTGAGAGGCCACCAATTCTGCTCTGATCAGGCCGGTGCCGGGTGGTGTGTCCACCCGCGGAATGATGTCGCGCAATACGATATCGAGCAGAAAGCTCTGAATCAGTTGCGATCCGTCTCCGGAAATGGCTGATCGAAAAGCCGCCAGAATCGCCGGCTGATGTTCCGAATCCCAGAGCCCGATCACCGCCCGGAGAAGGCTTTCGCCGAGATTTTCGGTCGGGGAGGTGTGAACCGGTCCCAGTACCTGTGCTGGATCGATCGGTAGCGCGATCGCAGCGGTGAACAACTGCTCCTTGCTCCCGAAATGGTGATGAATCATGGCCGGATCGACGTCAGCGGCCGCGGCTATCGATCGAACGGTAGTTCTTCGAAAACCGTTCCGGGAGAACTCTCGTCGCGCCGAATCGAGAATCTGCGCGCGAGTCTCCGACTTGCCCGGTCGTCGCCCCGAACGAGTCGGCGTCGGCGCGGTGCTGTTGTCGGTCATGGAGTGCGGCGATCGAGTGTGGCCGCGGCCAGCGATAGTGCGGCGGCGGCAAAGCCCGCCATGACGGCGAGATCACGCCACATCTGACCTGTCGCGTCGGCATGCATCGACACTTGTTGAAGCGCGTCGACGGCGTAGCTCAAGGGTAGGACGTTGCTGATCCATTCGAGCCAGGTCGGCAATTGGTCACGAGGTACCAGGAGTCCGCAGAGGAAGAGCTGTGGAACCACTACGACAGGCATGAACTGCACTGCTTGGAATTCGGTCTTCGCGAACGCACTGGCCAACAGACCAAGAGCAACGCCGAGGATCGCGCCGAGAACTGCAATGACGATGACCCACGCAAGACTGCCCGCGATGGTGAGCCCGAGAAATCCGAAAGCTACCGCGCACGCGAGAGCTGCCTGAGCGGCTGCGGAGAGCGAAAATGCTGCACCGTATCCGGCGAGAAGATCGAGTTTGCCCATCGGAGTGGTGAGCAGGCGTTCGAGTGTGCCTGAACTGCGTTCGCGTTGCATCGCGATGGACGTGACCAGGAACATGACGACGAACGGCAAGATTCCCAACATCGTGATCGCCACTCGTTGGAAGAGCGAAACCTGGCCGGGCGGCGTCGGGACGTCTTGGTAGAGGAAATAGAGCAGAATCATCAGCAACGACGGGACCAACAAGATCATGGCCACCGTGCGGTGATCTTGGCGGAGCTGAAGCAGAATTCGGACGGTAGTAGCGCCGAAGATCCTGATGCTCATGATATTTCGCCTCCGACGGGTGAAGTCCGAATCAGTTCGAGGAAGGCGTCCTCGAGCCGTTCACATCTGGTTTTCGCGCGCAGTTCGTCAGGGGTGAGTTGCGCGAGAAGGTACCCGTCGCGCATCAGAATCAGTTCTGCGCAGTGGTCCGCCTCGTCCATGACGTGGCTCGAGACCAACAGGGTGGTTCCGCTGCGAGCGAGGTCGGCAAATCGTTCCCACAATTCGACGCGAAGGACTGGATCGAGCCCGACGGTCGGTTCGTCGAGGATCAACACATCAGGTGATGCCACCAGCGCGCATGCCAGCGAAACTCGACCGCGTTGACCTCCGGACAGGTCGGCTGCGGTCTGGTCGGCATAACGGCTCAATCCGACGGCGTCAACCGCTGCTGCGACGTCTGCGCCGGATTTTCCGTACAGAGCGCCGAAATACTGAACATTTCGCGTCACCGTCAGGTCGCCGTACACACTGGGGGATTGGGTGACGTATCCGATCCGACGGCGAAGGGCGACGGACCCGGCGCGATGTCCCAGGACTCTGACCTCACCACTTTCGACGATCTGCGTGCCGACTATCGCGCGCATGAGGGTTGTCTTGCCGCAACCGGAGGGTCCGAGCAGTCCGGTGATCGATCCCGCCGAAACTTGCAGGTCAAGCGAGTGGAGTACTTCGTGTTTGCCGCGAATGACTCGGAGTCCGCGGATGTCTATTGCCGGCGTTGTGGTCACTGTGCGCCTCGTTTCAATAATTCATCACTTGTTGAATTATGCGACTCGGCCGACCGGCGAGTCAACGGTGTGGGCACAATCGAAGGGTGAGTATCGAGACCTTGGTAAATGTGAAAAACCCGTTGGAAGCGGGCTTGGCGGTTCTCGGCTCGACCCTGATCGTCGACGAGGTCGCTCTGAGAATTGTCGAGGTGGAGGCTTACGGTGGGGAGAAGGACGGGCCTTGGCCGGATCCGGCAGCGCATTCGTATCGGGGGCAAACGCCGCGAAACAGCGTGATGTTCGGGCGGGCGGGGCGGCTGTACGTCTACCGCAGCTACGGAATGCACTTTTGCATGAACATCTCGTACGGCCCGGATGGTGTCGCGGGCGGTGTTCTGCTCCGAGCCGCCGAAATCGAAGCCGGCCACGATGTGGTGTCCGCACGGAGATCGCCGGACCGGCCGTCTCACCAATGGGCCAGAGGGCCAGGTAATCTCGGCGCTTCCGCCGCAATCACGCTGGGGGACAACGGAACAGACGTGTTCGACCCGGCGTCGCGGATTCGGCTCGAATTGGGGGAGTCGAAGGAATGGGTGAGCGGACCGCGGGTGGGTGTCAGCACCGCGGCGGAGGTCCCGTGGCGCCTCTGGATTCCGGACTCCCCGGCGGTGTCCGCGTATCGCCGAAGCCCGCGAGCACCGGCCACTTCGTGAAGATGGGATGATCGAGTCCGTGACTGAGAATATTCTCGACGAACTGACCTGGCGCGGGCTGATCGCCCAATCAACCGATCTCGACGCTTTGCGTAAAGATCTCGAGGCCGGACCGGTCACGCTGTATGCGGGGTTCGACCCGACCGGACCGAGTCTGCACGCAGGCCACCTGGTTCCGCTCCTTGCGCTCAAGCGTTTTCAGCGCGCCGGCAACCGCCCGATCGTTCTTGCCGGCGGTGCAACGGGCTTGATCGGTGACCCCCGTGACGTCGGGGAACGGACGATGAACTCCGCCGACACCGTCGCAGACTGGGAGGGTCGCATCCGTGGTCAGCTCGAACGATTCGTGGATTTCGACGATTCGCCGACGAGTGCGGTCATCGAGAACAACATGAACTGGACCGGCAAGATGTCGGCCATCGACTTCTTGCGTGATGTGGGCAAACACTTCTCCGTGAACGTGATGCTCGCGCGCGACACCGTCAAGCGTCGCCTCGAATCGGACGGAATGTCGTACACCGAGTTCAGCTACATGCTGCTCCAGGCCAACGACTACCTGCACCTGCGGCGCGATCTCGGCTGCACGTTGCAGGTTGGCGGGTCCGATCAGTGGGGCAACATCATTGCCGGCGTCGAACTCAACCGTCGTGTCGACGGTGAGAGCGTGCACGCATTGACGGTTCCGCTGGTGACCTCGGCCGATGGCAAAAAGTTCGGAAAATCGACCGGTGGCGGCAGTTTGTGGCTCGACCCCGAGATGACCAGCCCGTACGCCTGGTACCAGTACTTCGTGAACACTGGCGACGCCGACGTGATCAAGTACCTGCGCTGGTTCACCTTCTTGACTGCGGACGAACTCGCGGAATTGGAGACTGCAACGGCGGAGCGGCCGCATGCGCGAGAAGCGCAGAAGCGACTCGCCGCGGAGATGACGACCTTGGTTCACGGAGAACACAACACCCGTGCTGTCGAGCTCGCCAGCCAGGCGTTGTTCGGCAAGGCGGAGCTGGCGGAACTCGACGAGTCGACGCTCGCTGCCGCGCTGAAAGAAGCATCTGTCAGCGAATTGGCGCCGGGGGAGCCGCGCACGATCATCGATCTGCTCGTGACGAGCGGTTTGTGTGAGAGCAAGGGAGCTGCTCGCCGCGCAGTGAAAGAGGGCGGCGCTTCGGTGAACAACCAGAAGGTGTCGGCCGACGACTGGGAGCCCACCGCATCCGATCTGCTTCACGGCAGCTGGTTGGTCGTCCGGCGCGGAAAGCGCAACTTCGCCGGCGTGAAAATCCTTCCGAACTGACGTGTGTGGGGTCACAGTTGTCTTGCGAGGCTCCTGTGGCCGCTGGTGGCCCGCCTGCGGGCGGGCTACCAGCGGATTTAACCTGACGAACACCTGCGACCTGCACGTTTGACGCTCAGTTTTCATTCGCGTAACTTTGTCCAAGTCAGAGCGACACGGACACCAACCCCGACCGAGAGGCCGGGGACACGCGGTTGGACGAAGTCGGAGACAGTCACGCTCAGCGGGAACTTGCTTCCCTGGAGCGAACAAGCTAAGATTGTAACCCTTGCCCCGGAGCTTTCAACCTGGTTGAAGTGATGGTGTGTGCGTGTTCTTTGAGAACTCAACAGTGTGTCGATGAATGTCAGTGCCAAATTTTTTTTGGTACTTCGCATGTCGGATGATGTTCCGGGCCTTCGGGTTTCGGTTCTGATGTTCGGGGTGTGAGTATTTTTCGTCGGTGATTGTTCA
>NZ_JBHUUU010000027.1:0-29687 GCF_042670865.1 Rhodococcus sp. NPDC057135
GTCTCACTGCTCGAAGTGGTTCGGGCAAATGGTGCCAGCGTGGTCGACGTCATCCACTCCCGTACCGGTGGCGAACTTGCACTCGACGAAGTGGAGGTCTTCCTCACCGTCGAGACGCGTGGTCCGGACAACAAGGCGGAACTTCTGACGGCCTTCGACCGCGCCGGCTACGCAGTACGCCTGCAGAACTGACGCGTGTTACTCGTCAGGCCAGCCGCCCAGAACCGTCACGCGGAACTCCTGGTCGACCAGCCTGGCGGGTACGTCGAGTTGATGTAGCCAGTCGATGGCCGAACCGCCCATGCCGACCGCAACACGACTCAGTGCGGCGGCCTGGGCGCACGACGATGCAATCACTGACACCGTCCGCCACATCGGTGTCGCTGTCGATTCGCGATGCAGTGGTTTGACGGTGCTGGCCGTGGCGATCCCGCAGTCGGACGGGAGAGCTACCTGGCACGTCGGATCCCCGGGTAGGTCTTGAACCTGAATCTGCCAGCCGTCTTCCGGCGCCGGGCCGGCAACGGCGATGTCGCCGCCGAGGCCGACCAACACTCCGCACCCGAGAAGCGTGGCAGTGGACGCCGCGCAGTGGTCCGCTGAACTGGCGCGGGCCGTCGCGGACAGATCGAGAACGACGTCGTCCGGGCTGTACACACGGTTGTTCTCGACGCGAATCTTCCACCAGGAGTGAGGGTCTGGCGAGCCGGCCGTTGGCGTGAGTTTGCCGTCGGTCAAGCGTGCGACAGCCAACGCGTCCTCGAGAAAGTGCGCGAACATGGGCGTCACGGCGACGCCATCGACGTTGCTTGCGGCGCTGACGTAAGTCCGAATCTCGGAGTCGGCACGATCTCGATTGGTGGCGGCGTCGGCAGCGGTGAGGTACCCGCGAACCAGGCTAGCCGCGGAGGGCAGGACTTCAGGGTCGGTGACGACGACCCGAGCCTGCACGCCCCAGGTGAGCCACTCGGAGGCCGAGCGCGGAGTGCTCACGAACCGTTGGAGACGGCGTCCGGGGTTCCGAATCCGGCGACCACGACGGGCCGCTTCGCTACGGGATTCTTGGTGTGAGAAGCCGAGGTGTCCGGCGCGAGCGCCGTGGCCGTAGGAGAGGAAACGAGAGAAAGTCCGCCGCTTGCGAGTGCTCCCGCCACAGCCGTGGCTGCGAGGGCGAGGCGAACGGGTCGATACACCGTAGTGCGTCCCCGGGCGGGTCGTGGCCGATCGTCGCTCATGCACTCAGCTTGCACGCCGAACCTGAGAAAAGCCTTGGCGTCTGTAGTCATTTGCGTAACGCCCACCGAGATAAATGAGACATTGGTTACAGGAGTCGCGAGACTTAGCCGTGTCGAATGCATGTTCGAAAGAGTAGATGTTCGCACCGACAAGTTTCGGGTACGACCACGTACATGGGTTTTCAGAGGTTTATCGGAGGTTCGGATGGCAGTCGGTGTCCTGGCGATCGCTGTGTCGATCGGCACCGCACTGGGCGTGATGAGTGGAACTCTCGGCGCGCCCGCTCAAGTCGAGAAGAACGAGTCTTCGAATGCTGCAGTCTCACTTGCAGCCTGGAACGGGCCGGCGCGAACACAGGACACACCTGAGGGAATCGTGCCTTCCGTACCTTCCAACTTTCCGGGAGCGACGTTGGCGCCCGTGGGAGCGGTGGCAGTGTTCGCGCCGTGGATCAAGAAGGCCGGTGCCCTCTGCTCGGAGATCACGCCCGCAGTGATCGCCTCGCTGTACTCGGTCGAGAACGGATTCAAGTACGGACCCGACACCGACATCTCACCTGAGGGCGGACGCGGGCCTGGCCGCTTCACCACCGCGGCGTGGACTGCCTACGGCAAAGACGGTGACGGCGACGGGAAGATGGACATCCTGGGCGTCGCCGATCCGGTGATGACAACCGGCTACCGGTTGTGCGATCTCGTGAAGCAAGCGCAGTCCTGGCAGAAGTCCGGTGAAGTCGAGGGCGATACCGTCGACCTCGCCCTCGCGGCATACGACGTCGGACCCGATGCCGTTCGTGAAGCGGGCGGCGTTCCGGCGGACAAGTCAGGCGACGTTCCCGCCGAGCAGGCGGCCGCCGCTCCGTTTGTCGCCCAGATCAAATCGTTGCAGGACTCGTTCGCCCTGATGCTCGCACCCTTCGACTACAACAACCTCGCCGCTGCGGTGGGCGGCGTCGTCGAGGCCGGTCTGAAGTTTCTCGGATTGCCCTACGTGTGGGGCGGCGGAAACGTCAACGGGCCGTCGATGGGCGGGTTCGACTGCTCGGGCTTGACGTCGTACGCGATCCACGCGGCAACTGGCGTGACGCTGCCGCGGACCTCCGAGACGCAGTGGGGCGTCGGCGTCGAGATCCCGCTCGACCAGGCGCAGCCCGGTGACCTGTTGTTCGGCAACTGGCAGGCAGGCGGACCCGGCCACGTGGCGATCTACGTCGGCAACGGCCAAATGCTTCACGCACCCACGTTCGGCGACGTCGTGAAGGTCGGCCCGATCTTCGCCGGAATGAAGGCTCGCCGCGTGGTGTGAGTGCGCCGGAACTGCAACGCCGATAGAGCAAGAAGCGCCACCCGACCGAATCGGGTGGCGCTTCTTTTCAGAGCTGGTACGTCTTCAGAGCTGGTACAGCTGATCAGCTGTGGTAAGGCTCCGCGCTCAGCAGCGTGACCTTCATGGTGCTGCCGTTGGGCAGGTTGTACTCACGCGTGTCGCCAACCTTGGCTTCGAGCAATGCGCCGCCCAGCGGTGAGTTCGGGGAGTAAACCTCGAGCTTGGCGTCACGTGCGCCTTCTTCGCGGGTAGCGATGAGGAACGTCTCGGTGTCACTCTCGTCGCCGTCGTAGTAGACCTTGACTACGGATCCGGGCAGTGCAACACCGGACTGCGTGGGGGCTTCGCCGACCTTGGCGCTGTTCAGCAGCTCCTGGAGCTGGCGAATGCGGGCTTCCTGCTGACCCTGCTCTTCGCGGGCAGCGTGGTAGCCGCCGTTCTCTTTCAGGTCGCCCTCTTCGCGACGCTCGTTGATCTCGGCGGCGATGACAGGGCGATTGGCGATGAGCTGGTCGAGTTCGTTCTTGAGCCTGTCATGTGATTCCTGGGTAAGCCAGGTCACCTGGGTCTCGGTCATCTCGATCACTCCCTAGTAGTCGGAGCCGGGGGCTCCCTCGACGATCGCTGCAACAGCAGCGAACAACGACGCAGAAGCACCACCAGGGGTGCAGCCTTGCCGTCAAACCTTGCGTCAATGCAGCAATACACGGTTCCACCCGGAACCGTGTATCGGGCGATTCTATCACGCATGACTACCCGCCCTGTCCGGCGCCAAACGTCCGGCAGGGTGGGTGCGTCCGAGGTCAGCTCTTGGTCAGGTACTCCGGAACGTCGAAGCTGCAGCCGTAGACGTCGGCCATGCCTGGCGGCTGGGACGTCTTGACCTCGGTGTTGAACTCGAGTGTCTGATGTTCCGAAGGCGGGACGTAGACCTCACGGCGACCGGTTTCGGAGCCGTCCTTCGAGCGGGCGCGCACGATGCACATCGCTTCACGTGACGAATCGTCACGCGTGACGGTGAAGCGGATCTTCACCGTGGCGTCGTTGGCGATGTCGAACGAGATGGTCTCGGTCTCGATTTCCTTGACTGCGAATTTTCCGTACGCGTAGTACGCGATTCCGCCGCCGACGACGATGACGAGAGCGGTCAGAGCCCACACCATCCACTTGCGGGGACTGCCCGTGCGAGTAGTGCTCGGGTACCGATCTTGGGGAAGCGGTTTGCTCATCACTCTGCTCTCGAAGACTCGAGTTCACGTGTCGTGCAGCAACTGACTGCGCCCCACCGAACTACTGAAGGGGTCACGGCTGCGCCAGGAACTCTCGGGTGGAACTATAGAGGACGTGTCCCGTCGCGCCGTCGGTAGGTTTGACGGCAGTCGGTACGTTTGACGGCAAAGGCTCGGAGCAATTCGAGCGGTACAGAGCGTGTTGGTCGAAGACTGCCGGCGACGGCAATAGGTGAACTGCCGGCAACGGCTCCAGGTGAAGTTGAGGTGAACGAACACGTGAGCGGATTCCGGCTCATGGCCGTGCATGCCCATCCCGACGACGAGTCGAGCAAGGGTGCGGCCACCACCGCCCGTTATGCAGCCGAAGGCCACGAAGTGATGGTCCTGACGCTCACCGGGGGTGAGCGTGGCGACATTCTCAACCCGGCCATGGACGTTCCCGGCGTCCGCGATCGAATCAGCGAAGTCCGCCAGGAGGAGATGGCCGAGGCCGCTCGCATCCTGGGCGTGAAGCAGCGCTGGCTCGGTTTCGTCGATTCCGGGCTCCCCGAGGGTGACCCTCTTCCGCCGCTGCCCGAAGGGTGCTTCGCCCTCGTTCCGCTCGAAGAGTCCACGCGCGCTCTGGTCAAGGTGATTCGCGAATTCCGTCCCCATGTCGTCACGACGTACGACGAGAACGGCGGATACCCGCACCCGGACCACATCCGGTGCCACGAGGTGTCGATGGCTGCGTACGAAGCCGCCGCCGATCCCGAGTACTTCCCCGAAGACGGTCAGCCGTGGGAGATCAAGAAGCTCTACTACTCGCACGGATTCATCCGTAAGCGCCTCGAACTCTTCCAGGAGGAGTACGAGCGCCGGGGTGAGCCGTTCCCGATGGCGGACTGGCTCAAGAAGTGGAAGACCGAGCGTGGCGACATGATGGTTCGGGTGACCACTCAGGTCACGTGCGGCGATTACTTTCCTCAGCGTGACGACGCTCTGCGTGCGCACGCGACGCAGATCGATCCCAACGGTTCGTTCTTCGCTGTGCCGCTCGACATTCAGCAGAAGATCTGGCCCACCGAGGAATTCGAGCTCGCCAAGACGCGGGTCACCACGTCCATTCCGGAAACCGACCTGTTCGCAGGTCTCGAAGAGGACGCTCAGAAGTGAATGCTCTGTCCGCCGAGGTAGTTCTCGGCACCACACAATTTCTTGCTCAGACCCCGAGTAATCCATCCGGCCCGGAGTTCGGAAAGTCGTCTCCGGTCGGATTGCTGGTCATTCTGGCGCTGCTCATCGGTGTGATCCTGTTGGTTCGGTCGATGAATCGCCAGCTCAAGAAGCTGCCGGAAACCTTCGAACCGGATCATCCCGAACTCGATCAGCAGGCGGACGAAGGCACCGACCGGGGAGCGATCACAGCTCCGAGCCCGGCGGAACCGAACGTCTCTACCGAGAAGAAGCCGAAGCAAGAATCCTGAGACGGACGAGGTAGCGACGATGGACCCACGGATGCGGAACAACCTGGGTGGGTCCTCGAGTCCTTACCTGCGTCAGCACGCCGACAATCCGGTCCACTGGCAACAGTGGGGCGAAGAGGCGATGGAGTGGGCGCGCGAGCGCAACGTGCCGATCCTCCTCTCGATCGGGTACTCGGCGTGCCACTGGTGCCACGTCATGGCGCACGAGTCGTTCGAGAACGACGAGATCGCGGCGATCATGAACGCGAACTTCGTCTGCGTGAAGGTGGACCGCGAAGAACGTCCGGACATCGACGCCGTCTACATGAACGCGACGGTCGCGATGACCGGTCAGGGCGGCTGGCCGATGACCTGTTTCCTGACTCCCGACGGTTCGCCGTTCTACTGCGGTACGTATTACCCGCCGACGCCTCGCGGCGGAATGCCCTCGTTCACACAGCTTCTCGAAGCGATAGCGGACACCTTCACCAATCGGCGCGACGAGGTCGACAACGCGGCACAGTCGATCGTCACGGAACTTCAGCGCGCGTCCGGCGGAATCCCGTACGGCGGCGCGCCCGTCGATGCGGAGCTGCTGGATGCGGCGGGTCTGTCGATCCTCGGCGACGAGGACATTCCGCGCGGGGGATTCGGCGGGGCACCGAAGTTTCCGCCGTCGGCACTTCTGGAGGGACTGCTCCGACAGTTCGAGCGCACAGGTTCGGGCGAGATTCTCGGAGGCATCGAGCGCACCGCCGAAGCAATGGCACGTGGCGGCATCTACGACCAGTTGGGTGGCGGTTTCTCGCGGTACTCGGTCGATGCCGAGTGGGTGGTTCCGCACTTCGAGAAGATGCTCTACGACAATGCGCTGCTCCTGCGGTTCTACGCGCATTGGGCGCGGCGAACCGGATCGGACCTGGCCACTCGCGTCGCCGCGGAGACCGCAGGGTTCCTGCTCGCCGATTTGCTGACCGAGAACGGTTGCTTCGCTTCGGCTCTCGATGCCGACACCGACGGCGTCGAAGGCCTCACGTACGTATGGACGCCGGCGCAACTGGTCGAGATTCTCGGCGAGGACGACGGGCAGTGGGCGTCGGAGTTGTTCCGGGTCACCGATACCGGAACCTTCGAAGAGGGTGCGTCGGTATTGCAGTTGCTCCATGACCCCGACGACTGGTCGCGCTGGCAGAAGGTCTCCGACGCTCTCCGTGTCGTTCGGGCTCAGCGTCCACAGCCGGGCCGCGACGACAAAGTGGTGACTGCCTGGAACGGGCTGACCATCACGGCTTTGACGGAAGCGGGCCTTGCCCTGGACCGGCCCGGTTGGATCGACGCGGCAGCCGAGTGCGCTGGCGCTCTTCTCGACCTTCACCTGGTAGACGGTCATCTGCGCCGTGCTTCCCTCGGCGGGACTGTCGGCACCCCGACGGCAGTGCTCGAGGATTACGCAGCGTTTGCGACGGGCCTCCTGGCGCTCTACCAGGCAACGGGATCTGCGCGATGGCTTGATGCGGCGCAGCAGTTGCTCGACGTCACTCTCGATCATTTCGCCGATCCGGCCGAGCCGGGAAGCTGGTTCGACACAGCCGATTTCGCGGAGTCTCTCGTCACCCGGCCCCGAGACCCGTTGGACGGCGCGACGCCTTCCGGTGCGTCGAGCGTCGCCGAGGCTCTGTTGACCGCAGCGGCGTTGACCGACGCCGAGCGCTCCTCTCGTTACGCCCAGGCCGCGGCGGACGCGATGGCGAGGGCCACGCTGCCGCTCGAGCGTGCGCCGCGGTCGGCGGGACACTGGCTCGCGGTGGCGGAAGCGTCGTTGCGTGGTCCGATACAGGTGGCCGTCGTCGGTGAAGGTTCGCTGTTGGCCGCTGCCCGCCGGCTTGCCCCGGGTGGTGCAGTGGTGGTGGGCGGAGCGCCGGATTCTTCACCGCTGCTTGCCGATCGACCCCTGGTCGACGGTGGTGAAGCCGCATACATCTGCCGGGGATTCGTGTGCGATCGGCCGGTGACGACGGTGGTGGAACTGGCGAGTCAGTTGAACACGACGAGCCATACCGCGATGTAGTGGCAGATCGCCGCGACGACCGTCGCGGCATGGAAGAACTCGTGGTGACCGAACGTCGTGGGCCACGGGTTGGGCCATTTCGTCGCGTACAGAATTGCGCCGACGCTGTAGAAGATTCCGCCGACGAGCAGCAGCACCATCGGCGCCACACCGACCTGGTGTGTCAGTTCGCCGACCACTGGGACGATCGCCCAGCCGAGGAGCAGGTAGAGCGGGACTCCGACCCATTTCGGGGCGGTGGGCCAGAGCATCTTGAGTGCTACGCCGGCGAGCGCGCCGGCCCACACGATCGCAAGAATGATCTTGCCGGTTGCAGTGGGGAGGCCGAGCATGGCGAACGGTGTGTAGCTGCCGGCGATGAAGAGAAAGATCATCGAATGGTCCGCACGCTTCATCCACGTACGGCCCTTGACCGTCTGCCACTGGATGCGGTGATACGTCGCGCTGATGCCGAAGAGGCCGCAGATCGTGATGCTGTAGATCGCGGTTGCCCAGGCCGCCTTGGCGCCCACCTGAGCGCCCGCCACGGACACGAGAACGATGCCCGCCACGACGGAGACACCGAGCGCCCACAGGTGGATCCAACCGCGCATGCGTGGTTTGACCGGAAGCTCGTCGAGCCCGAATGCCGTCATGTGCAACCCCTCTCGTTCCGTGTTGTTGCGAACCGCGTAACCTACGGTACCGTAGGTTACGCACCAGTAGCATAACCTACCTGCGGGTTTTCGACGCGTACAAAAAGCGTGACGGCGCTCGCATGTGGCTGTCACTGCCGGGCGTAGTCTTTGACACCATGGTGATGTCACGGTGAATCTGCGCGGACTGCTGTACAGCATCTACGAGCGACGACTCCTCAGTCATCTCGACGGTCTCGCGCACCCACGGCACGTAGCCGTGATGTGTGACGGAAACCGGCGATGGGCCCGCGAGAACGGCTTCACCGATGTCAGTCACGGGCACCGCATGGGCGCGCTCAAGATCGCCGAATTGCTGGAATGGTGCGATGCCGCCGGAATCGAGATGGCAACCATCTATCTGCTCTCGACCGAGAACCTGCGCCGCGAACCGGAAGAGTTGGACACCCTCCTCGAGATCATCACCGACGTCGTCGAAGAGATCTCCGGGCCCGGCAAGAACTGGAGTGTGCAGATCGTCGGTGCCCTCGATCTTCTGCCCCCCGAGCAGTCCAGGCGATTGCGGGAAGCTGCAGCCGGAACCAGTGGCCGAACCGGAACGCATGTCAACGTCGCGATCGGATACGGCGGACGGCAGGAGATCGCCGACGCCGTCCAATCGCTCCTGCGCGACAAGATCGGTGAAGGTCTGAGTGGAGACGAACTGATCCAGGCCGTCACGGTCGACGGCATCGACGGTCACCTCTACACGTCGGGGCAGCCCGATCCGGATCTGGTGATCCGCACCTCCGGCGAGCAGCGGCTCTCCGGATTCCTGTTGTGGCAGAGCGCCTATTCGGAGATCTGGTTCACCGAGGCGTACTGGCCCGAGTTTCGCCGAGTCGACTTTCTGCGGGCCCTGCGTGACTACGCGGCGCGCCACCGGCGGTTCGGCGCCTGAGCGGTCTCAGAGCTTGCGCAGTCGGAGCCGGTTGATCGTGTGATCGGCGTCCTTGCGCAGCACCAGGGTTGCGCGGGGACGGGTGGGGAGAATGTTCTCCACCAGGTTCGGGTGATTGATCGAGTTCCAGATCTCCTTCGCCGCGATGGTCGCGTCACGGTCGGAGAGACCGGAGTAGTGGTGAAAGTGAGCGTTCGGATCGGCGAACGACGTGTTGCGAAGCGCGAGGAACCGCTCGATGTACCAGGCTTCGATGTCCTCGATGCGGGCGTCGACGTAGATCGAGAAGTCGAACAGATCGGAGACCATCAGACGCGGGCCGGTCTGCAGGACGTTGAGGCCCTCGATGATGAGGATGTCCGGCTGGCGGATCAGATGGTACTGGCCCGGGATGATGTCGTACGACGTGTGTGAATACACCGGCGCCGCTACTTCTTCCGCGCCGGACTTGACTTCCGTGACGAAGCGCAACAGCTTGCGACGATCGTAACTTTCGGGAAATCCCTTGCGGTGCATGATGCCTCGACGCTGGAGCTCCTTGGTCGGATACAGGAATCCGTCCGTGGTGACGAGGTCGACGCGCGGATGGTGATCCCAGCGAGCCAGGAGAGCTTGCAGCACACGAGCTGTCGTGGATTTTCCGACCGCAACCGAACCGGCGACACCGATGACGAAGGGCACCTGACGATCGGGATGCTTCTCACCGAGGAACGTGGCGGTGGCCGCGAACAGTCGTTGGCGCGCCGCCACCTGCAGGTGGATCAGACGTGCGAGGGGGAGATAGACCTCGGCGACCTCTTCGAGATCGATCTGCTCGCCGAGACCGCGCAGGCCGTACAACTCGTCCTCGGTCAACACGAGCGGCGTCGACTTACGCAGTGTCCGCCACTGCTTGCGGTCGAACTCGACGTAGGGACTCGACTCGTTGGTACGCGCCATCAGCCCAGCTCACCGGCGCGTAGTGAACCCGGAGCCCGGCGAACGAAACAGCTATGCGAGCAAGCCAGGCGCGAGTGCGCACGATCCGAGTGCATAGTCGGATTGTGCTCGGTGCCACGTCCGGGACTTTCGCCGGGTGGCATTCCGGAGCGAGCGGCTAGGCTCGGTCGTTATGGATCCAGACACACTTGTTCGCCAATATCTGCTGCTCGGACTGGGTTTCGACCGTCTCGAAGACGGATTCGTCGATGCGTTCACCGGTGACCCGGCGTTGCGGAAGCAGGTCGAGAGCGCCCCGAAGCCCGATCCGCGTGAACTTGCCCGCACGGCACGTCAATTGCGGGGCGAACTGGCCGGAAGTGGTCTGAACGCCGAGCGCGCTCACTTCATCGACGTTCACCTGCGCGCCCTCGAATGCTC
Organism: Rhodococcus sp. NPDC057135; assembly: GCF_042670865.1. Taxonomy (NCBI): domain Bacteria; kingdom Bacillati; phylum Actinomycetota; class Actinomycetes; order Mycobacteriales; family Nocardiaceae; genus Rhodococcus; species Rhodococcus sp. NPDC057135. Next base: position 10,242 of record NZ_JBHUUU010000027.1, read on the forward strand.
CGGGCGCAAGTTCGCGGGTGAGGACATCGGCTTCGTGGACGAGGTGGAGGCGTACTTCGACGTACGAATCGCCAAGGGAAACGAGGACGCCTACAGCGACGCTCACCGGTTGATGGGTGAAGTTCTGCCCGGTCCGGGACCGTTGGCGCAGCGGGTGCAGGCACATCGCAAGGCCGACGAGATCCCCGCAGCAAGACTGAACGAGTGCGTCGAGGCAATGTCGAGTGCGCTGCGTGATCTGGTTCGTGGCACGTTCGGGCTTCCCGCGTCGGAAACCGTCGAATACGAAGTGGTGGGGGACAAGCCGTGGTCCGGCTTCAACTACTACCTCGGTGACTACCGCTCCAAGGTTGCGATCAACTCGGACCTGCCGCAGTTCATGGCCAACCTGCCACGGCTGATCGCGCACGAGTCCTACCCCGGCCATCACACCGAGCATTGCCGCAAGGAAGCCGGCCTGGTGGGGACCGGCCAACTCGAGCAGACGCTGTTCCTGGTCAACACGCCGCAGTGCATCATGGCCGAAGGACTCGCGGATCTGGCGCTCGAAGCGATAGTCGGTCCGGACTGGGGTTTGTGGGCGCAGGAGATCTACGCCGATCTCGGTTTGTCCTTCGATGGGGAGAAGGCGCAACGGCTCTCCACCGCGTCGGGGCAATTGCTGAGCGTTCGTCAGGACGCCGCTCTGATGTTGCACGACGAGGGTCGCAGCCTCGACGACGTGGCGCTCTTCCTCGAACGGTGGTCGCTGTCGACGCCGGAACGCGCGCGGCAGTCGCTCAAGTTCCTGTCTTCACCGCTGTGGCGGGCCTACACCAGCACGTATGTCGAGGGATACCGGTTGCTCGGGGGCTGGCTGGACGAGGTGCCGGTAGGCGCAGAGCGCACCGAACGCTTCCGCAGGCTGCTCGACGAGCCGCTGGTTCCCAGCTCTCTGCGTGCTGCCTAGTGCCGGGTGGAGACGGCGGGAGCGAACTTCGTAGACTGGACGCATTCGTTTCCGCATCCAGCTTGGAGATTCTTCGATGACCGCTGTGCCCGGCTCCGACGTCAACTCTGCATCACTCGCCGAACTCGACCCCGAAGTCGCCGAGGCGATGGCTGGTGAATTGGCTCGTCAGCGCGACACGCTCGAGATGATCGCGTCGGAGAACTTCGTTCCCCGCTCGGTTCTGCAGGCTCAGGGCAGCGTCCTGACCAACAAGTACGCCGAGGGCTACCCGGGACGTCGTTACTACGGCGGTTGCGAGCACGTCGACGTCATCGAGGATCTGGCGCGCAACCGTGCGAAGGAACTCTTCGGTGCGGAGTTCGCGAACGTTCAGCCGCACTCGGGCGCACAGGCCAATGCTGCTGTCCTGATGGCACTGATGAACCCGGGTGAGAAGCTGCTCGGCCTCGACCTTGCACACGGCGGTCACCTCACGCACGGCATGAAGCTCAACTTCTCCGGCAAGTTGTACGACGTCGCGTCCTACGGCGTCAGCAAGGAAGATCACCGCATCGACATGGACGAGGTGCGCTCGATCGCCCTCGCCGAGAAGCCGAAGGTCATCGTCGCCGGCTGGTCCGCGTACCCGCGTCAGCAGGACTTCGCGGCCTTCCGTGCGATCGCGGACGAGGTCGGGGCGTACCTGTGGGTCGACATGGCTCACTTCGCCGGATTGGTTGCGGCAGGCCTGCACCCGTCGCCCGTCCCGTACGCGGACGTCGTCTCCTCGACCGTCCACAAGACGCTCGGTGGACCGCGTTCCGGTCTGATCCTGGCGAAGAAGGAGTGGGCCAAGAAGCTCAACTCCGCTGTCTTCCCCGGTCAGCAGGGCGGACCGCTCATGCATGCCATCGCGGCCAAGGCAGTCACCTTCAAGATCGCTGCGGGAGAAGAGTTCAAGGATCGTCAGGCACGCACGCTTTCCGGTGCGCGCATCCTGGCCGAGCGTCTGGGGAACAAGGACGTCGCAGATCAGGGCATCAGCGTTCTGACCGGTGGCACCGACGTCCACCTCGTTCTCGTGGACCTGCGTAACTCGCAGCTCGACGGCCAGCAGGGTGAGGATCTTCTGCACGAAATCGGCATCACGGTCAATCGCAACGCTGTTCCGTTCGATCCCCGCCCGCCGATGACCACCTCCGGTCTGCGTATCGGTACCGCAGCGTTGGCCACCCGCGGATTCGGCGATGCCGAGTTCACCGAGGTCGCCGACATCATCGGTACCGCTCTGGCCGGCGACGCGGATCTGCCGGCGCTGCGTGCGCGCGTCGCAAAGCTCGCCCTCGACCTTCCGCTGTACGACGGTCTCGAGAACTGGGGCCTACTCAGCAAGAACGTCTAGGAATTTTTTCACCGACGGCCCGGTCCCTTTCGAGGGGCCGGGCCGTCGGTGTTCATGTATTTGCGGTTCATGGACTTGTGGCATCGGTCACATGACCGATGGTGGCGGAGTTCGGCGCTTCCTAGCCTGAGAACATCACCCCTCCGGCGAAGGAAATCCCATGACCGAACAGAATCTGCATTGGCTCTCCGCTACCGAGATGGCGGCGGAGGTCGCGTCGAACAGTCTCTCGCCCAACGAGATTGCCGAAGCGATGATCCAGCGCGTCGACGCCGTCAACCCGTCGATCAACGCGATAGTGCAGTTCGATCGCGAGCAGGTCACGCGCGACGCGGCCGAACTCTCACGGCAGCAGGAATCGGGCGAGAAGCTCGGCCCGCTGCACGGTGTTCCGTTCACGATCAAAGATCTGACGGCAGTGGACGGGCTGCCGACCACGTTCGGGATGAAGCCGATGGCCGACAACATCGCGACGGGAAATGCCGTCGTCGTGGACAGGCTGCGCGGCGCGGGCGGACTGTTCCTGGGAAAGACGAACACTCCCGAAAGCGGTTACTACGGTGGCACGGACAACCACCTGTACGGGCCGACGCACAACCCGTGGAAGCTCGGCAACAGCGCGGGCGGGTCCAGTGGTGGTGCGTCGGCTGCTGTGGCTGCCGGCCTCGGGCCACTCGCCGAGGGCAGTGACGGCGCCGGATCGGTGCGAATCCCCTCGGCTCTCTGCGGGGTTGTCGGGCTCAAGCCGACCACCGGTGTCATCCCGCAGACCATCCTGGCCGGCCGGTTCTACAACTGGGCGTACCACGGTCCGATCACCAGGACGGTTGCCGACAACGCGCTCATGCTCGACGTCATGGCCGGGCCGCACAATGCGGATCCGCTCTCGATCGAGCGTGCCGAGACCTCGTACGTCGAAGCGGCGAAGGGTGACGTGAAGGGACTTCGTGTTGCGTGGTCGACGAATCTCGGTCTCGGCCATGTTGATCCAGAGGTGCTGGCCGTCTGTCTCGACGCGTTGTCGGCATTCGAGGAACTGGGCGCCCAGATCACCGAGGCGACCCCGGAGTGGGGAAATCCGTCGGAATCGATGTGGAACGGCATCTGGGTTCCGGGTTTCGCTTCGGAGTACGACTTGCTCGACTGGGAGAACCAGCGCGGCGAGGTCGATGACAACCTCATCGAGATCATGCACGAGGCCGAGCGGCTCACCGGTGTCGACGTCGGGCGGGCCGACGCCTTCCGCGGCGTCATGTGGGACACGTGGACCACGTTCATGAACGACTACGACGTACTGGTTTCGCCGACCTTGGCGTCGGCCACGTTCCCGCTCAGCCAGTTCGCACCGTCGTGGCTCGAAGGTGCGTCGCTGCGTGAGCAGTTGCTCGATTGGCTCTTCACCTACCCGTACAACATGCTCAACAACCCGGCGATCACCGTGCCCGCCGGATTCACCGCCGACGGCCGACCGGTGGGGCTGCAGATTGCCGCACGCCACCGTCAGGATGCACTGGTCTTGCGGACGGCCGCGAACTTCGAGGCAGCTCGTCCGTGGGCCGACAAGAAGCCTGCCGATTCGCTGGTGGTGGCCTAGCTCACACTATTGACTAGATTGGTTTGATGACGTCTGTACTGCCTGATCGCGGCGCTGGACCTGACATGTTCGCGCCGCGATCGCCGGCGGCGGGGGCGTACGGCATTCTCGGTCTGTGCGCCGAAGAACTTCGCGTGCGTGGACTCGAGTACTCGGCTGCCGCGGTCACCTACCGAGACCCGTCGACCGGGCGGCATCGGGCCCTGGCGAGTTCCGGATACAACGCCAGGGTGCTCGAGTTCCTGCTCGACGACTTCGTGGCCGATCGAAATCTCTTCGGCATCATTCGCGAGGCATCGGGTGTGCCGGTGTTCTGGCAGGACGTGCCACGGTTCGAGCAGGTCGAGATGGTCACCGATGTTCTGCGGCCGTCCGGGTACGCCGAGGGGGCGTCGGTCGCATTGGGGTTTTCCGGCCGTGAGGTGACCGGATTGCTGCACATGAGCTTCGCGGATTCCGGCGTCGTCGATCGCGTGCGAGAGGTGGTGGCGGCGTCCAGCGCGGCCTGCTCCCGCGTAGTGGGGGACCAGGTGGCGCTCGATCGCGTCCACCTGAGCCCACGGGAGATTCAGGTCCTGCAATTGGTGGCCAAGGGCGCGGGCAATGTCGAGATCGCCGAAGAGCTGTTCGTCAGCCGACGCACTGTCGCCACCCACCTCGAGAACATCTTCGTCAAGACCGGAACAAATTCGCGGGTTCAGGCAGCGGTGCGCGCCGCCAAGTGGGGTCTGATCGAGTCCTGAGTGACTCTGAATCACACGTGTGGCATTTTGTTACCTGGCGTTCACCAGATGTGCGGCTCGTTCCGTGGCGCGAGTGTCCGATCCGCAGTACCGTCGGCAGTAACGAGTAACCAGAAGTTACTTGTGCGGGAGGTTCTGATCGTGACTGAAACACTCAGTACGAGAGGGCCGGCGCCCGGCCCTTGTTTCAGCTGACACTGCGTCACCTGACACCAGAGCCGTCCGGCCCAGCGAGCTGAGTTTGCGCGGGTGCCGCGCAGACCTAGGAGCCCAACGTGACTGCATCACGCTCCGTCTCTGCCCACTCGGCCCGGGCTGATCTATCAGCCGGGAATCATTCGGGAGATGCACTTCGCACGTACGTCTTGGATACCTCGGTACTACTGTCCGATCCATGGGCTGTCACTCGATTCGCCGAACACCACGTGGTACTGCCACTGGTCGTGATCAGCGAACTCGAAGGCAAACGACACCACCACGAACTGGGATGGTTCGCCCGAGAATCGCTCCGCATGCTCGACGATCTCCGGATCGAATACAGCCGACTGGACCGTCCGGTGCCGATCGGCACCGAGAACGGGACACTGCAGGTTGAACTCAATCACACCGACCCTGCGGTCTTGCCCGTCGGATTCCGCACGGACAGTAACGATTCGAGGATCTTGGCGTGCGCCTTGAACCTTGCGGCAGAGGGCAAGGACGTAGTCCTCGTCAGCAAGGACATTCCGCTTCGCGTGAAGGCAGGCGCGGTGGGGCTACCCGCCGACGAGTACCACGCTCACGACGTCGTGCCCTCCGGATGGACGGGCATGACCGAACTGGACGTCGCCTCGACGGACATCGACGAACTGTTCAACGAGGGGTTCCTGGACCTCGACGAAGCGCGAGATCTGCCGTGTCACACGGGCCTTCGCCTGTTGGGTGGTTCGTCGAGCGCGCTCGGACGGGTGACTCCGGACAAGCGCATCCAGTTGGTGCGCGGTGAGCGCGAGGCGTTCGGGTTGCACGGCCGCTCCGCCGAGCAGCGCATTGCGCTCGATCTCCTCATGGACGAGAGTATCGGCATCATCTCTCTCGGTGGTAAGGCAGGCACCGGTAAGTCGGCCTTGGCTCTGACGGCAGGTTTGGAAGCCGTTCTCGAGCGCCGCACGCAGCGAAAGGTTGTCGTCTTCCGTCCGCTGTATGCCGTTGGCGGACAAGAACTCGGCTACCTCCCCGGTAGTGAGAGCGAGAAGATGGGCCCGTGGGCTCAGGCCGTCTTCGACACTCTCGACGGGTTGGCCTCACCCGAGGTCCTCGAGGAGGTTCTCGCCCGCGGAATGCTGGAAGTGCTGCCGCTGACGCACATTCGCGGTCGGTCGCTACACGATTCGTTCGTGATCGTCGACGAAGCGCAGTCCCTCGAACGAAATGTTCTGCTGACAGTGCTTTCTCGTCTGGGAACCGGGTCGCGAGTGGTTCTCACGCACGACGTCGCACAGCGAGACAACCTGCGAGTAGGCAGACACGACGGAGTTGCGGCCGTCATCGAAAAGCTCAAGGGGCACCCGCTTTTCGCGCACATCACACTCACTCGCAGCGAGCGGTCCCCGATCGCCGAGTTGGTGACCGAGATGCTCGAGGAGTTCGGCCCTACTTCCTGAGAAGCGATCTCCCCGTGCGGACTTCGGACTGCACGGGGAGTTCGGGTTTGAGTAGTTCAGTCCTGCAGCGGTCCTAGCTCGGTGTCGAGAACCTCTTGCACCACACGCATTGCCGCGAGCCCGGCCGGAGCGCCGCAGTACGCGCTCGCGTGGATCACGGTTTCGACGATCTCGGTGCGCGTCAAGCCGTTTCGTAGTGCCCCGCGTACGTGGCCTTTGAGTTCGTTCTCGGCGCGCAGTGCGATCAGCATCCCCAGATTGATCAGACTGCGACTGCGGCGATCCAGTCCCGGGCGCGTCCACACCGAACCCCAGACGTTGGCTGTGACGAAGTTCTGCAGTTCTTCGCTGTCGGTGCCGCGGGTGCGCTCGAAGGCAGCGTCGACAAAATCGGCGCCCATGACTTCGGTTCGCACAGCCAAGCCGGCATCGAAGGAGTCAGGCGTGGTGTTCTCGGGCATGGAAGGTTCGCTCGCTTTCGGCAGGATTTTTCAGGCCGGAGCAAGCCTACTTCGTGACCCGTTCCCGACTACTGCGCGGCCGACCGCGGTCACCACACCCCACGCGACGTCTCGCAGACTGAAATAATCTCGCCAGACGGAGATCTTGCCGTCGCGCAGTTCGAAGGTTCCGCACACCCAGAATTCGATGCGCAGCGGACCGACGGTCAGGATGTCGGTGCGTTCGGTGAGCACCGTTGACTCGTCGCCGACGATGTGGTGCATCTCCGCCTCGAATTTCAGTGAAGGCTTGGTGACCAGACGGAGCGCTCGCACGACGGTCTTCTTGCCTCGCAGTGTGGGGAGCGAGACGTTCTGCCAGACGATGTCGTCTGTCATCAATTCGGCTGCGGTGTCCACGTCGAAATCGGTGAGGGCCGCGAACATTGCGTTCACCGTGGCTGTCGAATTACTCATGGGGTGTCCTTGGCTGATTTATTCGGGCGGTGTTTCCCGGATGAAGGTACCGAGGTGATCGTGATCGAAGTACTCCAAGGTTAGCGAGTTTCCGTCGAAGATGGCCTTCGAGACCGTCCCGGCCGGTGCGTTCTCGCCGCTGAGGGGGAACGTGAAGGTGTTTCCGTCCCAGTGGGTCAGTGGGTACGTCACGGCCGCGGGTCCCATGGTCAAGGTCAGCGCACCGTTCTGCTGCGTCACGAGCGCGGGACCCCAGTAGGCGTTGCCGTAGTCGCCGGTCACTTGGTTTGTCGGCGGGGCTGGAGCAGGGGAGGACGGCGGTGTCTTCCCCGCGAGTTCGCCCTCAGGATCGGTCTGCGAGGCAAACGACGCTTCGTACAGTGGGCGCCACTCACGAGTGATCTTTCCGAACTGCACCAGATCGGCGAACTCGGCGGTCAGGGTCTCGGCGACACCGGTGGGAGTGCCGTTGGTGAGAACGACGATGCCGACGTCAGCGGACGGAATCGTCACGAAATTCGTCCCGGCTCCGACCAGGAAGGCTCCGGAGTGGCTGGCTGTGACACGGCCGGCGGCGCTGTCGGAAACGTTGAACCCGTAGCCGTAGAAGCCGGAGCGCTCACCGATTTCCTGCGCGTGCCGCGAGACGATCTCCGGGTTGACCGCGGGCACGAGCGCATCCGTCTCAACGACCTGCTGCCCCTGATACCGACCGCCGGCCAGCACCATGTCCAACCACTTGGCCATGTCGTTCACCGAGGAGCTGACACCGCCGGCGGGGGATTGAGCGTCAGCGTCCCGGACCGGTCCTACCGAGTACTTCCCGTCCTCGAGGATGTGGCCGACTGTCCGATTTTCTCGGGCCTGGTAATCGGAGAACCGCGAAGACGTCGACGTCATCCCGAGCGGACCGTAGATCGTGTTCTGCGACAGTGTTTCCCAATCGGTGCCTGCCGCAGCAGCAACGGCCTCCGCGCCGGCAGTGACGCCGAAGTTCGTGTACTCGTAGGTGATTCGGAACGGATTGAGCGGTAGTTGGCGGAGCCTCTCGAGCACCTGGGCCCGGTCGTAGCCCAGGTCCTCGAGTCCGTCGCCGGCGTGGTCCGGTAGTCCAGACCGATGTGTGTAGAGATCGGAGATCGTGAGGTGATCGGTCACCCACGGGTCGGCAAGCGCGAACCCCGGCAGTTTCGAGATCACCGGAGTGTCCCAGTCGACGGTCCCGATTCCGACCTCGTGGGCGACCACCGTGGCCCCCACCGATTTCGACACCGACGCCAGTTGGAACACGGTGTCGGCATCGACGGTGGCGCTCTTCCCCAACTCACGAACCCCGAATCCCTTTGCGTACACAGTCTTGCCGCCGTGTACTACGGCCACCGCCATACCGGGAACACCGGAACTCTGCATGAGATCGTTCGCGAGGCCGTCGAGCTTTCCGACGGCGTCGTCGATCTGTCCGTCCGGGATCGGTACCCCGGCATCGAGGCCAGGGCTGGCGTCGCTGACGACCGGTCCGGGCGCTGAGGTCGTGTCGGAATCGGACGAACACCCGGCGAGCAGTGCGATTGTCAGTACGACCGGAACCGCCGCAGCCGACAATCGAGAGCTGTTTCTACTGGTGATGGACACGAGATTCTCCCTAACGGGGCGTCGTCGGTACCACTCGGTCAATCCAGTATCGGGAATCGTCGGCTGATAGTGGGACAAATCGGAAAACCGTATGTCTACTTCGGAGCCTTTGTTGTCAGGCTGCTGAGGATCGAACCTTCGGTGACGGGTTTCCAGGGGAGCAACACCGCGACCAGCAAAGCGGTGATCAGTGCTGCTCCGACCGTGAAGTACGACGCGATGGCGAAGCCTTCCAGGCACGCGGTCTTCATCGTGAGGATCAGACTTTCCTTCTGTTGCTCGAAGAGAGGGCTGATGTCGCGGGAGCGGATCTCGATGACGCTGAGCACCGACTCGCGAGCGAAGCCCTTTTCCTGGGCGGACATCACGGCGTCGGGGATGGCGTCGACGATCGGGGCCACCTTGGATGTGTAGTACGACGCGACGATCGAGCCGATGACGGCGACGCCCAGTGTCCCGCCGAGTTCACGCGTCGTGTCGTTGACTGCTGATCCTGCGCCCGCTTCGTCGAGGGGGACCGAGGACATGATGGAGTCGGTCGCCGGGCCCTGGACAATCGCGAGGCCGAGACCCATGAGCACCATCGAGATCACGACGGGTCCGAGATAGGGGGTATTGACGGTCGTCTGGCCCGCCAGGAACATGCCGCCGCTGAGGACGAGGAGGCCGAACACCATCACTGCTGTTGTGCCGAGTTTCTGTGCCGCCAAGGTGGCGACCGGGGCGCCCACGGCAACGGCGGCAGCGAAAGGCAAAGAGTGGATGCCGAATTCGAGCGGCGAGTACTCCCGAACGCCCTGGAAGTACTGCGTGATCAAGAACAAGAATCCGAACATGCTGAAGTAGCTGACCGCAATGGCCAAGGCGGGGAACGAGAAACGTCGGATCCGGAAGAGATTCATGTTCAGGATCGGTGCGTCGGTGCGTAGTTCCCAGAAGACGAATGCGGCCAACAGCACTGTTGCAGAAAGGTATCCCGTGATGCTGAACATCGACACCCACCCGCGGTGCGGTGCGTCGATGATGGTCCACACCAGAACGACGATGCCGAGGAGCGAGAGAATTGTTCCGACGAAGTCGAAGCGACCGACGTGGAACGCCTTCGACTCCGGAACAACCAGCAGCACACCGACGATGACCAACAAAGCGGCCGGAACGTTCATCCAGAACACCGAGTGCCAGGAGAAGTGCTCGAGCAGCCAACCGCCTGCCGTCGGACCGATGGCAATCGCGAAGCCGGCCATTGCGGTCCAGGCCGCGATGGCGATGGCTCGTTCTCTGGCGTCGGTGAAGATGTTCGTGATCATCGCCAAGGTAGCCGGAAAGACCGCGGCGGCAAAGACACCCATGGCAGCTCGCGCCATGATCACCTGTTCGAGGTTGGAAGCCAAAGCGCCGACGAGCGACATTGCACCGACGCCGATCAGGCCGATGATCATCACTCGGCGGCGTCCGAAGCGGTCACCCAGGTGGCCGAAGGTCAGGAGGAAGCCGGCGAAGGTCAACGTGTACGCGTCGACGATCCACTGCAGATCGCTGACGCTGGCGAACAGGTCGACGCTCATCGTCGGCAGCGCCACGTTGACCACCGTGTTGTCCAGCACGACAAGGAGTTCGGCGAGGCAGATGAAGATCAGCGCAGTGAAGCGACGGGATTTTGTCATCATGGGCGCCGAGGGCGCCGGTGCAAGTGTGTGAGACATGTTTGTACGCCATCTCTGCTCCTGCGTGAACGGCAGCAGCGGTTGGAAGTAGGGTTCGTCAGCTCGGGGCTGAGACCAGGGCCTTGAGGTGAGCGCCGATGCGATCGAGAGGCGCCGTGGTGTGTTGAGCTTTTGCCATCAGGGTTGCGCCTTCGATCGACGCGATGACGACGGTTGCCCACTGTGCTGCAGTCTCGGACGGCTGTCCCTGCTGCCAGAAGAACGATGTGAGAAGCGATTCCCACGAGGTGAAGGATTCGCCCGCGGCAGTTAGCGCCGCCGGCGTCGACGCGCCCTCCACCGCCGCGGCTGCGACAGGACAGGAAGAGGTGAAATCGCTCTCTACCAAGCTGTTTCGGAAGATGGTGACAACCGCGTCGATGATCTCCGGTGGGGAAGACTGGGCGATCATCGAACTGATTGCTGCGCTGATGCCCCGGCCGAAGTACGCGACGGCTTCACCGGCCAACTGCCCTTTGCCCTCGGGGAAGTAGTGGTACACCGACCCGCGGGGTGCGCCGGATCGTTCGACGATCTCGGTGAGCGAGGTTGTGGCGATCCCGTGTTCGCGGAAGGCGTTGATGGCGCCGACCAGCATCAGAGTGCGGGAATCGGAGTCGGCCATCCCGTCATCGTATGCAATCGCGGTGCTGCTCGATTGTTGCGGTGTCACTGATTCTTGCGGTGTCGCTGATTGTTGCGGTGTCACTGATTCCTTCGATACGCCCCACTTGCGACGCGCTGCGGTGATCGGACAACGCGTCTGCGGGCCGGTCATGGCGACGAGGCGTCTCGAGGTGCGTTCATCTCTGCCTCCCAGTATGTCGATCGGTATAGGAACGAATCTGAGACTAGATGTAACCGGCAGACACAGTCAAGTGTTGTATGCAGGTAGCGCGCATCGATGGAGATACTTGCTGGCAAAACTCTGCGAACAGTGGTTATATCGTGCGGTATAGAGCTGCTGCATGGAGTGCCAGCTCCGGAGGAGAGGAAAACGACATGCCGGTTCCGACGTCCGTTGCACGAAAAAGAAGAATCGAAGTCGCAGTCGGGAAGTACTTCGCCAATCCGCTGGTCACCGGATTGAACCGGATCGGTCTGATGCCGTCGTTGATGACCGAGATCGAAACGGTCGGACGCCGAACCGGTCTGACCCGCCGAGTACCGGTCGCGATCACCTATGACGGCGACGAGGCGTGGGTCATCGCGCAGCACGGCATCGGCACGGGTTGGGGAGCCAACATCTCTGCGACGCCGGAGGTTCGGATCCGTCGTCGCGGCGAGTGGGTGGACGGTCAGGCTCAGATCATGCCGGACGACGACGTGCCGGCGCGGGTGAAGACTTTCGCGTCGGGGAAGCTCAGATCAGCACTGACTGCGTCTGCGTTCCGCGGGTTGCAGACCGATCCGGTGAGCGTTCGGATCAGGCTCTTGCCCGACCCGTCAACAGATTGAATCGACGGGAGTTGAAATGGTCGGTACGGAATGACCCGGTGCGTTGTCGTCGTTGACGAATGCAGCGGTGGTGCAATCACCCCTGCACACGACGAAGGAGCAGGATCATGCGTATCGGAATCATCGGAGCCGGTCAGATCGGTGGCACGCTCACACGCAGGCTCGCTGCGCTCGGACACGACGTACGCGTCTCGAACTCGCGCACACCGGACACTCTTGCCGAGTTGGAAGCCGAGACGGGTGCGAAGGCAGTCCACAGCACCGAGGCCGCCGAGGGTGCCGAACTGGTCATCGTGAGCATTCCTCAGAAAAACGTGGTCGATCTACCGGCGGGGATCCTCAGCGGCGCTGTCGCCGGTGCGCCGGTTATCGAGACCAACAACTACTACCCGCAACAGCGTGACGGATTGATCTCCGCCATCGAGGACGGGCAGCCCGAAAGCGCCTGGGTGCAGGAGCACCTGGGTGTGCCGGTGTTCAAGGCATTCAACGGAATCTGGTGGAAGCATCTCCTCGAGAAGGGGCTTCCCGAAGGTGCTGAGGGGCGCATTGCGCTACCCATCGCCGGCGACGACGACGTGAACAAGCAGGCCGTGTTCGATCTGATCAATCAGTTGGGCTTCGATCCCGTCGATGCCGGAACGATCGAGGACTCCTGGCGTCAGCAGCCGGGAACCCCGGTGTACGGCAAGGACTTCGATCGTGAAGCGACGCTGAAGGCGTTGGCCGAGGCGAGCCCCGAGCGTACCGATGAGTGGCGGGCAACCACCACGGTGTAGGGCAAAAAAGTGGCGGTTTCCACTTCGGAAACCGCCACCCTTGGGGCCATTTTCAGTCCTTGACCTTCGCCATCGCCAGAACGTCGAGACGCTTGTCGAGTTCTTCCTCGCTCAGCTTGTCCGGGACGAGTCCGCGCTCGATGACGACCTGACGGATCGTCTTCTTCTCCTTGAGTGCCTGCTTCGCGACAGCTGCGGCTTCCTCGTAACCGATCGCCGAGTTGAGCGGCGTCACGATCGACGGCGACGATTCGGCGAGTGTCTTGAGGTGCTCCTCGTGCGCGAGAAGTCCGCTCACGCACTTGTCCGCGAACAGTCGAGAGACGTTGGCCAGCAAGGTGAACGACTCCAACAAGTTGCGGGCCATGACCGGGATGTAGACGTTGAGTTCGAAAGCTCCGGCAGCGCCGCCCCATGCGATGGCGGCGTCGTTTCCGATCACCTGAGCCGCAACCTGTGTGGTTGCCTCCGGCAGGACAGGGTTCACCTTGCCGGGCATGATCGAGCTACCCGGCTGTAGGTCGGGTAGTGCGATCTCGCCGAGCCCGGTCAGCGGACCCGATCCCATCCACCGAATGTCGTTGGCAATCTTCGTCAGCGAGACGGCGATGGTGCGCAGCGCGCCCGACGCCTCGACCAGTCCGTCGCGCGCAGCTTGCGCTTCGAAACTGTTCTTCGCCGGAGTCAGCGCGTCGACACCGGTCGACTTGACCAGCTCGGCAACAACTTTGGGGCCGAATCCGTCCGGAGCATTGAGGCCGGTACCGACTGCCGTTCCGCCGATCGGCAATTCGCCGAGGCGGGGGAGTGTTGCGTTGACGCGCTCGATGCCGGCCTCGATCTGACGCGCGTAGCCGCCGAACTCCTGACCGAGCGTGACCGGCACAGCGTCCATGAGGTGGGTGCGTCCGGACTTGACGACGGTCTTCCACTCGGTCGCCTTCGCGGCAAGTGCGGCATGCAGATGTTCCAGTGCCGGAACCAGATCGGTGACCGCCGCTTCGGTGGCGGCGACGTGCGTGGCGGTGGGGAACGTGTCGTTCGAGGACTGCGACATGTTGACGTGGTCGTTGGGATGTACGTCCACACCGGCGGCTTTCGCGATGGACGCGATGACCTCGTTGGCATTCATGTTCGAACTGGTTCCCGAGCCGGTCTGGAAGACGTCGATGGGGAACTGATCGTCGTGTTTGCCTTCGGCGATCTCGTTCGCGGCGGCGATGATTGCGTCGGCCTTGTCCGCGTCGAGCAGACCGAGGTCTTTGTTGACTTGCGCGCACGCTGCTTTCAGCAAGCCCATTGCGCGAATCTGGGTGCGCTCGAGGGGGCGCCCGCTGATCGGGAAGTTCTCCACCGCGCGCTGGGTCTGTGCTCGCCACAGTGCGTCGATGGGCACCCGAACTTCGCCCATGGTGTCGTGTTCGATTCGGAACTGTTGATCGTTGCTCTCCGTCATGGCTCCACATTGCCACTTTTGGAGAGCGGGCAGGGGACTACGTCCCCCGTGAGCGGTTGAGGAGTGCAGGGACTCCCCAACCACTCACGGGGCGGAGCCCATCAGAACGTCGGGGGAACCGCGCCCTCTTCGCCGTCGAAGTCGACGGAGCTGTACTCACGGAGCTTCTCGAGACGGTGGTACGCGTCGATCATGCGAACGGTGCCGGACTTGCTGCGCATCACGATGGACTGCGTGCTGGCGCCGCCGCCGTAGTAGCGGACGCCGCGCAGGAGGTCACCGTCGGTGACGCCGGTGGCGCAGAAGAAGACGTTCTCGCCCGAGACGAGATCTTCGGTGGACAGGATCCGATCGAGATCGTGACCGGCGTCGATGGCCTTCTGACGCTCTTCGTCGTCGGTGGGCGCAAGCTTGCCCTGCAGCGATCCGCCCATGCAGCGCATGGCTGCTGCGGCGATGATGCCCTCGGGAGTTCCGCCGATGCCCACGAGCATGTCGGTGCCGGACTCCGGACGCGCTGCGGCGATAGCGCCGGCAACGTCACCGTCGGAGATCAGCCGGATACGAGCGCCGGTGTCGCGCACGTCCTGGATCAGCTGGTTGTGACGCGGGCGGTCCAGGATGCAAATGGTGATGTCGGAAACCGACGCCTTCTTGACCTTGGCGACGCGCTTGATGTTCTCGGCGATCGGCGCGCTGATGTCGATGACATCTGCAGCGTCCGGTCCGACAGCGATCTTCTCCATGTAGAACACGGCCGAGGGATCGAACATCGCGCCGCGCTCGGCAACAGCCAGAACGGAGATGGCGTTGGGCATGCCCTTGGACATCAACGTGGTGCCGTCGACCGGGTCGACGGCGAAGTCACAGTCGGGACCGTCGCCGTTTCCGACCTCTTCGCCGTTGAACAGCATCGGCGCTTCGTCCTTCTCGCCTTCACCGATGACGACGATGCCGCGCATCGAGACGGAGGAGACGAGCTGACGCATTGCGTCGACGGCTGCTCCGTCGCCGCCTTCCTTGTCGCCGCGGCCTACCCAGCGGCCGGCAGCCATAGCACCGGCTTCGGTGACTCGGACCAGTTCGAGTGCGAGGTTACGGTCCGGGGTCTCACGATGAGTGCTGCTGGCCGTCATGTGCGGTGCCTCCTGGCGCGGTCGCGGTCGACGGGGTGTGTCGACGCAGTGGTTTCTTCAGGCGTCATTGTCCCAGATGGGAGCGGCTACGTGCGCTGTCGGGTCGCTGCACGGACGTTTTGTCGCGCTGGAGGGGGACCGGGAATCGTATCCAGAGCGGAGTACCTGGATACTGGGGGTGTGGCATCGAAGAAACCCCGCATTCTCGAAGACAACAAAGACATGGTCTGGTCTCTCGTACCGTTGGTGCTGTTCTGCATCATCATTGCGGGCATCGCCAGCCAGTGCACGTTCAGTCCCGGAGGCCCGACGCAGGGGCCGATCCCGAGCGTCGACGTGGACGCAGCTCTGAACTACGACGCGAAGGAACTCGGATTTCCCATCCGTAATCCCGGTGTTCCGGACGGGTGGACCCCGAACTCCGGCAGTCGCAAGATCATTTCCGGCGATGGCGGCGGTGATTCGAGCACTGTGGGATTCATCACGACCAGCGGTCGCTACATTCAGCTGACGCAGAGCAACGCCGAGGAATTCCCGTTGGTGTCACACGTTGCCGGTGGACAGCGATTCGCGACCGGAGTCGAGACCGTCGGTGCCGATACGTGGAATGTCTTCGGCGGCGAAGGTGTCGAGTCGATCTGGGTCACGGACGTCGGAGATGTTCGCCTGTTGCTGACGGGCGCGGCGACGCCGGAAGAGTTCCGGACTCTTGCCGAGAAGATCGGCGCAGCGCAGCCGATCACCCCTTAGGGCTTTGCGGTCGGAGCGGGCCTTACTCGTCCGCTTCGGCCAGAGCCTTTTCGACGCGGGCCCTGGCGCCGGCCAAATGCTCCTCACAGCGCTTGGCCAACGCCTCGCCGCGCTCCCACAGCGAGAGAGATGCGTCGAGGTCCAGGCCACCCTGTTCGAGAATCTTCACGACGCTCACCAGTTCGTCGCGGGCGGCTTCGTAGCCGAGTTCGTTGATGTCGGTGTCGGTGGCGTTGCTCATTTTTCTCTTCCCATCACTGCGGCGCGAACGGCGCCGTCTGCAAGTCGAACGCGAATCTGGGTTCCGGGTGGTGCATCCTCGACCGAGCGCAGAACCTCCGGATCACCGTCGGGGACAACACGTTGCACGACGGCGTACCCGCGGGCCAACGTCGCGGCAGGGCCCAGAGTGGTGAGCCGGGCACGCAGATGCTCGATAGTTCGGGACTCCGAGTCGATCAGCCGAGTTACGTCGCGTCGTCCCGCGGCTTGGAGCCTTTCGACCTCTTCGGCGCGGCGATCCACCGCCAACAGCGGTGAGGCCATGACCGGTCGAGTACGCAACTGCTCGATCAGATGAGACTCACGCTTGACCCAGCTGCGCAGTGCCGCAGCGCTGCGGTCACGCAGATCCGAAACCAGGGCAGCTTCCGCAACCGCGTCAGGTACGACGCGTTTGGCCGCGTCAGTGGGCGTGGCTGCGCGCAGGTCGGCGACGTGGTCACTGAGCGGACTGTCCGGCTCGTGGCCGATGGCACTGACGATCGGCGTCGTACAGGCCACGATGGCGCGGCACAGCGCCTCGTCGGAGAACGGCAGAAGATCTTCGACGCTACCGCCGCCGCGAGCGAGGATGATGACGTCGACTACCGGATTGGCGTCGAGCTCCTCGAGCGCTTCGATGATCTGAGGAACAGCGGTCGGGCCCTGCACGGCAGTGTTGCGCACCGCGATGGCCACTGCGGGCCAACGACGATGGGCGACCGAGACGACGTCCTTTTCGGCAGCGCTGGCTCGGCCGGTGATGAGGCCGATCGTGCCGGGCAGAAACGGAAGCGGCCGTTTGAGTCTCGGATCGAACAAGCCCTCGGCAGCGAGCAAAGCGCGCAGTCTCTCGATACGCGCCAGGAGCTCCCCGATACCCACGGCGCGAATCTCGGTGACACGCAACGACACAGTTCCTCGTCCGGTGTAGAACGAGAGCTTGCCGAACATCACGACACGCGAGCCTTCGGTCAACGGCACCGGCGAATTGTGCAGCAACTGTGGTGAGCACGTGATCGAAAGCGACATGTCTGCCGACGGATCGCGCAGTACGAGAAATGCCGTTCGGGTGCCGGGGCGTGCATTGATCTGGGTGATCTGACCTTCGACCCAGATACTGCCGAGCCGATCGATCCAGCCGGCAACCTTCGCGGAAACCGTGCGGACCGGCCACGGCTGCTCAGCGCTACTGGCGCCGGACGAACGCTGCGATGAAGCGGGGGGCGTTGCGGAAGTCACTTTGCCTTGGCTGTGGTGATGCGGTTGGCGAGCATGGTCTGGAACGGTGCGCGGGCGAGCGTCGCATTCTCGTAGTCCAGGACGGCGGTCAGCTCGTCGATGCTGAGCGTCCGGATGCGCGCACGGAGCTGTGCGAGTGTGAGGTTGGGGTAGTCGAGTTCGGTGACGATCTCGGGCTCTTCGGCAGGCTTGTCCGACGTAACTGCGGTGGATTCGGACTCGGCGCCGGCTGTGGGCTCCTCGATGGGGGCGGTCGGCTCGAGCGAGTAGAGCGCGAAGCGTCCGGCGTTGGTCGGGGTGTCAGCCGAGGTCGATCCGGTGGAAGACGTCGAGTCAGCAGGCGCGTCGGCGTCCTCGTCGAACACTGCCCACTCGGGCTGTTCGTCCTCGGAAGACCAGTTGATCAGCGCAAACGCCTGATCGCCCTTGATAGCCAACGAGGTGATCGACTGCTGCACACGCATGCTTGTCTGCAGCATCTGGCTCACGGCGGTCATCGGCAGGGCGACGGCGGTGGTGGGCAACTTCTTTGCCTCTTCCATCGCGGTGACGGCGAGTCCCGCGGCAACGCGCGCCACGAACGGTGGTCGGATCATTCCCACAGCTTGCCGCAAAGCACCGACAATCGGTAGCCGACTTGCCTGTGACGGCCGTACTCGTTCACTTCGCACCCCTCGAACGGCGCGTGAAACGAGGTGTTCATGTTTGCCGGAGTGTCTCACGTTCGAGGTGCCAGTAGGCTGGTCACATGTCTTCGGCTGTTCCTCTCAATCTCGGTATCGCGCACTCGGCTGATTCGCCGTCCACCCGCAAGGGCAGCGCCAAGCGCGTGCTCCTCGCCGAGCCTCGCGGCTACTGCGCCGGCGTCGACCGCGCGGTCGAGACCGTCGAGAAGGCGCTCGAGAAGCACGGCGCACCCATCTACGTGCGCAAGGAGATCGTCCACAATCGCCACGTCGTCGAGACGCTCGAAGATCAGGGCGTGATCTTCGTCGACGAAACCGACGAGGTTCCCGAAGGATCGTTGCTCGTGTTTTCGGCGCACGGCGTATCGCCGGCCGTCCACGACTCGGCCGCCGAGCGCAACTTGCGCACGATCGACGCCACGTGCCCCCTGGTCACGAAGGTGCACCAGGAAGCAAAGCGATTTGCTCGCGACGACTACGACATCCTGCTCATCGGCCACGAAGGTCACGAGGAGGTCGAAGGCACCGCAGGTGAGGCTCCCGATCACGTCACCATCGTCGACGGCCCGGATTCGGTCGACGCGGTTACAGTTCGCGACGAGTCGAAGGTCATCTGGCTTTCCCAGACCACTCTGAGCGTCGACGAGACGATGCAGACCGTCGCACGCCTGCGTGAGCGTTTCCCGAATCTGCAGGACCCGCCGTCCGACGACATCTGCTACGCCACGCAGAACCGTCAGGTCGCGGTCAAGGCGATGGCTCCCGAGTGCGATCTCGTGATCGTGGTGGGTTCGCGGAACTCGTCCAACTCGGTTCGCCTGGTCGAGGTTGCCCTCGGTGCGGGCGCTGCCGCGTCGTACCTGGTCGACTATGCCCGTGAGGTCGATCTCGCGTGGCTCGAGGGAGTTCAGACCGTCGGCATCACGTCCGGTGCTTCGGTGCCCGAGGTGCTCGTGCGCGGTGTGATCGAACTTCTTGCCGAGCACGGTTACAACGACGTTCAGCCCGTCACCACAGCCAACGAGACTCTGGTGTTCGCCCTTCCCCGTGAATTGCGAGCAGCGCGCACGTCGTAGAACGACAAAAAATGCGGGGCACCTTCCAGATGGAAGG
>NZ_JBHUUU010000028.1:0-26406 GCF_042670865.1 Rhodococcus sp. NPDC057135
CAGCCTCTTTGTCTTACGGCATCGGGTTTTTCACCCGAACGCGACTACTTGCCGCGCTTGGCCGGAGCCTTCTTGGCCGGAGCCTTCTTGGCTGCGGTCTTGGCCGGAGCCTTCTTTGCCGGAGCCTTCTTGGCCGGAGCCTTGGCTGCGGTCTTGGCCGGAGCCTTCTTGGCGGGAGCCTTGGTAGCAACCGTCTTCTTGGCTGCGGTCTTGGCCGGAGCCTTCTTGGCGGGAGCCTTGGCGGCAACCGTCTTCTTGGCTGCGGTCTTGGCCGGAGCCTTCTTGGCGGGAGCCTTGGCGGCAACCGTCTTCTTGGCTGCGGTCTTGACCGGAGCCTTCTTGGCCGGAGCCTTCTTGGCTGCGGTCTTCTTGGCAGCAGCCTTCTTGGCTGCAGCCTTGGTGGCCGGTGCTGCTACGCCACGCTTGACTGCCGGGCCGGTGGCCGGAAGCTTCTGTCCACCAGCGATAACAGCCTTGAACTGCGCACCCGGACGGAAAGCCGGAACCGACGTCGGCTTGACCTTGACGGTCTCGCCCGTACGCGGGTTGCGTGCAACACGTGCTGCACGACGACGCTGCTCGAAGACTCCGAAGCCGGTGATGGTCACGCTCTCGCCACGGTGGACGGCGCGGACGATGGTGTCCACGACGTGCTCCACTGCGTCGGTCGCTGTGCGCCTGTCCGAACCCAGCTTTTCAGTCAGAACATCGATGAGCTCTGCCTTGTTCATTGAAATTCCTCCGCTAATTGTGGTCCACCGTCGGACCGACTGAGAACCACGGTAAACCTGATAACGGCAAGAGTCTATGTGCCACGCCAATTCTCATTCAACGTGACTGCGAAATGGTGACCTATTTCTCTTCCCGCGCGGAGTTGCGGATTTCGGTTCAGCCCTGCGAAATTCGAGCCGGAAGGGTAGTCGGTTTCCATGAAGGCCTTGACTTTTCGAACTCGGAAATCGCTTCTACCTGCCGCAATGTCAGTCCGATGTCGTCCAGACCCTCCAGCAGACGCCACCGTGTGTAGTCGTCAATATTGAACGGCACCACCGTAGTTCCGGCACTCACAGTCCGATTCTCGAGATCTACTGTCAATTCGAGTCCGGGCTGCTCTTCGAGCAACTTCCACAGCAATTCGACGTCGCTCTGCTCGACCTGTGCCGCTACGAGACCGGCTTTTCCGGCGTTCCCGCGGAAGATGTCGGCGAACCGCGAAGCGATCACAACCCGAAATCCGAAGTCGGAGAGAGCCCACACGGCATGCTCACGCGAAGAGCCTGTGCCGAAATCGGGACCGGCAACGAGAACGCTTCCCTTGTCGTACGGAGCCAGATTGAGAATGAAGTTGGGGTCGGCACGCCAGCCTGCAAACAGCCCGTCCTCGAATCCCGTGCGCGTCACCCGTTTCAGGTACACGGCAGGGATGATCTGATCGGTATCGACATTCGAGCGTCGCAGCGGGACGCCGATACCCTTGTGCGTGGTAAAGGATTCCATCGAATTTCTCCTCGAGAAGGTAAGTGGGTCAGACCAGATCGGCCGGTGCCGAGAGCGTTCCGCGGACCGCCGTGGCCGCCGCGACGAGCGGGGAAACCAGATGGGTCCGACCGCCTTTACCCTGTCGGCCTTCGAAATTCCGGTTGGACGTCGATGCCGAGCGCTCGCCGGGAGCAAGCTGGTCAGGGTTCATTCCCAAGCACATCGAACAACCGGCCTGGCGCCATTCCGCCCCTGCCGCTGTGAAGATTTCACCGAGACCTTCACTTTCGGCTTGAGCACGCACCCGCATCGAGCCGGGAACGATGAGCATCCGAACACCCTCTGCCACATGGCGACCTTCGAGCACCTCGGCCACCGCGCGCAGATCTTCGATCCGTCCGTTGGTGCACGAACCGACGAACACGGTGTCGACAGCAACATCCCGAAGCGGCATCCCGGCGTCGAGACCCATGTAGGTGAGCGCCTTCTCAGCTGCCTGACGCTCGCTCTCGTCGACGATCAGCTCGGGATCGGGCACACGGTCACCGAGTGGCGCACCCTGTCCCGGATTGGTTCCCCAGGTGACGAAAGGCGTCAATGCGCTTGCGTCGATGTGGACCTCGTTGTCGAATTCCGCACCCTCGTCGGTCTTGAGCAGCTCCCACGCGGCGACCGCTTCGTCCCACTCTGCGCCGGACGGTGCGTGCGGACGACCCTTGATGAACTCGTAAGTGGTCTCGTCCGGTGCGATCATGCCGGCGCGCGCTCCGGCCTCGATCGACATGTTGCAGATGGTCATACGAGCTTCCATCGACAGTTTGCGAATGGCCTCCCCGCGGTACTCCAGTACGTAGCCCTGGCCGCCGCCGGTGCCGATCTTGGCAATGACGGCGAGGATCAAGTCCTTGCTCGTGACGCCGGGAGGCAACTCGCCGTCGACCGTGATCGCCATGGTCTTGAAGGGGCGCAACGACAATGTCTGCGTCGCCATCACGTGCTCGACCTCGCTGGTGCCGATTCCCATTGCGAGCGCGCCGAATGCGCCGTGCGTCGACGTATGACTGTCGCCGCACACCACGGTGGTTCCGGGCTGAGTCAGGCCCAGCTGCGGTCCGACCACATGCACGATGCCCTGATCGAGATCGCCCATGCGGTGCAAGCGAACTCCGAACTCCTCACAATTTCGGCGCAAGGTGTCGACCTGAGTCTTGGACACGGGATCGGCAATCGGCTTGTCGATGTCGATCGTCGGGACGTTGTGATCCTCGGTGGCGATCGTCAGGTCAGGACGGCGCAACGGGCGTCCGGCCAAGCGAAGTCCGTCGAATGCCTGCGGGCTCGTCACTTCGTGAACGAGGTGGAGATCGATGTAGATGAGGTCGGGATCCTGCCCCTCCCCTTTCACGACAACGTGGTCGTCCCACACCTTCTCGGCGAGAGTGCGTGCTTTCTGTGCCATGTCTTCCACCTCTGTACGTAGCCTCGCGTCGGCGGACTACGGGCTGGCCCGCCGCGCGTGAAGTAGGTCCCCAGCTTCTACAGGAGATGCAGGCTGCCCCTGGGAACTGCACTAGCCCTTCAAGAAATGCGCTAGCTCACCAGGAAATGCGCTTGCTCACCAGGAAATGCGGTAGCATCCCACTATGCGAGAAACTGGTATCGACCTATGAGACAGCATAGCGGCATCGGCGTCCTGGACAAAGCAATGGGCGTGCTTCATGCAGTAGCTGAGGAACCATGCAGCCTCACCGAACTCTGTGCACGAACCGGTTTGCCGCGCGCAACCGCCCATAGGCTCGCCGTCGGCCTCGAAGTCCATCGACTCCTCACCCGCGACTCGGACGGTCAGTGGTGCCCGGGGCCCGGACTCGCCGAACTCGCTGCCACCGCTAATGATCCACTCATTGCTGCGGCCGGACTCATCCTCCCCCGCCTTCGCGAAATCACCGGCGAAAGCGTCCAGCTGTACCGCCGAGAAGGCACACAACGCATCTGCGTCGCATCGATGGAGCCGCCGACAGGTTTGCGCGACACGGTTCTCGTCGGGGCTCGGCTGCCGATGAATGCCGGATCCGGCGCCAAGGTCCTTCTCGCATGGGCAGATCCACAAACCCAACGGACCGTTCTCGCCGATGCGTCGTTCGGCGAACGAGTGCTCCTCGAGGTGCGTCGGCGCGGCTGGGCGCAGAGTGCTGCCGAACGTGAGCCGGGTGTTGCCAGCGTCGCGGCTCCGGTCCGCGACTCCGCAGGTGCTGTCATTGCCGCGATTTCGGTCTCCGGCCCCATCGACCGGATGGGTCGACGACCGGGAGCGCGCTGGGCTGCCGACCTTCTCGCAGCTGCCGAAGCGCTCCACAAGCGTCTGTAATTCGTGACACAGTAAGGTCTTCAGATCCTCGAGCACGCAGGAGTACGACGCGACCATGGCAGGAAAGCAGCGTAGTCAGATCACGATGACCGAGGCCGAAGTTTCGAGCTTCGTCGAAAAGAGCCGCACGGCAACGATGGCGACGTTGAGCGCTGACGGAATGCCTCACCTGATCGCGATGTGGTTCGCGATAGTCGACGGCGAAATCTGGTTCGAGACCAAAGCCAAGTCGCAGAAGGCCGTCAATCTTCGCCGGGACGCCCGTATGTCCGTGCTGATCGAAGACGGCCTGACGTACGACACGCTCCGAGGGGTCTCGATGGAAGGCACCGGAGTGATCGTCGAGGATCCGGAAGCCCTCTTCGCCGTGGGAATCAGCGTCTGGGAGCGATACACCGGCCCGTACACCGACGATCTCCGCCCCGCCGTCGACGCGATGCTCCACAAACGCGTCGCGGTACGGTTCGTTCCCGATCGCACTCGTTCGTGGGACCACCGCAAGCTCGGGATGCCTGCGATGCCTCTTTCCGGCTCTACCGCACCGCCGCCGCAGCCCCGAGATTCGTGAGCCGATAAATCACGAGCATTCGAATTCGGGCCGGCGTAGTTTCACCAACAGGCCCAACAACAAGGAGTGAGCATATGAGCGATCTCGACAGCAACACCCCGTCCGAACCCGAATCCCAATCGGAGGAGACCAAACGAAAGTTCCGTGAGGCCCTCGAACGGAAGAATCATCAGAATGCCAAATCGACCGACCATCGCGACGGACAGTCCAAGGTCCACAACACGCATGGCCCAGCCGATCACAAGCGAGAGTTCCGTCGTAAGAGCGGATAGCCCTTGGCGGACAACAGAGTGAGATAACGATCACCCCCAGTCGAATTCGATTGGGGGTGATTGCTTTTCGCGACCCGATGAAGTTTTCCCGGACATACGAAAATACCCTCCGATCAATGATCGGAGGGTATTTCCTTTGTAGCCCCGACGGGATTCGAACCCGCGCTACCGCCTTGAGAGGGCGGCGTCCTAGGCCGCTAGACGACGGGGCCAGGACACGCTTTTAAACGTGGTTTTCAGTCTTGCTCTTGGATGCTCAGCAAGCTTAGCTTGTCTGAGTCCGGCCACAAAATCGACCGGATTTCCGCTGGGGTACCAGGACTCGAACCTAGAATGGCGGTACCAGAAACCGCTGTGTTGCCAATTACACCATACCCCAAGGTCTTGCTCACCAGCCTTGCCCGATCCGCTTCGCTGTTGTGCTCGGCGGCTCGTCTCCGGCCGAAAAGAAGATTACCAGTACCCCTGCCCCAAATACCAAATCGTATGGTCACGGGGGGTTTTTGCTTCATTTTCGGCCGGAAGACCGCCCGATCTAGGCCGTTACGGCTGCCCTACCTGCTCGCAACCGCGCGAGAGAGACGTCGCGACCGAGCAATTCCATCGACTCGTAGAGCGGAGGGCTGATGTGAGAGCCCGTGATCGCCACTCGCACCGGAGCGAAGGCCTTACGCGGCTTGAGCTCCAGATCCTCGATGAGGGCTTTCTTGAGAGCTTCCTCGATGCTTGCCGCCGTCCACTCGGAGACAGCGTCGAGCGCAGCAAGCGATGCGTCCAGAACCGGTCCCGCATCTTCCTTCAGGTTCTTGGCCGCTGCAGCCGGATCGAGGGCAAACGACGCCTCGTCGACGAACAGGAACTTCAGCAGATCCCACGCGTCGGACAGAACGACGATGCGCGTCTGCACGAGGTCCGCAGCAACAGTGAACGTCGCTTCGTCGACGTCGGCGCTGATGTGGCCGTGCTCCACCAGGAACGACTTCAATCGGGCCGCGAAGTCGGCCGGCTCGAGCAAGCGAATGTGCTCGGCGTTGATCGCGTCGGCCTTCTTCTGGTCGAAGCGCGCGGGGTTGGAGTTGACCTTGGAGACGTCGAAGGCCGCCACCATCTCGTCGAGCGAGAAGACGTCGTGATCGTCGGCGATGCTCCACCCGAGCAGAGCCAGATAATTCAGCAGTCCCTCGGGGATGAAGCCCCGATCACGGTGAATGAAGAGGTTGGACTCGGGATCGCGCTTGGAAAGCTTCTTGTTGCCCTGACCCATCACGAACGGCAGGTGCCCGAACGACGGTGTGAAATCGGCAACACCGATGCGGATCAATGCCTCATACAACGCGAGCTGACGCGGAGTCGAGGACAGCAGATCCTCGCCGCGCAGTACGTGGGTGATCTTCATCAACGCGTCGTCGACAGGGTTGACCAGCGTGTACAGCGGAATACCGTTGCCGCGAGTCAACGCGAAGTCCGGGACGGTGCCTGCTTTGAACGTGGTCTCGCCGCGAACCAGGTCGTTCCATGTCAGGTCGTGATCGGGCATCCGGAGTCGGACGACGGGCTTGCGACCCTCGGCAATGTAGGCGGCGCACTGCTCTTCGCTGAGGTCGCGATCGAAATTGTCGTATCCGAGCTTCGGATCGCGGCCGGCAGCCTTGTGCCGCGCTTCCACTTCTTCGTTGGTCGAGTACGACTCGTAGGCCTCCCCCGCGGCAAGCAGCTTGGCTACGACGTCGAGATGCAGGTCACGACGCTCGGACTGGCGATACGGCGCGTGCGGCCCGCCGACCTCCGGGCCCTCGTCCCAGTTGAGCCCCAACCAGCGGAGGGCGTCGAGGATGGCCTGGTAGGACTCTTCACTGTCGCGCTGCGCATCGGTGTCTTCGATACGGAACACGAACGTGCCGCCGTGGTGTCGTGCGAATGCCCAGTTGAACAAGGCTGTGCGCACCAAACCTACGTGCGGGGTTCCGGTGGGTGACGGGCAGAAACGGACGCGTACTTCGCTGTTGGTCATGGCTCACTTGGCTCGGCGATGGTGGATGGTCGTACTACAGGTTAGTCCGGTAGCGCTTCCTCCATCCCCCCGATCACCTACCCGGCAGGACGTTGATTCTCGTCATGTCGCCGTCGTAGTAGGCGAGTAGTCGCTTGTCCATAACCTTTCGCCACAGCGGTGGCACCCACGCGCACACGATCATGACCGCGTAACCCGCAGGAAGTTGCGGCGCTTCGGCCGCACTGCGCAGGCTCTGGTACCGCAGACGCGGATTCGCGTGATGGTCACTGTGGCGTTGAAGCTGATAGAGAAACAGGTTGCTGACCACGTGGTCACTGTTCCAACTGTCCTCTGGTGAGCAGCGAACGTACGAGCCGTCAGGCCTCTTTGCCCGAAGCAATCCGTAATGCTCGAGATAGTTGGCGGTCTCGAGGAACGTGAATCCTGCAATCGCCTGAACGGCCAGCCACGGTGCGATTTCCCACCCGAACACCGCGATCAGGCTGCCGAACAGAACAACGCTCATCGCCCACGCGTTCAGGATGTTGTTCCGCCAACTCCAGGTCCGCCGTCCTTGACGCTTCAGTCGAGCGCTTTCGATCCGCCATCCCGAGCGCAGACCGCCGATGACACTGCGAGGCAGGAAGAACCAGAAATTCTCCTTGTAGCGCGAGCTGGCCGGATCCTCCGGCGTCGCAACGCGGACGTGGTGACCATGGTTGTGTTCGACGTAGAAATGGCCGTAGAAGGACTGCGCCAGCGCTACTTTCGCGAGCCACTTCTCGAGCTTCTCACTCTTGTGCCCTAGTTCATGTGCCGCATTGATTCCCACACCGGCAACAACGCCGGCAGTCATCGCGAGGGCGAACTTCTCCCCCGCAGCCATCGGCGCATTCACCCAGCACCACGCGACGAACACGAGACCGACGTATTGAAGGGGCAGGAACAAGTATGTGCACCAGCGGTAGAAACGATCCTCCTGCAGATGTGGAATCGCTTCGTCCGGCGGACTGTTCCCGTCCTCGCCTGCCAGCAGATCAATCAGAGGAATGACGATGACGATCAGCCACGCCCCGATAGCCCAGAAGAGCCCCAGACTGAATTTGTCGACCAGAAACCAAGCAGCAAAGGGACTGAGCGGCACCAGCAAACCCAACGGCCACAGGTAGCGCTTCTTGTCTCGCCACACCGGCCGCTGCCCGTTCCGCGCGTCCCCAGCCGCCGTCCGGGAGGCTTCCGCGAAAGTCGTCATCTGTCACCACGTTTCTGCGCAATCAACTCGATTGCCCCATCGGCTTCTATCCAGTTATCGGCCACCCTACTGCTCAGCGTTACATTTCAGGGAATTTGGTCTGGTATCGGTTGCGGCAGCAAACCCTCGCGGCGAAGGCCTCCAATCCGGGAAATTCGGTCAAAATGCCTGGGCAGAGCTAACGAAGCTTTGCTTGACTCATGAAACCTGCAGGTCAGTCCCGGAGTGCGATCGGCTGGAGTCGGGCGGCAATCCAGACCACCGTCCAGCCGATAGTTACCATCTTGCAACTTTTCTCGATGGACAACTCGCGAGCTCACAGCACGACGGAGGCCCCATCCGGTAAGGATGGGGCCTCCGTCTTCGTGTGACTGAACGAATCGGGTCAGATCAACTCTTGGCAGTCACCGGGTTCGTGAGCGTGCCGATCCCCGAGACCGTGACCGACACGGAATCGCCGTCGACGATCGGGCCGACTCCGGCGGGTGTGCCGGTGAGGATGACGTCACCGGGCAGAAGGGTCATCACCGCCGAGATCCACTCGATGATCTTCGGAATGTCGTGGAGGAGGAAAGCCGTGCTGCTGTCCTGCTTGACCTGACCGTTCACCTCGGTCTTGATGTCCACGTCGGACGCGTCCAGGCTGGTTTCGATCCAGGGTCCGAGTGGGCAGAAGGTGTCGTGCCCCTTCGCACGCGTCCACTGCCCGTCGTGACGCTGATGATCTCGCGCCGACACGTCGTTGGCGATCGTGTAGCCGAGGACCACGCTCAAGGCCTTCGCCGCGGGAACGTCCTTGCACGGCTGACCGATGACTATCGCGAGTTCACCCTCGAAGTGCACCTCGTTGGAGGTGGGAGGCAAGACGATCGGGGCACCCGGACCGACGATGGACGTATTGGGCTTGAGGAAGATCACGGGATCCGCGGGAGCTTCGCCGCCCATCTCGGCAATGTGGTCGGCGTAGTTCTTACCGATGCAGATCACCTTGCTCGCCAGAATCGGGGCGAGAAGGCGAACATCGGCGAGTGGCCAACTTCGGCCGGTAAATGTGGGATTCCCGAACGGGTGCTCCGCGATCTCCTTGGCGACGAGGGCATCCTCTTCACCTTCGATACTGACGAACGCAACACCATCGGGACTGGCAATTCGACCAAGACGCATGAACGCAAGTCTATCCGGGTGCCGGATACGTCTGACGCGCGCAAGCCGAAAGGCTTACGCGCGTCAGTCTCGTGAGAAGGATCCCTACAGTGCTGCGGTGATCCGGTCACCGATCTCCGTGGTGGAGATGGGGCCTTCGCCTCGCGTTGCCAGGTCCGCGGCAACTACTGCCTCGACCCGAGCGGCGTCGTCTTCGCGACCGAGGTGACGAAGGAGCAGTGCAGCGGACAGGATCGCAGCAGTGGGGTCG
Source organism: Rhodococcus sp. NPDC057135 (assembly GCF_042670865.1). NCBI lineage: Bacteria > Bacillati > Actinomycetota > Actinomycetes > Mycobacteriales > Nocardiaceae > Rhodococcus > Rhodococcus sp. NPDC057135. Next base: position 9,347 of record NZ_JBHUUU010000028.1, read on the forward strand.
GCGATCCCCTTACCTGCAATATCGGGAGCACTACCGTGCACCGGCTCGAACATCGACGGATTGGTACCCGACGCGTCGATGTTTCCGCTTGCGGCCAAACCGATTCCACCGGTCACCGCACCGGCGAGGTCGGTGATGATGTCACCGAAGAGGTTGTCCGTGACGATCACGTCGAAGCGCGACGGGTCGGTGACCATGTAGATCGTGGCCGCGTCGATGTGGCAATACGCGGTTTCGACGTCCGGGAACTCGGCGCCGACGGTCTCGATTGCACGCGTCCAGATCGCGCCCGCATTGGAGAGCACGTTGGTCTTGTGAATCAAGGTGAGGTGCTTGGACCGGGTCTGCGCCAAGGCAAATGCGTAACGCACCACGCGCTCGGCACCGAACCAGGTGTTGATCGACACCTCGGTCGCGATTTCGTGATCGGTACCGACGCGGATCGCTCCACCGTTTCCGGTGTACGGACCCTCGGTTCCTTCACGAACCACGACGAAATCGATCTCCGGCTGAGCCGCCAACGGCGACAAAGCACCCGGATACAGCTGTGCGGGGCGAAGATTCACGTGATGATCGAGCTGGAAACGCATGTTCAGCAGCAGTCCACGCTCGAGGATGCCGGGTGCGACGATCCGCGGATCCCCGATGGCGCCCAACAGGATTGCGTCGTGCTGACGAATCTGGTCCAGCTCGTCGGCCGGAAGCAACTCGCCGGTGGCGTTGTAGCGACGGGCACCGAGATCGTATTCGGTGGTTTCCAGATCCGGAACCAACTTGCCGAGCACCTTGAGCGCTTCGGCTGTGACCTCGACGCCGATTCCGTCACCCGGAATGACCGCAAGCTTCATGGAGTCCTCATCTCAGTAGAACTGTGCGCCTTTATTAACCGCGGGCGGTTAATAAAGGCGCACAGCAAAAACAAATCAGGAAAGGTCGACCTGGGCGACGCGAGCGTCGAGCTGCGAGACGATTGCCTCGACCTCGGTGTCACCGACGACGCGGTCGACGCGCAGGATGACCGTTGCGCCTTCGCCTTCGGCGTCCTGGCTCAACGCTGCGGCGAGAATATCGACGCCCGCGTTACCGAGAACCGTGCCGAGGACACCGAGAACGCCCGGGCGATCGCTGTAGTGAACGACGATGTTGTGGCCCTCGGCGCGCAGGTCGAAGCTGCGTCCGTTGATGTTGACGATCTTCTCGACCTGCTGCAGGCCGGTGAGTGCGCCCGTAACCGAAGTGACCGTGCCGTCGGCGGCAACTGCACGAACCTCGACCGCACTGCGGTGAGCAAGAGCCTCGGAGTGCTTCTCGACCGACACGGTTACGCCGCGCTGCTCGGCAAGTGCCGGAGCGTTGACGAACGTGACAGCCTCGTCGCTGCTGGCGGAGAACACGCCGCGCAGTGCAGCCAGGCCGAGGATGTCGACGGTTTCGGCCGACAGCTCGCCGGTGGCGACAACCTGCACGGTCTGAACTGCCTCGGGCGACAGCGTCGCAGCGAGGAGACCCAGCTTGCGGACGAGCTCGAGCCACGGAGCAACTTCTTCGCCGACGGGGCCACCGGAGACGTTGACGGCCTCGGGAACGAATTCGCCTGCCAGAGCGAGGAGAACACTCTTCGCGACGTCGATGCCTGCGCGGTCCTGAGCCTCGGACGTCGATGCACCGAGGTGCGGGGTGACAACGACGTTGTCGAGACCGAAGAGCTTGGAATCGGTGCACGGCTCGGTGCTGAACACGTCGAGACCGGCGCCGCGAACCTTGCCGGAGACCAGTGCGTCGTACAGCGCATCTTCGTCGATCAGACCACCGCGGGCGGCGTTGACGATGATGACGCCGTCCTTTGCCTTGGCGAGACGCTCGGCGTTGATCAGGCCGGCCGTTTCCTTGGTCTTGGGCAGGTGCACGGAGATGAAGTCGGCGCGCTCGACGAGCTCGTCGATGGTGACCAGTTCGATGCCGAGCTGCGCTGCGCGCGCTGCGGGCAGGTAGGGGTCGTACGCGATGATCGTGGTCTCGAACGCAGCGAGACGCTGCGCGAAGAGCTGGCCGATGCGGCCGAGTCCGACGACACCGACGGTCTTGCCGAGGATCTCGACACCGTTGAACTTGCTTCGCTTCCAGGTGTTCTCACGCAGGGTCTTGTCTGCTGCGGGAATCTGGCGAGCGGTCGACATGAGGAGCGCGACAGCGTGCTCGGCAGCGGAGTGAATGTTGGAGGTCGGTGCGTTGACGACCATCACGCCGCGCTCGGTGGCTGCGGGGATCTCGACGTTGTCCAGGCCGACACCGGCGCGGCCGATGATCTTCAGCTTGGTGCCGGCAGCCAGAACCTCGGCGTCGACGGTGGTGGCGGAACGGACGAGAATCGCGTCGGCCTCGGGTACCGCGGCGAGCAGCGCCGGGCGGTCGGGTCCGTCGACCCAACGCACCTCCACACCGTCACCGAGCGCCTCGACTGTGGACGGCGCGAGCTTGTCGGCGATCAGAACAACGGGACGGCCAGGCTGGCTCACGTGCAAACTCCCTGATTAGGTGGGTGTGAAGGTGGTTTAACCACCGATAGTTTAGTGCGCGCTGACTTCGAATCCACAACGCGGTAGGCAATACCACATAGTGGACACTTTCGCGGGCAAATTCTCGATGCAATATGAATCCGGGCTCAACCAGCCCGGAAAACAACTCCGGCCCAATGCCGCGCTGGTTCAACGTAATTGAACCGGCGCGACATCAGGCCAGTGGAGACGTGGAGCGTGAAACTGCGAATTACGCGGTTTCGGTGATCGGACGATCGACCCAGCTCATCAGGTCGCGCAGCTTCTTGCCGGTGACCTCGATGGGGTGCTCGGCGTTGGCCTTGCGCAGGCCCTCGAGCTCGGTGTTGCCGTTCTCGACGTTGGCAACCAGACGACGGGTGAACTCGCCGGACTGGATGTCGGCCAGGATCGCCTTCATGCGCTCCTTGGTGTCGGCGTCGATGACGCGCGGGCCGGAGAGGTATCCACCGAACTCAGCGGTGTCGGACACCGAGTAGTTCATGCGGGCGATGCCCCCCTCGTACATGAGGTCGACGATGAGCTTGAGCTCGTGCAAAACCTCGAAGTACGCCATCTCGGGTGCGTAGCCGGCCTCGACCATGACCTCGAAACCGGTCTTGACCAGTTCCTCGGTGCCGCCGCACAGCACGGCCTGCTCGCCGAAGAGGTCCGTCTCGGTCTCTTCCTTGAACGTGGTCTTGATGACGCCTGCGCGCGTTCCACCGATGCCCTTGGCGTAGGACAGAGCGAGAGCCTGGCCTTCACCCTTGGGATCCTGGTCGATGGCGATGAGCGCGGGAACGCCCTTGCCGTCGACGAACTGACGACGCACCAGGTGGCCGGGTCCCTTGGGAGCGACCATGCCGACGGTGACGAACTCCGGAGCCTTGATCAGGTCGAAGTGAATGTTCAGGCCGTGACCGAAGAACAGCGCGTCGCCGTCCTTGAGGTTCGGCTCGATGTCGTTGGTGAAAATGCTCGCCTGAGCGGTGTCAGGTGCGAGCACCATGATGACGTCGGCCCACTCGGATACCTCGGCCGGCGTACCGACCGTAAGTCCCTGCTCCTGTGCCTTCTCGCGGGACTTGGAGCCCTCCTTGAGGCCGATGCGCACATCGACGCCCGAGTCGCGCAGGCTCAGCGAATGGGCGTGGCCCTGGCTTCCGTAGCCGATCACAGCAACCTTGCGGCCCTGAATGATCGACAGATCGGCATCGTCGTCGTAGAACATCTCGACTGCCACAGTTCTCAACCTCTCCTTGGATTTTTACGTGTCTAAAAGTACTAGCGGGTGGCCGTGATCGACTTCGGCCCTCGACCGACTGCCACGACCCCGGACTGAACGATCTCCCGGATACCGTACGGATCAAGCATCCGCAGCAGTGCATCCAGCTTGGACCGAGTACCGGTCGCCTCGATGGTGACGGACTCCGGGGAGACGTCGATCACCTTGGCGCGGAACAGGTTCACCGTTTCGATGACCTGCGTGCGCACGCTTGCATCTGCGCGCACCTTGATGAGCACGAGCTCGCGAGCGACGGATGCTTCACCGTCCTGCTCGACGATCTTGATGACGTTGATCAGCTTGTTGAGCTGCTTCGTCACCTGCTCGAGAGGGAACTCGTCGACCGTGACGACGATGGTCATACGTGAGATCTCGGGGATCTCGGTTCCGCCCACCGCAAGGGATTCGATGTTGAATCCGCGGCGGGAGAAAAGTGCGGAGACGCGAGCCAGCACGCCTGGCTTGTCCTCGACGAGAACACTGAGGGTGTGACTGGTGCTCACTTCTGATCCTCCCCTGTGCCCGCGGCGGGTCCGGCTTGCTCGCGCGACATGGCTTCGTGGATGACGGCGGGCTCGGCAACTGCCTCGTCGTCGTCGAACAGCGGCCGGATGCCCCGGGCCGCCATGATTTCGTCGTTGCTCGTTCCGGCAGCGACCATCGGCCACACCTGTGCGTCGGCGGTGACGATGAAGTCGATCACGACAGGCTTGTCGTTGATGGACTGCGCCTCACGGATCGCAGCTTCGACATCTTCTTCGCGCTCGACACGAATTCCGTGGCAGCCCAATGCTTCTGCGAGCTTGACGAAGTCCGGGATGCGGATGGCGCCGTGCGTTCCGAGGTTGGTGTTGGAGTAGCGCTCTTCGTAGAAGAGTGTCTGCCACTGACGCACCATGCCGAGGTTGCCGTTGTTGATCAGGGCAACCTTGATCGGAATACCTTCGAGTGCGCAGGTTGCGAGTTCCTGATTGGTCATCTGGAAGCAGCCGTCGCCGTCGATCGCCCACACCTCGGTGTCGGGCATGCCCATCTTGGCGCCCATGGCCGCGGGAACCGCGTAGCCCATGGTGCCGAGTCCACCCGAGTTGAGCCACGTGCGGGGCTTCTCGTAACCGACGAACTGCGCGGCCCACATCTGGTGCTGGCCGACGCCGGCACAGTAGATGGCGTCCGGTCCCGCGAGCTTGCCGACGGTCTGGATGACATACTCCGGGCTCAGCTGACCGTCGGTGGGGCGGTCGTAGCTCAGCGGGTACGTACGACGGATGTCGTTCAGGTACGCCCACCACACGGTGAGGTCGAACGTGGTACCCGTGGCCATGTCGGCACGGATCGCCTCGATGAGTTCGGTGATGACCTCTTTGCAGTCGCCCACGATCGGGACGTCCGCGTATCGGTTCTTGCCGATCTCGGCCGGATCGATGTCGGCGTGGATGACCTTGGCATCGGGCGCAAAGGAATTCAGCTGACCGGTGACGCGGTCGTCGAAACGCGCGCCGAGGGTGATCAGGAGATCGCTGCGCTGCAGAGCGGCGACCGCGGCAACGGTGCCGTGCATACCGGGCATACCGCAGTTGAGGTCGTGGCTGTCCGGGAACGCGCCGCGGGCCATCAATGTGGTGACGACGGGGATTCCGGTCAGCTCGGCCAATTCGAGCAGCTCCGGCGAGGAGTCGGACTTGATGACGCCGCCACCGACGTACAGCACCGGCGACTTGGCGTCGGCGATCAGACGTGCAGCTTCACGTACCTGCTTGCCGTGCGGCTTGGTGACCGGGCGGTATCCCGGCAGACGCATCTCCGGCGGCCACGAGAACGTGGTCTGCGACTGCAGGATGTCCTTCGGGATATCGACCAGGACGGCACCGGGGCGACCACTGGCTGCGAGGTAGAACGCCTCGGCCATGATGCGCGGGATGTCGATCGCGTCGGTGATCAGGAAGTTGTGCTTGGTGACCGGCATCGTGATGCCTGAGATGTCGGCTTCCTGGAAGCCGTCGGTACCGATCAGCGAGCGCGCCACCTGTCCGGTGATCGCGACGATCGGAACGGAGTCCATCTGCGCGTCAGCCAGCGGCGTGACCAGGTTGGTCGCACCGGGACCCGAGGTAGCCATGCACACGCCGACCTTGCCGGTCGCCTGGGCGTAACCGGTGGCAGCGTGGCCTGCACCCTGCTCGTGGCGCACGAGCACGTGGCGGACCTTGACCGAATCGAAGAGTGGGTCGTAAACCGGGAGCACGGCACCGCCGGGAATGCCGAATACCGTGTCGACCTCGAGCTCTTCGAGGGCTCGAACCACAGACTGCGCGCCGGTTACCCGCTCAGGCGGGAGCTGGCGACGGTTGGCCGTCTGGGTTGCGGCAGCCGCGGTTGTCGGGCTCGGTGTCCCTGACTTGCGCGGCGTTGGTTGAGGCCGTGCTGTTGGTGCGCTCACTGGGAAATCCTCTGATTTGGCTCCGGGCAACAAAAAACCCCCGTCAGCATCTGCTGAGCGAGGGTGGCGCGTCGTTATCTGGTGAGTTGAAAAATCGACTCAGGCGACGACGCGCCGGCCGATTACGAGCAACTCATTCTGTTTCACGCACTCGACAGTAGAGGCGCTAGTCGCGAACGGCAAACTTGGTGAGTCGACCGTCCCAGAATCTGAGATACATCGGCTGCAATGCGAAGATGTAGAGGTGTCAACTTCGCAGCAGCCCGTGCCACCGGCTCAATCATCCCACACGCCGAAACCACTTCGGCACGTCATCCGCATTTCGCAGCTCGCTTACATGGCGTGCGCGTTCCTTCTGTTCGCGGTCAGCTTCCCGATCTTCGGGTGGCCCGTCGCCTTCAGCTGGTTGCTGATCCTTCCGATCATCGCCGTCTATCTCGTCGCGCGACTGCGCACCACCGTCAGCCCTGACGGTCTCGAGGTCCGCTCGACGTTCTCCAAGCGCACCCTCGCCTGGGACGACGTCAAGGGTTTCCGCTTCCCGAAGCGCAGCTGGGCGCGCGCAGAACTCACCGACGGAACCGAGGTGACCTTGCCTGCGGTCAGCTTCGTCAGGCTTCCCGAGATCGCGATCGCCAGCGGCGGCCGCATCACTGATCCCTATGCATCGGCCGCAGAAGCCTTCGCCGCCAAGGAAGCCGAAGAGGAAGACGCAGCGGCAGAAGCCGAAGCAGAAGCCGAGGTCGAGTCCGACAACGCCGACAACGGTTCGGTCCAGCCCGAAGAGAAGCGCCAATAGCACGCGAGTAGCGTTAAAAGGCCCTCGCTTCTATTTGAGTGGATCAGCAACGATCACATAAGGAACACGCCCATGCCCCCGTTGAGGTCACGCACCACCACCATCGGACGTAATGCTGCCGGAGCCCGATCCCTGTGGCGCGCCACAGGAATGACGGATTCCGACTTCGGCAAGCCGATCGTCGCCGTAGCGAACTCGTACACCCAGTTCGTACCCGGCCACGTGCATCTCAAGAACGTGGGCGAGATCGTTGCCGAGGCCATCAGTGCAGCCGGCGGCGTCGCTCGTGAGTTCCACACCATCGCAGTCGACGACGGCATCGCGATGGGCCACGGCGGAATGCTCTACTCACTCCCGAGCCGCGAGATCATCGCCGACTCGGTCGAGTACATGGCAAACGCCCACACGGCCGACGCACTGGTGTGTATCTCCAACTGCGACAAGATCACTCCCGGCATGCTCAACGCCGCGATGCGTCTGAACATCCCAACCGTCTTCGTCTCCGGTGGTCCGATGGAGGCCGGTAAGGCAGTGGTCGTCGGCGGCGTGGCCCAAGCCCCCACCGACCTCATCACCGCGATCTCCGCCTCGGCCAACGATGCCGTGTCCGACGAAGGCCTCGACGAGGTCGAGCGAAGCGCGTGCCCGACGTGCGGGTCCTGCTCCGGCATGTTCACCGCCAACTCCATGAACTGCCTGACCGAAGCCCTCGGTCTCGCATTGCCGGGCAACGGCTCCACGCTGGCAACTCACAAAGCGCGTCACGCACTCTTCTCTCGTGCGGGCACCACAGTGGTCGAGGCTGCCCTCAAGTACTACCGCGACGGCGACGAGTCGGTTCTGCCGCGCAACATCGCGACCCCGGCAGCGTTCCGCAACGCAATGGCTCTCGACGTCGCCATGGGCGGTTCCACCAACACAGTCCTGCACACGTTGGCTGCGGCGCAGGAAGGCGAGGTCGATTTCGACCTCGACACCATCGACGCGATCAGCCGCAAGGTGCCGTGCCTGTCCAAGGTCTCCCCCAACTCGGACTATCACATGGAAGACGTCCACCGCGCCGGCGGAATCCCCGCACTGCTCGGTGAGCTTCGCCGCGGCGGACTCCTCGAAACCGACGTCTCCACCGTGCACACCAAGAGCTTCGATCAGTGGCTCGACGACTGGGACATCCGCTCCGGCAAGGCAACCGACGAAGCAATCGAGCTTTTCCACGCGGCTCCCGGCGGCGTGCGCACCATCGAACCGTTCTCCACGGACAACCGTTGGTCTGCCCTCGACACGGATGCGGCCGGCGGCTGCATCCGCGACGTCGCGAACGCCTACACCGTCGAAGGCGGCTTGGTTGTCCTGCGCGGCAACATCGCACTCGACGGCGCAATCCTCAAGACAGCCGGCATCGACGAGGAACTGTTCTCCTTCCAGGGCCCGGCGCTGGTCGTCGAGTCTCAGGAAGAAGCCGTCTCGGTCATCCTGCAGAAGAAGATCAAGGCCGGCGACGTTCTCGTCGTGCGCTACGAAGGCCCCAAGGGCGGACCCGGCATGCAGGAAATGCTGCATCCCACCGCCTTCCTCAAGGGCGCTGGCCTCGGTAAGGAATGCGCACTGATCACCGACGGTCGTTTCTCGGGCGGAACCTCCGGCTTGTCCATCGGCCACATCTCCCCCGAGGCTGCCGCAGGCGGAGTCATCGGACTCGTCCAGAACGGCGATCAGGTTCGCATCGACGTCGCCTCGCGCACACTGGAGATCCTTGTCGACGACGACGTCCTCGCCGAGCGACGCGCCAAGATGGAGACCTCGGAGCGCCCGTGGCAGCCGGTCGATCGTCAGCGCACCGTGACGACAGCGCTGCGCGCCTACGCCGCTCTGGCAACGTCCGCCGACAAGGGCGCGGTTCGCTACGTTCCGTAAGTTCTGCCACGAATCGAGAAAGATCCCCGGCCGCTTTTCGGCCGGGGATTTTTTCTGTCAGTGTGCGTGCGGCTCGAGATGTGCGTAGCCGATGTGACAGTCACACAAGGTTTTCGGGCAGTCGGACGTGCGGCAACCAACTCAGAACCACGAGAATGCTCGCCAACGGGCCACGGCAGAGGATCGACAGAGTCGGGTTCATTTCGCCTCGGAGTCCGCCATGTCACGCCTGACGCTGTCGGAGAAGAACGCGGGACCGACCGAGTCCGAACACGCCATACCCCCTCCGGTGTTGCATGAGCCTGAACCACAACCCAATCCGATCATCCCGTCGCCGACACACTCTGCCACGACGCGTGATTGACGCTCGAGTGCATCCAGGTACGCGGTGGTCATCTCGCCTACCGCGCCGATACGGGTGAAATGGGACGTGCCGGTACAGCGACAGCACTCCCCTCGCTTCGGAGGCCCACAATTTCGGCGAAGACTGCCGGGGGAGTCGAGGTTGTCCCCCGACTCTGCAATTGCTCCGGCGAGGTGAAACCAGTTGGGTTGATGCAACTCATCGAGAGCAAGACCGACCGACAGGTACCGAATAACCGGGCGACACGCGGAGCACCAACGGAAAGATATGAGCTATCAGACATTTCAGACCGAATCGCGCGTCCGCCTCGTGAGCGAATTCACTTGGACGTAGGGTTCCAGACACCAGCTGATCAATTCAGATACATGAGGGGGGATGACTTTCAGTCAGGTGATCATTTCGGTCAGTTCGAGCGAGCTGACTTGCACACGGCGCTCACCAGTGGTTCCCTCATCAGGTCGCTGAGACGCACATCACAACGACGACAGTCAGCCACCGCCCGTCACCCACAAGGTCGACGGGAAACAACCAAGGAGCAATACATGCCCGGAGTCGGCATATGGCGCACCAAATCCGTCGAGCAATCGATCGCGGACACCGACGAGCCTGAGACAAAGCTCAAGAAGGAACTAACCGCGAAGGACCTCACGGTATTCGGAGTCGCCGTCGTCATCGGCGCAGGCATCTTCACGCTGACTGCTCGAACCGCAGGCAATGTCGCAGGACCCTCCATTTCACTGGCATTCGTTCTCGCTGCCATCGCCTGTGGCCTTGCCGCACTGTGTTATGCGGAGTTCGCCTCCACTGTTCCGGTCGCCGGCAGCGCATACACGTTCTCCTACGCGACGTTCGGTGAGTTCGCGGCCTGGATCATCGGCTGGGACCTCATCCTCGAGTTCGCACTCGCCTCCGCTGTCGTCGGCAAGGGTTGGTCGCTCTATCTCGGCAACGTCATCGGTGCCAGCGGCAGTACCACCGCGCACATCGGATCGATCAGCTTCGACTGGGGCGCACTGCTCATCATCGGAGTGATCACGCTGATCCTCGCGATCGGCACCAAGGTTTCCTCGCGAGTCTCCGCTGTCATCACCGCAATCAAGATCGCGGTAGTACTGCTCGTCATCGTCGTCGGCGCGTTCTACATCAAGAAGGAGAACTACTCCCCCTTCATCCCGCCGTCCGAGGGGTCCGAGAGCTCTGCCAGCGGAATCCACCAGACATTGTTCTCCTGGCTGACCGGTGCCGGCGGAAGCAGCTACGGCGCATACGGATTGCTCGCCGCAGCCAGCCTCGTGTTCTTCGCATTCATCGGATTCGACGTCGTTGCGACCACGGCCGAGGAAACCAAGAACCCGCAGAAGTCGTTGCCGCGCGGAATCTTCGGCTCGCTTGCCATCGTCACCGTGCTCTATGTCGCCGTCACACTCGTCCTCACCGGCATGGTCAAGTACACCGAACTCAAGGACGGCAGCCCACTGGTCGGCGATTCCAGCGCCACCCTTGCCACCGCATTCGAGGCAAACGGAATCGGTTGGGCACAGACGGCCATCAACTTCGGTGGCCTGGCCGGCCTGACAACAGTCGTCATGGTCATGATGCTCGGCCAGACCCGCGTCCTGTTCGCCATGTCCCGTGACGGTCTGATGCCGCGCAGCCTGGCCAAGACCAACGCCAAGGGCATCCCGATACGCATCACTCTGATCGTCGGCGGCATCGTTGCTGTCCTGGCGGCCTTCTTCCCCATGGGAACGCTCGAAGAGATGGTCAACATCGGCACGCTCTTCGCATTCGTCCTGGTCTGCGTCGGCGTTATCGTCCTGCGCCGCACCCGCCCCGACCTGCCGCGCGGATTCCGCGTCCCGCTGGTTCCCTTCGTTCCGATCGTCGCCGTGCTCGCCTGCGGTTGGCTGATGCTCAACCTTTCGGTCGAGACCTGGATCCGCTTCCTCGTCTGGATGGCCATCGGTGTGCTCGTGTACTTCGCGTACGGACACCGCAAGTCGGTCCTCGGCCGCAAGCTCAAGGACGGAACAGCCATCCCGTCTGCGAATGCCGATCCGGTACTCGTCAAGGACTGATCTGTCACAAACGAACCGCCGCCTTCCGATTCGGAAGGCGGCGGTTCGTTTTGGTTGTGCGAATTTCAGATGAGCGGATTGGCACCGTTCAGGAAGATCCAGGTGCACACGCCGGCAGCGATGCCCAGAATCAAGACCACGAGCGACCCGACAAACGGGCGGGTGGCCCAGCCTCGACGACCATCCAGTGCGATACGGCCAGGACCCGTCAAGATGATGACGCCGGCGCAGATTCCCAGCAGCATCTCGTATTCGGTACCGGCCGGGGCGAAGTACTCGAGACCCGGGGCGCTCGCCTGACGCAGCGCCCACGCATTGATCATCACGGCCAGAACCGACGCTGCCGCAACGGGAGTCAGCAACCCGAGGATGAGGAGCGCGCCACCCGCGACCTCACCGACGGCGCCGAGTATCGCCATCCACTTCGCCTGCTGGAACCCGGCATCCGCCAGCATCGTCTCGAACCCGCCCAGACCCGGCCCGTTCCAGATACCGGTCAACTTCTGCAGACCGTGCACCAACGCAGTTCCACCGACGGCCAACCGCAGGGCAAGCAAGCCGAGGTCGAGAGTGCCTCGACTCCGCGGAGCCTCCGTTGTACCTGCCACCGTTGTACCTGCCACCGCTTCGGCGGTGGGGACGGCGGCGATCGGAGCGTCGTACGCCGTCTCACGCTCGAGAGCCACCGTCGGTTGATCCGCGCCCGGCGCTCGATACGTCGGTATCTGTTCGGTGAGGGAGTTGGCGTTCGTGGAACCGAAGTCAAGATCGTCGTCGGTACGCGGCAACGGGTTTTTGGCGCTCACCGTCGGAAATTGTTCGGTGGGCGAATCATACGGACTGGACACATTGCCCGTCGGCTTGTCCGCATCCGACAACTCGCTGGGATCTTTTCGCTCGTCAGTCACGTAGGTGAGCCTATGACCGATTCACGAACTCGACGGGGAACCTTGGTCCGGCGTGGCGGCATCGGCCGTGGGTTACGTAACGTCTTGGGCATGACTACGGGTAGGCATGCAGCGCTGGGCGCACTGGCTCTGGTGCTCGGAACATCGTTGCTCGCAGGTTGCGCCGACTTCGACGAATCGACTGCCTCGCCGTTCACACCCGAGCCGACCAACCAGGCCAGCGCCGAAGTGCAGCCGGAGAATCCGCCGCCCTCGACCACGCCGCCGGCGCCGCGAACCGGCCCTCTCGGCCCCTGTCAGGACGCCGACACTGCCGTGATCGCAACCTGTCTCGACACCACGGGTGGGCTCGTCACACTCCCGGACGGGAACTCGGGGTTGGTCGCCGAACGTCGGACCGGCCGAATCATGCAGGTGGCGCCCAACACGACGCCCGTCGAGGTTGCCAAGATCGACGTCGACGGCAGCGGCGACGGCGGACTGCTCGACATCGCCCTCTCCCCCACATTTGTCGAAGACAATCTGATTTATGCCTACGTCACCACCGGTACCGACAACCGGGTGGTCCGCATCGCGCCGGGCGACACCGCAAAGGAAGTCCTCGGTGGAATTCCACGCGGCGCAAGCGGCAACGGCGGGTCACTGGAGTTCGCGGCCCCGGACCAACTCATGGTCCTGACGGGCGATACCGGAAACCCTGCGGTTGCTCAGGATCCCGGCTCGTTGGCGGGGAAATTGTTGCGAGTCCGATCGTTGACGCCCAACGCCGCGCCGCCTCGCCCGGAAGTTGTTCTGTCCGGAATCGGGAACGGCGGCGGCGTGTGCGTGGATCCGGGTATCGCGACGTGGGTGACCGACCGAACCACGCTCGAGGATCGCCTCCAACGTGTCGGCTCCGACGGAACGGTGACGTCCCCCGCTTGGACGTGGCCTGACCGACCCGGCGTCGGAGGGTGCATTGCGGCGCAGGGAGTGGTAGCTGTCGCGCTGGGGGCCGGCAAAGCGATCTCGGCGTTGGCCGCCGATCCGGGAACAGGAGCAGTTACGACCGCGCCGTCGGCAGTGGCGAAGGACACGTACGGCCAACTGGGCGGGTTGGCACTCGGATCCGACGGTTTGATGTGGGCGAGCACGATCAACAAGACTGCGGGCGAGCCGGGGCCGAACGACGACAAGGTGGTCAAGATCCCCATGCCGAGTGGCAGTGGTGGGATCGACTGAGCCTCGATCGCCGAGCACCATGTCTGTTCGGTCACGGTTTCACCGTCGACCGCGAGGTTTGAAACAAACAGGGCGGCGCGCGCGTCGAGGATCGCCAGATCCTGTGCCGGTCACGAATCACCGTGCGCGATAAACCCGGCGACAGCGAGCGCATCCCAGCCATAATGGGCGTCGTCCTCGACCGCGGTAAAAGTCTCTCCCACGGAAAACGGCAACGGCTCTCCATCGCCCGCGCCTTGCTCTCTCCGGCAAGCCTGATCCTGATGGGTGAGCCGACTGCCCATCTGGACCGTGTGAACGAATACGGATTGATGGAGAATCTGCTCGAAACCCGATGCACTCGAAGCCTTTTCATAATCGCTCATCGCCTCTCCACTGTCACACGCGCCGATCGGATAGTCGTTCTCGACGGCGGCACCGTTGCCACGACCGGAACGCACGAACAGCTCCTCGACACATCCCCGACCTAACTCCATGATGACGTCACCCCCGCTGATCTCGACGCCACAGCCATCAGAGGAGTAAACCTGTTGGCCAACAAAGAAACTGACTACCTCCTCGATCACCGATGAACGGCTGATGCCTCTCCGAACCATGCAGTTCACACTAAAATCGATTGGCTCCGGATATCAGCGTGCGCCAGCTGAATAACCGTCTTGACCTATTGAGACCAAGATCGTTTTGCGCCCTGCGGTGCTGGCGTTCGTCGCAATCCGGCGTCGCGACGTGGTGGCCCATCAGCAGTACGTCGCGCTCACCTGTGAACTGGTCTGCTCGGCCCCGCTTCTACGGATCGGATGTATAACGGTCGGGCAGTTCTGGGGCACCAAAGAGAGGATCAACCTCACCGAAAGTGCCTGGGCAGGACCGTTTCTCATCACGTGCGCGATTGCGTACACACGCCTGAACGACACGGGGCGCAGCCGGGCGGCAGCGCAATGATCAGTGGCCGGGTCCTCCGACTCGCGGGGGCAGCGGCCGCGATCGGCACGGTGGCGCTCGTCGCGGCCTCGAGCAGGACCACCTGGGACAGCTGGACGCCCGAGTGGTTCACCCCGGGTTGGTGGCCGCTGATCATTCTCGCTCTTGTGCCTTACCTGGCTCAGACGATCCTGTGCGCTGCCGGTGTTCGTCAGCGCTTTCCCCAACACCTCTCGCCACCACGATTCACTTTCTTCGCATTCCGGCAGCTCACACTCTTCATCAGAATTTGCTTGCCACTGGCAGGTAGATGACCTAGTGTTACCCACGGTTACACACACTATGTGTCTCAGAACACAAGAAGGGTCGGATGGCTATGCCGATCGCACCGTCCCGCCTCCGCCGCTACGCCGTCTCGGCCTCTGCACCACTCGCGTACTTAACTCTTCGGTCTGCGGTGGCCGAGTTCAACGCTCCGCGGGCAATGCGGCCCTCCTACCCTCTGAAAGGTCGACATGACTGACTTCGACGCGATCGTCATCGGTTCGGGTTTGGGCGGCTCGTCCGCGACTGCCCACCTCGCCGCGGTAGGCAAGCGTGTTCTGATGCTCGAGCGCTACTCGGTGCTCGGTGGCAGTTCGCATGTCTTCCGGCGCCAAGGACAGTGGGAATTCGATTGTGGTGTCCACTACCTCGGTGATTGCGGTCCTGACGGGCACATCCCTACCCTGATGCGTGGCCTCGGACTCGACGACCGCATCTCGTGGTTACCCCTCGACTCTGATGCGTTCGACACCTTCCGCGGGCCGGATCTCGAGTTGAAAGTGCCGGTGGACTGGGACGCTTTCGAAGCCAACCTCGTCGACGCGTTTCCGCACGACGCCAGGGGGCTGCGACAATTGGTCAAGGTCCTGCGCGCACTGAGCCGGGACTGGAACCGCGACCTCACCCCCGCCAGTATGGCTAATCAGAACCGGTGGCTACTCGGAGTCGGCGCCGCCGCGACTTTCGCGTACCTGCCAGTTGTCAGCCTGTTCCTCGCCTGCCGACTAAGCCCGCGAACGATTTTCACGTTGGGCATCTACTGCGGCCTTCTCGGGTCGACGCCCAGCAAAACCACCTCGACGGTGTACGCCGTCCTTCTGAATCTGTATATCGAAGGCGGCGCCTACTTTCCACGCGGCGGCGGTCAGGCTCTTTCGGCTGCGTTTGCCGAAGTGACTACCACTCACGGTGGAGTGATCCGACGCAACACCGCAGTCGAGAAAATCCTTGTCGACAACGGCAAGGTGCGCGGTGTGCGACTCAGCGGAGGCGAGATCGTGACCGCGCCGGCCGTCGTTTCGGCGGGCGACGCGATCCGCACTTTCACCGACCTCGTCGACGACGAACACATTCCGGTCCTCTACCGTCGACGCGTCGGGGCCTTGCGTATGGGGCTGCCCTTCATCAATGCCTACTTCGGAGTCGAGTTGGATCTTCGATCGGCGCCGAACGGCAACATCTTCGTCATTCCGAACTGGGACGACTGCAAAAACCTGGCAACCCTCGCCCTGACCGAACGCCGCCTGTTTCACGGCCTTCGGTACGGACGTGGGAGTGGCCGCGACTGGGCTGAGCAGTTCGCAGCCCGTGGCCCGACGTTCGTGCAGTCCTCCACACGTCGGGATCCGGACCACCACACCAGCGCGCCAATGGGTCACGGCACCCTCGAAGTGCAGTCGATCGTGCCGCACAACCCCGCAATGTGGGGAGTGGACGGATACGACGTAGCAAAGCACGGCTACCGCCAAGACGCCACATACAACGACATCAAGGAAATCTTGATCGAGGGCATGGCGCAGCGCATCGAGGTGGCATACCCCGGGGCCTCGTCGGCGATCAAGTTCGTCGAACTTGGTACTCCCGCAGCTCAGGAGCGGTTCGTCGGAAACTCCAGCGGCGCACCATTCGGTCTGGCACCGCTCGCCTCACAAACCGGTGCCCTGCGACCGGGCACAAAGACTCCGATCGAAGGCCTCTACCTCGCAGGAACCAACACACCCTGGGGACCGGCGACAGAAGGTGCGATGCTCAGCGGCCGACACGCCGCCAGTGCCGTCGTCGGACGCGACCTCGGCGCCGAGGTGCGCGGCGGGGCAGTACTCGCCGACCGATCAAAACTCCGACCATGGCCCAAGAATTTCGATGCACTCCGAGCGGTCAGCAACGAGTTGGACACGCAACCGGACCTGGCGGGCACTCAACACGTGTTCGGTGTCGGCGGTCAGCATGCGTAATCTCGCGTCGAAGGGGTTTCGGAATTCGAGCCCGATAGCGTCGGTGGATCGCTCAGTCGAGTCAACACGCGGCATGCAATGGTGATGTCGAAGCTCGCCAAATGGCAGCTGGTCGCTCTCGTCGCCGTCGCGCTACTCGGGTTGATCTACGTCGGCGCGAAATACGTACGGCTGGACAATCTTCTGGGATTCGGCCAGTACACGGTCAAGACCGAACTCGCGACGTCCGGCGGCATCTTCACCAATGCCGAAGTGACCTACCGCGGTGTACCCGTCGGACGCGTCGGCGACATGTCCCTCACGTCCGAGGGAAT
>NZ_JBHUUU010000029.1:0-23336 GCF_042670865.1 Rhodococcus sp. NPDC057135
GACTCCGAAAGGAGTCAGCCGGCGTTGTAGTGCGCGTTGGACAGTCAGTCTGCTGCGTCAGCCGACGTTCCATTCCTGATGCTTCTCGGCTTCAGCCGCAGCGATCCGGCGTTGCTCCTCGGCGGCGAGCTGAATGTTGGTTCGCGTCCAGACCACCTTGAGCCAATGGAACGTCAAGAACACGACGGCAAACCATCCGATGACCAGCCCGATCGACGGTCCTGCCACGTTGAAACCGGCAGGAATGGTCTGACGCGACCAGACGGCCATCATGCCGAGAGCGCTCGCCACGGCGCTGCCGGCGAGTGCGACCCACGCCAGACTCCAGCGCCGCGTGACCAGCGCGAGCATCGAGAATCCGATGCCGAAGACGACGACGAACCACACGAACAAGCGTGAGAACAGTGCAATTCGTTCGGTTTCCGCGTCCTGGTTGTACGCGAGCACATCCCAGCCGTTCGCAACTCCCGTGTGGGGCAGCGCAAGGGTGCCGACCAGCACGAGCACCGCAACCGCAACAACCATGGCGCGTGCACCCGGATCGATTTCTCCCGCGACCTTGCGTTCCGCGTCGTCGAGATCCTTGCGGTAGCCCTCGAAGGCGTCGTCGCCCGGCTGTGGTGTCTTGTTCTCGTGTTGCGAGGTCATGCGTTGCATCCCATCTGGACGGGTTGTGGGGCCGGGGCACCGATCTTCGGTAGTCCGAGACCTACGCCGATAGGCGGGGTCTTGGGTGTGATGCCCTTTTCGAACGAATCACCGGCGCGCGTCCGACGGTGCGTGAGCACCCCGTCATCGGCCACGAGGTGATGGGGGGCTCCGTGGGTGACGACGACCGTCACCACGTCGCCGGGTCGGATTGTGCCGTCGAGGTTTCCCTCGGGGCGGAAATGAACCAGTCGGCCGTCTCGCGCGCGACCACTGAGACGGTGAGTCGCCGCGTTCTTGCGGCCCTCCCCCGCTGCCACCAAGAGTTCGACCTCGGTGCCGACGAGTTTGCGATTCTCCTCGATGTTCACTTCTTCCTGAACCGCGAGCAATCGCATATAGCGTTCCTGGACAACCTCTTTGGGAAGTTGATCGGCCATCTCGGCCGCCGGCGTACCCGGGCGCTTGGAGTACTGGAAGGTGTAGGCATTGGAGAATCGCGCCTTGCGAACGACGTCCAGCGTCTCCTCGAAATCCTCTTCCGTCTCCCCCGGGAACCCGACGATGATGTCCGTGGTGATGGCGGCGTGCGGCATTGCGGCGCGCACCTTCTCGATGATCCCCAGGTACTTCGACTTGCGGTACGAGCGCTTCATCGCCTTGAGAACCTTGTCCGAGCCGGACTGCAGCGGCATGTGAAGCTGCGGGCAGACGTTGGGAGTGGTTGCCATCGCTTCGATGACGTCGTCGGTGAATTCCGCCGGGTGCGGGGACGTGAATCGCACACGTTCGAGGCCGTCGATGTGTCCACACGCCTTCAAGAGGGAGGCGAAGGCGCCGCGATCGCGCGGTTGCTCCGGATCGGCGAACGACACGCCGTAGGCGTTAACGTTCTGCCCGAGCAGAGTCACTTCGGAGACGCCCTCGTCGACGAGCGCCTGAACCTCGGCCAGAATGTCTCCGGGACGCCGATCCACTTCCTTGCCACGCAAGGCCGGAACGATGCAGAACGTGCACGTGTTGTTACAGCCCACCGAGATGGAAACCCAACCAGCGTAGGCAGATTCACGCTTGGCCGGCAATGTCGACGGAAAGGCCTCAAGTGCGTCGAGGATTTCGACTTCGGCACGTTGATTGTGACGCGCACGATCGAGCAGCGCGGGCAGCGAGCCGATGTTGTGAGTGCCGAAGACGACATCGACGAACGGCGCCTTCTTGACGACGGTGTCACGATCCTTCTGCGCCAGGCACCCACCGACGGCGATCTGCATGTCGGGGTTCGCCTCCTTGTTCGGGGCGAGCTGGCTGAGGTTGCCGTACAACTTGTTGTCCGCGTTCTCACGAACCGCACACGTATTGAAGACGACAAGGTCAGGATCGGTTCCGGTCTCCGCCTTCGAGTACCCGGCGTCCTCGAGCAGACCGGACAGTCGCTCGGAATCGTGGACGTTCATCTGACAGCCGTACGTCCGCACCTCGTAGGTGCGAACAGACTTCGCAGTCGGCTCCGGAACTGCAGTCGGCTCCGGAAGTGCAGGGGACATTTCGTCGATCAGTGACACGCTTCAGCCTAGCTCACGTCCACTACGACGTGTAATAACGCCCTGATAAACAGCCGAAACGCGACATAAACGTCGTCACAGTAAAATTTCCATTACATATGGCAAGAACCATGGCGAAATCACGGGCGTCGACGCAAACTACGCCTAAGGTTCTCGTTTATGACCCAAGCCGACGATGCGACGACGCCGACCACCTCCGGCGATTCCACATCCATGATTTCGATGACCTCGGTGAACAAACACTTCGGGGAACTTCACGTCCTGCAAGAGGTCAATCTCGAGGTACCCAAGGGCCAAGTGGTGATCGTCCTGGGTCCGTCGGGCTCCGGTAAGTCGACTCTGTGCCGCACCATCAATCGCCTCGAACCCATCGACTCGGGCACCATCGCCGTCGACGGCAAGACGCTCCCCGAGGAGGGCAAAGCACTTGCCGCACTTCGTGCCGACGTCGGAATGGTCTTTCAGTCCTTCAACCTGTTCGCGCACAAGACGATCCTCGAGAACGTCATGCTCGCACCGATGAAGGTCCGCAAGGCCAAGAAGGACGACGCGAAGAAGACGGCGCAGGCGTTGCTCGAGCGTGTCGGTATCGCCAATCAGGCTGACAAGTACCCGGCACAGCTTTCCGGTGGCCAGCAGCAGCGTGTCGCGATCGCTCGCGCTCTTGCAATGCAGCCCAAGGTGATGCTTTTCGACGAGCCCACCTCCGCTCTCGACCCCGAGATGGTCAACGAGGTCCTCGACGTCATGACCTCCCTCGCCAAGGAAGGCATGACCATGCTCGTGGTCACGCACGAGATGGGCTTCGCGCGTAAGGCCGGCGATCGTGTGCTGTTCATGGCTGACGGTCAGGTCGTCGAAGACACGACACCCGAAGAGTTCTTCACCCATCCCAAGTCGGATCGGGCCAAGGACTTCCTCGGCAAGATCCTCACTCACTGATCACAGTCCCCTCCGACACAGTCCCCCCTCCGACACAGTCCTGCTCTCGTCCACAAGACAACTCGCTCGACTGCACTTTTCATCTCGACTGCACCGTTTGCATGTCGACAACCGAGAGGATCTTCATGAAGATCAATCGTTCCGTCCGTTTCGGAATCGGAATCATGGCTATCGCGTTCGCTGCCACCGCCTGTGGTGGCGGCGAGGAGAACAAGTCGATCACCGAGAGCGCTTCCGACGGCACCCTCACCGTCGGCATCAAGTTCGATCAGCCCGGCCTCGGTCAGCGTAATCCGGACGGCACTTTCTCCGGTTTCGACGTCGAGGTAGCCCGGTACATCGCCAACGAACTCGGCGTGAAGCCCGAAGGCATCACTTTCAAGGAATCACCTTCGGCTCAGCGTGAGACGTTGATCCAGAACGGCGAGGTCGACTACATCGTCGCCACCTACTCGATCACCGATACACGCAAGGAGAAGGTCAGCTTCGGCGGCCCGTACTTCATCGCGGGCCAGTCGCTGCTCGTTCGCTCCGACAACACCGACATCACCGGCCCCGATTCGCTCACCGGCGGCAAGAAGCTCTGCTCGGTGTCGGGTTCGACTCCGGCGCAGAACATCCAGGACAACTACGCCAAGGATGTCCAGCTCCAGCCGCTCGACACGTACTCCGCCTGTGTCGAGGCTCTGCGTAACGGCGCTGTCGACGCTGTCACCACCGACGACATCATCCTCGCCGGCTACGCTGCCCAGTACCCGGGCGAGCTGAAGGTCGTCGGAGAACCGTTCACGACCGAAAAGTACGGCGTCGGCCTGGCCAAGGACGATTCCGAGGGTCGCGGCAAGATCAACGACGCAATCGAGAAAATGATCTCCACCGGCGCATGGGAAGAAGCCTTCAACAACACCGTTGGCGCTTCGGGCTACCCCATCCCGGCACCGCCCACCGTTGATCGTTACTGACCTGCTTTTTTCACCGTCAATCTCGCTGCGGCTCCCCACTTCGGGAGCCGCAGCGCGTGACGCCACCAACGGAGATCCCGTGATCTGGGGAGACGGCAAGTGAACCTTCTGAGCAAGTACGGCGACCAGATTCTGGAAGCCTTCTGGACCACGATCCAGCTGACGTTCTTCTCCGCGATCGGCGCCGTCATCATCGGTGTCCTGATTGCGGCAATGCGCGTGTCACCGGTCCCGGTCGCCCGATTCCTGGGTACCGCGTACGTGACCGTGTTCCGAAACACCCCCCTGACACTGATTCTGCTGTTCTGCCTGTTCGGTCTTTCGCAGACGCTCGGAGTCAACCTCGCCAAGTCGGACTCACCGACGTTCTTGACAGACAACAACTTCCGACTCGCCGTACTCGGCCTCAGTGTCTACACCGCCGCGTTCGTGTGTGAGTCACTTCGATCGGGAATCAATACCGTTCCGGTCGGCCAGGCCGAAGCGGGCCGATCACTCGGTCTGTCGTTTGCACAAAATCTTCGGCTGATCGTCTTGCCTCAGGCTTTTCGCGCGGTCACAGCACCGCTGGGTAGCGTGCTGATCGCACTGACCAAGAACTCGACCATCGCCGCGGTGATCGGCGTTTCCGAAGCGTCAGCGCTGATGAAGAAGATGATCGAGAACGAAGCCGCGATCTTCGTCGTCGGTGGAATCTTCGCTGTCGGTTTCGTGATCCTGACACTTCCCATGGGCTTGATCTTCGGCAAGCTGAGCAAGCGATTCGAGGTTTCACGATGAGCAACCGCGCAACAGTTCTCTACGACGCGCCCGGTCCGAGAGCGCGAAATCTCTACCGATTCGCGTCCCTTGTCGTCGCCGCACTCATGGTGGCAATCGGGTACGTCGTCTACCGCGCGCTCGACGAAAAGGGCCAGCTGACAGCAGCGAAGTGGGATCCGTTCCTCGAATCCACCTCGTGGACAACGTATCTGATACCCGGTATCCGAGGCACGTTGATCGCGGCTGCGATGTCCATCGTCTTCGCGCTCATCCTCGGTTCTGCCCTGGGTATCGGTCGACTCTCCGAGCACAACATCATTCGGAAGATCTGCGGCGTCATCGTCGAACTGTTCCGCGCGGTACCGGTGCTGATTCTGATGATCTTCTCGTATCAGGTGTTTGCCGAATACGAAGTCTTCAAGTCGAAGTACCTCGCACTCGCCGCAGTCGTGGTGGGCTTGACCCTGTACAACGGTTCCGTGATCGCCGAGATCGTCCGAGCCGGAATCAACTCACTCCCCCGTGGGCAAAGTGAGGCCGCCAAGGCACTTGGCATGCGCAAGACGCAGATCATGGTGACAATCCTGCTCCCCCAAGCGGTTACCGCCATGCTCCCGGCCCTGATCTCGCAGATGGTCGTGGCGCTGAAGGACTCCGCCCTCGGTTACCTGATCGGGTATGTCGAGTTGGTGCGTCAGGCCCAACAGCTCGGCACCTTCTACGGAAACTTCTTGCCGGCGCTCATCGTGGTCGCAGCGATCATGATCGCTCTCAACTCGGCTCTGACCTTCCTGGCAACCAAGGTGGAGAAGCGCCTGCGTTCGGGAAAGCGAAAGGGCAAGGGCCCCATCGCGGCGCCGTCCGCCGACCCAGCCGTTTCGGTTCCGGGCATGGACTTGACCAAGCCGTGAGCTGATCGACCTGCTGTTCTACTGACACGAGGAGCGGGGTGTGTCACCGAATTCGGTAACACACCCCGCTCCTGGTATTAGTTGCCTACGGCATTGTTTGCCTACGACTCGGCGGCAGCCATCTCGGCCTTGACCACCTCGTACGACATCCCCGCTGAATATCCCTTGCGAGCAAGCATCGAGACCAGTCGGCGCGTGACCTTGTCACGATCGTCGACGGGCTTGTTCTTCAGCTTCCGGCGAACCAGCTCCGCTGCTCGCTCGCGCTCATCTTCCGGATCGATCTGTGAGAGCGCTTCGGAAGCCACATCCTGGTCGATGCCTTTGAGCCGCAATTCGACTGCTAGCGCACGCTTTCCCTTGCCCGAGTACGTGTGCCGCGAATGAACCCACTGGTTCGCGAAGTCTGCGTCGTCGATCAAGCCGATTTCCTGGAGCCGATCGAGAACGCTCGTGATGATCTCGGGTTCGAAACCGCGCCCGCTCAGCTTTGTTTCCAGTTCGGAACGGCTGCGCGCCCGGTCGGTCAGGAGGCGTAGGCAAGCATCTTTGGCCTGCGCCTCCGTCCCACCTTCTGCGCGTTGCGACGGCTTCTCGGATCGTTGACGGGATCGACGCCGAGGTGCGCCGTACTCTTCACGAGCATTCTCGCCGTTGTCACCGTCGTCGAAGCTCATGACTGAACTCAGAAGTCGGCGGGAGCTTCGTCGGTTGCAGTGACGTCAGCACCGATACCGAGCTTTTCCTTGATCTTCTTCTCGATCTCGTCGCGGATATCGGTATTCTCCAGCAAGAACTTACGAGCATTTTCCTTGCCCTGACCCAACTGGTCACCTTCGTAGGTGTACCAGGAGCCGGACTTGCGGATGAACCCGTGCTCGACACCCATATCGATGAGCGAGCCTTCCTTACTGATGCCCTGACCGTAGAGAATGTCGAACTCGGCCTGCTTGAACGGCGGAGCGACCTTGTTCTTGACGACCTTGACACGAGTGCGGTTACCGACTGCGTCGGTACCGTCCTTGAGAGTCTCGATACGACGGATGTCGAGGCGAACCGAAGCGTAGAACTTCAGTGCCTTACCACCGGTGGTGGTTTCGGGAGAACCGAACATCACGCCGATCTTCTCGCGAAGCTGGTTGATGAAGATGACGGTGGTGCCCGAGTTGTTCATGGCACCGGTGATCTTGCGCAGCGCCTGGCTCATCAGTCGAGCCTGCAGGCCGACGTGGCTGTCACCCATCTCGCCTTCGATCTCGGCGCGAGGAACAAGAGCGGCCACGGAGTCGATCACGACGATGTCGAGGGCGCCCGAACGAATCAGCATGTCGGTGATCTCGAGAGCCTGCTCACCCGTATCGGGCTGCGAGACCAGAAGCGCGTCGGTGTCGACACCCAACTTGGCTGCATAGTCAGGATCAAGCGCGTGCTCCGCGTCGATGAAGGCCGCGATGCCGCCGTTGGCCTGAGCGTTGGCAACTGCGTGCAGTGCCACGGTGGTCTTACCCGAGGATTCCGGGCCGTAGATCTCGATGACGCGGCCACGCGGCAGTCCGCCGATACCCAGCGCGACGTCGAGCGCGATAGAACCGGTGGGAATGACTGCGATGGGCTGGCGGACACCCTCACCCAGGCGCATCACCGAACCCTTGCCGAAGTTCTTGTCGATCTGCGCCAACGCGAGGTCGAGTGCCTTGTCCCGATCAGGTGCCTGTGGTGCCATCGTGATCCCCATCCTTGTATCAGTCTTCAGTGCCTGCCTGAGCAGACTCCGTCTCTTCAGCGCCTGCCTGAGCCGACCCTGTTGGTGTGTTGCGATCAGAGTAGATCCGGCCACCGACAGACTTTTCGATCTTGGTTTCGTGCCCGTCGAACGCTGTGCTTGTCGAACACGGTGCTTGTCGGACACTGTGCTTGTCCAACACTGTGCTTGTCGATAACCGAAAGTTCGCAGTTACGAAAGGAGCGTCACCACCGAACAGCTCCAGCATAGACGAACACGTGTTCGAACAGAAGACGAGAGACGTTCGACACGCCGAAAATTCAGCGGCGGGCCGGTGGTACGTCGAACTCCACGCAGAGCGCGCGCCACACCTCACGGGGCTCCCAGCCTGCTTCGACGGCCTCCGCGGCAGTCATTCCGTCGAGACTCTGGAGTACATGGTCGATCAGCATCGAGTCGCCTCGTACCTGCCCGAACTCTTCGCGCACCATTTCATGAAATTCGGTCAACCGCACAGCCGCCACCGTAGTCCACAGGGTGATGTATCTGCACCCAGGCACAGTCGGCTCACGCCGACACACCGCCATTGACCACCTGTCGGCACACCACGACCGGATCGACGACCTGCGACGCAGTAGCGGCAGCCGCCCTCGCCGCTTCCGTGAATCGCTCATCGGAAAGAACCTGTAGTACTGCATCGCGAATCGACTGCGCATCCGCAGGCCGCACGATCACCGACGTGCCTGCCCGCGCAGCGCGATTGGCCAGCTCCCACTGGTCCCCTCCCCCAGGAACGACGACGGTCGGCACGCCGGCCAGCAGCGCCTTTGCCAACATGCCGTGCCCGCCGCCGCATACCAATACCGCCGCGTCACGCAGCATCGCGTCCTGACGTCCGAGACCTGCACGAACCCAATCAGGTTGTTCGCCTTCTGCTCCCTCGAGTATCGATGCAATCAG
The DNA here is from genome assembly GCF_042670865.1 of Rhodococcus sp. NPDC057135. NCBI lineage: Bacteria > Bacillati > Actinomycetota > Actinomycetes > Mycobacteriales > Nocardiaceae > Rhodococcus > Rhodococcus sp. NPDC057135. The sequence continues at coordinate 8,471 of NZ_JBHUUU010000029.1, forward strand.
CCTGACGCCGGCACCGTCGAGTCCTTCGACCGTGCCCTCGAACATTCCCACTGCGCCGGTGTGCGCCGTGGACGGCGCCACCATGACCAGCGGTTCGTCACCTGGCGGTGGATCCAGAATGACCTCGGTCGGCTCCCAGAGAAGCGGTCCGACGACGTGTGCGTGCTCCGGCCAGTCGGGGCGAGGCACTTCCAGTGCCGGAAGTGTTGCGATCAGCCGCGCATGAGGACCGGGATCGAGAGCGGGCAGTCCGACACCGACACGGGCTTGCGAGCGCTGGGCCAACCCTTGCTTGATCGAACGTCCCGTCGCTGCGCGCATCAGGGTGTCGCGGAGTCGACCGCGAATTCCGACGCCGGGCGCGAGCCCACTGCCGATCGGCGGCAGACCGCGCGAGGGTGAGTACAACGGGTGAGGCGAGAGCTCCACCCACGGGATGCCCAGCCGTTCCGCGGCCAATCCGCCTCCGGCAGTAAGGATGTCGGAGACGACAAGATCTGGGGAGACGGATTTCAGGTCGGGAAGCAGTTCGGTGGAAATATAGGCGGCGCGCGAATGAATCCGAGCGCCTGCATCGAGATCGTCGTCTCCCGGCCTCGGAGCCAAGCCCTTGAGAGGCTCCGCTTCCACACCCGCTGCTCGCGCTGCCTCCACCCACCGGGTCCCGGTGTAGAGGATGGGGTCGTCGCCGGCCTGGATCAACGCCAGCGACAACGCTATTGCGGGAAAAGCATGACCCGGGTCCGGCCCGGCAACGACGGCTACACGCACCGGATCAGAGTGTCACACCGAGTGAAACGCCTGTTCTGCCGCACCCAGTGCGCGTTCGCGATCCGAAGCCACCAATCCGATTCTGGTCCTGCGATCAAGGACGTCGTCGACATCGAGGGCACCTTCGTGCGATACGGCGAAATCGAACTCGGCGCCGCAGATCTCCAAGTCCGCAACCGACCGAAGACGATCACTGCTCGCGGAGGCAACGAACTCCGCTTCGGTGCCGTATCGCGCCACGAGGGAGGCGGGAGCCATGATCTTTTTCAAATCCGCCGCCGATGCAGCACCTACCAGCGGCAACGCGCGTGTCCGACACGCACCGGCATTCAGCGAGCCGACCTCGATCGCAGCGTCGACAGCGTCTTCGGCCATCTTGCGGTACGTCGTGAGCTTGCCGCCCACCACCGTGACCAAGCCCGAAGCCGAACGAACAACAGCGTGATTGCGGGAGAGGTCGGCAGTCGAGCCTTCACCGGTGTCCAGCAAGGGGCGCAGACCCGCAAAAGTCCCCAGAACGTCCTGACGTGTCAGCGGAACTTCCAACGCCGTGTTCACGGTGCTGAGCAGGAAGTCGATCTCGTCCTCCGACGCCGTCGGCACGTCGGGCACCGGCCCCGGCGCTGCTTCGTCGGTCAACCCTAGGTAGATCCGGCCGAGCTGTGCGGGTAGGGCGAAGACGAAACGGTTGGTCTCGCCGGGAATCGGCACCGTCAGTGCTGCAGTGGGGTTCCCCAATCGCGCCGCGTCGAGCACCAGGTGCGTTCCGCGGCTGGGGCGAAGAGTGATGCTGGAGTCGACCTGATCAGCCCACACCCCGGTCGCATTGATCACGACGCGGGCACGCATCAAGAACTCGGACCCGGTCAACTCGTCGCGCAAGGTGGCCGATGTTCCGGATACGTCGTACGCACCGACCCGGGTCAGGATTCGCGCGCCGTGGGACGCCGCTGTTCGCGCGATGCCGACGACAAGGCGGGCGTCGTCGATGAGCTGCCCGTCGAACGCAGTCAAGGCGCCGCGTAGATTCTCTTGCTTGACCGCAGGGGCCAATTCGCGAGCGCGAGCAGCACTGACCGTCCGTGATCTGGGAAGTACCGACGCCGGGGTTCGGGCCGACATGCGCAGAGCGTCACCGGCCAGGAAACCGGTACGCACCAGGGCCTTTCCGAAGAACGACGTCTCCGGCAACAGTGGTACGAGTTGAGGCATGGCGCGAACCAGGTGCGGCGCGGTGCGCGTCATGAGAATTCCGCGCTCGACCGCACTTTCACGGGCGATGCCGACATTGCCGGAAGCAAGGTACCGAAGGCCACCGTGCGCCAGTTTCGAACTCCAGCGGCTGGTGCCGAACGCGAGGTCGTGCTTTTCGACCAGCGCAACACTCAGCCCACGAGTCACGGCATCGAGAGCAACACCGACGCCCGTGATTCCGCCACCGATAACCAGGACGTCGACCGAATCGCCGTTCGCCAACTGCTCGAGCTCACGAGTACGTCGCTGTGCATTGAGCGCTGAATCGCCGCTTGCTGAATCACTGCCTGCCGAATCACTGCCTGCTGAACCTAGGGGGCTCACAGCTATTCTCCCGAATTCTTGACAGGTGCCAGATACGCGGCAACCGCATATCGAAGTTGCTCGACCGACGCATCGGAGGAAAGCTCCGGCTCGAGTGTCGGTGCGGAGATGACAACGGACTGAGCCATCAGCAGAACCATCGCCGCGATCTCGGTGACGCTTCCCTCGCGAATCGAACCGTCCTGTTGACCGGCCGCGACGACGGAGGTGATCAGCTCGAGAATCGACTTCTGGCTCGCGCCGAGTCGGTCCACGATGTACGTGGTCAGCAACTCTTGATCGGCTTGCCGAATTTTCACGAAGAGCGGATGGTCGCGGATCTGTCCGACGACGTCACCGATCGCCTCCACGAGCAACGTGCCCGCAGACCCGGTGAAGGTCACCTCGGGCAGCACCGATCGGATCTCGCGGGTGAGCAGGTCCGCGACCACGGCCCGCGTGTCCGGCCACCGCCGGTAGACCGTGGGTCGGCTGACGCCGGCTCGACGGGAGATCTCGGCAAGTGTGGTTCGCTGCATTCCGAAATCGAGGACACACGATCGTGCGGCGTCGAGAATCACGTCGTCGATCTCGCGGCTGGGGATGCGCTGACCGTCGGCCTTGCGAGGGGCAATTGGGTCATCTGCGTTACGGATTACCATCGTGTGTAACACAATACCGGACAAGTCACCGGTAATCCCGTCGGGACTTGCGACTTTTCTCGCTCAGAGCTCATCAGAAATAGTACAACTCGAAACCAACTGCGCGCTCGGCATCAAAACCAGGCTTCGGTCCGCTGACCATATCTATCTGTGCGCGGGCCTGTTCCCGGATCGACACGGAACTCAATGCCGCCAGATAGCGTGCGTGTTCCGCGAGCGAGTCCACGGCGCGATCGACCGTCGACGTCACGTCGACGCAGTGTGTGGGAGTCATCGTGTTCACCGCGACCCACCGAACGCCGGACCACGGCGCCAACCCCTGAGCCGTCAATGACGGAAAGATCCATTCGTTTGCTGCGTCGGCAGTTGCATCCAGGACGCTGATCCCGAGCGCGCGGTGATCCGCACTGTTGAGGTAGCCGGGCCCCCAGGTGTGCGAGAAGTTCATCGTGACCACCAACTCCGGACGGTGGCGACGAATTGCAGCGGCAAGAGTCGAGCGCAACTCCAGGCCTTCAACGAGACGACCGTCGGGTAGTCCGAGGAACTCCACCTCACTGACACCGACGATCGCGGCCGAGCGGCGCTCTTCTTCCTCACGGACCGGGCCGGACTCCTCGGGCGACAGACCAGCGATTCCGGCCTCACCTCGCGTGGCCAGCACGTATCGGACGTCCTTGCCGCGATCCGTCCACTGCGCCACCGCTGCGGCTGCGCCGTATTCGATGTCGTCGGGATGCGCAACGATGACAATCGCGCGCTGCCAGTCCTCGGGGAAGTTTTCCATAGGGCCGATCTTGCCTGTCAGAACCGCGAAGCGGGCGAATTGTCGTCACTTCCCGACATCGCCTTCACCAGGAAATAGATTCCGAAGCCGACCGCGCCGACCACCAGAACCCAGAAAAGCCCTTTGATCAGGGCGCCGACCACCGCGAGTGCAACCCACACCAGTACGACGGCCAAAACGATCTTCCAAAACATGCTTGCCTCCAATGGGCCATTGAATAATCAGTCGAATCGGACAGGTGCTGCGTCGTCCGTAGAACCAGCCTGACAGGTCTGGCGCGACAAAGCAGCAGCTCAGCGGCAAGTTCAGGTAAAGATCAGGGTTCACCCCGAGACCGCCCCTCACGCAGGTCAGGTGTCCAACCCACTGCAGCGTGCGACTGGCGTAAACTCGCGAAGTTCCATCCCGTACGCCGAAGGAGCACGTCCGCAGTGTCTACGACCCGTTTCCCCGCTCGCGATCTCGCGCATGTAGCCGTCTTCGCCGCACTCATCATCGCGCTGGGCCTACCCGGGTCGATCAACATCGGCATTTCCGGCGTACCGATCACACTTCAGTCCATGGGCGTCATGATGGCCGGCGCTCTGCTCGGACCGCGCAAGGGTGTTCTCGCCGTCCTGACGGTCATCGCCCTGGGACTGGTGGGGCTACCGGTCCTTGCCGGCGGTCGTACCGCACTCTTCTCACTGTCGAGCCCGACGGCCGGATTCCTCATCGGTTGGATCCCGACGGCATTCGTCATCGGCTGGCTGACTGCCAAGATGCTGCCCAAGTACCGGATCATCGCGGGCATCGGCATCAACCTTCTCGGCGGGGTTGTCATCCTCTACGCCTTCGGCATCGTCGGAATGATGGTCCGCGGACACATGAGCTTCGTGGCCGCCTGGTCGGCCAACGCTGCCTTCATTCCTCTCGACGCGGCAAAGGCCGTGGTCACCGCGCTCGTCGCGTCCCAGGTCCATCGCGCATATCCGGCACTCCTGCGTGATTCGGTGATCTCGTCCACCAAGACCGTGGTGGCGAATTAGTCTCCGATGAGTGAGATCGTCTTCGAGAACGTCGGCCACAGCTTCGGTGAACGAACAGTCCTGCAGCAGATAAATCTGCGACTGAGCGAGCAGCGAATCGGGATCGTGGGTGCGAACGGAAGCGGCAAGTCGACCCTCGCTCGCATGATCAACGGCCTGGTCGTTCCAACCGAAGGGCGCGTCCAGGTGAACGGCCTGGATACCGCGAAGAAGGGCCGCGACGTACGCAAGCAGGTCGGGTTCGTCTTCACCGATCCCAACCATCAGATCGTGATGCCAACGGTGGCCGAGGACATCGAATTCTCGCTCCGCCGTAGCGGTTTGGGTAAAACCGAGCGCGCCGCCAAGGTCAGCTCGGTCCTGCAGCGCTACGGTCTCGCCGGGCACGCCGACCATCCCACCCACCAGCTTTCCGGTGGGCAGAAGCAGCTACTCGCGCTCGCGGCCATCATGGTGACAGAGCCGAACGTACTCGTCGCCGACGAGCCCACCACGCTCCTCGATCTTCGCAACTCGCGACTCATCAGCTCGGTGTTCGAGTCGCTCGATCAACAACTGATCGTCGTGACCCACCAACTCGACCTCCTCGAATCATTCGAACGGGTGTTGGTTGTCGACCAAGGCCGTGTCGTCGCCGACGGCTCCCCCGCCGACTCGATCGGCCATTACCGGTCGTTGGTCTCGTGACCACTCTCGGCGTCTACCGGCCGGGCACATCGCTCCTGCACCGGATGCCGACGGGGATCAAGCTCCTCGCATTGATCGTGGCGATCCTGGCCGTCTCGATCTTCGTACGTGAGCCGTGGCAGCTGGCAGCTCCCGCGATCGTCGTCATCGCCCTGTACGTCATTGCGCGCATCCCGCCGATGACGGCGATCCGGCAGCTGCGACCCGCACTGTGGATGTTGCTGTTCATCGGCGCGTTCCAGCTGGTGGTCGCAGGGTGGCAGCGAGCGACCGTCGTGTGCGGCGTCCTGATCATCTCGATCGCCTTCGCGGCGATCATGGGTCTGACCACGCGGATCTCCGAGATGCTCGACGCGATCACCAGATTCCTGACACCCTTGCGACGCTTCGGCGTCAATCCCGAACGGATCGCCTTGCTCCTGGCAATGACGATCCGGTGCATTCCGCTGATGTTCGAGGTCATCACACAGGTGTCCGAAGCACGCAAGGCACGAGGGCTCGGCTTCTCGCTGCGCTCCTTCGCAGTGCCGGTCATCGTCGGCACCCTGATGACCGCAGATGCGATGGGTGAAGCATTGGCAGCCCGCGGCGCCGACGACTGAGCGCCGATCAGACCAGGACTGTCAGTTGTACTTGCGGGTGATGTCGTCGACCTCGCCGATGGCGTCGGCAAGCGCCGAAAGTCGCTCGGCGGCCGCGTGCAGCGCCGAGAGTTCCCGGTTGAATCCCACGAGCGCCGAAGGACTGTGAGGCGCAGTCAGAGCGGCGGCCGAGGTCACCAGATCCTCGTACTGATCCAACCCCGACTGCAACTCACGAACTGCACCGTCGATGGTGGGATCCAGAGGCTCAGTCACTTTGGGCGTTGCGGCCACCGCACGTTCCATCGCCACCACGTCCGAAGACACCGCGAACATCGCTCTGAGTGCCGAATCGGCGGTAGCGGTGATTTCGTCCAGCTCACCGGGGTCGATGGTGTCGGCGCGTCTGAGAACACTCAAAATCTCGAACAGCGACGTCTCGGCACCGATGAGGCGCGACATCGGAATGAACGCGCGAGACGACGACGGTGGCAATCGTCTGCGAATCGGCGCCGACGGCGGAGGACCGGAGCTCATCGAACGGTAACGGCCGACCGCGATGACGGCGGGAACCGCGAACAGTGCCGCTCCCCCGCCCGCCACGACCACCGACCACTCGGGAGCCGCCGCAACCGCGAGGCCCGCAGTGCCGACCACTGAACCGCCGGACATGAATCCCCATCGCTGCGCCCGCCGACGCGCACGGGCACGCTTGCGCTCGAACTTGGCGCGCGGATCCTGCCACCGCCGAGCGGCATCCGCCGCAGACAGACCGACCTCGCGCAATGTATCCGCGGTGCGTCCCAACGCTCCGAAAGCGCCGGATACGGAAACGGGAACGGCCGACCGGGGCTCGCGCCCAGATCGACCGTCTCGCGAAGAAAACATCAGAGCATCACTGCCGACATCGAGAATTCGGCTACTGCCCGGTCTGACCGGCAGCCGGGGGCTGCTTCTCGACGGACGGAGTCGCGGGAGTGGCTGCTGCACCGCCGGAAGGCAGTGCCTCGCCCTTCATGGATGCACGAATCTGCTCGAGGCGGCTGTGCCCTGCCATCTGGACCGAGGCCTGCTGGACCTCCATCATGCGGCCCTGGACGGAGTTCTGGGCGAGCTCGGCTGAGCCGAGTGCGTCAGCGTAGCGGCGCTCGATCTTGTCGCGCACAGCATCGAGGCTGGGTGTGTTGCCGGGAGCCGACAGCGTGCTGTCCATGGAACGAAGCGACTCGCTCACGCGCTCCTGCATCTTGGCCTGCTCGAGCTGGCTGAGCAGCTTGGTGCGCTCGGCAACCTTTGCCTGCAGGGTCATCGCGTTCTGCTCGACGGCCTTCTTGGCCTGAGCGGCCGCCTGCAAGGACTGGTCGTGCAGTGCCTTCAGATCCTCGACGCCCTGCTCGGCCGTCACCAACTGAGCCGCAAAAGCCTCGGCGGCGTTGGTGTACTGGATCGCCTTGTCGTTGTCGCCGGCAGCAGCAGCCTGATCGGCAAGATTGACGGCTTGGCGCGCGTTGGCGTTGAGCTTCTCGACCTCGTCGAGCTGACGACTGAGCTTCATCTCGAGTTGACGCTGATTACCGATCACCGACGCAGCCTGCTGGGACAACGCCTGATGCTGGCGCTGTGCGTCCTCGATCGCCTGCTGAATCTGAACCTTTGGATCTGCCTTCTCATCGATCTTCGAATTGAAGAGCGCCATCAGGTACTTCCAGCCCTTGACGAAAGGATTAGCCATTGGTTTGATCCTGCCTCCATCTGATGCGCCGCGCCGAACGCGACCCGGAGCGCGACCGTCGCGCACCGAAACAAGGGCTGCGCCCTATCTGCTCTGACCCCACCTGCTGGAAACCGGCGGTTACGTACAAAATCTATCGGTTACGGCCGGTAGTGGCTACGCCGCCGCCAACCTTCGAGCGTTCGGTGCCGGAATCACGACGCGGGTATCGCGTGCGATAGTCGGCGAACCGGAAGCCGAGACAGTGCCGGATGCCGACACGGCAGGTTCGGTGACCTGTCGACCAGCTACCGGAGAGCTCTTCTTGGTGGCCAAGGTCTCGCTCACATCGACCAGCACGTCGGACAGTGGGACTGCGAGCGCATCACAGATCGCTGCCAACAGTTCGCTCGATGCTTCCTTACGTCCACGTTCCACTTCGGACAGATAGCCCAAGCTCACACGCGCGCTGTTCGACACCTCACGTAGCGTGCGGCTTTGCGAAACGCGCGTACGCCGGAGACTGTCACCGATTGCCTCACGCAATAGCAGCGCCATCTCGCTCCTCCTTCATCCGTGACCTCATCGTGCATGGTCGTACGTCTTCACAATCGTCAACGTCCGAACACATCCGATTGGTTCCCGAGCCTATCGTGCCGCACGCTCTACGACACGATCACGCAACCGCGACACGGCAGTCGCGACTGCCGTTGTCCGAATCTCCCACCGTTCGCCGCCGAGCGCGAGCGGTACGCATTCGGTTCCGTCCGGGCCGGCGATACCGAGAAACACCGTTCCGACCGGGTGTCCGTCCTGCTCGCTCGGACCGGCAACTCCGGTCAGTCCGATACCCCAGTCGGCACTGCACCTCGTCCGGGCGCCGAGCGCCAAGGCCACGGCGGTGCTCTCGGACACGGGGCCGTCCGACGCCAGGCGCTCGGGATCCACGCCCGCCAGCGTTGCTTTCAGGTCGGTCGCATACACGACCAGGCCCCCACGCAGCACCGCGCTCGACCCCGGCACCGACGCGACCGCAGCCGTGAACAATCCGGCCGTCAAAGATTCAGCGGCGGCGACAGTCTGCCTCGCGGCGGCGAGGGCGTCGACGAGTTCGACCACTCCGAGTCCGAGCAGCGGGTCGGTCATGACTCGACTGCGCGAACTCCGGCGCGAAGCCTGATCGCCTGCACGATGTATTCGATTCCCGTCGCCACCGTCAGTACGACGGCAGCAGCCATCAGCAGTCCGCTGACGATGTCCCAACTGCTCGGCAGCGGGCAGAGGTAGAAGCCGATCGCGACGGCCTGGACGAGTGTCTTGAGCTTGCCACCCTTGCCTGCCGGGATGACCGCGTGCCGCAGGACCGCGAACCGCAACAGCGTGATTCCGAGTTCTCGGGCGATGATCACTCCGGTCACCCACCACGACAGATCGCCGAGAACCGAGAGCCCGATGAGCGCGGCTCCGATCAAGGCCTTGTCCGCGATCGGGTCCATGAGTTTGCCGAAATCGGTGACCAGACCGTACTTCCGAGCCAATTGGCCGTCGATCCGATCCGTGATCGCGGCGACGATGAACACGCCCATCGCTCCGAGACGCCACCACGTCGAGTGTCCGCCGTCGACGAACAGAACAACGAGAAACACCGGAACGAGAATCATTCGCACCATCGTGAGAATGTTCGCGATGTTCAGCAACGGAACCGGGTTGTCCGCGACAGGTGTGCCGTCGGACGGGCCGACGGCGGCGCGATGGGCGTCGGTCTGATCGCGCGGGGTACTCATCGGATCACCGCATGGGCGGTGAGCCGAACCCGGGATACAGCCGAGCGGCGCGGGAATTGCGTGGGGCGGACAGGCACGCGACTTAGAATATCGGTAGGGCCATTGACTAATGTGCACCACATGACTTCGACCGCGCCGACCTATACCGAGAGCCAGTTGATCGTGCGTCGCGCGCGAACGTCGGACATCCCCGAAATCAAGCGCCTGATCGACATCTACGCCGGCAAGATCCTGCTCGAGAAGAATCTCGTGACGCTGTACGAGGCTGTCCAGGAGTTCTGGGTCGCTGAGCGGGGTGACCAGGTAATCGCTTGCGGCGCACTGCATGTGCTGTGGGCAGACCTGGGTGAGATCCGCACCGTCGCAGTCGATCCGACGGCCAAGGGGCAGGGTGCGGGTTTCCACGTGGTCGACAAACTCATCGAGGTCGCCAAGGAATTGGAGTTGGAACGACTGTTCGTTTTGACGTTCGAGACCGAGTTCTTCCACCGTCACGGATTCGCGGAGATCGACGGCACTCCCGTCACCGCCGAGGTCTATGCCGAAATGTGTCGTTCCTACGACGCCGGCGTCGCCGAGTTCCTCGATCTGAGCTATGTGAAACCCAACACACTCGGCAATACTCGCATGCTCCTGACTCTCTGAACCGTTCAGACTCTTCACACATCCCTGTCTCGATCCCCGTCCCGAAAGCGGTTCACGATGTCGTTGTTCCTCGTCGAATACACCTATGCGCCCGAGAAGAATCCTCAGCGCGACGAACTCCGCAGCGATCACCGCGCGTGGCTCGCCGATCTGGTTTCCCGCTCGATCGTGTTGTCTTCAGGTCCGTTTGCAGATGGAAACGGCGCGCTGATCATCGTCGACGCCGCTGACACCGATACCGTTTCGCTTCTCTTCACCCACGATCCGTTCGCGATCGCCGACCTGATCGAAAACGTCCGGATCACCGAGTGGGTGCCGGTTCTGGGCCAGTTCAGCGCCTGACGGACACAGGGCCCCGGCTTTACTCCCCGGCCCGGTCGCGAGTCTTCAACAGGCTCGCGACCGTTGTCACCGCGAGCACTCCGATGATCACTCCGAGTGAGAGTCCCGTCGAGATTTCCGGCACCGAGACGTGTTCACCGCCGTTGACGAACGAGAGCGTGTTCTCGTGCAACGCGTGCAGTACCAGTTTCACGCCGATGAACGCCAGAATTATCGAGAGCCCGTACGAGAGGTAGACCAGTCGTTCGAGCAACCCGCCGATCAGGAAGTACAGCTGCCGTAGGCCCATCAGCGCGAAAGCGTTGGCGGTGAACACCAGGTACGGTTCCTGCGTCAGACCGTAGATCGCCGGAATCGAATCGAGCGCGAAGAGCACGTCGGCAAACCCGATTGCGATGAGCGCCAACAACAACGGCGTCACGACGCGCTTGCCGTCGATCCGGGTGATCAGTTTGTCGCCGTCGTATTCCTCGGTGGTGGGCAGCACCCGCTTCACGAGCGAGATGATGCGACTGTCGCGCTTCTCCTCCGCTTCCTTCTCGTGGCCGTGATCGCGGATCAGGGTGTACGCGGTGTAGATCAGAAATGCACCGAAAAGGTAGAACACCCAGCTGTACGCATTGATGGCGGCCGCGCCGACTCCGATGAAGATTCCGCGCATCACCAGCGCGAGGACGATGCCGATCAGCAGGACTTTCTGCTGGAACTCTCGCGGGACGGCGAACGTCGACATGATGATCACGAAGACGAACAGATTGTCTACCGAGAGCGCCTTTTCCGTGACGTAGCCGGCGAAGTACTCACCGCCGTACGTCGTACCCCAGATCCACATCACGACCAGGCCGAAGACTATGGCTATCGAAATGTAGACCGTCGACCAGAATGCCGACTCCCGGAACGTGGGCGCATGTGGCGTGCGGACGTGGGCGAAGAAGTCGAAGACGAACAGGCCGAGGATCACCACGATCGTGATTCCCCAAGCCAACGGCGTCACATGCACGGGTTCCTCCGGTCGTCTGTCGACGGCTTGTCCGCCGAGGTGTCGCTACTCGTCTGCGGGTGCCTCGTCCGGGTCGCCACCGCGAATCGACCACAGCAGACCGTCGAGTTCCTCAGGCTTCATCAAAACCTCGCGTGCCTTCGAGCCCTCGCTGGGGCCGACGACGCCACGATTTTCCATGAGATCCATGAGTCGACCGGCCTTGGCGAACCCGACGCGCAGCTTGCGCTGCAGCATCGACGTCGAACCGAATTGACTCGTGATGACCAATTCCACGGCCTGCAAGAGGACGTCCATGTCGTCGCCGATGTCGGGGTCGACGTCCTTCTTCTCCCCGGCCTTCTGTGCGGTGACACCTTCGGTGTACTCGGGCTCGGCCTGGTTCTTCGCGAAGTCGACAACCGCAGAGATTTCCTCGTCGGTGATGAACGCGCCCTGCATACGGGTCGGCTTGCCGGCGCCCATGGGCAGGAACAAGCCGTCACCCATACCGATGAGCTTCTCGGCGCCGGGCTGATCGAGGATGACTCGCGAGTCCGTAAGCGAGGAAGTCGCGAACGCCAGACGCGAAGGCACGTTGGTCTTGATCAGGCCGGTGACGACGTCGACGGACGGGCGCTGCGTTGCCAGCACCAAGTGGATACCGGCAGCGCGGGCTTTCTGGGTGATGCGGACGATTGCTTCTTCGACGTCGCGCGGAGCGGTCATCATGAGGTCGGCCAACTCGTCCACGATCGCCAGGATGTACGGGTACGGGCGGTAGACGCGCTCGCTGCCCAGCGGCGCGGTGATCTCCCCGGACTTGACCTTGGAGTTGAAGTCGTCGATGTGACGCACTCGGTTGGCCTGCATGTCCTGGTAGCGCTGTTCCATCTCCTCGACCAACCAGGCCAGCGCGGCCGCGGCCTTCTTGGGCTGAGTGATGATCGGCGTGATCAGGTGCGGGATACCTTCGTACGGCGTGAGCTCGACCATCTTGGGGTCGATGAGGATCATCCGCACTTCTTCCGGGGTCGCCCGGGTCAGCAGTGACACGAGCATCGAGTTCACGAAGCTCGACTTACCCGAGCCGGTCGAACCTGCCACCAGCAGGTGGGGCATCTTCGCGAGGTTCGCACTGACGAAGTCACCTTCGATGTCCTTACCCAGACCGATCACCAGTGGATGGTGATCGCGTCGGGTGCTCGGCGCGTTCAGCACGTCGGCGAGGCGAACCATTTCACGGTCGGAGTTCGGTACCTCGATACCCACCGCGGACTTACCCGGAATTGGGGCGAGGAGGCGGACGTTGTCGGTTGCCACCGCATAGGCGATGTTGCGGGCGAGCGCAGTGATCTTCTCGACCTTCACGCCGGGTCCGAGTTCGACCTCGTACCGCGTCACTGTCGGTCCGCGGGTGAATCCGGTAACGGCGGCGTCGATCTTGAACTGTTCGAGGACCTCGCTGATCGCTTCGATCATCGCGTCGTTCGCAGAACTGCGGAGCTTGGGCGGATCACCCTCGATCAGCAACGTCGTCGGTGGGAGGTTGTAGTCGCCGTCGGTGACGCGATCGGTGACGAAGTGTTCCTTCTCCTCCGGCTCCGGTTCGGGTTTCGGCACGGGCTTGGCGATGGGGACCGAACGCGCCGGCACCTTGGGGCGCGGCGCCGGCGTCTCCACGACGGGCGCTGCCGCAGCCACGACGGGCTCGTCGGGCTCTGCGGTTTCGTCGGCGTTCCACAGACCGAGCACTTCGGTCTTCTTGTCTCCGGATTCGAACTCGTCCGTCGGGTAGTTGTCGATCGGCGCGCGTCGGCTGGTCCGCTTGGCGGGCTTGAGCGGCGGCTCGGCGTAGGTGTCGACCGGGTAGCCGTCGGCGTCGAACAGCGAAGGATCGTAAGCAGATTCGCCGTAGTGGTGCTCGCCGTCCTCGTCGAATTCGGATCCGTAGTCGCCGTATTCGTCCGAGCGATACGAGGCACCGAAGAAGGACTGGAACTTGCTCGGAACCTCACGCAGAGTCGTTCCGGTCAGAAGCAGGATTCCGAATCCGGCGGCGATGACCAACAGCGGCGCCGACAGCCAGACGGTGAGTCCGTTGGTCAGCGGGCCTCCCACGACGTATCCGACGAACCCTGCGCCGTTGGAGCGGCCGGTCGCGTCTGTCGGAGATCCGGAGATGATGTGCCACAGGCCGAGTGCAGGAAGACCGACCAGCAGCGATCCCATGATCAGTCGAGGTCGGATCTCAGGCTTGGGTTCGGTGCGCATCAACAGGATCGCGAGGCCGACGCCCACGATGGGGAGCACAGCCGAAGCCGCGCCGAAGATCGCCCGCACGAGAGTGTCGATGCCACCGCCGATCGGACCTCCGGCCTTGAACCAGACTCCCCCGGCGATGACGACGCTGAATGCGATCAGGCCGAGCGCTATTCCGTCGCGGCGATGGCCGGCTTCGATCTCGCCGACCTTGCTGACCGTGCGCGTAGTGGCGCCGACACCGCGGGCAGCCAGGGACCACCCGGCTCCGATCCCCTTGCCGACCGCCGCCAACGGGCTGGCCCGCTGAGACGTTTTCGATACGGGTCGGCGCGAAGCCGAAGACGTACCGGACGACTTCTTCGGCGCCGGCTTGGAGCCTTTCCCCGAAGCGGGGCGGCCACCGGCTTTGGCCGACGTCGTGACATTTCGAGGAGTCGAGACGGTCCGCGTGGTGCGCGATGTGCGGGGTTTTGCGGTCGCCCGCGCGCTCGGCGCAGACGCTGACGACCTGGTCGATGCCCTGGACGTGGACGTGCTTGTACTGGATCCCCGGGCGCTCGACTTACCTGCCATGGAGTTCAGGCTAGTCTGTGCGACCCCATCTGGACCATCCGCAACACCAGCAACACAGGTCGCGAGTGCGAAACGTGATCTTCACAACCCGTCTGTCGAGTTCCACTCGGGTAGAAGGAGGCCATCAGAAACTGCGATCGAGCGCCATCACCGATTGAACGTCGCCAAGTTCACCTTTTGCTTCGATCTGCACTTCGTTGCGACCGAAAGCGTGAAGCAGCAACTCGGCAGGTTCACCCTGCAGGACAACACTGCGAGAGCCGGATTTGTGGACGACCGCGCTCTCTCCGGACGGAAGTTCGAAAATCACCTCGACAGCGGCTTTGCGGTAGCCCATCTTGCCGATCTGCCGCGCGTACTTCCACAGTTGAGCCTGCCGACCCTCCGACAACGGACGCGGCGCCCAGTTCAGGTGTGCGCGTCGTACATCTTCGTGGTGGACGAACATTTCCGTGGTGTTGACCTGCGCGTCGAGCCAGTACATCGGCGACCAC
>NZ_JBHUUU010000030.1:0-22854 GCF_042670865.1 Rhodococcus sp. NPDC057135
GGTGGTGGCGTCGGCGTTTGTGGGTGTGTTGGGTGTTGATCGGGTGGGGTTGGATGATGATTTCTTCGAGTTGGGTGGCAACTCCCTCATCGCGACTCGGGTTGTCATGCGCATCGCCGAAGAACTCGAGACGGCCGTACCGGTCCGCCTTCTGTTCGAAGCGTCTACCGTCCAGGAACTTGCCGCACGTCTCGAATCACACGTCGGTGAAGGAAGCCGCCTTGCGCTGACAGCTCAGGATCGACCGGAAGAGATTCCGCTTTCTCTTGCGCAGCAGCGTATGTGGTTCCTCAACCGCTTCGACGGCTCGGCAGGCGCCTACAACATGCCGTTTGCACTGCGGCTGAGCGGTGAACTCGATCTGGGCGCGATGCGTGCGGCGATCGGCGACGTCGTTGCCCGTCACGAAACCCTGCGCACTGTGTATCCGGAAACCGATTCGGGACCGGTCCAGGTCATCGAACCGGTAGGACATACGCCGGTGGAATTGAACGTCGAGAGTGTCACGGAAGCCGAGATTGTCGGCAAGCTGGTCGAATTGGCGTCGACGAGGTTCGACGTGACGGCCGAAATCCCGCTGCGGATTCGGTTGTTCCAGGTAGCCGAGAACGAGTACGTCCTCGCCGTCGTGGTGCACCACATTGCCGCGGACGGCTCCTCGACTACTCCGTTCGCCCGCGATCTCGTCATGGCCTACGCGGCACGGGCGCAGGGAACGGCGCCGGGTTGGGCCCCGCTGGACGTGCAGTACGCCGATTACAGCCTGTGGCAGCGCGAGGTGCTGGGTAGCGAGGAAGACCCGGAATCCGTGTCGTCCGAGCAGATCGCCTACTGGAGCCAAGCTTTGGCCGGGCTGCCGGATCAGCTGGACCTGCCGACGGACCGTCTGCGTCCCGCCGCGCAGTCGTACCGCGGTGGCTACCTTCAGTTCGAGATCGACGCAGCAGTGCATCAGGGCCTGTCGGCGCTGGCCCGTGAGCACGGGACCACCCTGTTCATGGTCACGCACGCGGCGTTTGCGATTCTGTTGGCGCGCCTTTCCGGCACCGACGACATCGCCGTTGGCACCCCGATCGCTGGCCGCGGTGAGCGTGCGCTCGACGATCTGATCGGCATGTTCGTCAATACCCTGGTATTCCGGACACACGTCGACGGTTCCGACAGTTTCACGGAACTACTTGCCCGCGTGCGCGAGAACGACCTGCAGGCCTTTGCGCATGCCGACGTTCCGTTCGAGCGACTGGTCGAAGTTCTCAACCCCGCACGTTCGACTGCTCGGCACCCGCTCTACCAGGTGGGCTTCCTTTTCCAGAACATGGAACAGGCAAGCCTGGAACTGCCTGGCCTCACCGTCAAGGGCCTCGAGATCGACAACGGTGTCGCTCAGTTCGATCTGCAGTTGATCGTCGGTGACAACTACGACGAGCGTGGTGTTGCCTCCGGCATCTCGGCCGTATTCAGCTACGCACACGACCTTTTCGACGAGTCGACAGTCCAGTCCTTCGCTGATCGGTTCAACACCGTTCTGGCGGCGGTGGTTGCCGATCCGTCGATCGTGGTCGGCGACATCGACGTGCTCGATTCGCGTGAGTCGAATCAGGTTCTGCAGGAATGGAATGCAACGGAGCAGGTACTCGACGCCGAGGCGACACTGGTCGATCTGTTCGATCAGCAGGTTGCCGCTCACGGTGATTCCGTCGCGTTGGTGCACGGGCTCGAATCGCTGACGTATGTGGAGTTCGACGACAAGGTCAACCGGCTCGCTCGTCACTTGATCGAACTGGGTGTCGGTCCGGAGTCGTTGGTGGCATTGGGAATGCGACGCTCCATCGACCTGGTGATCGGCATGTACGCCGTTGCCAAGGCAGGCGGCGGTTATGTTCCGATCGATCCGGATCATCCGGCCGATCGCACCGGGTACGTCCTCGAGATGGCCGCGCCAGTCTGCGTGCTCAGCAACGAGAACGACGCACCGTCGCTCGCGGGGATCGACAATGTTCTTCTCATCGACACCCTCGATCTGTCGCGCGTCTCCGGAGCGCCGGTGCGCGGCGACGAGCGGATCGCACCGCTTCGTTCGGCGAATACCGCGTACGTGATCTTCACGTCGGGATCGACCGGCAAGCCGAAGGGTGTGGCGCTGTCCCACGCCGCGATCGTCAATCAGCTTCTGTGGAAGCGTGATCGCTACGGTCTCGACCAGACCGACGCAATGTTGCTCAAGACTGCAGCGACGTTCGACCTCTCGGTCTGGGAGTTCTGGTCCGCGTTGACATCCGGGTCCCGCCTGGTCATCGCCGACCCGGACGGCCACAAGGACGCCGAGTACATGCTGGCGCTCATCGCTCAGGAGAAGGTGACGACGCTGCACGCGGTGCCGTCCATGCTCTCGATGCTGACGGCCGCAGCAGACGGCACTCTTCCGCAGTCTCTCGAGCGTGTCCTTGCCATCGGGGAGGCCTTGCCCGCGGCAACGGCGGCAGAGTTCCGCAAGGTGTCCGACGCGGCACTGGTCAATCTGTACGGCCCGACCGAGGCTGCGGTGTCGGTCACGGCGCACGACGTGGACGAGAGCGACACCTCGTCGGTCTCGATCGGTGCCCCGGAATGGAATACGCAGGTCTACGTGCTCGACGAGCGACTGCATCCCGTTCCGGTCGGAGTGACCGGTGAGTTGTATCTTGCCGGAACCCAGCTGGCTCGTGGTTATCACGGGCGGGCCGACCTGACGTCGGAACGCTTTGTCGCCAACATCTTCGGAGAACCGGGCACACGTCTGTACCGCACCGGCGACCTCGTTGTCTGGCGCAGTGGCGGTGAACTCGAGTACGTCGATCGTGCCGACTTCCAGGTGAAGATCCGCGGCTACCGCATCGAACTCGGTGAGATCGAAGCTGTTATCAGAGCTGCTGAGTCCGTGGACGCAGCGGTTGTCGTCGCGAAAACCGATCCGCGACTGGGGGATCGACTGGTCGGGTACCTCGTTCCGCAGGCTGGGGCCACCGTCGACGTCGACAGCGTGAAGGCGGAACTCGTCCGCGAGTTGCCGAGTTACATGGTGCCGTCGGCGTTGATGGTGCTGAGCGAATTGCCGCTCAACATCAACGGCAAGATCGATCGAAAGGCGCTGCCGGAACCCGAATTCGAGGCAACGGAGTTCCGTGCCCCGAGCAATCCGGTCGAAGAGATCGTGGCCTCGGTGTTTGCCGAAGTCCTGGGCGTTCCACGAGTCGGGTTGGACGACGACTTCTTCGATCTCGGCGGAAACTCGCTGATCGCCACACAGGTCGTGGCCAGGTTGGGTCAGGCACTTGACGCCCAGATTCCGGTGCGGATCATCTTCGAAGCGTCGACTGTCGGACTGCTGGCGTCGCGGGTGCTCGAACATGCCGGTTCAGGTTCGCGGGCACAGTTGGTGGCGCAGGAACGGCCGTCGCAGATTCCGTTGTCGCTCGCTCAGCAGCGGATGTGGGTTCTCAACCAGATCGACCGCAGGTCTGCCGCGTACAACATCCCGGTCGCGATCCGGATGTCCGGCGATCTCGACGTCGCAGCATTGCAGTCGGCCGTCTCCGACCTTGTTGCTCGCCACGAGATCCTGCGGACGTTCTATCCCGATCTCGGGGACGGCCCGACGCAGTCGATTCAGTCGAAGTCGGCAGCCGTTGTCGACATGGCCGTGCTGTATGTCGGCGAAGACACGATTGGGGCCGAGGTCGCGAAGGTCGTCGGTCAGGGCTTCGACGTCACTGCCGGTGTTCCGCTGCGCGTTCGCCTGTTCCAGATCACGCCCACCGAGCATGTCCTGATCGTGGTGGTCCACCACATCAGCGGCGACGCGTTCTCGATGGCGCCGATGATCCGAGACACGATGGTCGCGTACACGGCGCGTACCGGGGGAGCGGCACCCGAATGGGCTCCGCTCGAAGTCCAGTACGCGGATTACACGTTATGGCAGCGCGACGTTCTGGGTTCCGAGGGCGATCCGGACAGTGAACTGTCGACGCAGCTTGCCTACTGGACGCAGGAACTCGCCGGCGTTCCCGAACTTCTGGAACTGCCGACGGACCGTCCTCGTCCGCCGACGCAGTCGATGAAGGGTGCGGACTTCCTGTTCACTCTCGGCGCCGACTCCACGCGTCGAATCGCGGAAATCGCGCGCGAGCAGAACTCGACCGTGTTCATGGTCGTGCATGCCGCGTTCTCGGTGCTGCTGTCCAAGCTCAGCGGCTCGAACGACATCGCGATCGGTACACCGGTGGCGGGCCGCGGCGAGCGAGTCCTCGACGACCTGGTCGGTATGTTCGTCAACACGCTGGTGTTGCGCACGCAGGTGAAACCGGCAACCACGTTTGTGGACCTGCTGCAGCAGGTGAAGGAGAAGGACCTCGCGGCGTTCGGAAACGCAGACGTGCCCTTCGAGCGTCTGGTCGAGCAGGTCGGCCGTGAGCGCTCACAGGCATACTCACCGCTGTTCCAGGTGATGCTCACGTTCCAGAACATGGCACTTGGCACGTTTGCGCTGCCAGGGCTCGAACTGTCGGCGGTGGACGACGGATTCGACTCGGCGATGTTCGACCTGCAGCTCACCGGTATCGAGGAGTTCGACGAGCACGGAGCGCTGTCCGATATCCGGATGCGATTCACCTATGCAACCGATCTGTACGACGCCGCAACCATGGAACTGTTCGCAGCCAGGTTGCGGGCCGTGGTCGACGCCGTTGCCGCAGATCCGACGGTGGTTCTGCGGACCATCGACATCGTGACGGACTTCGAACGCGCGCTGATCGAGGCAGCCGAGCCGAAAACGGCCGCGGACCTTCCGGACCTCGCAGCAGCGGCCGCCGCAGCAGATCCGACGGCGGTTGCCTTCACACACGGCGACACCGTGGTGACCTTCACACAGCTTGCCGAAAAACTGGCTGTGATGAAGCAGACGATGGGTGCGGCGCTCACTGCCGACGCGTTGGTCTCGGTTTCGCTGAACGGTCTGGTTCCGGGCATTCTTCCGGCACTGGGCGCCGACGGTATTACCTCGCTCGTCGAGTCTTTGATAACTGACGCGCAGGCCACGCTGGGGAAGGGTTCCGGTACGGACGGGTAATATGCAGTATTTGCCCCATGGGCGTTGATCTGTACGACCAGTCGTGCGTTGGATCTGCGCCGTGCTGTCGTCAGTTGGAGGAAGTGTTGATGTCCGTCGGTATGCCGGGACCACAGTCGCTGACGATCGAGGACCTGCCGAGATTGATCGCTGCAGTAGCCGAGGCGGAGCCCGACCGGACAGCGCTTGTTCATGCAGACGTCGAGGTCACCTACGAACGGTTGCACTCGGAACTGACCACACTCGACTCCGCGATGGGTGGTGCGCTCGGCCCGGACGCACTCGTACCGGTCGTGATCTCCACGCTGCTGCCGGAGTTGCTCGCCACACGAGAGGGTGGCCTCGAATCCGTCGTCGGTGCGCTCATCGCCGACGCGACTTCCGTCGTTGCTTTCGAGGCTCCGTCGGTCGTCGAGTCGACTCTCGTAAGTCTGTTCGAGGAGCAGGTCGCCCGTACCCCCGATGCCGTCGCCCTTCGTTTCGGCTCCACGGCGTCGACCTACGCGGAATTCGATCGCCGGGTCAATCAGCTCGCCCGCGAGCTCGTCGCCCGTGGCGTCGGACCGGACACACTCGTCGGCCTGGGTATCCGTCGGTCCGTCGAACTGCTGGTTGCGATGTACGCGATCGTCAAGGCCGGTGGTGCGTACGTACCACTCGATCCCGACCATCCCGCTGAGCGTCTGGCGTAT
This sequence comes from Rhodococcus sp. NPDC057135, assembly GCF_042670865.1. NCBI lineage: Bacteria > Bacillati > Actinomycetota > Actinomycetes > Mycobacteriales > Nocardiaceae > Rhodococcus > Rhodococcus sp. NPDC057135. The sequence goes on from NZ_JBHUUU010000030.1 coordinate 5,797, forward strand.
GTGATCGACGTCGCCGCGCCCGTCCTCGTGCTCACGACGTCAGCGGACGCGGTCGGCATTCCCGAAAACGTCGATGTACTGCGGATCGATGACATCGATGTCTCGGCGCACTCAGGCGCGCCGCTTGCCGACGGTGACCGGCTGTCACCGCTGCGCACCGACAATCTTGCGTACGTGATCTTCACATCGGGTTCGACCGGCAGGCCCAAGGGCGTCGGTGTGTCACACGAGGCAATCGTCGCCAACCTCCGATGGAGGCAGAGCGAATATCCCTTCACCGACGAAGACGTCATCCTGCAGAAGACGCCGTTTACGTTCGACGTGTCGGTGTGGGAGTTCTTCTGGCCGTTGCAGGTCGGCGCTTGCCTCGTGATCGCGGAGCCGGACGGGCATCGTGATCCGGCCTACGTCGCAGCGACGATGATCGAGTACGGCGTCACCGTTGTACATTTTGTCCCCTCGATGCTCGCGGTCTTCGTCGCTGAACCGCGCGCTTCCGAGATCACCTCGCTACGTTACGTTTTCGCCTCGGGTGAAGCGCTTCCCGCCCAGACCGCCGCGCGGCTGCGCGACGTCAGCACCGCGGAACTGCACAATCTGTACGGACCGACCGAGGCAGCCGTCGACGTCACGTACTACGCAACCGGACCGCAGGACGAGGTCTCCATTCCGATCGGCCGTGCTGTCGCCGAAACAGAGCTACTCGTCCTCGACGACGCACTGCGTCCAGTACCTCCCGGCGTCCCCGGCGAGCTTTACCTCGCGGGGGTCCAGCTGGCCAGAGGATATGTCTCCCGCCCCGATCTGACGGCGGATCGGTTCGTCGCGCATTCCACATCCGACGGCGAGCGCATGTACCGAACGGGCGATCTGGTCCGATGGCGCGGTGCCGGCGCCGACCGCCTGCTCGAGTACCTCGGCCGCACCGACTTCCAGGTGAAGCTGCGTGGACTGCGCATCGAACTCGGCGAAATCGAATCAGCGCTACTCGACAACGATGCAATCGCACAAGCGGCGGTTCTCGTCCACTCCGATGCGGCTCTGGGCGACAATCTGGTGGCATACGTGGTTCCCGCGTCAGGAGTTGTGCTCGACACCGACGCTCTTGCAGGTGAATTGGGTGGACGCCTACCGGACTACATGGTGCCGTCGCTGTTTGTCGAACTCGAGGCGTTTCCGCTCAATGCCAGTGGCAAGCTGGACCGCAAGGCGCTGCCGGCGCCCGAGTTCACGGCGCAGGTTGTCGAATACCGGGCGGCGAGTACGCCGGTCGAGAAGACGTTGGTTGCGATCTTTGCCGATCTGCTCGGCCGGGACGACCTCGGCGTCGACGACGGATTCTTCGACCTCGGGGGCAATTCACTGCTCGCGACGCGAGTGGTGGCGCGCGCGAACGCCGAACTCGGCGTGGAACTCGATATGCGAGCTTTCTTCGATGCTCCGACGGTATCCGAATTAGCTTCTCTCGTAGGCGATTCTGCTGGCCGCGGTACGAAGGCTCCTCTCGTTGCACAGGAACGTCCCGACCGGATCCCACTTTCGCTTGCGCAGCAGCGTATGTGGTTCCTCAACCGCTTCGACTCGACCTCGGCAGTCGATCACATCCCAGTCGTTCTCCGGCTGACCGGAATGCTCGATGCCGCTGCGCTCCGTTCGGCGATCGATGATCTCGTCGAGCGGCACGAGAGCCTGCGTACTGTGTACCCGGAGGTCGACGGCGTCGGCTACCAGCAGATCTTGACCGTCTCCGACGTGGAGCTCGATCTGTCGCCGGTCGCTGTGGCCGAATCCGAGATCACCGAGCGTGTCATCACGGAGATCACCGGGGGATTCGACGTCACCTCACAGGTGCCGTTGCGGGTCAAGCTCTTCCAGGTGGCCACGTCGGAATACGTCCTTGTATTCGTCGTCCACCACATCAGTGGTGACGGCTTCTCGATGGGCCCCTTGGTGCGCGACGTCGTGACCGCTTACGCGAGTCGGGCGGCTGGCAGGCCACCCGAATTCACGCCGCTGGACGTGCAATATGCAGACTTCTCGATCTGGCAGCGAAAAGTTCTCGGCAGCGAGCACGACGCGAAATCGGTGATATCGCGCCAGATCGATTACTGGACACAGCAGCTCGACGGGCTCCCTGAGCGGCTCGACCTGCCGATGGATCGAGCCCGCCCGCCCGTCGCGAGTTATCGCGGAGCGTCGCACACGATGACTATCGGTGCGGACGTACTCGCGCGCCTCGAGTCGATTGCGCAGGCGAACAAGGCCACGGTGTTCATGGTATTGCACAGCGCAATCGCCGTGCTGTTGGCGCGTTTGTCCGGAACCACTGACATCGCGATCGGCACCCCGGTGGCGGGTCGTGGCGATCGCGCACTCGACGATGTCATCGGCATGTTCGTCAACACCCTGGTGCTGCGTACCGAGATCAATCCGGCAAGTACATTCGACGAGCTGGTGAACCAGGCACGGATTGCAGACCTCGATGCATTCGGTAACGCTGACGTCCCGTTCGAGCGCCTGGTAGAGGTGCTCGACCCGGCACGCTCGCAGGCACACAATCCGCTGTTCCAGGTGATGCTCGCGTTCCAGAACCTCGGCCAGAAAACACAAAGTGGTGCAACGCTCGGCGGCCTCGAGGTAAGCGGTTTCGAGCTCGAGTCCGCAGTCGCCAAGTTCGACCTTCAGTTCACGGTGTGGGAAGACATCGAGGTCGGCGGGCTGTCAGTCGTCATCGATTATGCGCGTGACCTTTTCGATGCCTCGACCATCGAGACGTTCGGTTCCAGGCTGTCCGTATTGCTCGGTGCGGTCGCTGCCGATCCGGCCGTTCTCGTCGGCGAGATCGATCTGTTCGGCGCCGGCGAGGCAGCCCGCGTGCTCGGCTGGTCGGTGGGGCAGCGTGTGTCGATCGGCGACAGATCGCCACTTGCACTCTTTGCCCGGCATGTCAGTCGCGACCGGTCGACGGTTGCCGTCGTGGCCGATGATCGGACCCTCACCTACGGGGAACTCGATGCGCGGTCGTCGGTGCTCTCTCAGGACTTGCTCGCTGCGGGTGTGGGAGCGGACGACGTGGTTGCGCTGGTGCTGCCCAGGTCGTGGCAGTGGGTGGTGGCAATGCTCGCGGTGTGGAAGACCGGCGCCGGTTACACACCGATCGATCCCACGTTGCCGACCGAGCGCGTGAATACACTGCTCGAAGACACCAGTGCCCGCGTGGTGATCGCGTCCGGCGGCGTCCAGACGGCGCTCCCGGTGCTGCGGGTCGAGAGCACGGATGGGGCGGAATCCGGCGATTCCGTTCCGGAATGGGTGGACCATTGGCGTGAGCGGGGCGCAGGTGAGCGTGTGGGATACGTCATCTCGACCTCTGGTTCGACGGGTCGGCCCAAGCCCACGGTCGTACCGATGGCGGGCATCGAGAATACGACGGCCTGGTACCGATCCGAACTTCCGGACGCCGCTGGTGTGGTCGTTGCGTCGTCACCGAGTTTCGATCTCACGCAGAAGAATGTGTGGGGACCGCTTACCAGCGGTGGCAGTGTTCACGTCGCTGCAGCGGGGTTCGACCCCGCCGAGATCCTTCGCGCCGTCTCCGACGACGACGTCCAGGTCGCGAACATGTCGCCGAGTGCATTTGATGCACTGGTCGATGCCGACGTGGACGGCGTCCTCGAATCGCTCGACGTCGTGTTCCTCGGTGGTGAGCCCATTCAGGTTGGTCGGCTCAAAGATCTGATGGCGGCCGGTGTGCGCGTCGTCAACAGTTACGGGCCCACTGAGGCCTCCGACGTAGTGTCCTTCCAGGAGGCGGCACCGGGAGACGTCAACGGAGTCCCCATCGGGATTCCAATTCCGAATATCGAACTCTACGTGCTGGATTCGCGCCTGCAGCTGGTCCCGGCCGGAGTGGTCGGTGAGCTTTACGTGGGAGGTGTGGGAGTCAGTCGCGGATACGGTGGACGCTTCGACCTTACTGCCGAGAGGTTCGTGGCGAATCCGTTCGGGTCGGCAGGCTCGCGGCTGTACCGTACCGGAGACCAGGTCCGGTGGAACGGTTCGGGAGAGCTGGACTATCTGGGCCGCACCGACTTCCAGGTCAAAATCCGTGGACTCCGAATCGAACTCGGCGAGATCGAAGGGGCCCTGGTGGCACTCGATTCGGTATCGGCTGCTGTCGTGGTGGTACACAAGGACAGCCTGGTCGGAGATCGCCTGGTGGCTTATCTGGTACCAGCACACGGGGCCGACGTCGACATCGCGGCGATACGTTCGACCGTCGCGGCGCGTCTGCCTGACTACATGGTGCCGTCCGCGTTTGTGGCGATCGAGACGGTTCCGTTGAACGCCAACGGAAAGGTCGATCGGCGGGCCCTGCCCGAGCCGACGTTCGCGACACTGTCATACCGCGCTCCGACCACTGTGGTCGAAGAAAATGTGGCCCAGATCTTTTCGGATGTTCTGGGTGTAGCTCAGGTCGGTCTCGACGACGACTTCTTCGAACTCGGCGGCAACTCGTTGATTGCCACGCGAGTTGTCTCACGGCTCGGTCAGTCCTTGGACACCGTAGTGCCGGTACGACTGCTGTTCGACGTGTCGACGGTCGAGGCCCTGGCCGCACGACTGAGCACTCACACCGGCGACGCGGGACGGATGCCTCTCGTCCCGCAGGAGCGTCCCGAGCGAGTCCCGCTGTCATTGGCGCAGCAGCGAATGTGGTTCCTCAACCGGTTCGAGCCGGAATCCGGGGTCGACAACATTCCGGTCGCCGTGCGGTTGACCGGTCCGTTGAACACGGCGGCTCTGGCGGGGGCCGTGCGGGACCTGATCGACCGTCACGAAAGCCTACGCACGATCTATCCCGAGATCGACGGCGTCGGTTACCAGCAGGTTCTCGGTTCGGCGGCAGTCGATCTCGATCTGTCACCGGTTCGAGTTCCGGCTGAGGCTGTGGAACTCCGTGTGCGGGAGCTGATCCAGCCCGGATTCGACGTCACGGTCGAGATCCCTCTGCGTACCGCGCTCTTCCAACTTGCCGACGATGAGTACGTGCTTGTCTTCGTCGTCCATCACATCAGCGGAGACGGTTTCTCGATGGTGCCGTTGGTACGTGACGTGGTGACAGCGTATGCGGCGCGATCGCACGGGCGTGCGCCGTCCTGGTCGCCGCTGGCTGTCCAGTTCGTCGACTACACCCTGTGGCAGCGTGAGGTGCTCGGCAGCGAGGACGATCCGCACTCGATCATCTCGGGCCAGGTCAACTACTGGAAGAGCCGGCTCGCGGGAATCCCGGATCAGCTGGACCTGCCGACCGATCGGCCACGTCCAGCCGTAGCAACGAACGGTGGTGCAGAGTACCAATTTGCCATCGAGCAGGGCGTCGTCGCATCCCTCGACCGAATTGCACGTGAGCATCAGGCTTCGCGTTTCATGGTCGTGCACAGTGCATTCGCCGTGATGCTGGCGCGCCTGTCCGGCACCTCCGACATCGTGATCGGTACTCCGGTCGCGGGGCGTGGTGAGCAGGAACTCGACGATGTGATCGGAATGTTCGTCAACACGCTCGTGTTGCGGACGAACGTCGATCTGTCGCTGTCGTTCACGGAATTGCTTCGCAGCACGCGTGAGTCGGACCTGCAAGCGTTCGCGCATGCCGACGTGCCGTTCGAGCGCCTCGTCGAAATCATCAACCCGGAACGATCGCAGTCACGCAATCCGCTGTTCCAGGTCATGCTCACGTTCCAGAACGTCGCCCAGGGCAGCGACGAATCGGCCGACATCGACGGCGTCACGGTATCGGCCCTCGACGTCGATGCGTCCGTGGCGAAATTCGATCTGCAATTGACGATCACCGAGCATGACGGTGAACTCCGTGGACTCTTCACTTACGCAACGGATCTGTTCGACCGTAAGACGGTGGCGTCCTTCGTCCAGTATCTGACCGCGACTCTCTCGGCGGTCGCGGCTGCCCCCGCTGGGCCGGTCGGGGACGTCGACGTCGTCGGCGACTCCGATCTGGGGCTGGTCGTCGAGCGCTGGAACAGCACCGGTCACGATGTTCGCGATGTGACGCTGGTGGATCTGTTCGATGAACAGGTCGTCCGCTCTCCCCACTCGATCGCGCTGACCTTCGATGGGAATCAGCTCACGTATCTCGAATTCGACCGGCGGGTCAATCAACTCGCCCGCAAACTCGTGTCGGAAGGCGTCGGCCCGGATGCCCTGGTCGGCTTGGCCATTCGCAGAAGCTTCGATTTGCTGGTGGCGATGTACGCGGTAGTCAAGGCCGGCGGCGGCTATCTGCCCATCGACCCCGATCAGCCCGTCGAGCGCAACGAATACGTCGTGTCGACTGCAGCTCCGATCTGTGTGTTGACTACAGAGAGAGATGGATTCGACGCTGAGGGAGTGCTGGTAGTCAGGATCGATACCGTAGACCTGTCCGGTTGTTCCGACGCACCGGTCACCGACGCGGACCGCCTCGGCCCGCTGCGAGGGGAGAACACGGCGTACGTGATCTTCACCTCCGGGTCGACGGGCAAACCGAAGGGCGTTGGGGTGTCACACCGCGCGATCGTCAACCGGCTGATCTGGATGCAGGCCGAGTACAGCCTCCTTGGCGACGACGTGGTCCTCCAGAAGACTCCTTTTACCTTCGATGTCTCCGTGTGGGAGTTCTTCTGGCCGTTGCAAGTCGGAGCTCGACTGGCGATCGCTGCCGTCGACGGCCACCGAGATCCGGCCTATCTGGCCGCGCTGATCGCGTCCGAACAAGTGACCACCATTCACTTCGTGCCGTCGATGTTGGAAGTGTTCCTCGCGGATACGGTCGTCACGAGGTCTTCTACCCTTACCCGAGTCTTCGCCTCGGGTGAGGCGCTCGCCCCGCAGGTGGCCGCGCAGTTCCGGACGGTTCTTCCCGGAACTGAGCTGCACAATCTGTACGGACCGACGGAGGCCGCGGTCGACGTCACCTTCCACGAGGTGACGGACGCCGACACCACCACCATGCCGATCGGCGCGCCGGTCTGGAACACACGCGTTCTGGTACTCGACTCACGACTGCATCCGGTGCCCGTCGGGGTCGCGGGCGAGCTCTACCTCGCGGGAGTGCAGTTGGCCCGGGGGTACGTGGCTCGGCCGGACCTCACCGCGGACCGGTTTGTCGCCGATCCGTTCGGACCTGCCGGATCACGCCTGTATCGGACCGGAGACCTGGTGCGATGGAATGCGTCGGGTGAGTTGGTATACATCGGACGTACCGACTTTCAGGTCAAGCTACGCGGACTACGCATCGAGCTGGGGGAGATCGAGTCGATCCTGCGTGATCATCCGTCGGTCGGTTCGGTGGTGGTTGCCGTCCGGAGCGATCAACTGGTCGCGTACCTGACGGCGGCGGGTGAGTCTCTGATCGATTGGCTGGAACTGGAATCGATACTGGGGAAACATCTTCCGTCATACATGGTGCCCACGGCGCATGTTGTTCTGGACGAACTGCCGCTCAACGCCTCGGGAAAACTCGACCGGAAGCAACTGCGCGATCCTGAGGTCGAGATCGCGGTTTTCCGGGAACCCGAATCTGTGGTCGAGGTCGAAGTTGCGCGGATTTTCGCCGACCTCCTCGGTATCGGGCAGGTCGGCTTGGACGACGACTTCTTTGCGCTAGGCGGTAATTCACTGATCGCGACGCAGATCGTCGCTCGACTCGGGCATGCACTCGACACCACTGTGCCGGTCCGCATCCTGTTCGATGCATCGACAGTGGAGTCGCTCGCGGCGCGAATCGACGTGCTCGTGGGGCGGGGCGGCCGTCCGCCGCTCGAACCACAGGAGCGCCCTGAGTTGGTTCCGCTGTCGATCGCGCAGCAGCGCATGTGGTTCCTGAACCGATTCGATTCGGCGTCCGGAGTGGACAACATTCCGATCGCGATCCGGTTGACGGGGGATCTCGACATCGAGGCCATGCAGGCAGCTCTTCGTGATCTGTTCGAGCGGCATGAGATTCTCAGGACCACATACCCGGAAGTCGACGGTATCGGATACCAGCGAGTCCTCGACACCGCGGATGCACTGCCTGATCTGTCGCCAGTACGTATCCACGAGTCCGTCGTCACCGACCGGGTGGCGGAATACGTACTCGCCGGATTCGATGTCACCGCAGACGTGCCGGTCCGGGCACGTCTGTTCGATCTTGCCGACTCGCAGTACGTTCTGGTGTTCGCCATCCATCACATCAGCGGTGACGGCTTTTCGATGGGGCCGCTGGTCCGGGACGTCGTCTCGGCGTACGCCGCGAGGTCGCAGGGAATCGCTCCGACGTGGAAGCCGCTACCGATCCAATTCGCGGACTTCGCGCTGTGGCAGCGCCGGGTACTCGGTGTCGAGTCCGATCAGGGATCGTTGATCTCTAAACAGATGGAATACTGGAAGTCTCAACTGGACGGATTGCCCGTCGAACTGACCCTGCCGTCGGATCGGCCGCGTCCGCGAGTCGCTTCACACTCCGGTGCCGAGTACTGCTTCGATATCGAAGCGGACATGCACGAATCATTGAATCATGTTGCGCGAGAACATAATGTGTCACTCTTCATGGTTCTGCACAGTGCGCTGGCCGTCCTGCTGGCGAAGCTGTCCGGCACCGCCGACATCGTGATCGGTACACCAGCGGCCGGACGAGGTGAACAGGCTCTCGATGATCTGATCGGCATGTTCGTCAACACTTTGGTCCTGCGGACCGAGGTCGACCCGGGCGAGTCGTTCGCTGCACTCCTGTCGAAGGTACGGGACACCGATTTGGCCGGTTTCGAGAACGCTGACGTGCCGTTCGAGCGTCTGGTGGAAGCACTGGACCCCGAACGGTCGCAGGCGCGTAATCCGCTCTTCCAGGTGGGCTTTTCGTTCCAGAATCTCGGTCAGGGTGCGCACGGATCCGTAGAGATTCCGGGCCTGCGCATTTCCGGTGTCGACATTGCGCCGACGTTGGCCAAGTTCGACCTGCAGTTCACGGTCTGGGAGACTCCGGCTCAGGCGGGCGGGCTCACCTTCGCCGTCACGTACGCCACCGATCTCTACGACGAATCGACGATTGCAGGCCTCGAGTCACGACTGAACGCCGTGCTGACATCCGTCGTCGCCAATTCGTCGAATGCAGTCGGCGACATCGACATTCTCGGTGAGGACGAACGCCGGACGATACTCGACGGGTGGGCCACGCCCGGGGCGGTCGTCGACGACTCGACCACTCTGGCCGGACTGTTCGATGCACAGGTGACCCGATCACCGAACGAGATTGCGGTGGTCTTCGGAGACGAGCGATTGACGTATCGGGACATCGATTCCCGCGCAAACTGTCTGGCCCGCACGCTGATCGATTCGGGAGTCGGATCCGAGGACCTGGTAGCGGTCCTCTTGCCGCGATCGGTCGATCTGGTCGTGGCGCTGCTCGCCGTCGTCAAGTCTGGTGCCGCGTATCTGCCGATCGATCCGAGCTATCCGGATGAGCGGATCGCATATACCCTTGCCGACGCGTCTCCGGTGTGTGCGATCGTCGCTCCGGATTCGCTGCGGGAACTGCCCTGCCCTTCTGTCTCGCCCCGGGACGCCGCAGCAGACTCCCGCCCCGTGACCGACGCAGACCGCGTGCGGCCTTTGCGTTCGAGAGACCTGGCGTACGTCATCTACACATCAGGATCTACCGGCCGCCCCAAAGGTGTTGCGGTCACTCATCGGAACGTTGTGGAGTTGTTCGCCAACGCGCAGACGGAATTCGCATTCGATTCCTCGGATGTGTGGACTTTGTTCCACAGCTACGCATTCGACTTCTCGGTGTGGGAGCTGTGGGGTCCGCTCATTCACGGCGGTGTACTCGTGGTCGTCGACTTCGAGACGTCGCGTTCGCCAGACCAGTTCAGACAATTGCTGACCACCGAGGGCGTCACGGTGCTCAATCAGACTCCGTCGGCTTTCTACCAGCTTGCGGAGGCGGACCGTGTTTCCGGAGGATCGGACGGTACCGCGTCGGATCTTGCGCTCCGGTACGTGATCTTCGGTGGCGAGGCACTCGATCTCGCACAGCTGACCCGGTGGTACGACCGTCATCCGGACGACTCGCCGCAACTGGTCAACATGTACGGAATCACCGAGACCACGGTGCACGTCTCTTATCTCCCGCTCGATCGTGCGAGCGCGGAGACCGCGACGGCGTCGTTGATAGGTCGACCACTCGACGGCCTTCGGGTGTACGTACTCGACGACCGTTTGCAGCCTGCTGCGATCGGCACGGCCGGCGAGATCTACGTCGCCGGCGGACAACTGGCACGCGGGTATCTGGGGCAGAGTGGATTGACGTCCGGGCGGTTCGTCGCGAATCCGTTTGCATCGCACGGCGAGTCGATGTACCGAAGCGGCGATGTGGCGCGCTGGAACCGCGCCGGCCAGCTCGAATACCTGGGGCGTTCCGATTCGCAGGTTCAGCTTCGAGGTTTCCGGATCGAACTCGGCGAGGTCGAGACGGCCCTGCTCCGAGTCGGTGGTGTCGCCCGTGCCGTGGCCGTCGTCCGCAAGGACGCAGATCTGGGCGATCGGCTCATCGCGTACGTCGTGCCCGAGGCCGGTTCGGACCTCGACGCGAGCACGGTCAGCACAAGTGCGGCCGACTTCCTCACCGGCTACATGGTCCCCGACGCGACAGTGTTGTTGGACGCCTTGCCCCTCACGGTGAACGGGAAGCTCGACTCCGCTCGGCTGCCTGCACCCGTCTTCGCTTCCGCCGAATATCGAGCGCCGGTGTCCGACACCGAGAAGGCCGTGGCGACGGTATTCGCCGAATTGCTGGAGGTTCCTCAGGTCGGACTCGACGACGAGTTCTTCGAACTCGGTGGTAACTCATTGATCGCGACCCGGGCGGCGGCACGACTGAGCCGATCCCTCGACGCCACAGTCCCCGTACGGACTCTGTTCGACACCCGGACGGTCGAAGAACTCGCGAGCGCGATCGAAGTCCACGTCGGAACCGGTTCGCGAAAGCAGCTCGTTGCCCGAGTTCGCCCCGAGCGCATTCCGCTGTCACTGGCGCAGCAGCGTATGTGGGTGCTCAACCAGATGGACACCGACGCCTCGACGTACAACATCCCGATGGCGCTGCGTCTGGCCGGGCAGTTGGACGTCGACGCGCTGAAATTTGCTCTGCGTGACGTGATTTCGCGCCACGAGTCACTGCGAACGCTTTACCCGTCCGACGGGCTGGGGCCGGTGCAGCGGATCGTCGGTGCCGACCGCGTGCCCATGTTCGGGGAACCGACAGCGGTCCACGACGGCGCGCAGATGTACACGAAGGTCGTCGAATCGACGACCGCCGGATTCGATGTGTCATCGGAGGTTCCGGTACGTACTGATCTTCTCCAGATCGGAGAAGATCAGTACGTGTTCGTACTCGTCGCGCATCACATCGCGGCCGACGGGCAGTCGATGGGGCCACTGGCCCGCGACGTGATGGTGGCCTACGAAGCGCGTACCCGGGGCAGTGCACCATCGTGGAGCCCACTCCAAGTGCAGTACGCAGACTTCGCGCTGTGGCAACGCGACGTACTGGGATCGGTAGATGACGCGGGAACGATCGCCGCGCGCCAACTCGACTTCTGGCGCACAGCGCTCGACGATCTGCCGACCGATGTCGGCTTGCCGACAGACCGACCGCGTCCCGTGGTGCAGTCCGCCGCAGCGGGGGCAGTCCAGTTCACCGTCGACGCTGATGTCCACTCGCGACTGAGCGACATCGCCCGAGCGAAGAACGCCACGGTGTTCATGACAATCCACGCCGCACTGGCGGTCCTGATCTCGAGGTTGGGTGGAGGCTCCGACTTCGCGATCGGTACCGCTGTCGGCGGCAGGGGCGAGCGCGCCCTCGACGATCTCGTCGGTATGTTCGTCAACACACTCGCGCTTCGCACCACGGTCGATGCCGGTGCACGCTTCGAGGATCTCGTTTCGCATGTGCGCGACGTCGACCTGGCCGCGTTCGGCGAAGCCGATGTTCCTTACGAGGAAATCGTGGAGGCGCTGCCGCCTCGGGCGGGGGGCCTGTTCCAAATCGTCCTGTCGCTGGAACCGACCGCCCAGACCGAGTTTGCATTGGCAGACCTGACCATAGGCGCCGTCGACAGCGGAGTCCTGACCACGAAGTTCGACCTTCAGCTCACCCTGACCACCGCAGCGGACGGCCTCGGACTCTCCGGCCTGTGGCTGTATTCCGAGGACCTGTTCGACAAGACCACGGTCGAGTCGTTCGCACAGCGGTTCGTTCGTGTACTCGAGCAGGTCACCGACGATCCGACCAGGCAGGTCGGCGATCTCGATCTGCTGACCGACATGGAGAAGTCCGAGGTCGCCGGCGGCGTTCGCGAAGCCAGCGCAGTCGCGAGCACGACGTTGCTGCCTCAGTTGCTCGCCTCCGTCGTGGAAAGCGACCCGGACGCGCCTGCGGTGGTGACAGACGGCGAGGAGACCGCTTACGCGGCACTCGACGCGAAGTCTTCGCGTCTGGCTCGCCTGCTCATCGAGGAAGGTGCAGGTCCCGGCACTGCGATCTCCATCGGTGGTGGTGTCGATGCCGTGATCGCCCGCTGGTCTGTGGTGAAGACCGGCGCAGCCGTTACCGGGGCGCATCCGTCGGATCCGGCAAGCCTGACCCTGTCGAATGACTCCGACACCTCGACGCTGCTCTTGACGTCACCGGAGATCGAGTCTCGGCTGGCGACGATGTCGGATCGTCCGATCAGCTACGTCGATCGCGCCCGGTCGACAATGGCGGACGATCCGGCGATCGTCGACGGTGACCGAGTGCTCACGTACGGCGACCTGTCGGACTCTCTGGCGGAGCTGCGTAAGCGGTATTCCGTCGACTTCGAGTCGAGGTTGGCATTCGCCGGCGCGGTCGGCTCGCCGGAGCACTCGGTCGCGGTCCTCCTGGCGGCGTCAGCCGGAGCGGCTGTCGTCATTCTCGGTGACGCCGAGGCAATCGAAGACTCACTTGCCGACGACTGGGTGACGCATGTGGTGCTTCCGGACGAGGTCCGCTCGGCCGTCGACCGAACCGACTTACCCGATCTCGAGTACGTCCTCACAACGGGCGAACTACTCGGGTGGTGAGATCGGGCTCCGTCGGCGACCGTGCCAGTGGCCGAATTCATAGGTGATCGTGCCGTTACCCGGATCGGTGTTACCGGCTGTAACAATGGGCGGTAGGGGTTGGATGTGTTGGGGGAACCCACTGATGCAATTGTGGGTTCCCCGGCGTCCAGTCTGGACAGACCGGTAGTGACAGTTCAGAAGTATGACGCGAAGGTGAGTTGCTCGATGCAGCGTTGGGTCTCCGTACACACCGTTCGACCGCAGGTGGCGGTCGTATGAGTACTGACGACGCGACCCGGCGGAAGACATCTCGCGCCGGCAGGAACGAACGACCGGCACGCACCAGACGCGCGCGGGTGCCATTGCTGCCTCAGTTACTCGCAGCTGCAGTGGACCTCAACCCAGCAGCACCGGCGATCACATTCGGGGGTCAAACCCTCACTTACGCCGAAGTGGACGCGCTGTCCTCGCGTCTGGCTCGGTTGCTCATCAGCCGCGGAATCGGGCCGGAGGACCGGGTGGCGGTGTCGATTCCCCGCTCCGTCGAGTCGGTCTGTGCGGTGTGGGCGGTGGCCAAGACCGGCGCAGCTTTCGTGCCGGTCGATCCCAGCTATCCTGCAGACCGTGTCGAACACATGATCACCGATTCTGCAGCCTCGATAGGGCTGACCACGGCCGCGTACGCTATCGACCGTCCTCGCAGCGTCCAATGGCTGGAAGTGGACGGCGACGTGTTGACGGCCGAGTTGGCCGGTATCTCCCCGGATCCAGTCTCGTATACCGAACGCGTTCGAACCCTTCGCGTGGATCATCCGGCATACGTGATCTACACCTCGGGGTCGACAGGACGGCCCAAGGGCGTCGTCGTCACCCACGCCGGGCTTTCAGACCTGTGTGCGGAACAGGTCGAACGGTATGCGCTCACCTCTACGTCGCGGACACTGCATTTTGCTTCGCCGAGTTTCGACGCTTCCGTGCTCGAACTGCTGCTCGCCGTCGGTGCAGGCTCGACGATGGTGATCGCGCGTCCGGACATGTTCGGCGGCGACGAACTCGCGGAACTCCTGGTGTCGGAAAAGATCACGCACGCGTTTGTGACCCCGGCAGCGCTGGGTTCGATTTCCCTTGACGGCGCCCACCAGTTCGACAATCTCGCCGTGGTGGTCGTCGGCGGTGAAGCGTGTTCACCCGCGCTGCTGTCCACCTGGGCACCCGGCCGACGGTTCTTCAACGCATACGGACCCACGGAAGCCACCGTCGCCAGCAACATCGCCGAGTTGACCGTCGATCGTCCCGTGACGATCGGTGGTCCCGTCCGTGGTGTCGGCGTGTTCGTCCTCGATTCTCGACTTCAGCCGGTCGCCACCGGAACCGCCGGCGAACTCTACCTGTCGGGCACCCACCTTGCCCGCGGGTACAACGGCCTGTCCGCAACTACTGCGGCAAGTTTTGTCGCAAATCCGTTCGGCAGCGCCGGGGAGCGGCTCTACCGGACCGGCGATACCGTGCGGTGGATCCGCACCGGCGGCGATGGCGGAGCCACCGATCAGACCGGTGGTGAGCGTGACCTCGAATATCTCGGGCGGGGGGACTCACAGGTCAAGATTCGCGGCTTCCGGATCGAACTGGGCGAGATCGATGCCGTCCTTGCCGCCCAACCCGGAGTCGACTTCGTCGCCACCGTCGCGATCACCGGTTCCTCAGGTGACGCCGCGCTGGTGTCGTATGTCATGGCGAATGCCGACGTCGACCTGGACCCAGACTCGTTGACCGCCAGCGCTCGGGCCGTTCTTCCGCGCCACATGGTGCCTGCATCGATCATGGTCATCGACCGGATTCCTCTCACCCCAGTGGGTAAGTTGGACACCGACAGCCTTCCCGAGCCGATCTTCATCTCGCGTGCGTACCGCGAACCATCAACGCCTGCACAGGTACTCGTGGCAGCGGCCTTCGCCGACCTGCTCGGAGTCGAGAGGGTCGGTGCCGAAGACGACTTCTTCGAACTCGGCGGCAACTCACTTGTTGCAGCAAGGCTGGCTGGACGTCTCGGAGCTGCGTTCGGGACACGCATTCAGGTGAAAACCCTCTTCGAGGTATCGACGGTCGAAGCTTTGGCTGCCCGAATCGAAGCCGAGGCGGAGGGGTCCGTCAGAGTACAGCTTGCGCCGGTGATTCGTCCGGAACATGTGCCGTTGTCGCTGGCGCAGCAACGGATGTGGTTCCTGAGCCAGTTCGATTCCGAATCTGCTGTCAACAACATTCCGATCGTCCTCCGCCTGAGTGGTGAGCTTGACACGGTTGCGCTCGCCTCAGCGGTCGGTGACGTCCTAGCTCGGCACGAAGTCCTTCGTACTGTCTACCCAGGAATCGACGGTGTGGGCTATCAGCAAATTCTGCCGGAATCGACCGCAGACATCGACCTCGATCCCGTTCCGTTGGCCGATTCGGCACTTCTCGGCGAACTGTTGACGCTCGTTACTGCCGGATTCGACGTCAGCTCGGCAGTTCCGTTGCGGGTCAAGCTCTTCCAGACGGATCCGTCCGAGTATGTCCTGGCGATGGTCGTTCACCACATTTCAGCGGACGGCGTTTCCGTAGCGCCGTTGGTTCGGGACGTTGCGTTCGCCTACCTTGCGCGTGTGGACGGCCGGAGTCCGGAGTGGACACCGCTGCCGGTGCAGTACGCAGACTTCGCGATGTGGCAGCGTGAGGTTCTCGGCGTGGATTCCGATCCGACATCGTTGATGTCCGAGCAGCTCGCGTACTGGAAGACGACCTTGCGAGACCTGCCGGAGAAAATCGAACTCCCGGCCGACCGTCCACGACCCTCAATTCTCTCCACCAGAGGCGGCGTCCACCGTTCGGACGTGGACGCTGAATTGCACAGTGCCCTGGAGCAACTCGCACTTGACCACAACGTGTCACTGTTCATGGTCGTCCATGCGGCGCTGGCGGTCCTGTTGGCAAGGTCGAGCGGCAGCGGTGACGTGGCGATCGGTTCACCAATCTCTGGACGAGGGGAACCCGAACTCGACGATCTGATCGGCATGTTCGTAAACACCCTGGTGTTACGCACGGCCGTGAATCCAGGAGCAAGCTTCTCCGATTTGTTCGACCATGTGCGTGACATCGATCTGGGGGCTTTTGCCAACGCCGATGTGCCATTCGAGCGGCTTGTCGAAGTGCTCGACCCGGCACGATCCCAAGCGCACCACCCGTTGTTCCAAGTTGCGCTGTTCTTCCAGAACATGGCCGACGACGCACTGGAATTGCCCGGACTGCGTGTCTCCGGATTCGACGCGGGCGTCGACATCGCGAAGTTCGATTTGCAATTGACCGCAGCTCCACGGGAAAACGAGTCGGGGGATGCCGCGGGGATCGCGCTGTCCTGGCTCTACGCCACGGATCTGTTCGATGCCTCGACCGTGTCCGCCTTCACCGATCGGTTTGTCCGCATACTGCGTGCGATGATCGCAGATCCCGGTTCAGCGGTCGGTGACGTCGAGGTCATGACGGCGTCTGAGCGTGCTTTGGTGCTCGAGTCGTGGAATGACACGTCTCGTCCGGTTGTGGGTGGGTTGTTGTTGGATGGTTTTGATTCTGTGGTGGGGGTTTGTTCGGGTTCGCGGGCGGTGGTGTGTGGGGATGTGGTGCTTTCGTATGGGGAGTTCGATGAGAGGGTTAACAGGCTTGCGCGTTATTTGATTGGTTTGGGTGTTGGGCCGGAGTCGTTGGTGGGGTTGGCTGTTCGGCGGTCGGTGGATTTGTTGGTTGGTTTGTATGCGATTGTGCGTGCGGGTGGGGCGTGGGTGCCGTTGGATCCTGATGCGCCGTCTTCGCGTAATGAGTATGTGTTGGATTCGGCTGATCCGGTGTGTGTGGTGTCGACGGAGCGTGATGGTTTCGTGGCGTCGGGTCGTCGGGTTGTGT
>NZ_JBHUUU010000031.1:0-19695 GCF_042670865.1 Rhodococcus sp. NPDC057135
GTGTTGGGGTGTGGGTCGCGGGTTGGGTTGGATGATGATTTCTTCGTGTTGGGTGGTAATTCGCTCAATGCGACCAGGCTCATCAGCCGCATCAATCAACACGCCGGTAGCGCGTTACCGCTTCGAGCGTTGTTCGATCATCCATCCGTGGTGGAACTTGCTGCGGCACTCGATAATGCAGAGCGTGCCGATCGGCTCGCCCTCCTTGCGCACGCACGCCCGGAACAGATCCCACTCTCGCTCGCGCAGAATCGGATGTGGTTCCTCAATCAATACGACGTCGCGTCTGCGGCCTACAACATTCCGTTGGCTATCCGACTCTCAGGTGCCGTCGATGTCCCTGCACTTCGTGGTGCGGTGGGCGACGTCCTGGCACGCCACGAGTCGCTGCGAACGATGTTCCCCGACAACGGCGACGGCCCCGTCCAGGTCATCCTGCCACCCGAAAACGTCGAGTTCGATCTGAATCCGATCGATGTAGAGAGTGTCAACCTCGACACACGCGTACTCGGCGTCCTTTCCGAAGGCTTCGACGTCACAGCCTCGGTCCCGATTCGGGTGAAGCTGTTCCGAGTCGAAGAATTCGAGCATGTGCTCGTGATGTCGGTCCATCACATCAGTGCGGACGGTGTGTCCATGGCGCCGTTGGCTCGAGACGTGATGGTTGCCTACTCGGCGCGGCTCACCGGCCAGCCGCCCTTCTGGGCGCCGCTGGAGATCCAGTATGCCGACTTTGCGCTGTGGCAGCGGGCGCTCCTCGGTGACGAGGCGGACCCGAACAGCATCGCATCGACTCAAATCGACTACTGGAAAACAACGTTGGACGGGATCCCGGACGTACTGGAATTGCCGACCGATCGACCACGCCCGGCGGTGGCCACCCAGAACGGTGCGATGGTTCGCTTCGACATCGCGCCCGAAGTCATGGATCGCGTACGTGAGATCGCCGATCTCCATCACGCAAGTGTGTTCATGGTGATCCACGCGGTGTATGCGGCGCTGCTGGCGAGATTGTCGGCGAGCACCGACATCGTCGTCGGCACACCGGTGTCCGGACGAGGTGAGGCCGCTGTCGAGGATTTGATCGGAATGTTTGTCGGCACAGTCGTTCTGCGAACAGATGTCGACTCCGCACTGACGTTCTCGGCGTTGCTCGATCAGGTACGTGACCGAGATCTGAGCGCATTCGGCCACGTCGATGTACCCTTCGAGAGGCTTGTCGATGTTCTGAAACCTGTTCGCTCACAAGCTCACACACCGATATTCCAAGTTGCGCTGGCCTACGAGTACGTCGAGGACGCTGTCTTCGAGCTTCCTGACCTTCGTGTGTCGGCTCTCGAATTCGACGTCACTCCAGCTCAATTCGATCTTGCCTTGACGCTGTTCGAGACCGCGGAATCCGAAGTCTCAGACACCGAGTCGGTAACGGTGAGTGGATCGCTGACCTACGCAACCGATCTGTTCGACCGGTCCACGGTTGCATTGTTTGCCGAGCGATTCGTCATGCTGCTCGAGCAACTAACCGAAGACCCGGCCAGAGTTCTCGGTCATGTCGACGTTCTGAATCGTGACGAGCAGAACCTGCTGGTGCCGGTGCGAGGCCTGGCAGCGGCGCATCCGGCGACGCTTTCCGAGCTGATTTTTGCTGCGGTCTCGTCGAATCCGGCGGGGATTGCCTTCCTGTGGAACGACCGCGCCGTCACCTATGCCGAAGCCGACGAACTCTCGACCCGTCTGGCTCACGTTCTCTTCGAACGAGAAGTCTCGCCGGAAACATTTGTGGCTCTCGCTCTTCCACGATCACTCGAGTCGGTGCTCGCAGTCTGGGCAGTGGCCAAGACCGGTGCCGCGTATCTGCCGGTCGACCCGAGCTATCCGGCCGATCGCATCGAGCACATCCTCGGAGACTCTCGGGCAAAGCTCGGTGTGACGATTGCCGAGCATCGTCGGTTCCTGCCCGACGACGTCGAATGGCTGATTCTCGAGGACATCGCCGAAGAACTGGCGGCAGCCCCGGTGAGCCCTCTCGACACACCCGCACGAATCGACAATCCGGCATACATGATCTACACCTCGGGTTCGACGGGGAAGCCGAAAGGAGTCGTGGTCACCCACGGTGGTCTCGCGAACCTTGCAGCCGAACGTCGTGAGCACTATCGCGTCGACTCGCACTCACGATTCCTGCACAACACCTCACCGAGCTTCGACATGTCGGTCGGAGAGATGATGTCGGCGCTCTCCGCGGCGGCGACTCTGGTCGTCACACCACCCTCCATTCTCGGCGGCGACGAGTTGTCGCGGTTCATGATCGACCGCGAGGTCACCCACGCACTGATCACTCCGGCGATGTTGACGTCGATGGAACCGGAAGGGCTCGAGGAGCTTCGAGTTCTCGGTGTCGGCGGTGAAGCGGTTTCCGCCGAACTGGTCAATCGTTGGCAGCCTGGTCGAACCATGCTCAACGGGTACGGACCAACCGAGGCCACCGACATCTCCACCGTCGGTGATCTTGTCGCGGGGAAGCCGGTCACGATCGGATCGCCCGTACGCGGTTTCGGCACGGTGATCCTCGACGCTCGACTGCTACCGGTGCCGATCGGGACACCGGGTGAGCTGTACGTGTCGGGGCCGGCTCTAGCCCGGGGATACCACGATCAGCCCGTGCTCACGGCGACCCGATTTGTTCCCAATCCGCATGGGCAGCCGGGGGATCGTATGTATCGAACGGGTGACATCGCAGCGTGGACACCCGAACTCACCATCGAGTATCGGGGCAGGACCGACAGTCAGGTCAAGATTCGTGGTCACCGCATCGAACTCGGTGAGATAGATGCGGCACTGCACGCCCACCCGGACGTCGATGTGGCCATGGCCCTCGGCAGGCGGACACCGTCCGGGGACACGGCGCTGGTGGCGTACGTCGTGCCGGCACCGGGAACTGCGCCAGAGGCGGGCCACGTCATCGCATTCGTATCCGAGTTCTTGCCGCGTCACATGATCCCGAGTGCCGTCGTCTTCATCGACAAGGTGCCGACAACACCGACAGGGAAGGTCGACGAGAAGGCATTGCCGACTCCTGATTTTGCGTCGAAGATCGTGTATCGGGAACCGAGCACACTTTCGGAAATCGCTGTGGCCAGGGCCTTCTCTGAGGTTCTCGAAATCGCTGACATCGGCGCCGACGACAACTTTTTCGAACTCGGTGGCAACTCACTGTCGGCGATTCGGGTGGTGACAAAGCTGCGGGCTTCCCTCGCCCGCGAGATACCGCTGCAGTGGTTGATGACCGAGCCGACTCCGGCGTCGATTGCGATGCGTATCGATTCCCGACAAGACACTGCCGGTGCGCTGGACGTAGTCTTCCCGATTCGAACCACCGGTGAACGGCCGCCCATGTTCTTCGTCCATCCGATCATCGGCCTGGCCTGGAGTTACGCCGGCTTGGCGCCGTATATCGATTCGGCAACTCCGATGTACGGAATCCAAACTCCGGCAGTTTCGTCCGGGGACCCGTTGCCGGAGTCCATCGAACTCACCGCTGCCAGGTATCTCGAGGAGGTGCGGCGAATCCAGCCTGAAGGCCCCTACCACCTCGCCGGTTGGTCGCTGGGCGGAGTGATCGCACATTCGATGGCGGTGCAATTGCAGGCAGCGGGCGAGTCGGTCGATTCGTTGGTGATGCTGGACAGCTTCGCCCGTGCCGCTGAAGACAGTGAAGAGAGTGAAGACAGTGAAGACAGTGAAGGCACTGAAGGCACTGAAGATTCGGACGCAGAAGACGTCTCGGATATGGGCCTCGAGTTCGCGCAAGCGATGGGTGAACTGACTGCGGAAAAGGTCGGCAGGCTTGTCTTTGCGGCCCAGCACAACGACACGTTGATGAAGACCTATCAGCCGGGGATCTTCGATGGTGACGTGCTGTACTTCACTGCAGCGCTGGATGATCCGTGGCTGAACCGTGGAGCCGATTCATGGCGTGCGTACGTGAGCGGGGATATCGTGAATCATCCCGTCGAGTGCACTCACTGGGACATCACCTCGCCCGCTGCGCTCGAGACCGTTGGTCCGATGATCGCGCACAGCTTGGAGAGGATTCGCGGGATGTCCTGAGTCGCTCGGGCGTGCCGGCAGGACACCGTCCGGATCAGGAAAGGGCGCTCTCCCAGGCGAAACCGTCGGGATCCGCGAAGGGTTCGGAAGCGCCGGTGATGGTGATCCGGTGCGATCCGGTGCCTTCCGGAGCGAGCCCGGCATCCTTCGCCAAGGCGCGCCGCCCATACAGTGCCAGTGTGACATTGCCTGCTGCACTGATGAATTCGACGTACTTGCGGCCGAA
Organism: Rhodococcus sp. NPDC057135; assembly: GCF_042670865.1. Taxonomy (NCBI): domain Bacteria; kingdom Bacillati; phylum Actinomycetota; class Actinomycetes; order Mycobacteriales; family Nocardiaceae; genus Rhodococcus; species Rhodococcus sp. NPDC057135. The sequence continues at coordinate 4,337 of NZ_JBHUUU010000031.1, forward strand.
GCTCTTGGACACCTCGAGTCCATGGTCGAGGTAGAACTGCTTGCTGGCCTTGACGTCTTCGGCGCCGAGCAGTAGCACGAGGTTGTCGATCGTGCGGGTGGCCGGCCCGTTGTTCTTCTTCGACGACGTGGCGATCTTCCAGATCGAACCGTCGGGAGCCTGAACAACTCCGCCGTATCCCCAGAGGGATTTCTTGACCGGCTTCAACTCGGTGGCACCGGCTGCGAGCGCTGCGCCGACGAATGCGTCGACGATGTTCGGTTGGGAGACGACGAGCGAAAGCGTATATCCACGAAACCCGGTTGTCGGTTCGTTGGATTCGCGTAGCTGGATTCGATCTCGGACGCCGAGAGCGTCGTGAAAGGCCTCGGCTGCCGCGAGGTCCGGGACGTCGAGGAACACGGACTGCGCGGTGGTCCTCTGGGCGCTCCCTGCCGACGTGTGGTTTGACGACGTGTGGTTGGAAGTGGACTTCTGTGGTGTGTTCATGTGTTTCAAGGTAATTGCGGGTCCCTTGGCCGTGCTTCTCGATTCCTGATCGGTTTGGTGAGCCACCATGCGGCATGTATCTCGGAAGCGGGCACTGCGCGGGCAATTTGTCGTGAATATCCTGTTCAGCGGATGTTTTCTCGATAGGCTGATGAGCGCTGATCGGACGTATCTCACGCCACCATGGAACGGGGAAACCAGTGATCGCACTGCGAGGAAAGTCGTTGGCCGCGGTAGTAGTGGTGTCGATGACGGTGGCGTTGGGCGCGTGTACCTCCGGTGAATCGGCGCCTGAGGCGGGCGCTCACTACGGCTCGGACGGTGCCCCTGTCGACTACCGGGAGCCGGTGAAACTGAGCAGTCGAGATGGTGTCCTCGAAGTGCGGTTGTCCGCTCATCAGGGAGTGATTCCGCTCGATACCGCGTCGGCGCCGGTGTCGAATTTCCTGCTGTTCGGGTACGAAGTCATTCGCGGTACGGCCTCGGACGGGTCGACCTCGGCGAGTGACGTCTATCCGGCGCCGACTCTCCGGGTCAACCCCGGGGAGCGGTTGATCATTCATTACGACAACGATCTGCAGGATCTCACGGTCGAGGACTTCTACGATCCGGCGTTCACTCCGGCGGGCGGGGATGTGCCGATCTATCCGCCGGCGCTGTCGTCGGCTCCACTGAATCTGCACACGCACGGAGTTCACGTGAGTCCGGACGGTAATGCCGACAACGTGTTGCTCAACATCCCCGCCGGCCAGGGAAATGTTTACGACTACGCGATTCCGGGGACGATGCCGAACGGTCTGTACTGGTATCACAGTCACCGGCACACCCTCACTGCGCAGCAGACTTACATGGGTCTGGCCGGACTACTGGAAATCGGCCGGCCGGACGGAAATTTGCCTGTCGTGACGGCGAACGACATTCCGATCCGCGATATGGCACTGCAGTACAACTTCGTGTTCGACCGCAAGGGGAAGGGCCGGCAACTCAACGACGCGAACTGGCCCCAATTCGTCAGTACCTTGACGCCGCCCACCGGCGCGGAATTAGCCGACGGTACCTACCGTCCGAGCTTGGCGCCCGTGAATTTCTCGGAAACCACGGAGGGAGCACAGTATTTCACCAACTGGTACAGCGGACCGCTGTCGCCGGCCAACCATCGTGGACAGAATCAATTCGTGCCAGGCAACCTTCAGAGCTTCGCGGGCGAATCGACGAGAGTCCCGGCTGACCCCTCCCTGCCCGACAACCAACGCGACGTGCAGTACACCGTGAACGGTCAATTTCAGCCGTCCCTGAGATTGAAGCCGGGTCAGACCGAGATCTGGGTCCTCGCGAACATCAGCGACTTCGCCTACATGCCGGTCACGTTGACGGAAACTGCAACCGGCGCTCATCCGAAGTTCGCGATCGTGGGCCAGGACGGAAATCCGTTCGACGAGGTCAGGCCACCTGTGGACGGCGACGGAACCAGGCTGGTGATTCCGCCGGCCTCGCGATACGCGATTGCGGTGACGATGCCGGAGGCCGGCGATCTGGTGCTGGAGATGCCACCGCTCGAAGGTGCAAAGCCGGTGAGCAATCCAGGCATTCTGTACACAAACAACGGCACCGACAATCCGCCGGCCGAACTCGGAACCGTCACTGTCGACCCGTCGGTGATCAGCTACGCGGACGGATTCTTCACGTTCCCGACTCAACAGTTGATCCGTGCGACACCAGATGAGGGGGAAGGAAAGACGACTCCATTCGACTTCGGACAAAAACTGGACACCTACACCTCCTTCGTGGATACCGCAGCGATGACGCCCGACGTGACCCGCAACCTCACTGTCTCGGGCGGATTCGGAAACGAGAAGGCCAGCAACAGTGATCCGAAGGCCTTCACCTACGAGTTCGCCGATAACACGTTCCCCAACATTCCGCTGATTCAACCGCGTTTGAATTCCGTTGAGGAATGGAAGATCACGAACCTCAACAACGACGAACATCCGATGCATATTCACGTCAACGACTTCCAGGTGACGGAAGTCGTGGATCCCGTCGCAGGTACCACGACGGGCGTTCAGCCCTGGGGAATCGACAACGTGAACGTGCCGGCGCCGGTGACGGACGAGAACGAGAATGCGCTGGAACCAGCATCGGTGACGTTGCGGACGAAGTTCACCGAGTACACCGGAACCTTTGTCATTCATTGCCACCGACTCAATCACGAGGACAACGGATTGATGGCGACTGTCAACGTGATTCCAGAGGTGTCGACATACGCAGTGGCGGTGCCCGGTTCGGCCGGAGTCCCCGCCAAAGTTCAGATATTCGATGCCAACGGCGACAAGCTGATCTCCACCGTCACTCCCTTCCCGTCGTTCGAAGGCACGCCGAGTGTTGCGATGGCCGACGTGAACGGAGACATGGTGCTTGATCTGGTGGCTGGAACAGGTGCAGGCTCGGCTCCGGAAGTGGTGGCGTACAACGCAGTCGGAGGCGTGCCGTTCACCGACGAGTTGGCAAGATTTGCACCTTTCGATTCGGGGTTCCGTGGTGGAGTGAACGTGGGCGGCGTCGACATCGACGGAAATGCTCTGGCGGACAACATCATCGTTGCGTCGGGCCCAGGAATGGAGTCGCAGGTCAAGATCTACTCCACCGACCTTCCAGCGGACAAGAAGTCCGCGCCGGCAGAATTCGGCTCCTTCTCTCCGTATCCGGGTTCGAGTAGCGGCGTCACTTTTGCAACTGGGATGGTCGACAGTCACTCCGGTCGGGCGAGCATCGTGACCGCGCCGGGTGCCGGCGACGAGCCTTTGGTCAAGACGTTCCGCTACGACCTGTACCAGACGACGGCAGCTACGCAGGGTGACTCCGATGAACACGCAGGTCATGCGGATGGTCCGGTGACGACATCACAGTTCTTGGCCTTCGATCAGGGCTATCGCGACGGGGTGTCGCTCTCGACGGGATGGGTGGCCGGCGCTGAGGGCGGAGCCAAATCGATCGTGGCGGGCATGCTCGGAGGGGAGGGTTCAGTCCGTGTCTTCTCGAGTGGATCCAGGCTCGACGGCGCGCCCGAGATGTACCTCGAGAGCCCTGACCATCATTCGGCGGACGTAGAGTTTCGGGAAGTCGCAGCCTTCGATCCGTTCGCCGGTCCAGGATCGGGCGTCGAAGTAGCGACGACGAGCACGACTACCGGCGCGGATCTCCTTGTGAGTGGTAGCAACGGAACGGGTGCCGAAGTTCGGAAACTCACGCTGGGTCGCGCCGATCCGTCCGCGACTACATTGACACCGACGCTCGTGGGAACGCTCCCGCCCTATCCTGTCGGTGGGGGAGCCTTGCCGCTCGGTGGTCGATGATCGCGTTTGCGTCAGTTTCGAAAGTAGTTCGATTTCAACAGGTCTCGAGTTCTGAGCGTTTCTGAAGTTGTCCGTTATGTCTCTGGTTATCGAAAGTATGTTCGATTAAACTTTGAGCATGGACAGTCGGGAAGCGTGGCAGCTGGATGGTGAGGGCCTCAAGAGTGAGGTTCTGGATCTGGTGCGCGTCCGGCACGAGTTGCAGTCGCGGATGGTGTTGCTGATCGTGGAGATGTTTTCCCGGGAGACTTTGGTCGGGAAGGGTTTTCGGGCGATCGCGCAGTGGTTGCATGGTTCGACGAATTTGGAGATCGGTGAGTGCAGTCTGCTGGTCAGTTTGGCGCGGTTGCTCTTGCTCGAACCTGTTGTGGCGGATGCTTTTCACCGGGGCGATGTGGATGCGTTGAAGGCGCGTCAGGTGGCGTCGTTTTGTCAGCATCCGCCCAAGAACATGACGCCGGCGGATGTGGACAAGGCCCGCGGGATCCTGCTTGACTTGGCGTCGAAGAACATTGCGGATTGTGATGCGGTACGGGCAGCGATCCGCCGGATCGAGAAGCAGTACGGAAAACGTGAGGACGGCGTCCCTGTCGGGGAGGATTCGGAGCGTAACGAGTTCTACGCCTCGAAAGGCTTGTACGGGCGCGTGTCGGTGAAAGGTGATCTGGATGCCGTGAACGGGGCCCGTCTGATCACGTTGTTGTCGAGTTTGTCGGCGCCGACGCCGGAGAAGGACGGCGTCAAGGACACTCGCACTCCGGCGCTGCGGCGGGCGGATGGGTTTTGTGAGTTGTTGCGGCGGTACGAGCGGGCAGGACTGGGTCCGATCGAGGGTGGAGTGAAACCGCACATCACTCTGACTGCGTCTGCGAAAGACATGACCGACCTCAAAGCCTTGAAGGATCTCCTGCCGTCGACGGAGGAACTCGGGTTCGCGTGGACGGATTGGGTGGGCCCGATCAGCATCGACACCGCCCGGATGTTGGCCTGCGACTGCACGGTCACCCGAATTTTGTTGGATGAGAACGGTGTTCCGCTCGACTGCGGCAAGGAAGCAAGAACCGCGACGGTTCCGCAAAGGCGGGCGCTGGCGGTGCGTGATGGCGGGTGCGCGTTTCCAGGGTGCGGAACTCCGTCGGGGTGGTGCGATGCTCATCATATTGTTCACTGGAATGATGGTGGCCCAACGGATCTCGACAATCTGATCTTGTTGTGTGGCCATCACCATCGGACACTGCACCACACCGAATGGAGGGTCGAGATAGGCCCGGATCGGAAGGCGGTGTTCTATCCGCCGATGTCCGTTGATCCGTATCAGCGGCCGATCGGCGGGAACAGTCCACCGACAGCGGCGTGAACCGACATAACTGAAAAGGCCAGCGCGTGTACCGGGGAAGAATCATGCCCTGGTGCACACGCTGGCGTTTTCGTGTTCCGTCGAGTTCAAGGCAGCGACCAGAACTGAGTAGTCACGAGGTAGAAGACGACAACCCAGAACAAGGTCACAGCGGCAACGATTGCCACTCCTTGCGCGTTCGTCTTCGCCACAGGAATCCCCGGAGGTGGACGCAGCCAACGGCGCAGGAGTCGATTCACGTAGTACGGCATCGTGAAGAAACTCATGATGAAGCTCGACAGCAGATTGCCGATCAACAATCCCAGCCAGAGCGGCAACTTCAGCGGCGACAGGGCCAGGGTAAGGAGCACGACCGTCGGGTAGAGGCCGACCCAGACGGCGATCGAGGTTTTTGTCTCCGAAGGTGGCGGGGCCTCGTTTCCGTTCTCGTCGAAAGCAAACCAACTGCCGAACGAATTGTCGACGGTCCGCAGTTCGAAGTCGTGGAACTTGCGGCCCTCGGCGAGGAGTTGTTGTCGTTCAGGGGAAGTCAGCCACGTGTCGAGATGGGCGGCGTTGTCGAAACGATAGAGCAGCGTCCATTCATCCTGCACACCGTCGACGGGGCGAAACAGTTCGGTGCCGCGAAATCCGTCGAAAGCGCTCTCCACTTCGCGAAGACGGTCCTGCCAGGCGAGGAACTCGTCGATGCTGTCGTCACCGACTCGGTGCGTCACCACGACGGTCAGCAACGGGTCCGGAGGTTTGATCCCGCCGCTCACGACCTGCTGCGTGGCCGGGCCGTCGAAGTACTGACGACCGTTCTCCAGGTGGTCCTGCCTCGTCGCGCTGTTGATCCACGCTTGAACATGTGCGATGGAGTCGAAGCGGTACACGATCACCCAATCAGGTTGGGTAGACGTCGGAGCCGCAATTTCTGCCCCGAGGAAGCCCGCGTAATCTGCGGCTGCTCGGTTGAGATCTTTCTGCCAGACCTCGAACTCTTTCTCCAGTCCGGCGCGCACTCGCTGGCCGATGATTACTGTTGCCGCGCTGTCTGCCGAGGTGTTCGCGGTCATCGGTTCAGGCCCGTGAAGATGCGCTCGGGGGTGAGCGGTAGCGACCGGAATCGCGACCCGGTGGCATCCTGCAATGCGTTCGCCAGTGCAGGAGCAACCGGATTGATGCAGCACTCTGCCATTCCCTTGGAGCGGAGCGGACCAACGGAGTCGGACGAATCGACGAGGATCACCTCGGTGCGAGGAACGTCTGCATAGGTCGGTATCCGGTAGTTACGCAGGTTCGGGTTCATCATCGCGCCATGCGCGTCTACGTGGAAGTTCTCGGTCAAGGCGAAGCCGATGCCTTGGGCGACACCACCTTCGATCTGTCCCCGCACCTGCGCCGGATTGATGATCACCCCAGCGTCGGTGGCTTGGACGCTGTAGAGAATGCGAATCTCACCGGTGATGCGGTGGACGGCAATCCTGAAGCCATGGGTATTGGACACCACGCTGCGCGGAGACCCGTATGCCTTCCGAGCCTCGGTGAATCGGATCCCGCGCGGGCGTGCAGCCTCGAGTAACTCTTGCAGTGTTACCCGAGTGCTACCGCAGACGATCTTGTCGTCGTCCATCGAGCATTGGTCTATCGCGACGCCGGTGTGGTGTGCCGCGAAGGCCAGCAGTCGGTCACGTAGCGCGTTCGACGCGCGAAGGACGGCGTTGCCGGCAACAAACAGCCCGGCGCTGGCGAAAGCGCCTGTGTCGAAACCGGTTCGGTCGGTGTCCGACTGAATGATTCGCACGCGCGAGGGTGTGGTGCCCAGCTGATGCGCGGCGATCTGCACGTGGGCGGTAGAGGTTCCCTCGCCGAATTCGACTGTGCCGATGGCAAGTTCGTACACACAGTCCTCGCCGAGAGTGAGCCAGGCCTCGGAAATGTGCTCGGTGGGAGGTGCTGTCTCATGTAGAGAACTTGCGGTACCGGTCCCGATAAGCCAATCGTCTCCGAGGGGTGGGGCCGGATGGCGGTTCAATGCGGCGTCGATCAGATCGATGCATTGCCCCAGTCCGTCTTCGGTGAAGATCACGTCGTCGGGGCCGTCCTCGAGTGCGACCAGCGAATCGCCCGGTCGCACGATATTGCGTCGACGCAGCTCTAGCGGGTCCATGTCCAGCGCGACGGCCAGCTCGGTCATCGCCGATTCCACTGCGAAGGCAGGTTGAGTCATCCCGTATCCGCGCAACGCGCCACTCGGAACATTGTTCGTGTACACGGAATACGCATCGAACTTCTTGTTCGCACAGCGGTAGAGCGAGACTGCCGCGCCGCCGGCAAAGAGTGTCTCTCCGCCGTGGTTTCCGTACGCACCGGTGTTCGAGATGTTTCGGTACTGAAAGGCCGTGAGGGTGCCGTCCGACTTGGCACCAAGTTTGATTGTCAGCTTCATCGGATGACGTGGTGACGCGGTGGTGAACTCTTCTTCGCGGGTGAATTCCAGGCAGACGGGACGGCCGGTGTCCAGGGTGGCGAGCGCCACCAGATCTTCGCTGATCACTTCTTGTTTTCCGCCGAACCCGCCGCCCACGCGTTTGCAGAACACTCGTAGTTGATCCGGGCGGAGGTCGAAGAGGTGGGCAAGTTTGACCTTGGCGATCGAGGGAGACTGCGAACTTGTGCGAACGTGGAGGCGGCCATTTTCCATCCACGAGATCGATCCGTGCGTCTCGAGGTGTGCGTGCTGAACCCGCGGAGAGAAGTAGGTGCCTTCGTGGATGACGTCGGCCTCCGCGAAACCGGCGTCGACGTCGCCGACGTGGCCGTGAATTTCGAGCAGGATGTTGCGTTCGGGATCTCTGACAAAGGGATCGTCGGACCCGTGCAGGGCCGGAGCGCCGTCGGCCATGGCCTCTTCCGGATCGAATACAGCCGGTAGAATCTCGTAGTCGACTTTCACCTTCCGGCGGCCTTCTTCCGCGGCGACGACGGAGTCGGCGAGTACGGCGACGACACGCTGGCCCACGAAACGTACGACGTTGTCGAGGATGTACGTGTCGTCCGGGTCAACAAGGTGGTCGGTATGAATTGCCGTGGTGAAGAGCTTGCGCGGCACGTCTTTCCAGGTGTAGACGCGATGCACGCCAGGGACAGCGAGAGCGTCGGTGGTGTCGATGGACACGATGCGTGCATGGGCGTGAGGCGAGTGCAGCACTTTCAGGTGCAGCATGCCGTCGATTTCGGTGTCCATCGTGTACTCGGCGCGTCCGGTTACCACCTCGGTCGCCGCCGGCGCGCCTACGCTTGTTCCGACTGCTTGACCGGGGAGGGCAACCTCGATGGCGCTGACACCGTTGACAGCGTCTTCGATGGATCGGTAACCGGTGCAGCGGCACAGGTTTCCCTTGAGCGCTCGCGGCAAGTCTTCTTTCTGCTCGTCGGTGAGTGCCGCCGAGGTCATGATCATCCCAGCGGTGCAGAACCCACACTGAAATCCGGGTGCGTCTCGGAACTGCTGCTGAATCGGATGGAGATCTTCGGGCGTGCCGAGTCCCTCGATCGTGGTCACGTCGTGACCGTCGGCGCGAAACGCGGGTGTGATGCAACTGTGGATCGGTGCGCCGTCGAGCCACACAGTGCAGGCCCCGCAATCACCTCCGTCGCACCCCTTCTTCACTCCGTGGTGTCCCAGTTGCCGAAGGAATGTGCGCAGACACTGACCGGGGAACGGTTCCTCGTCGAACTTTCGTTCGTTCACCGTGTAGCTCATGACAGGCTCCCCGTCAGTTCGATTCGCAGCTCGTCGGCGTAGTGACGAGCGAGATGAAGGCGGTGGTCGGGGGCTCCGTTGGGATCGTCGAACCAGCTCTCGGTCGGGATGGAGTCGACAGCTCGTCGCAGAGATTCTTCGTCTGGCATCGCGTCGAACGTCAGCCGGATCGGATGCGTTGTGCCCGCAGTGATGGTCAGGTGAAAGTCGTCCGTGCCAGGAGTCTGCACCGCGATCATGAAGATCGTCGATCGCCCGAGATGAGTGAGGCTGAATCGGCGGTGGGCGTGCCGTTTGGTGAGTGCGTGCACCGGGAACTCGATGCTGCGAAGAACTTCGCCCGGCTCCAGGACGTTCTGGTGGTCGCCGGTCACGAAGTCGCAAGCGTCGACGGTTCTGACACCCCCGTCGGTAGCCCACAGTGTGAACGTGGCCTCGAGTGCTACCGCCAGCGTGATCATCGGTCCGGCGGGAAGTGACATGCAGATGTTGCCGCCGACGGTGGCCGCATTCCACACCTTGAACGAGGAGAGGAAGTATTCGCAACTGACGCGAATAAGTGGACTTGCGCGCCAATTGTCCGGTGGTACAAACGCATACAGTTCAGCAACTGTGCACGTAGCTCCGACACTGAAGTGAGTCGCGCCGACGTCCAGTGGTGTCCAACCGAGTGCTGTGAGGTCGACGAGTCGACGTGTGTCGGGTTGTTCGGCGGAGAACAGCCAGGTTCCACCGGCAAGCCAGGCGTCACCTGGACGCCACACTTCCCCTGGGTGATCCGGTGGTCGGCGTATCACGTCGGTAACGGTGGTGATGTCCATGCGCCTGCTCCCCTCGGGGGACGAGTCGTCCAGGAGTGGGACATTACCGAGGTGACGGGACACATTCACACTTTTAGTGCATTTCGGGCACGCAAAGCGCGAGTGAAACGTATGCGACATCGGCCGGTGGATCGCTGCTTGTGCTGGCCGATTCTGGGTACGACTGCTTGAGAGGCGCGATCAGCCTCTTGCTCTCGCGCTGTTGATTCGGACGCGGCTACGCACTCGGCGGCCGCGGCGACCGTGCGGGGCGGGACACTGTGAAACCCTTCGAGGTCAAACGGACTGACACTTCTGATGAGACGCACTTTCCGCTCTCGGCCGCGCAACGGGCAACCTGGTTCGCACAACAACTCGATCCTGAGGTCCCGATTTTGATTGCGCATTACGTCGAGTTGCGCGGCGCATTGGACGTCGAGTTGTTGGATCGGGAAACGCGAGCGGTTGCACACGAGTTCCAATCTCCCTTGCTGAAAGTGATCGAGGTCGACGGTCAACCGATGCAGTACGTGGATGCGACTGCCGAAATCTCGGTCGGTTTTGTCGACTTCCGCGGGACCGAGGATCCGTTCGAGACTGCGCTCGAATGGATGCGCCGAGATTGTCGGACGCAACTCGACCTGGCAGTCGACGAAATCGTCGAGACGGCTGTGCTGTGTGTGGGTGACCTGCACTACCTGTGGTACAGCCGCATTCATCACGTAGCGCTCGACGGTTTCGGTGCCATGACCACCATGAACCGTATCGCGCACCGGTACTCGGCCGCGGTGGCGAAGAAGGACCCGAAACCTGCTCGTGCCGCGCCGCTGCGCACGCTCTACGACATCGACGTGCAATACAGAACGTCCGATCGATTCCTTGCCGACCGTGAGTACTGGGCCGGGCGGAACGCGGCCGTCGCCGGATCAACCACCCTGGCGGACGACTCTGGGCCCGCACAACCCGAGAGCGCACTCGAGAGTGCTCTCCTCTCACGCCTCGGCGGTGCCCGACTCGACGAATCCGAGAACCAAGCTGCAACAGTCATCGCTGCACTCGCGCTGTACCTCTCGCGGTTGACCGCGAAAGAGACTGTCCATATCCATGTTCCGATGTCCGGGCGGACAACGGCGCTGTTACGCAACTCGGGCGGAATGATGGTCAGCGTCGCACCGTTGGTGATCGCGACGGCCGGGGTCGATACCGTCGGGGAACTCGTCGCGCGGGTCCAGCGTGAGCTCATGGGTGCATTGCGACATCAGCGCTGCAGCCTCGACGACATCCGTCGGGACGCGGGCGTGAAGAGCGTTGTGGAGGAAGAAGACTCGTTTGCCGGCCCCATGGTCAACGTCATGCTGTTCCGCCAGGAGGTTCAACTGGGCGAGATGGTGGGCGAGTACCACATAGTCACGTCCGGTCCGGTGGAGGATCTGCTGGTCAACGTCTACCCGAGTGGCGACAGGCTGCGTGTCGATTTTCGGGCGAACCCGAACCGGTACGAGGTCGCGGGTTTGCGCGATCACCACCGGAATTTCCTCGAGTTAGTGGAAGAGCTGATCGCGGCCGATCCCGGTGCCGAACTCTCGGCAGTTCACGACCTGACTGCGCGCGAGGGTGTGCGACGACGCCGCGAAGATCGGCAACTCGCGTATTGGAGACATCAGCTCGCCGGGGCACCTGAACTGCTGCAACTTCCGTCCGATAGACCCCGGCCGGCAGCGCAATCGCTGCAAAGCGGACAGGTCGACGTTCGGGTCGGCGCCGACACTCACACTCGGATCACCGCCACGGCGAGTGATCTCGTGACGGACACACGTGCGGTCTTACACGCAGGCTTTGCGCTCCTGGTGAGCCGGTTGTCCGGAGCTTCGGACGTGGTGATCGGTGCGCCGACGGGATTCGGCGCGAACCTGGTGGCCGTCCGCAATCGCATCGATCTGGAGATGCCGTTCACGACGCTCCTGCACAGCGTCTCCGAGGCTCGCAGTAATGCGCTGCTGCACAGTGAGATACGGCTCGAGCAGGTGGCGCAGGCGCTCGGCGTGGAAGATGTGCCCGCGTATGCACCGGTCGTTCAGGTGACGTTCGAGTGCGTCGGCAGCACCGACGAGCGACCTCGTGACGTTGGCCGTTTCGACCTCGGCGTATGTGCGGTGGAAAATTTCGACGCGGAGGGTGAACCGTCCGGAATAACGGTGGTGCTCGAGTTCGCTACCGATCTGTTCGATCCCGAAACGGTACGTGGTCTGGGTTTACGGTTCGCGCACATCCTGGAATCCCTCACCACGGGTCCGCCGGTCGTGATCGGCGACATCGACATCCTGTCGGAGGACGAACGATCCGCGACACGGCCTGACCGCAGTGGCCCTCGCACTTCGCATCGCACCCTCGCCGACTTGTTCGACGGCGCGGCGCGGCAACATCCCGACCGCGTAGCTCTCTCGTATCTCGGTGACGAGTTGTCGTATCGAGAAGTCGACGAGGATTCCAGTCGAATGGCTCGAATGTTGATTGCCCGCGGAATTGGTCCGGAAAACCTTGTGGCGCTGGGGTTGACGCGCTCGATCGAATCAGTTGTCGCCATGTTGGCGGTGGCCAAGGCGGGTGCGGCATTTGTGCCCGTGGATCCGACTTATCCGTCTGAACGTGTTCGTTACATGTTGACCGATTCCGGCGCCACGCTGGGACTGACGGTCGTTTCGGAACTCCACCGGTTACCGGATTCGGTTCCGTGGATGGCGATGGACGACCCTGAGTTCCGTGCCCACTGCGCACAGTTGCCCGGGCGCTCCGTCTCCGACATCGATCGGATGTACCCACTCCGGCCCGACAATCCGGCGTACGTGATCTACACCTCGGGTTCGACCGGCCTCCCCAAGGGAGTGATTGTCTCCCATCGTGGTCTGGAAGATCTTGCCGGCGAGCAGCGTTCGAGGTTCGGTGCGACGCAGAACTCCCGTACGCTGCACTTCTCGACGCCGAGTTTCGACGCCTCCATCTTCGAATATCTGCTGGCCTTCGGTGCCGGAGCGGCCATGGTGATCGCCCCGAGCACCATCTTCGGTGGGGACGAGCTGTCCCGATTCCTCGGCTCCGAGCAGATCACGCATGGTTTTGTCACGACCGCGGCGCTAGGAACAGTGTCACCCGATGGTCTTTCGGACTTCGGCAATCTCGTGTTCGGTGGGGAGGCGTGCCCACCGGAACTCGTACAGCGGTGGGCTCCGGGTCGGAGACTGTGCAACGCCTACGGTCCGACCGAGGCCACTGTGATGTCGAACATCAGCGAACCGTTGGCGTCGTCGGAGACAATCACCGTAGGTGGACCGCTCCGTGGATTCCACGAGATCGTGCTCGATCCGCGATTGCGCCCCGTTCCCGACGGTGTCGCGGGGGAGTTGTACATCTCGGGTGAAGCGCTCGCGCGTGGCTATCACCGAAAGCGCGCCTTGACGGCAGAACGATTCGTGGCCAACCCTTTCGGACCCACCGGGCAGCGGATGTACCGAACGGGGGACTTGGTTCGCGTCCGGCGCGGCCGTGCGCTCGAGTATGTCGGTCGTAGCGACTTCCAGGTGAAGGTTCGTGGATTCCGGATCGAGCTCGGGGAAATCGACACCGTCGTACAGTCGTGCCCGCAGGTCGAGAATGCAGTTACCGTGGCGAGTGCCGCTCCCTCCGGCGCCACGATGATCGTCGCGTACGTCGTGCCTATCGGCGGGAGTGCGCTGTCGACGGCCGAGTTGACGCAGTACGTCGCGGACCGCATGCCGTCGTACATGGTGCCCGCAGCGTTTGTTCTTCTCGACGAGTTGCCGATCAGTCCGTCGGGAAAGGTTGATCGTGGGGCATTACCTGCACCGCAGTTGATCGGTCGATCGGTCGAGTTCAGGCCACCTGTGAGCGCCGAAGAGAACTTGCTGGCCGAGATCTTTGCTGACGTCCTGGGTGTCGCGAAGGTCGGCATCGGTGACAACTTCTTCGATCTTGGTGGGAACTCGCTGGTTGCGACGAGGCTGATCGCGCGTGTCAACTCCGGTGCCGCAGTCGATTTCGGGGTGCGAGCATTGTTCGAGGCACCGACAGTCGAATCACTGGCGGTGAAAGTGCGTGACGCGAAGGCATCCGGCCCCGATCATTCTCGATCGAGGCGTCCTCTCTTGCAGAGACATTCGCGTCCGGACACAGTGCCGGTGTCCCTGGCGCAACAACGCCTGTGGTTTGTCAACCAGTTCGACACGTCGTCCCCGGCCTACAACATTCCCATGGCGGTTCGACTCGCAGGAGCATTGGATGCCGCTGCGCTGCGGGCCGCAGTGGGAGATGTCGTCGATCGTCATGAATCGCTTCGAACCGTCTACCCCGCCTCGGTGGACGGCCCACTGCAGGTCGTAGTTCCCCCGGAGCGCGTGATGTCGCAGATGTCGTGGGACGAGGAAGCAGCGGACGAGGAAGAACTGGACGAGCGGATTGCCGAACTCGCTCGACAGGGATTCGACGTGAGTGTGGACGTGCCCCTTCGCGGCACTCTCTTTCGGATCGCTCCGGACGAACATGTGCTCGTGCTGGTTGTTCACCATATTTCGGCGGATGGAGCATCCCTCGAGCCGCTCGCCCGCGACCTGGCCCGCGCCTACGAAGCGAGAGCAGCGAATCAGATACCGGGCTGGCCCCCGTTGCCCGTCCAGTACGCCGACTACAGCCAATGGCAGGTCGAGTTACTCGGAGGTGACGCCGATCCGGACACTCTCGCGTCGAAGCAGTTGGACTATTGGACATCGACCCTGTCCGGACTGACTGACGTGATCGACCTTCCGCTGGATCGACCGAGACCGGCCGAACGGTCCATGCGCGGTGAAGCGGTCCGATTCTCGGTGCCCGCGGACGTGCACAGTGACCTTCTCGATCTCGCGCGGCGCGTCAACGCAACTCCCTTCATGGTGCTGCACGCGGTGTTGGCGGTGCTGTTGGCGCGACTGAGCGACTCGGCCGACATAGCAATCGGCACTCCGGTGGGAGGGCGCGCTGAGCAAGCGCTCGACGATCTGGTCGGGATGTTCGTCAACACGGTGGTCTTGCGAACCGCCATTGATACTGCCGCGACTTTCGAGGACATTCTTGCCCGGACTCGCGAAGTGGATCTGGCAGCGTTCGGGCATACCGAGGTGCCGTTCGAGAGCGTTGTCGACGCGATTGCGCCGGAACGTTCGACGTCGCATTCACCCCTCTTCCAAGTTCTGTTGGAGTTTCAGAACATCACCCACCCCCATCTCGAACTGCCAGGACTCGTTGTCGATGCGATCCCGGTGGATATCGGTGTCGCAAAATTCGACTTGCAGTTGGCGCTCTCCGAACGGCGCGGTCAGGACGGCATTCCCGCCGGCTTCGATGCAGCCTTCACCTATGCCTCGGACATCTTCGAGGCCGGCACGGTTACGGAGTTCGGGGAGCGGTTCGCCCGCCTACTGAGGTCGGTCGTGGCGAATCCTACTGCGCCGGTTGGTGATGCGGAGATCCTTGTTGCGGGTGAGCGTGGGTTTGTGGTGGGTGGTTGTGATGGTGTGGGGGTGGTGGTGGGGGGTTTGACGTTGGTGGATGTGTTGGATGGTCGG
>NZ_JBHUUU010000032.1:0-12330 GCF_042670865.1 Rhodococcus sp. NPDC057135
GTGTGGGAGAGTAGGACACCGCCGAACACAATTTAACGACAAGCCCCCCAACCATTCGTGGTTGGGGGGCTTTCTCGTACCCAAAACACCCCCACACCATCCCCAAACCATCCCCCAAACCGCCCCCGTCTTCGAGCGAACGGCACTTCCGTCGCCTCCAGCGAGATGAACGTACCGTTCACACGATCACTGAAAAGCGTGCGCCCACCGCAAGTCTCGTCAGTCGAGCGCCAATCGCTCCACCAACCTGCCACGGAACCCGTCGAGCGTGGCTAGGCTCGGAAGAGGGCCCCGTGTGATCGGGCCCACCTCACCTGTGCACGCGTGCTGACTACGGAGGCTTCGATGACCGATATTCTCGACCGCACCAAAATCTATGTTGATGGCGCCTGGATCGAATCCACTGGCAGCGGTCGGATCGACGTTCTCAATCCGGCTACGGAAGAGCTGATAGGAACTGTCGCCGAGGGCACCGTCGAAGATGTCGACGCGGCCGCGAAGGCAGCACGAAAGGCTTTCCCCGCTTGGTCTGCACTATCGGGCGGCGAGCGCGCCGAATATCTTTCCAAAGCTGCTGCGATTATTGCCGAACGTACCGATGATCTTGCGGCGCTGGTTTCGCAGGATATGGGCATGCCGATCGGATTCGCCAAGCCCGTACAAATCGGAATGCCGCTGGCGAATTTGAATGCTTTTGCTGAATTGGCCCGCACTTATGATTTCGACGCACACGAGGTCGGGAATTCGCTGATCGTTCGCGAACCGGCGGGTGTTGTCGGCGCAATCACTCCGTGGAATTTCCCGCTCCATCAAGTTGTCTTGAAGGTTGGCGGCGCACTAGCCGCAGGCTGCACCGTGGTTCTCAAGCCTACCGAGGTTGCGCCTCTCATCACGTACGCTCTCGCTGACATCTTCGACGAAATCGGTTTGCCTGCAGGTGTATTCAACCTGGTGAGCGGATACGGCCCGGTAGTGGGTGAAGCCATCGCCGGCCACCCCGAGGTCGACATGGTCTCCTTCACCGGATCGACTCGGGCCGGCAAGCGAGTGGCCATCGTGGCTGCGGACACCATCAAGAAGGTCTCGCTTGAACTGGGAGGCAAGTCCGCGAACGTCATTCTCGACGACGCCGACCTCGAAAAAGCTGTCACGGATGGCGTCGCAAAGTGCTTCATCAATTCGGGCCAGACCTGTTCGGCGCTGACGCGTATGTTGGTTCCCGCGGAGAAGGTGGACGAGGCAGCGGCAATTGCTGCTGCGGTGGCCGCTCATTTCCAGGTAGGTGATCCGACTCAGCCGACTTCGGTGCTCGGACCGCTGGTGAACGCGAATCAGCTGGGACGCGTTCGCGGATACATCGAGAAGGGTGTAGCCGAGGGCGCTACCGCGGTTGTCGACGGTCGCGAAACCGGATTGGCCAGTGGGTATTTCGTCGGGCCGACGGTGTTCGCGAACGTGACCGAGGATATGACCATTGCGCGCGAGGAGATCTTCGGACCGGTCCTTTCGATCATGGGTTACAAGGACGAGGCCGACGCAGTGCGGATAGCCAACGGGACCGAATACGGTTTGGCCGGCGGAGTCTGGTCAGGTGACCCCGATCGCGCGGATCGCGTCGCACGGCAGCTGCGGGCCGGTCAG
The DNA here is from genome assembly GCF_042670865.1 of Rhodococcus sp. NPDC057135. NCBI lineage: Bacteria > Bacillati > Actinomycetota > Actinomycetes > Mycobacteriales > Nocardiaceae > Rhodococcus > Rhodococcus sp. NPDC057135. The sequence continues at coordinate 1,642 of NZ_JBHUUU010000032.1, forward strand.
GTCGAGGTGAACGGCGGTGCGTTCAACACCAATGCGCCGTTCGGTGGATACAAGCAGTCGGGTGTCGGACGCGAGGCAGGCACGTTCGGGCTCGAAGAGTTCCTCGAGATCAAGGCAATTCAGCGTTAGTCGTTCGAGAATGGCGATGCTCCCGTACCAAGTACGGGAGCATCGCCATTTTTGTACGCGGATCAGGACTTGGCTGCATCCAGATGCTGAGCCGAGACATTCGCCAGATGCGTCAGGTCCGAGGCTACGGTCGCGAAGGTGTAACCCTCTGCGAGGCGTTGTGCTGCAACCTGACCGGTAGGTGTGTGGATCCCGGCAGCCACCCCGCAGGCGGCGGCAGCTTCGCGCACCCGGGTGAGCGCGGCTTCGAATTCCTCGGAGACGTCTGGATCGTTGGAATGCTTACCGCCGACGGCGATTCGTAGATCGGACGGTCCGACGTACACGCCGTCCAATCCGGTTACAGCACAGATCTCTTCGACGTTCTGCAGGCCTTGTGGGGTTTCGATCATCGCGAAGACAACAGTGTCGCGGTTCGCGTCGGCGGGAACGGGGCCGATACGGAGTTGCGAGCGCATGGGCCCGTAAGAGCGGATGCCGAATGGCGGATACTTGGCGGCTGCCACAGCGGCCGCGGCCTCTTCGGCGTTGTTGATCAGTGGAACGATGACGCCGACAGCGCCCGCGTCGAGTGCTCGTCCGACAGGCGTCGGGTTGTTCGCCTCGACGCGCACCATCCCGACGGTGGACGGTGACGAGTCGATTGCGGTGAGTCCGGCGACCATCCCCGAATAGCCGATCAATCCGTGCTGCATGTCGAGAGCGATGTAGTCCCAGCCGACATGCGCGATCCACTCGGTGGAGATCGGACTGTCGATGACGGACCAGTATCCGAGAATGCGTTCGCGTCCTCGGATGCGTGCGGCGAATTCTTGTGCTGACATAGCGGAGAGCTCTCCTGGTGAAGGTCGGGTGTTTCAGCGGTTGTAGTTGGGCATAGGGCCACGCAGCGCGGAACCGACGAGGTCACACTCTTCGATGATCGAGGCGTCCAGTGGTCCTCGCCCGATGGCGGCGATATTGGATTCGAGGTGTGCGACTTTGGATCCTCCGAGTAGCACGGACCCAGTTGCGGGTTTGCTGACCAGCCAGCGCAACGCAAGCTCGGTCATGGAGATACCCGATTGCTCTGCGATCGCCGTCAGCTGAGCGATCGCGTCGAATATCTGCGTGTTCCAGTACCGCTCCTTGTACATCGACGCAAGGCGGGAGTCGCCGAATCGGCCGCCTGAGGGGCTTTCCTCGAAAGTGTGACGCCCGGTCAACAGTCCACCGCCGAGTGGGTTGTAGACCATTGTGGTCAGTCCGGTGACTTCCGCGAATTCTGCGTACTCTTCTTCGATGCGACGGGCAAGCAAGTTGTAGAGCTGTTGTGCGACGATCGGCCGTGGAGCGCCGACTGTGTCTGCGGTGTAGTTGATTTCGCTGATCTGCCAGGCTGCGAAGTTGGAAACGCCGAGTGTGCGAATCTTGCCCTCTGCAACCAGTTCTGCGACGGTCGTGAGCGTTTCGGTCAGTGTGACGGTTCGGTCCGGCTGGTGAAGGTAGAACAGGTCGATGTAATCGGTGTCGAGCCGCCGAAGGCTTGCATCGACACTTGCCCGTAGCCCCTTTGCCGAGAGTGGGCTGTTGTCGCCGGCATCGGGGTGTGGCATTCCTGCTTTTGTGGCCAGAGTGATGGAATCGCGTCGGCCGTGGAGCAGTTTTGCCAGCATTCGCTCGGACTCGCCGCCCGCATAGCCGTTGGCCGTGTCGATGTGAGAGATACCGGCGTCGAGTGCGGCGTCGAGCATCGCGCCCGCACCCGCAGCGTCGACGGTATCCCCGAAGGTCATGGTGCCCAGCACCAGTTTTGGTAGCTCCAGTGGGGCGGTCATCAGGCAACTCCTCGTGATTCGATCTGCTTGGCCAGCAAGTTCTTGGACAGTGCGGCCACTACGTGGCGTGGTTTGATCCCGACCATCGTGGTGGGGTCGAGGGCCGCACCACGTAGTGCGCGGGTGTACGGCTCGCGTGGGCTGGCGAGAACTGTTTCTGTGGAACCGCTTTCGACGATGGTGCCCTTGGACATCACAACCACCGTCTCGCTGATCTCGCGCACCACTCCCAAGTTGTGTGAGATGAAAACGTACGTCAACCCCGTATCGGACTGGATCTCTCGCAGCAGTTCGAGCACCTGCGCTTGGACTGAAACATCCAGGGCGCTGGTGGCTTCGTCGCACACCAACAGTTCGGGTCCGCTGGCCAGTGCCCGGGCGATTCCGATGCGCTGACGTTGGCCGCCGGAGAACTCTGCCGGACGCCGGTGTAGTGCCGAGGTTGGCAGGCCAACGCGATCGACGAGTACTGCTGCTGCCTTGGCGCGTTCTGACTTGCTTCGAACGCCTTTGAGGCGGAGTGGTTCTCCGATGATGTCCTCGGCAGTGAGATGGGGGTCCAGTGATCCGTACGGGTCTTGGAACACCATCTGCACGCGAGAGCGAAAGGGGCGCAGCGACTTCTCGGACATCTGCGCGATGTCAACGCCGTCGACGAGGATGCGTCCGCTGGTCGGGGTCAGGAGCCGAACGATCGAACGGGCAATTGTCGATTTGCCACATCCGGATTCGCCGACGATGGCCAGGGTCTTGCCCTTTTCCACCGAGAAACTCACTGTGTCGACCGCTCGGAAGACTCCGTCGGGCACCGGATACTCGACCACGAGATCTTCGACGGCAAGAAGTGGTGTTTCGTGGGGGCTCATGCCGAGGCTCCGATCTGTGTCGGCTCGGACTTGGTGGCCGGATCGCCATCCCAAGGGCCGAGGTGAGGAATAGCGTCGAGAAGCTTTTGTGTGTAAGCGCTTTGTGGCTTGTTGACGAGGTCCTCGGCTCCGCCGGTCTCGACGAAACGGCCGTCCTTCATGACGTAGATCCGATCCGAGACCAGCCGCGCAACTCCGAGATCATGAGTGATGACCAGCATTCCGATCCCGGTCCGTTCCTGCAACTCGAGCAACAGGTCCAAGATGCCGGCCTGGACTGTGACGTCCAGTGCACTGGTGGGCTCGTCGGCGATGATGAGTTCGGGGCCGGCGGCAAGAGCTCCGGCGATCAGGACGCGCTGCAACATTCCGCCTGACAGTTGGTGCGGATACTTGTCGAGTTGCTGCTCCGGGTAGGGAATGCGTACCTGCTCGAGTAGTTCGACGGCTCGATCGACCTGTTGTTTCTTGGTCGTAATCCCACTGTGCCGTACTGCTTCTCGGATTTGGCTTCCGATGGTGTGGACCGGACTCAGTGCTGTCATCGGGTCCTGGGGGATCAGGGCGATGTGTCTTCCACGAATCTCGTTCAAGATCTTCGTTTTTCCGAGAATGTCCTGGCCTTTGAATTCAGCTCTCCCGGAGAGAACGGCAAGATCGTCCGGCAAGAGCCCGAGGATACCCATGGCGGTTGTCGACTTGCCCGAGCCGGATTCACCGATGATGGTGACGGTTTCGCCTGCGTCGATACAGAAGGAGACGCCGTCGACGGCCCGGATGACTCCCGTTGCAGTGACGAGTTCGATCTGGAGGTCGTCGACCCGAAGTAGATTGCCCATGACTCAACCCTTCGCTTTCTGGGCGCTGCCACGCCCGAACAGGCTTGCGCCCAGTCGCTTCGACCCTGCCGGTCGATCACGTAGGCCGTCGCCGAGCAGGTTTACTCCGATCACGAGCAGCACGATCATCAGACCGGTCAACGTGACTATCCACCACGACGTCGTGATGTAGTCCTGTCCGTCGGCGATGATTCGGCCCCAGGTCGCAAACGGACGTTGAGGGCCGGCGCCGAGGTAGCTCAAGGAACTTTCCAACAGAACGGCCTGAGCGAGCAGAAGCAGGACGACGAGCGATGCCTGCTTGACGATGTTCGGAATGACGTGACGAAGCAGGATGGCCATGCGGGTAAGCCCGAGCACTCTAGCCGCTGCGACATAGGGCTTTTCGCGTTCCACGAGTACCAGCGAGCGTGTCAGTCGCGCAACTTCGGGCCACTGCGCGATCGCGATGACGAACGTGATCACGGGAATGGACGGGCCGAAAAGGGCAACGACGAGAAGCAACATCATGAGCAGAGGCAGAGAGAGCTGCGCCTCGAGAAGGCGAGAGATCACGGTGTCGACCCAGCCGCCGAAGTACCCCGCGGCGGATCCGGCGACGATGCCGATGACACCGGAGACGATCACGGCGAGAATGCCGATTGTCAAAGATACTTGGCCGCCGTGCAGGATTCGGGAGAGGAGATCTCGTCCCAACTGATCGGTGCCGAACAGATGGCCGTCGGTGAGCGGCGGTAGCCGCCGACTGCTCAGATTGGTCTGGTTCGGATCTGCCAGGGGGAGCAGCCCGGCCAATGCAACGGGAAGAATCACCAGCAGCGCGCAGATCGCGCCGGCCCAGATCTTGACCCGGCTGTCTCGTTTACGACGTGTGGCTCCAGCGCGTGCGAAGTCTGCCTCTGTGACCGCGCTGGAGCGTGGGGTTGTGGGAGGTTCCAAGACCGTAGTCATCAGTTGGCGCCCTTTCCGAGTCGCACGCGTGGATCCAGGAGGGGATAGAGGAGGTCCACTGCCAGTTGTACGAGCACGGCGAGAACTGCAGTGACAAGCACGGTGGCCTGGATAAGGGGGTAGTCGCGTGTCTCGAGCGCGCGTACCACCAGGGAGCCGACACCTGGCCAGGCGAACACGACCTCGACCACCACAACGCCGTTCAGCATTCCGGCGAATCTGGTGCCCAGCGCGGTGACGATGGGAATTGCCGAGTTACGCATCGCATATCGCCAGGTGAGTTCGCGTTCGGATACCCCGCGAGAGCGTGCGACGGTGATGTACGGCGAAGCGAAAGCCGTGACCATTTCGCGACGAACCATCCGGGAGATCAACGCGATCTGAAGGATGGCGATAGTTACGGTGGGCAGGATCAACGACGGCCACGTGGTGAATCCGGCGGCAGGTAGTACCGGGATGAGGACCGCGAAGATCGTCACCAGCATCAGGCCGCTCCAGAACTCCGGCATGGACTGTCCGCCGACGGCCACGACGTTCGCACCGAGTTCGCGGCGGGTGTCCGCGTGGCGGGCCATCCACACGCCCAACGGAATCGAAAGTACAGCGGTCAACAGAATGGAGCTGACGGCCAACGTGATGGTGTACGGAAGTCTGCCGAGGACGACGTCCATGGCCGGCGCCTGGAACGAGTACGACGTCCCGAGATTCAGGTGAAGGAGATCCCACAGGTAGATCAGGTACTGGGAGAACACCGACTTGTCCAAGCCCATGTCAGCACGGATCTGTGCGAGATCTTCTGTACTGGCCAACGGGCCGGCCAAGGCGTAGGCAGGATCGCCCGGTGCCATCCGGATCAGCACGAACACTGTTGTGAGCGTGAGGAAGATCGTCAGTGCGCTCTGTGCCAGACGTTTTAGCACGTATTTGACGGTCGGGTTCATCTTTGTACGACGACCCGGGGAGATTCCAAGTGACGTGTGCGGTTTCGGAGCGGTGAGAGTCATCGCCTCAGGCCTCCAATCGGACGGCGCCGAGGTCGTAGGAGTTGATGGGGGTCAGTGAAACATTCTGAACACGAGTGCGTTTCGCAAGGAGGGCGTTCGGTACGAAGCTCCACAAGCAAGGCCAGGTCTCCCAGATGTCCTGCTGCGCTGCATCGAGGAGAGCAGCGCGCTTGGTCGGGTCCGGTTCGCTGGATGCGGCTTGGATCTTCGCGGTGATTTCGGGGAAGACGTACCCGTGATAGGTATCGCGAGTTGCTTCCTTCTCCGCCGTGCCCGCGTACATCCCTTGAAGGGTGGTCAAGGCGAGGCCGGTCTGATTTCCGTAACCGTTGCCGAGGACATCCCAGTCTCCGGTCTTTCCCTGGCGCCACGACGAGATGTCTCCGCCCGGTTCGAACTGCTGGAGTTTGACGCGCACTCCGACTGCCTTCATCATCTCGAGCACCGATTCCATCACCGAGACGTCGTTGGTGAACTCCCCGGTTTCCCAGATGAAGGTGAGTTCGAGGTCGTCTGCGCCCTCGGCGTCGAGCATCTGCCGGGCCCTCTGCGGATCATATTGGTAGGTGCCGGTTTTCACAGCTCCATCCAAGGTGGACGGGGCTGGACCGGTGGCGGGCACCGCGGACCCGATCAGTACGTCCCGGGCGAGCGACTCGCCGTCGATGGCGTAGGTCAGTGCCTCGCGAACACGCGGATTGGACAGTGGGTGATCGGCGGGCTTGCGGAAGTTGAAGAACAACTGGTTGATGCGCGTGCTCGGCACGGTGTCCACCCGGACGCCGGGTAAGTCGGCGAGTTGTTCGGCGGAATCCGGACTGATCGAATCGATGACGTCGACCTCCCCGCTCCGAAGAGCGACGACGCGGCCGGCCTCTTCGGGAATGAAGCGGACCTGGACACGGCGAACGCCGGGAGCGGGTCCCCAGTAATTGTCATTGGCGACAAGCGTGTAATCGCCTGTGCCTCGGTTCGATTCGCTGACGATGAACGGTCCCGACCCGATTCCGCTCTGCAGCTCGTTAGGTTCGTTGGCCGCGGCCGGGGTGATCAAGATGTTGGACATGAGTGAGTCCAGAACAGGTACAGGGGAGTTGGTTCGGAGGATGAATGTGCGCTCGTCGATCGGAACCACCGTCGGCCACTCTGGGAACTGCGGAGCGACAAACGATCCACTGACCTGTTGGTACATCTGCATGGCGGTAGCTACGTCGTCGATCTGCACGGGTGTGCCGTCGGAGTAACGGATGCCCTCGCGGAGTCGAACCGTCCACTCGGTGGGGCCGGTCGATTCGAACCTGTCGGCGAGAACGAGCTGCGGCGTGAGATTGTCGCCGATACGGGTGAGCCCTTGCCTGACACCACGTTGCGCCGTGACTGCTGCGTCGAACTGGTTGAGCTTGTTGTCGAGGCTGACGAGTGAACGGTTGAGTCCGAGCACCAGTGTGTCCTGCGTCGGCTTCCCGGTGGGGCCGGCGCAAGCCGCGGTTGAGCCCAGAAGCGTTGCGCCACCGATCAGCCCGGTGAACTGCAGAAAGGATCGCCGGGAGAGCTGTGGTGTTCGCAAACGAGTATTGGTCATCGGTGACCTTTCGATCCTGACGGGGCAGCGTGGGGGCGACTCTCCGAGCGGACTGTTGGTGAACAATCGTCTCGGGCTCTCGCTTGTAACTCAGCTCACAATTGCACTGTTGCGCAGTTCGCGCAAGTCCCGTAACTTCAATTGCGTACTTCGCGCATCGATTGCGATGCTGTGCATACTCGATTCAGACCGAAAGGGGGTCGAGGAATTCGATGAAACCGCTGGTAATCATCGCTGATGATCTTTCCGGAGCTGCGGAGTCGGCCGCAGGATTTCTGCTTCGAAGTTCCGGAATATCGCTTCGACTCGGTCCAGGAGAGCCCGATGAATCGGGTGTGACAGTTTTTGATTTGCACTCACGACGATCCGACCCCGCCAGTGCTTCTCGTGACGTGAGATCAGTCCTGCAATCGTCCGCAGGCTCCGAAATCGTGAAGAAGATCGATTCGCTACTCAGAGGCAACGTGGCCGCGGAGGTTGCGGAACTCTCCCGTGACGGATCTCCGGTCATCGTCGCCGCCGGATTGCCAAGGCAGGGGCGCACGGTGCGCGGCGGGGTGGTGTTCGTCGAGGGGGTTGCTCTGCACGCCACCGACTTGTGGCGCGCAGAGTTGATGCCACCGCCTCGATCGATTGCAGAGGCGCTCGGCTCGTCGGCAATCACTTCTGGCGTGTCGCTGGCCGACATTCGTTCCGAACGATTGGGCCAGGTTCTTTCATCGACCTCGGAGGGCGGGTCGGTGGTGATCTGCGACGTCGAGACCGAAGGTGACCTTGATCTGATTGTGGCTGCAGCGCAGCAGATTCCGCAGGCTCGTCTGGTAGGAACATCCGCGCTCGCAGCGGCAGTTGCTCGAAGAAGGACAGTGCAGTCACCAATCGTGCGTCCATCTCTTCGTGATTCTCGATGCACTTTGGTGGTTGTGGGGACGGCGGATGTATCGGCGGGGGACCAGGTGGCGTTGCTTCGCGACGGAGGTACGCGCCACATCGAGGTGAACAGTGCTGAACTCCTGGCACATTCAGTCGATCCGATGTCGATTCTGAATGCATTGGAGCACGGGAGCGTGGTGGTCTCGCTGAGTGGACCAGTTGTGCCGTCAGATTCCGTCCATCTTGCTTCGGCGCTCGCGGAGCTGATCGGTGCCGTCGATGCGGGCTTCGCCGGCGACGAACACCCGATTGACTTGGTCCTCACCGGTGGCGAAACCGCGCGCAGCGTTCTCGACCGCCTGCGGATCGACAATCTGTCACCGGTCCACGAAATCGAACACGGCGCTGTTCTTTCCGTCGATCACACCGGTCGGTACATCGTCACGCGGCCAGGAAGTTTCGGGGATGTACACAGTCTTTGCTCCATAACGGAGTTTCTCGCGCACCCCACTTCGGTTGCCGCTCCGGATAATCCACCTTCAGTGAAACCTTCAGACAACGAGGTCAATCCCATGCCAATCGAAACCACCCCACTGCCGCTGATCGCTGTCACGATGGGTGACGGCGCCGGCGTCGGGCCGGAAGTGATCATCCCCGCACTCCTCGACGACGAAACGAGAAAGCGTTGCCGCCCGGTCGTTGTCGGCGACGCGAAGCGCCTGCGTCTGGCCGCCGAGGTTCTCGGAATCGACGTCGACGTGATCGCCGTCGAGGAGATCAAGGATGCTGAATTCATCGATGGACGGATCAACGTCATCGATCTGGACTTGCTACCTGAGGATCTCGCGTGGGGTGAACTGTCGGCAGTCGCGGGAGATGCGGCCTATCAGTACATCCGCGTTGCAAGCGAACTCGCTGTTCGCGGTGAAGTTCAGTCGATCTGCACCGCGCCGCTCAACAAGGAAGCGCTGCATGCGGCAGGGCACATCTTCCCTGGTCACACGGAATTGCTTGCGCACCTGACCGGTACCGAGGAGGTGTCGATGATGTTGTCGACGCCCAAGCTCAAGGTCATTCACGTGACTACACACATCGGACTGCTCGACGCGGTCGCCAGGATCGAACCGGGTCTGGTCGAGCGGACCATTCGTCGAGGTCATGAAGCGTTGGTGCGCACCGGAAATCCGGCTCCGAAGATCGGCGTCTGCGGGATCAACCCGCACGCAGGGGAGAATGGGCTCTTCGGCTACGGGGAGGAAGAGAAGAAGATCATTCCTGCCGTTGAACTGTTGAAGGCAGAAGGAATCGACGTCCACGGTCCTCTGCCGGCGGATACCGCGTTCTTCCTGGCCGGCCGTGGTGACTACGACTTGATCGTCGCGATGTATCACGATCAGGGCCACGGCCCGGTCAAGGTCCTCGGAATCGAGGCCGGGGTCAACATCACTGTGGGCTTGCCGGTCATACGAACCTCCGTCGATCATGGAACCGCATTCGATATTGCAGGTAAGGGCATCGCCGAGGCCGGTAGTATGGTCGAAGCGCTGCGGCAGGCGGCCGAATTGGCAACCAGCACATTCGTTTCCAACTAAGCACCAGAGTTCGTAGGGGGGAGGAGCGATGGCCATCCGGGAGTCGGAGGCGCGGCGGTCTGAAATCGCGAGACTTGCGCGCACGAGTGGTCTGGCCAGCGTCGAGGACCTCTCGGCTCAGTTCGGGGTCACCGCGTCGACAATCCGTCGAGACCTGAGTCAGTTGACTGCTCAGGGACTCATCGCACGCACGTATGGCGGGGCAATTGCAATCAATCCCCATCCGGAATCATCTCTGCGTCAGAGAGCGATGGAGGGGTTCGACGCCAAACGGGGGATTGCAGAGTGGGCTGCCGAGCAGGTTCGGCCCGGAGAAACTGTGCTCCTGGATGCAGGCACCACGGTGGGCGCGATGGGCGAGTTCTTACGTCACGTGACGAATTTGACGGTGATCGCTGCAGGGCTGACGGCGCTCGAGGCGTTAGCCGACGCTGATGGTGTCCGAGTCGAATGTCTCGGCGGGACGTTGAGGCCGCTCAGCCAAGGATTTGTCGGACCACTCGCCGAGGCGTCGTTGCAGAGGGTGTCGTTCGACAAGGCATTCCTCGGAGCGGACGCAGTTACCGCTGACCTGGGCATTTGTGAAGCTGAGCTCGATCAGACCCGGCTCAAGGAAATGATGATCGAACGTGCCGGCGAGGTCTACATACTCGCGCACTCCGCCAAACTCGGCGAACGTCCTTTCCATGCGTGGGCGCCGATACCGCCGGGGGCTGTGCTGGTCACCGATGCTGCGGTAGACGCACAGCAGGTCACGTTGTTCGAGGCCGCGGGGATCCGTGTCCAGGTGGTGTGAGTCCGCGACGGTTGGCCAACGAGCCGTGGTGTCCGGCGTCACATGTTGCCCGAATCGACGAAGTTGGGTCGCCGTAGGGGATCTAGCTGGGGAAACGGGCAACCTCGAGTCCCTGACCTGAGGATTTGTCAAAGACTTCAGCGGACGCGTAACTTATTCCAAGTCAGAGCGACACGGACACCGACTCCCGCTTCACAGCGAGTGACACGAGGTTGTACGAAGTGCCTGACCAAATTTCGA
>NZ_JBHUUU010000033.1:0-10640 GCF_042670865.1 Rhodococcus sp. NPDC057135
GTCTCACTGCTCGAAGTGGTTCGGGCAAATGGTGCCAGCGTGGTCGACGTCATCCACTCCCGTACCGGTGGCGAACTTGCACTCGACGAAGTGGAAGTCTTCCTCACCGTCGAGACGCGTGGTCCGGACAACAAGGCGGAACTTCTGACGGCCTTCGACCGCGCCGGCTACTCAGTACGCCTGCAGAACTGACGCGAGTTACTCGTCAGGCCAGCCGCCCAGAACCGTCACGCGGAACTCCTGGTCGACCAGCCTGGCGGGTTGGTCATGCGTGCGGGCACAGCATCATCGCGGCTGCAACGCTCGGTGCTGTGGTGGCCTTGGGAAAGTAGTGCAGTCGATTCGGTGTCCGAGGCAGCAGAGGAGGCCGTCATTCACGGCGCTATTTGCCATGGCACGCACCGTCGTTTCCGCAGCTACAGGTGATTCCCGACGTGAACTGCTGGAGATGGCTGAGGCCAGGATTCCGGGAGCCACACAGGCGGGGCGACACACCTGACCCCACACCATCACTGTGCGGAGCTCAGTTTCGTCGAATCGAACCACGAATTCGCTGATGTTTGGTGCGAATGCACGTGACGTGACAGTGAGCACATTGCCAGAATTAGACAATGCGAAACATGACCGCTCCGGGAGCAGGCTCGGCAGTACCGTAAGGGAGTCGAGAGTGGGGTTCGGGCTCACGAACAGCTTTTCCGCTCGGACGCTCGTGCCCTATCATTCGACTCGTTCCCGGCAGTACGTCCGCCGCAGATCGGGTACCGATCTTCCTGCTTCCTCAGTCTCATGTTCTGTTCTCATGAAAAGTGTTGCATAGCAAACAATTCAGGCAAAGAGCGCATCATTGCCCGGGTCTTGCATGGAGACGATCGCACTCCGTGTATTTCGCTTGCAGCACGCACACTCGATCCATTCTCACTCACTGAAGGACTCGATCCATGAAGTTTCGATCCGCAACTCTTGTCGGAACGGTAGCCGCAGGTGTCCTCCTGCTCAGCGCCTGCGGCGCTGGAGGTACAAGACACGGTGATCCCGGCGCCGTCGTGACCGACGGTGCACTGAACATCACCGTTCCCGCCGATCCGGGAAATCTGTCCCCCCACAGCACCGTCGCCACCACCACTCGTCAGGTGATCGCGTTCGGCTACGACAGCTTGGTCACGATGGACGACAACGGAAAACCCAAACCCTGGTTGGCAGAAACGTGGGACGCTTCCGCCACCGAAGTCACCTTCACCCTGCGCAACGGCATCACCTGTGCGGATGGGTCCCCCCTGACCGCGCAGACCGTCGCGGACAACTACACGTGGATCGCCGACCCGGCGCACGGCTCACCGATCCTCGGACTGTTCGTGCCGATGGGATTGACTGCCACCGCTGACGACGGCGCACGAACTGTCACCCTGACATCGCCGACACCGAACCCTTTCCTGACGGAGATGACGGGCCAGGCATTCATTGCTTGTAGTCCCGTGTTGAACAACCCGAATGACTTCTCGGGCGCATTCGACGGAACCGGAATGTACGCACTCACCGACGTGAAACCTGGCGCGAGTTACACCTTGACCCGACGTAGTGACTACACGTGGGGCCCGGATGGAACCACCTCCGAGACGGCCGGCCTCCCGAAGACGGTGACCATAAACGTGGTGACGGACAATACGACTCGGGCCAATCTCCTGCTTTCCGGTGATACCAACTCTGCGACCGTGATCGGTCCGGATGCCGAACGCGTCGAGGCAAGTGGAATCGCCAGTATCCCGATGACGGCATCATCGACGCAGATGTACTTCAACCACGACCCGTCACGTATCACCGCAGACCCGGCAGTGCGCCTGGCTCTCGTGCAGGGCACGAACACCCAAGAAATCGCTGACATTCTCGTCGGCGGCCAGGGCAGTCCGACACAATCGTTCCAGGTCGGTGCACCGAAGATCTGTCCCCTCGACGATCTCTACACGTCGATTCCGGAATTCGACGCGGACAAAGCCATGAAGACACTCGATACGGCAGGCTGGACCGTGGGGTCCGACGGAACGCGAACTAAAGACGGCAAGGCGTTGACCGTCAAGATTTTGTACCGCTCCGGCACCGAAAGCGCTGCTGCCTTCGAGTATCTGGCCAGCCAGTGGAAGAAGATCGGTGTCGACGTCTCACTCCGAGCGGCGGACACAGCCGTCATCAACGGCATGCTGTTCTCGGGCGAGGAAGGCGATTGGGACATCGTCGACTGGGCAGTCGGTGCACCGTTCCCGACACTGTTCGTCCCGTTCTTCAGCGGAACCACCGTGACCAACTTCGCGCGCATCGACAACCCCGACTACGACAACCACGTCTCTGCTGCCATGGACAAACTGGGCATCAGCGGATGCTCGGAGTGGCAGGACGCTGAACGCTCCATCGTCGCGAACGCCGATGTTCTGCCGATCGGTTGGGCCGACACCTCGACGTACACCGACAAATTCACAGCTCGTATGTCTTTCCAGATCGAGCCGTGGTCGATCCGCCAGACGGACTGACGTTTCGGACGTCGAAAAACATGAGTGTTGTATTGGTATCAACGTAATGGAATCTAGTGGAGGAAATCGGATGTCGACGAAATTGCCCGCAGACCTATTGAACTCGCCGAAATGGCAGCAACTGTTTGACGAGTTGTCAGCCAAGTATGCCGTACCGGGAGCTCAGGTCGGTGTGCTCGCACTCGGTGAAGACGGTGAGGCCGACGTGCGTGTGATGACCACCGGAGTCACCAGCTTGAAGACGAAGGTCGAGGTGGATGCCGACACACTCTTCCAGATCGGATCCATCACGAAGATCTGGACCACGACGCTCATCATGCAGTTGGTGGACGAGGGCGCATTGACACTCGACACCCCGGTGGTGGAGGTGCTTCCCGAATTCGCCATCGCGGATGCGGCCAATACCAAGGAAATCACGGTGCGCCATCTGCTGACGCACACCAGCGGCATCGACGGGGATCTGTTCGTCGATACCGGCGACGGCGACGACAGTATCGAGAAGTACGTCGCGGAACTCGCCACCGCGATCAGCGTGACCCCGGCCGGCGGACATTTGAGCTACAGCAACGCCGGATTTGTCGTAGCAGGCCGCATCGTCGAGGTTTTGCGGGGCCAAACGTGGGACGAGGCCCTCGTCGACAAGATCTACCGACCACTCGGATTGACCCACGTCATCACGAAGCCGAAGGAAGCGCCGTTGTTCCGCACTGCTGTCGGACATCTCGCGAATCCCGATCGCACGTCCGCGGACAAGGTCCTTCCCAGCCCACGGTGGGGGTTGCCACGTTCGATCGGTCCGGCGGGAACCATCGCCGCCTCCATGGATTCACTGTTGGCTTTCGGTGCTGCGCATGTGCGCGACGGGCTGGGATTGACAGGCGAGCGGATTCTGTCGGAGAAATCGGCTCGAGAGATGAGGACATTGCAGGTCGACCTCAGCGACGTTTCGACGGTCGATCGGGGATGGGGGGTAGGTTGGATTCTCTCCGACTGGGGCGGGGTGACCTCTGCTCACCACGGTGGTGCCACCATCGGCCAGATCGCTCAACTGCACACCTTCCCGGAACTGGGACTCGCCATCGGTGTTCTGACGAACTCGCGTGGAGGCTCCGCTCTCGCACACGACATCGAATCCGCGATCGGAACAGCGTTGGGGTTGACGTATCCGGAACCGAGGACAGATGCGACCGCGGATGAGATCGACTTGTCTTGGGCAGTGGGTGTATACGAGTCCACAGTTATGAGAATCGAACTCACTCGCGCAGACGACGGCGGGTTCGTCGTACAGACCACAGCTAAGGTCCAGATCGACGGAGAACCGGACTCGCCGCCGTTGCCGGTGGTGCCCTTGTCCGCGTCGAGGTTCCTGGTCACGATCCAAGGTTCCACACTCGAAGCAGCGCACGTGAGCATCGACGACGACGAATACCTCTATCTGACCAGGCTGTACAAGCGGGTTACCCGGTAGTTCTACCGAACTCGCCGGAACGACTCACCCACATTTTCCTCCGAAGGTACGACAGAGAACGAATGCTCGCATGACCCGCTCGCCGACATGGATGACGCACACTCGATTCGGGTTCCCTCACACCCGGCCATCTCGGCGACGAGAGAACGAGTTGCCTTCATTCTCAACGGAACAGACCGTGCAGAAGGTTGCGTGGTGACTTCACTGTGGGAAGTCGAGAGCAACCGGGGCCCTCACCAGCCGACCTTCGACACCACTGATTCCGTTCCGCAATTCCTCGCGAACGGAGAAACTCTCTCGTTCCGGCGGACGGTCGGTGGAGCGACACAGGTGTGGGTCCTACCGCAGGGTGGGCAGCCGAACTGGTGCGTGAGGGCCTCGTGGACGCCGATGCCGTTGCGGTCCGCGGGTACAGCTACGGCGGATTCGCCACGTGCTATCTGACCTCTCATTTCCCGGAGGGTCATCACCTGTTCATTCTGCTCGGGCCGCCGTCGCACCGGATCGACGACCGTCGGCGCCTCGTGGATTGGGTGACGCGCTATGGCGGCATCGCAAACGGTTCGGCCGAGTATGGCGGTGCTGACCGCACTGCTGGACATGGCAACGTACGGACTACTGAAAGGGCGCCTATGAGTGTGCCAATCGTCGCCCCTGCAGTTCGATCCGACGCTTGGGAGAATCGGTCGCGGTGTCGCCGAATCCGCGCGAATGTGGCATCTGATGCCACGCTGAGTTCGTCGTATCTGGACGCGGTCGAGAAGCGTCGTGCTCAGATGATCGCCGAGGCCCTTGTTCCCACGCCGATCGAGGAGCTTGGGGAACGGATCCTCGACCATTCGCCAACATGGCTGGGTCTCACCGAAGATTCGATTCTGACCTGGAGCCTCGGGGTTGGCGAACGCCGAGTGTTGTTGCTCGGTGCGAGCGACAAAGGACAGTCCTCACGTGTCGACAGGAACTCACCGAAGTTGGTGGGTGGTGTAATTCGGGGACTTGGTGCTGCGGGCGCCAAACTTGGCGTCGTTCAGGCACTGTTTGCGTGCTCACTCGTTGCCGAGCGCCACGGGCCCGGGGCCCTCGACGGCGTGACCCTGCTCGTCCCAAGCGCCGGCGCGTTCGGTTCAGTGTCCTCACGCGCGCGGATCGAAGCGGAAGCTCGCGATCATGAAGCTGTGTTGGCTCTGAACCCGTCCGGTCCGAGAGGATCGTTGACGATTGCTCGTTCCGGTTCGGCGAGATATGAAGTCGTCATCACCGGTCAAACTCAGGGCGCCGACGCCGGTTTCGAACTTGCGGCGCAGATTCCGCGCATCGCTGCGCTGTCGAATTCGGTCATAGGCACGACAGTCGTCGTGACCGACGGACAGTTTGGTGCCGTGGGTTCGAAATGTTCTGTCTCCGCGATACTTTCGATCGACGTACGAGCGAGAAGCGTAGATGAATTGATGCGGGTCGATGGTGCGATTCGTGGGCTGCGGTCAGCGGTACGGGGCGCAGCGCTCGAAATTCACGGAGGGCTCGATCGGTCACCCATGGATATCGGGGTATCCGCTGAATTGTTCATGCTTGCAGGTAGGGCCGCTCGAGCGCTCGGCATCCCGGCTCCCGACGGTGTCGCGCTGGATGATGCATCCGAAGCGAACATCGCTGCAGCACTAGGTATTCCAACGCTTGACGGGTTCGGTGCGGCGCGAGCGAATGGTTCGCCGGCGGAGTTGCGCGTCGAGGCAGAATGCGTGACCGGACGTACGGCACTGCTTGCGGAGATGATCGATACCCTGGTGCGGTGCGAGCGCTGAGATCTCCTATGTGCTGCGCATGCAGACTTCGCTGACGATTCGTCGAGCAGTCTCACTGCGCTATGGATATGTTGAGGCTCGGAAAGATGACATGGTGAGGACAACCGCACAGAAAGCCAAGGGTGAGCTCGGCGTCAATGCGCCGGGGAAAATCTGTCTGACGCGGGGGAGGACGTGGGCAAGTTGTGCGAACAGTGCTGGCCAGCCGCGCCTCAGCCAGGTCAGCCGCCCTCGTTCGAGGTGGTTGCCGTCGATGATGTGGGAGATGCGTTGGTGTCGTTCGGTGGCGCCGAGGTCGGCGAGCTTCGTGTAGACGGGGTGAGCGGAAGATCATGTCGTCGGATGTGGGACCAAACATCTGCGGTGTTCCAGTTCCAGGTCGGGCAGTAGGCGATGGTCCCGTCGACGCGTTCGACGATCCCGTTGCGGCGGAGACCGCTGTGTACATCGCGCGTCTGCCGGCGGATTCGTCCGCCCGCACACCCCACAGCTCACCGGGTCCGAGCATCTCGTGCGCTCGCCGCGCCGGTCCACTGATCAACACCTCGTGCGGATCCGGCAGCGCGCCGCCGGTGGCGCGATGGTCCCACAGACCGGCGGCAGCGAGGACGTCGAGCAGGGTGGCTCTGCCGGTATCCGGTGCAGATCGAACGACCAATCCCGCGCGAGATCGCCGATGTAGTCGTAAGTTTCGGGGTGTTCGAGACCATTGTCGAAGAACACCACCGGCACATCCGGCTCCACCCGGCGTACCCAAGGTCGAGGACGACGAGGGAATCCTTGCCGCCGGAGAACGCGACGTACCCGTCGTCGCGGTGCAAATGCTCGGCGATCCGACCCCCGATCACGACCAGTGCTACCGCGCCAGTGCGGACAGTGGTCGGCCGGAGTGCCTGCAGGGCTGCCAGGTCGAGGCCGGGATCATCACCGTGAGTGGTCACGGGACCACAATAGAACCGGCCCCCGCTCGCACCGGCCCACTGCGCCGGTCCTTTCACCCATCGGATATCCATGACTGTTCTCGACGTCACCGCTGCCGCGTACACCGCAGCAGTCGGGCACCTGTTCTCGGCGCATCGGTCCCCGGACGGGTGTGCGCGGTGCGCCGGCAGCACCGAGACGATGACCATCCCGGTCGGACACGTGGTCTCCCGCAGGTTCACCGGCTACGAAACCTGGACGAACTTCCCCAGCCGAGTGCTGTGCGAGGTGTGCGTGTGGGTATACCGGCATCTTCCGCTACGCAGCTGCGCGCACATCATCATCGCGGACCGACTGACGCCGTTGATGCGCTACGACATCGAAACGCTCTCCCCGGGAACCAGGTTCGGATCCTGGGTTCAACTCGACCGCGGCAGTGCACTCGACGAAGCAAGCAGCATCTTTCCACTGTGAAGAGAAATCTTCACAGGTCAGATGTCAACCAAACGAGGGCAGTCCCGATTGCGCGAATCTACGAATCAACCCGTTTTACCTGTATTGACCGAGTGCTGTGTAGAGATCAGCGGAAGTCTAACAATTCGAGTTGGGGGCTGAATGACGTGGTGAAAGGGGAGACGAGAGGGATGCGCAGTTCGCGCAATTCGACGGACTCAATGTGCATGGACTTGCTCTTCTCCGGTTGTCTCGCAGATTTTCGTGAACATGTAATAGCCACTGGGGTCGAAGCCGGTGGATTGCCATTCCTTCGAGGCGATCAGTGGTTCGAGGTACTCGCGAAGCGCGTGTCGCCAGGCAAAGGCGGAGGCGCGGTCGACGGTTCTCAGATGCTCGATGTCTCTGGGTATTCCGACTGCGATGTCGATGCAGTCGGGTGGGATGGGGAGCATCCGAGGTGTACCGTCCTCGGTGGGTTGGAGCACCTTGAATGTATCATTCACGGCCACAGTCGAACTCGGATTTCCATCAGCGTCGAGGTCCCAGCTGACCAGCATGCGGTCGCTGGCGTCGCCGGCGTTGATACCGTCTGCCATCGATCCGTAGAAATCTGGATTGTATTCAGCCGGTTCGGCACCGAGACTTTGGATGTTGAAGTAGGCATTGCGTGCGACGAGTGGATCGAAAGTCCAACGGATCGTTCTGACACCGCGCTCGATGCACCAGTCCCGCTGATGATGCTTCAGAGCGCGGCCGATTCCCTTGCCTGCGTGCCCTGGTAGAACTCCGGCGATGTGTGAGTGCAGAACCTCGCCGAGAGGCTCGACGAAGAATCCGACGCAACCGCCGATCATTTCGCCTTCGGAGAAGGCTCCCACCACGTAGTGACCACCGTGATGAAGTGCAACCAACATTGCTGTGCCGAAATGGGCGGGTCCGGGACTGGTTGCCCAGATCTCGTCGAAAACGGCAGACAGATCGGCTATTTCGCGGGTGTCGACCAGTTCTCGAAACTCAACCGCTTTGCTTTTCGACACGAGGGCCCCCTTCAGGTGTGATCGAACGAATTAGGCCCGCAACCAACGCCGTTCTCGGGGCGATAGCGGACACGAGCGCATGCTCGGTCTCGGCGTGTGCACCGCCGCCGACGCCACCGAGGCCGTCGAGGGTGGTGATGCCGATGCCGGCAGTGAAGTTTCCGTCCGAGGCTCCGCCGACGGTAGGCGTCAGATCGTGCTCGGACTTTCTGTCAATTTGTCCGGTCACGAGCGGCGGACCGGGCGACCGGGCAACGCGTCCTCGACCACGACACCGCCTTCGACGACGGGTACTCCGCCGACGAGCACGCGGCTGATTCCGGTGGAGGGGCGGGTGCCGTCGATGTAGGTTGCGTTGTCGGTGATCCGCTCGGGGTCGAAAACGAGGATGTCCGCGTCGCTACCGGGGCTGATCCGACCTTTCGACGCCATCGAGGGAACCGACTCCTCCAGAATCTGCGCGGGGATCAACGAGCAGCGCGCGATGATCTCCGACAGCGACAGCAGTTGACGCTCGCGGTACAGCGTACGAATCGCACGTGCATAGGTTCCGGCGCCGCGGGGATGGCCGAGTGCCTTCTCCGGCAACGGCCACTGCAATGCGTCGGCAGACGAACGGCCAGGCCAGGTCAGTGGCATCGCGTCGCTCGCGATGGCGGCGCGGTCGAAAGTCATCGCCCTTTCGAGGAACTCGCGCTGCACGGTGTCGTTCTCGTCGAGGAACTCCACCAGCACCAGTCCACCGGGGTCGGTTGCCCGAAGATGTTCGAGCTGTTTGCGGTCCGCGATACGTTCACCGGTGGGTACGAATGTCAGCGATCGTGGTGTCAGATTCATCAGATGCAGCTTGTCGGGATCGAGAAACGCAGCGCCGACGGCCGTCGACCCGGAACCGTACGGATACGCCTCCGTCGTGACGCGTGATCCGGCAGCCTGAACTTGTGCCACCACCGACAACGCATGGTCGACGTGCATTCCCGAGGTGCTGTTGACGTGGCAGTAGTGCATGTGTGCGCCGGTTTCAGCTGCTGCACGGGCGATTTCAACGGCACCGTCCACCGGGCTCGACGGATCGGCCGAGATGAGCGGGCGAGCATGGGTGTAGGTGGGAACACCGGCGCGGGCCGCGAGATCCGCCACCTGCAAGTACTCGGCCGGATCGGATTTCGGGGCGTACCCGACCACCACGCCGATACCGAGAGCGCCTGCGGCCAGATCGTTTTCGAGAAGTTCGAGAATGTGTGCACGCTGGGAGGCAGAAGGTTCGCCCTGCCAACTCTTCGCCCCCAGGTGATGAAGAGTAGTGCGCATCTCGCCGTCAGCATCGACCCCGGAGAGTTCGATCATTCGGGCGTGAGCCCACGACGTCGCGTAGCCGTAGTTGATCGGGCGGCCCTCGGCGCCGGCCCGTGCGTACGCCTTCTCGACAGGAATGACGCCGGCTTCCAGTTCGAGGGCCGTCGTGACTCCGTCCAACGCCTGAAGTCGCTGCTCGGCGATTTCCTGTCCGTGGCTGTGCAGGTCGATGAATCCGGGGCAGATCACCTGACCGGTCACGTCGATCGTTCGCCGGGCTTCGATCGCGTCGTGACCCCACGCCGAGACCTTGCCGCCGGTGATCGCGATATTGCGAACCTCGTCGGTCCCCGATGCGGGATCGACGACGCGGCCGCCGGTGAACACGATGTCGTGGACCTGCATCAGAGTTGCACTCCTGTCGTTGGTCGAACCACCTGGCCCGGCGAATGTCCCGATGGTTTCACGGCCCGGGTATTGAATCCTGGTGTGAACCTCCAAAATTCAGGCGTGCTGGCAGTTCGGAAGAACAAGGTTTGCTCGCATAAGTGTGGAGATGCATGTAGGTCAATTTCTCCCATTGGTAGCGGAAGGCACTCGCATTCAATCCGTATTCGATCATTGGCGGATCGATCAGGACACACCCCGACGGCGGTGGGCGCCGGCGGGTGTTGGGTGGTGTGGGGTTCGTTTTTCGGGTGTTTTTGAATGTTGTTGTGTGTCAGTAGGTTTCGGTATTCGGTTGGTGTTGGGTTGGTTTCGTGTGTTGTGCACGGTGGTGTTTTCGTCAACGTCGAATGTTGTTGTGCTGGTTAGTGTTTCGGTGTTTCGTGTTTTCGGGTTGTTTGCGGTTTGGTGGGTGGGGGTGTATGATTGGGAGCATGATGATGACGAGGCACTGGACGCGAGACGGGGCGCTTTCCGTGACCCTTCCCCTCCTCCCCAGCCTCGTTCGGATGTCGGGTACCGGTTCAGACGTTGCGATGAATTCGATTGGTAAGAACCAAGAGTCGGAATTCAGAGGAGCGAAGCGACTCGATCGACGGCAACGGCACTCGACCCACTGCGAGCCGCGCAGCGGCTCCCTGGCGGGGAGCGCAGCGACTCGCTCCCGTCTCCCGACGCGAAGCGTCGGGGGGAC
>NZ_JBHUUU010000034.1:0-6492 GCF_042670865.1 Rhodococcus sp. NPDC057135
CCGACCATCCAACACATCCACCAACGTCAAACCCCCCACCACCACCCCCACACCATCACAACCACCCACCACAAACCCACGCTCACCCGCAACAAACACGTCGACCTCGCCGACCGTTGTGTCCGCGTCCTCTGCGATAGTGGTGAGAATCCGCGCCAAACGCTGTGCGATGGTGTCGACCGCTGCGCGTTCGAAGGTTGCAGGCTGGTATCGCAGGCTCAGGTGCAAAGCCGGCTCGGCGGTCGAGAGCAGGGTGAGCGGGTAATGCGTGGCATCGCGGGCGTCCACAGTGGTGACTCGCATCCCGGCGATGTCGGCGTTCTCATCCATCCCCGAGGTGTCGACGGGATAAGACTCGAAGACCGAGAGGGTGTCGAACAGGTTGCCCACCCCTACCCGTGCCTGAATCGAGCCGAGCCCGACATAGTGATGCTCGAGCAGTGATACCTGCTCGTCCTGTAGTCGAGCGAGCAACTGGGCCCACGTCTCGTCCGGATCCAGTTGCACACGTACGGGCAACGTGTTGATCAGCAGTCCCACCATGTTTTCCACACCAGGTAGTTCAGGTGTGCGTCCCGAGACCGTGGCGCCGAAGACTACGTCTTCGCGGGAAAGCAATCGGGACAACAGAACACCCCACGCGGCTTGGACCACCGTGTTCATCGTGATCCCGCTGCGCTGGACCAGTGCACTGAGTCCGTCGAGTACCGGTTCAGGCAGATCGACGATTACTTCCTCGGGCACACCCTGCTCCACGTTCGGTGCTGGATCTGCCAACAGGGTCGGCTCCTCGACGCCCCGCATGGCGTCTTCCCATACCGCGAGCGAGGTGTCGGGATCGCGGTCCGCCAACCACTCCAGATATGTGCGGTACGACGGGGACTCGGGAAGATCGGGCGGAACTCTGTCGACCGGGAGACCGTCGGCGGCGTATCGCATCAGCAGTTCCCGTACCAACAGGGGCATCGACCAACCGTCGAGAACAATGTGATGGTTTGTCACCGCCAGTACGCACCGCGTCGCGGTGGTTCGCAGCAACGTCAGCCGCAGCAGTGGCGGCGAGGCCAGGTCGAAGGGGGCTCTGCGATCCTCGTCGAGGCACCGCCGCAGCTCTGCTTCGGTAGCCGATCCTTGTTCGGTGAGATCTACTTCGCTCCATGGAATCTCCGCGTCGTCGACAATCAACTGCGCTGGTACACCGTTACTGTCGTAGACGAACGCCGCACGCAGATTCGGGTGGTTGACCAACAGTCCGGCAGCAGCGCCGCGCACACGCTCGGAATCAACCACTCCTTCGAGTTCGATGCACAGTTGAGCTGTGTAGACATCGGTGGATGTTGCCGCCAGTGAAGCATGGAACATCAACCCCGCCTGAAGAGGCGACACCGACCAGACATCGTTCAATGCCGGGTAATCCCCCTCCCAACTTTCGATCTGTTGCTGGCCGACCAAGACCAGCGGGATGTCCGACGGTGTGAGACCACCCGCACCGGGTCGCGATGCATGAGCGGCCAGACCATCGAGCGCGAGGCGCCAGAGGTCCGCGAACTCCGCGACGTCCGACTCGTCGAGTACCCCGCGTGGAAAGGCAAACGACGCTGTCAAGCACGGGCCGTCGGGACCGTCCTCGACGGCCGCGTTGATGTCGATCACCGACGCCACCGGCATGGAACGATTCTGTGTTCCACCGAGTTTTCGATTGCCTTCGACCGGCAGCCAGTCCTGCGCTCCGTCGGAGGTGCTCACCCGACCCAGATAATTGAAACTGATTTGAGGAGAACGGTATCGGCTGAGGTTCTCCGCGTCTTCGGACAGGTACCGCAGCATGCCGTATCCGATTCCGTGGTCCGGGATGGCACGCACGTGCTCCTTGACGACCTTGACGGCGCGCCCCGCTTCACCTCCACCTGCCAGTGCGTCGTCGACATCGATCCCGCCAAGATCCAATCGCACCGGGAAGAGCGTGGTGAACCAACCGACGGTGCGAGAGAGATCTGCGCCGGGAACGGCATCTTCTTCACGTCCGTGGCCTTCGAGACTGATCAGCGCGTCGGAGGTATCGATACCCCGGCGTCGTCGCCACCCGATTGCTGCCAGCGCAACAGCCGTGAGGAGACCGTCGATCACGCCGGCGTGGAATGCCGCAGGAACTGTGGTGAGAAGGCTCCTGGTCACGTGAGACGTGATGTCAGCTGTGACGGTGTCGACAGTCTCGTCGACGTCGATCGTGGGGTCGAGTGGCCGCGAGCCGATCAGGGGGTCCGGACCCTCCAGGATCGTTTTCCAGACGTGCCGTTCGCCGCTCCGGTTGCCGACGTGCTCGACAAGCCCGTGTGACCATCGCCGGAACGAGGTTCCGCTCGGCGGTAGTGCCGGAGGAACACCGGCCCGCAGTTGCGCTGTCATCGACGCCAGGTCTGTGACAAGAATGCGCCAGGAGACGCCATCGACGACCAGGTGATGAATCACCAGCAGTAGTCGGCCCCGTTTGTTCGGCACATCGGGATTGCCAGCAACGTCGAACCAGACAACGCGAACCACGTCGGCGGAAGCAGTATCCAAGCTGTCGGCCGCGGCCTCGAGTTCCCTCGACGCCAAGGCGGTGAAGTCGTCGTCGTCCACCGCGTCGACACTCACACGACGGATCAGTCCTTCAGCCGAGATCGAGCCGGGCGGTAGAACTTCCATGACCCGCTCACGCTCGACCAGGCGTGCTCGGAGCATGTCGTGCCGGTCCAGCAGCGCCTGGACGCTACGGACAAGGACGTCCTGGGTGAGATCACCGGGAGCTGTCAGCAAGAGCGCTTGGGAGAACCGGCTCAGTTCGCCGCCGAACAAGCCGCCGCTGCGGTCGAGCATCCACTGTGCCACGGGCGTCAACGGAACAGTACCGACGCCCGATCCTGCCAGCTCCGCGAGAACTTCCGATCCGTCGTGCTCGAATTTCGCCGACTCGGCTAGCGCGGCAACAGATTTGTGGACGAACACATCTCGAGGCGAGAAGATCACACCCGCATCGCGAGCCCGGGCCACCAATTGGATGGACATGATGCTGTCGCCACCGAGCTCGAAGAACGAATCGTGCACTCCTACTGTTTCCACGCTGAGCACCTGCGCGAACAGGCCGGCGAGTAGATTCTCGGTCTCCGTTCGGGGTGGCCGATCAGGTGAGGAGGTGGACGAAAAATCGGGTGCGGGAAGCGCTGCGCGGTCAAGTTTTCCGTGAACCGTCAGTGGAAGCGCATCGAGTATCACCACGGCCACAGGCACCATGTACGACGGCAGCCGCTTGCCGGCATGCGCGAGGACGTCACGCGTATCGATACTCGCTCCCCGATCAGGTACCACGTAGCCGATCAACCGATCGCTACCGTCTGCGTTCCAGACGTCCGTCACCGCCTGGGTCACGCGCGGGTGCGACTGCAATGCCGCTTCGACTTCCCCGAGTTCGATGCGGTACCCACGGATCTTCACCTGGGAATCCGTACGCCCGAGGTACTCCAGCTGTCCGTCAGTAGTCCAGCGCACCCGATCGCCCGTGCGATAGATCCGGGTTCCCGGAGGACCGAACGGATCAGCGACAAACTGCGTGGACGTCAGTGCGGAACGCCGGTGATAGCCGCGTGCCAAAGCCGGCCCGGCAAGATACAACTCCCCGGCGACACCCACCGGCACCGGGCGAAGCCGCGAATCCAGCACTACCTCGGCAAATCCCCGAGTTGGTGCACCGATGGTGACCGTTTCGTCAGGCGTCAGAGCTGCACTGATACTCGACACCACCGTTGCCTCGGTCGGGCCGTAGGCGTTGAACATTCTTCTGCCCGACGCCCAGCGGGTCACCAATTCCGATGGACACGCCTCTCCGCCGGTGACGACGCATCCAACTGTGGTGAGGCCGTCGGGATCGACGGACGACAAAGCCGCCGGAGTGACAAAACAATGAGTGACGCGCTCGCGCTCCAGTAACTCCGCCAGCTCCGACCCGCCGTAGACGGTCGGGGGCACGACCACCATGGTGGCTCCGGCACCAACGGCCAACAAGAGTTCGAGAACCGACGCGTCGAAACTCGGCGAAGCGAAGTGCAGGATTCTGGATCGAGTCGTGGCAGCAAAAGTCTCGCGCTCCTCGCGAGCAAAGTTGGCCAACCCGCGATGCGTGACCGTCACACCCTTCGGCGTTCCTGTAGATCCCGACGTGTAGATCACATAGGCCGGATTGTCGGTTCGAATCCGTGTCGTCCGATCCGCGTCGGTGATTCTCGACGGCGAGTACGTCGACAACCGTTCCGCCATACTCTCGTCGTCGAGAACCACCCACGGCACTCGGTCGGCGAGCGCACCGCGATGCGCCCTGATGGTCATTCCCCAGGCTGCGCCGGAGTCGCCCAACATGTACTCGATACGTTCAGAAGGATGACTCGGGTCCACAGGAAGGAATGCCGCACCGGTCTTGGCAACGGACCACACTGCCAGAACGGACTCGACGGAACGTGGGACGCACAGCGCGACCATCGACTCGGGGCCCACTCCGGATTCGATCAGCATGCGGGCCAACCGGTTCGACTGCGCGTCGAGTTCGCGGTAGGTCACTTCACGCTCCTCGAATACCAGTGCGACGGCGTCGGGATCGTGGGCGGTTGCCATATCTGTTGCTGCAGTGAGCAACGCCGATAAACTCTGTGCCGCGGCGGAAATCTCACCTCGAACAGGAACCAGTTCGATGTGCTCACGGGTGTCGAGGATGTCGATATCTCCGATCCGCGAGTGCGGATCGGAGGTCACGCTCTCGAGTATCCGCTGCAAGCGACCGGCGAAGGACCCTACTGTCCTCTCGTCGAAAATATCTGTGGCATATCCGAATTCAGCGTGGATGCCGCCTGGTTCGCCGGTGTCGTCGAAGGTCTGCGATACCGTCAACTGCAGATCGAAGTTGATGGTGTCGATCGCGACGCCGACGTCGGTCACCTGGAGGTTGGGGAGTTCAAGTCCGGGCCGCTCGATGTCTTGGAACTCCAGCATGACTTGAAAGAGGGGCGAGTATGCCGTCGAACGTGAAGGATTCACGTTCTCGACAACTCGTTCGAACGGCACGTCGGCGTGAGTGAAGGCGCTCAGATCGATGCCTCGGACCAGGTCGAGGAACTCCCCGAAACTCGTCCCGCGGTCTACTGCAGTGCGCAAGACCAATGTATTGACGAACATCCCCACCAGTTCGTCGAGTTCTCGCTCCCCACGCCCGGCGATCGGAGTTCCGACGGCGATGTCGGCGGTATCACTCAGTCGTGCCAACATCACGGCCAGGGCTGCGTGCACGACCATGAAGATCGTGGCGTTGTGCTGGCGGGCAAGGCCGATCAGACCGGCATGAATCTCTGAATTCACCACGAACCGAACCCGCCCGCGTCGAAGCGAGCGCACATTACCGCGCGGTCGATCGGTGGGAATCTCGAGTACCTCCGGTGCGCCGGCAAGATTGTCGACCCAATAGCCGAGTTGTGTCGAGACCAAGGACCGCTCGTCGGATTCCGAGCCCAACCAATCCTGTTGCCACAACGCATAGTCGGCGTACTGGATCGCCAGCGGCGCCCACTCGGGCGCCTCTCCCTTCACTCGGGAGGCGTAGGCGCTCATGAGATCGCGAGCCAGCGGCGCCGTGGAGAAGCCGTCTGCGGCGATGTGGTGTACCACGATCACCAGGACATGCGTCAGGACGTGATCACCCCCACGTAACAGAGTTGCGCGCAACGGGACCTGCTGTGCGACATCGAAGCCCTCCGAGACAAGGCTGCGGCACCTCTCGCGCAGTTCCTCCTCGCCCGGCACAATGGTCGGTACAAGGTTTGGTAGGACCTGAGAGGAAGACACGATCACTTGACGTGGGCCGGCGTCAGTGAGCGGGAAAACCGTACGTAGAGACTCGTGCCGGTCGACGACGTCGCCAAATGCCGCGTGAAGTGCACTGACATCCAAAGTGCCGTCCAGCCGTAACGCACACGCGATGTTGTACGCGGCGGAATCAGGGTCGAACTGATTGGCAAACCACATCCTCTGCTGCGCAGGTGAAAGCGGGATATCCGTGGTCGCACCCCGCGGTCTCAACGGCGGCTTGACTCCGACGCCGCCACCGGCGTCCCCTCCGCGTGACTGCGCCAACTCGGCCAGCGCTGCCACGGTGGACGCGTCGAAAACGTCGCGGATACCGATCCGTTCTCCGAGAACCGAATTCACCCGTGCGACCAACCGAGTCGCACTGAGAGAGTTTCCACCGAGAGCAAAGAAATCATCGCGCACACCGACCCTCGATATTCCCAGTAGCTCGCCGAAAACGATGGCAACGGTCTCCTCGAAGGGCGTACGCGGTGCAACATAGTGAAGCGGAGGAGGATCAAAGTCGATATCCGGTAGGGCTTTTCGATCCAACTTCCCATGCACCGTCACCGGCAACCCATCCAACACCACCACCACCGACGGCACCATGAACCCCGGAAGAGA
>NZ_JBHUUU010000035.1:0-6158 GCF_042670865.1 Rhodococcus sp. NPDC057135
TCTCATGTCGGTGGTGGTTCGCGTGCGGCGTTGACGGTGCAGGATCGTCCGGTTCGGGTGCCGTTGTCGTTGGCTCAGCAGCGTATGTGGTTCCTGAATCAGTTGGACCGCGAGTCGGCAGCCAACAACATTCCGATGGCGATCACGCTCACCGGCGAGTTGAACCAGGCGGCGTTGTACGACGCTGTCATGGACCTCTTGCAGCGTCACGAGGTTCTGCGCACGGTCTACCCCGAGGTGGACGGAATCGGCTACCAACGGATCCTGCCGGCGGCAGCAGTTCCGGTGAATCTGGCTCCCGTGCAACTCGAAGCATCCGGCATCGTTGCGGCGGTGACGGACTTCGTCTCGTCCGGTTTCGATGTCACGGCTGAGGTTCCATTGCGGGCCAAGCTCTTCCAGCTCGCCGAGGACTCGTTTGTACTGGCGATAGTGATTCACCACATCTCCACCGACGGTTTCTCGATGGGCCCGTTGATCCGCGACGTGATGGCTGCGTACTACGCGCGCTCGCAGGGGCAGGCCCCGACGTGGGCGCCCCTGCCGGTGCAGTACGCCGACTACGCGTTGTGGCAGCGCGGGATTCTCGGTTCGGAGAGCGACGCCGAATCCGTTCTGGCAGAGCAGATCGACTACTGGGCAAAGGCTCTCGACGGAGTTCCGGACCAGATCACCTTGCCCAGTGACCGCGCTCGTCCGGCTGTGTTCACCGGTCGGGGAGCCACCTACAGCTTCCCGATTTCCGCAGATGTACACCGCGGACTGGCTGCTGTGGGTCGCGAGCACCAGGCATCGCTGTTCATGGTGATGCACTCGGCGTTGGCAACACTTCTTGCCCGGCTGTCCGGCACCACCGACATCGCAGTCGGCACCCCGGTTGCCGGTCGTGGTGAAGCCGAACTCGACGATCTGATCGGCATGTTCGTCAACACGCTCGTGCTGCGTACCGAGGTGGATCCGGGGATGCGTTTCCTCGATCTGCTTACGTCGGCGCGTGAGAGCGATCTCGCGGCTTTCGCTCACGCAGACGTGCCGTTCGAGCGGCTGGTCGAGGTTCTCGATCCGGTGCGCTCGCAAGCGCACAACCCGTTGTTCCAGGTTGCTTTGGCATTCCAGAACCTGGGGCAGAATCACCTGACGCTGCCGGGACTCGATATCACCGAATTCGATATCGCGGAAACCGTAGCCAAGTTCGACCTTCAGTTGACCCTGGTGGAAGCTGCCGATGGTCACGGCATGACCGCGACCTTCACGTATGCGACGGACCTTTTCGACGAGGGGACAGTTGTCTCCTTCGCCGAGCGGTTGACTAGGATTCTCGAGGCCGTCGCCGTGGATGCGACGCAGGCTGTCGGCGACATCAACATCCTCGAAGCGCCTGAGCGTATCGAATTGACCAGTCGCCGAGCGTCTTCGGGCATCGAGCCGAAGCCGTTGGCCGACATCCTGGCCGAGACCGCGTTGCTGTATCCCTCCAACGAAGCTCTCCGCTACCAGGATCGGTCGATGACGTACGCCGAGGTCGACGAGTGGTCGTCGCGCCTCGCCCGCGTCCTGATCGCTCGCGGTCTGGGCGCCGAAGACCTGGTCGCAGTGTCGATTCCGCGTTCTGTCGAATCGGTCCTGCTGGTGTGGGCGGTATCCAAGACAGGTGCCGCGGTTGTTCCCATCGATCCGCACTACCCGGCTGACCGCATCGCGCATATGGTCTCCGACTCGGGCGTCTCGGTCGGTCTGACCCTCGAAGCGGAACTCGACGGACTCACTGACACTGTCGAGTGGCTCGCGATCGACAGTGCTGCTTGCGCGGAACTGATGGCAGCTCAGGATGATTCACCGATTCGTGACGACGAACGTGTGCGCCGCGTCCTCCCTGCGCACCCGGCCTGGGTGATCTACACGTCGGGCACAACGGGCTTGCCCAAGGGTGTTGTTGCTACCGGTGCAGGCCTCGCGAGCTTCAGTGCAACGCAGGCTCAGCACTACCTGGTGACGCCGAACTCCCGCACCCTGCACTTCGCGTCACCGAGCTTCGACGCGTCGATGCTCGAGCTGTTCCTGGCCGTCGCTACAGGCGCTGCCATGGTGATCGTCCCGACGTCGATCTTCGGCGGCGACGAATTGACCGCGCTGTTCAAGTCCGAACGCGTCACACACGCCTTCATCACGCCCGCGGCGTTGGCTTCCATGGATCCGTCTGGTCTGATCGACCTCGAGGTGGTGGGTGTCGGCGGTGAGGCGTACTCGCCGGAGTTGATGGCCAAGTGGGCGGATCAGCCGAACCGTCGACGTACGTTCCTCAATGTCTACGGTCCCACCGAGACCACTATCGTCACCAATGTCAGTGTGCCGCTGATGCCGGGCGACCGGATGACCATCGGCGGAACCATCGGCGACATGGCCGCGTTTGTTCTCGACACACGTCTGCAGCCCGTCCCCGTCGGCGTTGCCGGTGAGCTGTACCTGTCGGGTCCCCAGGTCACCCGCGGATACCATCGCCGCCCGGGATTGAGCGCGGATCGCTTTGTTGCCAACCCGCACGGCCTGTCCGGTGAGCGCATGTACCGCACCGGTGATGTTGTGCGTTGGACTGATCGATATCAGGTTGAGTACGTGGGCCGCAACGACTTCCAGGTGAAGATCCGTGGCTTCCGTATCGAGCTCGGTGAGATCGACGCGGCACTGACGGCACATTCGAACGTCGAGTTCGCAGCGACGATGGGCACCACACTGACGTCCGGTGCTCCGGCGCTGGTGTCGTACGTGTTTGTCGGCAAGGAATCTGCTGTCAGCTCGGCGGATCTGAGTGAGTTCGTTTCACGCACTCTGCCGGCGCACATGGTGCCTGCGTCGATCATGGTTCTGACCGACATGCCGCTGACCCCGGCCGGCAAGCTGGACCGCAAGGCTCTGCCGGAGCCGGTATTCGAGGTCAAGGAGTTCCGCGCTCCCACGACCGAGATGGAACGCATCCTCAGCGCGGTCTTTGCCGACGTTCTCGGCCTTGATCAGATCGGTACCGACGATTCGTTCTTCGCTCAGGGCGGCGACTCGATCATGTCGATCCAGTTGGTGTCCCGGGCCAAGGCCCGCGGTGTTCTGTTCACGCCCAAGGACGTGTTCGAGAACAAGACGGTGGCGGAGTTGGCAGAGGTTGCCGTCTTCGGCTCCGACGCCGATGCGATCACTGTTCTCGCCGAGATCGAAGGCGGCGGCATCGGTTGGATGCCGCTCACGCCGATCAAGCGATTCATGTTCGAACGGCCGGGCAGTTACCAGCGTTTCAACCAGTTGTTGACATTGGAGTTGCCGCTGGGCATCGACCGGACCGGTGTTGTCGACACACTGGCTGCCGTCATCAATCACCACGACATGTTCCGTTCGCGTCTGGTCGATGATCAGCGTGGTCCGGGCATGGCAGTGTCCGCGCCCGGAACCGTCGACGTGGATTCTTTGGTGCGCCGGGTGCAGGTGGACCCCGCGATTGCGGATACAGAGCTGACGGCCATCGCGTCGGGCGCTCTCGACGACGCTCTCGGCCGGTTGGATCCGGCCGCCGGTGTCATGGCTCAGTTCGTGTGGATCGACTTCGGTGACACACGCACCGGCCGATTGATCGTGGCTGCGCATCACCTGATCGTCGACGGCGTCTCCTGGCGAATCATCGTGCCGGACTTGATTTCCGCGTGGGCCCAGCGCAGTGGCGGAACTGCACCCGTGCTCGAACCGACAGGCACGTCCATGCGTACCTGGGCGCACTCGCTCGCTGCGGAATCACGATCAGACAAGCGACTGGCAGAATTGCCACGTTGGCGTAAGACGCTGTCGACTCCAGACCCGATTCTCGGTTCGCGTGCGTTCGACCCCTCCGTCGACGTTGCGGCAACAGTCGAGCGTGTGCGCGTCGAGGTGCCCACAGGCGTCACTGAAACCCTGCTGACAACTCTGCCCGAGGGGTTCCGCGGCGGAGCCAACGACGGTTTGCTGGCCGGACTTGCTCTGGCACTGGTGCGCTGGCGCCGTGAGCGGGGCATCGACACCGAAGCGGCACTGCTCCAGCTCGAGGGCCACGGCCGCGAAGAGGGCGTCGTCCCGGGTGCCGATCTCTCACGCACCGTCGGCTGGTTCACGGCGGCCTTCCCCGTCGCCCTCGACCTTGCCGGTATCGACATCGACGACGCCTTCGACGCCGGAGCCAGTGCGGGAGCGGCGATCAAGGCAGTCAAGGAGCAGTTGCTCGCCGCTCCCGACAAGGGTGTCGGCTACGGACTGCTGCGGTACGTCAACGACGACACTCGCACCGAACTGTCCAAGCTGAGCAGCGGGCAGGTCAGCTTCAACTACCTGGGCCGCATTGTGGCGGAGGATATTCCGGCCGCAGCGCAAGGCCTCGGATGGATTCCGGCACGCGACTTCTCGGACGTCGCTGCGCCGGAAGACCCGGATATGCCGGCCAACAAGGTTGTCGACATCAACGCGATCGTCAACGACGGTCCTGACGGCGCGGTGCTGGAAGCATCGTTTGCCTTCCCGAACGGATTGCTGAGCGCCACCGAAGTGCAGGCTCTGGCAGACCTGTGGGTCGGTGCACTCACAGCGCTGGCGCAGCACGCACAGACCGTCGGCGCGGGTGGTCTCACGCCGTCGGACGTGCCGCTGGTAACGCTCACTCAGCACGATCTCGATGGGTTCGAGCAGCGTTTCTCGGCGGTGCAGGACGTCTGGCCGTTGGCTCCGCTGCAGTCCGGTCTGCTGTTCCACGCGGTCATGGCCGAGTCGACCGTCGACTTGTACTCCGTGCAGATGGTTCTCTCGCTGTCCGGCCGCGTCGACGCGGATCGCCTCCACGCCGCAGCACAGGCCATCATCGATCGTCACCCGAACCTGCGCACCGCATTTGTGGTCGACGGAACGGGTACGCCGGTCCAGGTAGTTCTCGCTGACATCGACGTGCCGTGGCGCGAACTGGATCTCACCACAATCGCTGACAGCGAAGAACGACGCCGCGAGTTGGATCGGATTCTTGCCGAGGACCAGGCCACACACTTCGACATGTCGAACCCGCCGTTGATCAGGTTCACGCTGATCAAGATCGCGGCGAGCGAATACCGCCTTGTTGTGGCAAACCACCACATCATCCTCGACGGCTGGTCCATGCCCCTGCTGCTCCAGACGCTCCTCGGCCACTACGCCATGCGTGGGAACATTCCCGCTCAGACGCGGTCATTGAGCTACCGGAACTACCTCGCGTGGCTGGTCCAGCAGAATCGCAGTGTGTCCATGGATGCCTGGGCGAAAGCGCTGGGCGGCGTCGAAGAGCCGACGTTGTTGGCTCCCAACGTCGTTGGTCAGGAATTCAGTGCGCTGTCGCAGAAGTTGCAGATCTCGCTCAGCGAATCGGTGACCGCGACACTGACCGGTTTGGCATCGAGGACCGGCGTTACCGCCAACACGATCGTCCAGGCTGCCTGGGCAATTCTGCTGGGACGCATGACCGGTCGCCAGGACATCGTCTTCGGTGCCACGGTCTCCGGCCGTCCGCCACAACTTGACAGCGTCGAGAAGATGGTGGGCCTGTTCATCAACACGCTGCCCGTTCGTGTCCAACTGGATCTGGCCGAGTCCGTCGAGGCATTGCTCTCACGGGTTCAGATCGAACAGGCGGGATTGCTCGATCACCATTACCTCGGCCTGACCGATGTGCAGAGCGCCGCGGGCGTCGGCGGACTCTTCGACACTCTGGTGATCTTCGAGTCCTACCCGGTCGACCGTGACGGTCTTGCAGCGCAAGCAGAGTTCTTGGATGGCATGGTGATCGACGATGTCGCCTCCGACGATTCCACGAACTACCCGCTCACACTGCTGATCGGTCTCGACGACCAACTGCACCTGACGCTTCGTTACCTACCCGACTTCTTCGACGAGTCGTACGCGCAGGCCCTGCTGGGTCGCCTCGAGACTCTGCTGACAGAAATCGGTGAAACGCCCTCTACTGCGGTCGGTGACGTCGAGGTCATGACGGCGTCTGAGCGTGCTTTGGTGCTCGAAACCTGGAACGACACCTCTCGTCCGGTTGTGGGTGGGTTGTTGTTGGATGGTTTTGATTCTGTGGTGGGGGTTTGTTCGGGTTCGCGGGCGGTGGTGTGTGGGGATGTGGT
>NZ_JBHUUU010000036.1:0-5497 GCF_042670865.1 Rhodococcus sp. NPDC057135
CTCGACAGGGTGTGGGAGAGTAGGACACCGCCGAACACAATTTAACGACAAGCCCCCCAACCATTCGTGGTTGGGGGGCTTTCTCGTACCCAAAAAAGCACCCCCACACCATCCCCAAACCGCCCCCGTCTTCGAGCGAACGGCACTTCCGTCGCCTCTAACGAGATGAACGTACCGTTCACCCGATCACGGTAGGGGTCAGAATGACGGCGCCACGAGTGCTGCCGACGGATTACTCGATTCCGTCGGCGGTGGCTGTTGCATACTTCGGCCGGCCGGTGGGCAGATACCGCTGAATCGTCACACCCTTTGGAGTGGCTCGCGATTCGGCCAGCTCGAGTGCGATGTCCGGTCCGGAGTCGGGAAAGAGTCGCGTGCCCTGGCCTAGGACCACCGGCACGATCAGCAGGATCATCTCGTCGACGAGATTGTTCGCGAGAAGCCAGCGGCACAAGTTGCCACTGCCGTGCACCTGAAGCTCACCGCCGGGTCTGGCTTTCACTTCGCCGATCGCGGTGGCGGTGTCACCTGTGAGCGCGGTCGTGTTCTTCCATTGTGGATCGGTCAGCGTCGTCGACGCCAAATACTTCGGCCGCGAATTCAAGGCGCTAGCAATGGGGTTGACCTCCGGATTCTCGAACGTGCCCCAATAGTCGGCGAAGATGTCGTAGGTGCGTCGGCCGAACAGGAACGCGTCAGCACGCTGGTAGACCTGGACGAGGAAAGTCATCGCTTCGGTGTCCACCAACGGCGCGGACCACCCGCCGCGCTCGAATCCACCACGCCGATCTTCGTCCGGCCCACCGAGTCCTTGCATCACCCCGTCGAGAGTGACGATGGTAAAGGTCGTCAGTTTCATAGTCGTACCCATCTCCCAGGCGTCGTCGGATTTCAGCTGTTCCGATATAGACCGACGAGAAGTGGGAAAGTCATCGAGCGAACGTGGCGTTCGTCGCCTTGGATCGACCGAAAGTGCCGTTCGCTCAGGGCAGGGCAGGGCAGGGCAGGGCAGGGCAGGGCAGGGCAGGGGTTGGGAGTTCAGGGCTGAACGGGGACCGAGTCTGCCGGAGCGGCCTCGGACTCCAGGGCGTCGCAAGGAATCGCGAGCTCGGTCTGTTCGAGACGGCCACGAAGGGTGATGTTCTCGGTGATCGACCAGTGGGCAGCTTCGGCGCTGTCAGCGGCAGCCACAGCCCTTCCTGACGCGGCGAGGTTACCCGGAACCGTCTTGGCGACCTCCGACAGGCGCGCTGCTTCGTTGACCGGATCACCGATGACGGTGTACTCGAATCTTTCTCGCGCACCGACGTTTCCGGCAACGGCAATACCCGCAGCGACGCCGATCCCCGCGCTCACTTCCGGAACTTCGGCACGCAGGCGCTGTTGAATCTTGCGGGCGGCGGCAAGTGCACTGCCGGCATGATCGTCGAGTGTTGTCGGCGCTCCGAAGATCGCCAGCGCTGCGTCGCCCTCGAACTTGTTGACGAATCCGCCGTGAGCATCGACCTCGTCGACGATGACGTCGAAGAATCGGTTGAGTAGAGCGACCACCGCGGTCGGGGAGTTGGTGGCCGCGATGGTGGTCGAACCGATGACGTCGACGAAGAGAACGGCAACGTCACGTTCTTCCCCGCCGAGCTCCGGGTTGCGGCGGACCGCGTTTGCGGCAACCTCGTGTCCGACGTGGCGCCCGAAGAGGTCGCGAATTCGCTCTCGTTCGCGCAGTCCCTCGGCCATGCGATTGAAGCCGGTCTGCAGCAGCCCCAGCTCGGTTCCGTCGTACACGACGACGGACGCGGTGAGGTCACCACGGGTGACTTGTTCCATGCCTCGTCGCACAGACCGAATGGGAGCCGCGGCGGACCGAATGTTGATGTACGTCAGCCCGAGTCCGACGCACAGCGTGATCCCGCCGATGACGAGGATCGCGGTCGCGAGTGCTTGCCACGAAGCGGGTCGGATGAAGCTGAAGACCGCTACGAGCATCAAGCCGGTGACGGGGACTCCGCTTCCGAGCAGCCAGACGAGGATTGTCCGCCCGGTCAGTCCGAGAACGGCAGCCTTGCGGGGTGCTCCGGATTCGAGTGCACGCGCAGCAATCGGGCGGAGTGCGAACTCGCTGAGCAGGTAGCAGAAGGCACATGTGGTGATACCGCTGAAAGCCACGGTGAACAGAACTTTCGGAATGGTGTCGGGGTCGACGATTCCGTACATGGTCGTGAAGGTGATGAGCGCGGCAGTCCACAGGACGGCTTGCACTCGGGTCAGTCGCCACGGCCCGCGCAGCGCCGCGCGTTGATTCTGCTCTGTCGGTGGGTGATCCTCGGTGGCCCACCGAAGATCCCGCATCAGCCGTTTGGTGCCCCACAGAAGTCCGATGAGAAAGACACACCCGATGAAGACGGGCACGGCAATGAAGTTGATCCACGCGAATTCGGGGTGGATGATCTCGGGTCCGGGAACCACGAATCCGACGAGCACGATCGCCAGTACCGCTCCGATCAGGTTGGTGACCAGGAGAGGGGCGGTCAGTAGTGCCTGGACGCGGATTCGGCGGCGCCTGGGGCTTTCGTCAGTGGATCCGAGCAGCCACGACCCCAGGGGCGCACTCGGGACACGGCTTCGCTGCATAGTGTGTCGAGAGTAGTCGTAATGATCGCTTAGGGTGGTCCGGTGCGCCTAGTTATTGCTCGTTGCCGTGTCGACTATGTGGGACGCCTGACCTCCCACCTCCCTACCGCAAGACGACTGCTGTTGGTCAAGGCCGACGGCTCGGTCAGCATTCATGCCGACGATCGGGCGTACAAGCCGCTCAACTGGATGAGTCCGCCGTGCTGGTTGGTCGAGACCACCGGAGACGGCGACGACGTCCTGTGGGTCGTCACCAACAAGGCAGGCGAGGAACTCCGGATCACTCTCGAAGAGGTCGAGCACGATTCGTCGTATGAACTCGGTCTCGATCCGGGTTTGATCAAGGACGGTGTCGAGGCACACCTTCAAGAACTTTTGGCGGAGCATGTCGAGACGCTCGGCCCCGGCTACACCCTGGTACGACGCGAGTACATGACGGCCATCGGGCCGGTCGACCTTCTGGTCCGTGACGCGGACGGCGCCTCGGTGGCGGTGGAGATCAAGCGGCGCGGCGAGATCGACGGTGTCGAGCAGTTGACGCGCTACCTGGAGTTGCTCAACCGCGATCCGCTCCTCGCACCGGTCACGGGAGTTTTTGCAGCGCAACAGATCAAGCCGCAGGCAAAGACTTTGGCGAACGATCGTGGAATCCGCTGCCTGGTCCTGGACTACGAGGCCTTGCGCGGCACCGAAAGCACCGAGTTCCGACTCTTCTGACGCTGTTTAGACTCGAACCATGCCGCGCCGCAAACCTTCGCCGAAGCAAACCCGTCGAACGGATCCTCGGCGTACTCAGAACTCGAGCGCTGAGTCGGCGTCACCTGGCGGTGTGTTGTTCGGCGGCGCGCTGGTCCGGGAGGAGCCAGGGCCGGGCGGTGAAATGTACATGGTGCGGCCGATACCCGGCTCCAACGCGACGAAGTTCTACCGGTGCCCCGGCTGTGATCACGACATCAGGCCGGGAGTCGCACACGTGGTGACCTGGCCTTCGGAACCGGGCGGCGCGAACGAGCGTCGGCACTGGCACACCGGGTGCTGGTCAGGCCGCGGAACTCGCAGCCTGACCAGGCGGTGGTCCTGAGCGCCGATCAGTTCCTGGACTGGGCTCGCTGCTCGACGGCGCGGGTGTCGATCTCGGCGGTGTTGGTCTCGTCCGAGTCCTCGAGAACGTCGTCTTCGTCGATACTCGGTTCTGCGTCGACCTTATTTGCGTCGGCCTTCTTGTCTTCGATCTCGAGATCTTCCTCGGCTTCGACGATGACCGGAGCAGGCGGTGAATCGAGAAGTTCGCTCTCGCGATTGACCGATGCGAGCATGGCCGGAACCGAATCGAGTTGTCCGCGAATTCCCAAGAGCTGGGCCAGGATTCGGCCGCGGAGAACGCGCAGTTCTTCGGTGAGTTCCTTCGCGTGAGCGATCTTGCGCTCGGATTGATCCGTCGCGGCTTGCAGCCTGCGCTGAGCTTCGTGCGACGCATCGGCGAGTCGACGCTCGGCCTCTGCCTTGCTCGACGACTCCAATTCGTTGACGGCGGCGACGACCTTGGCGCGGCGCTCCGACATCGAGATGTCGAAGTCTTCGCGGATCTGAGTGCGCTTGGCCTCGGACTCGGCAGCCAGTCGATCCCGCTCGGCCTGTGCAGCTTCGACGATCCGGGCGGCTTCGGTGCGGGCCTGCGCCATGGTCTGCTCGTGCATGGTTTCCATCGCGTTGCGACGGTCCTCGAGTTCGGCGATCAACGACTCGTAGTGCCCACGTAGGCGGGCGCCGTCCTGTTCGGCGATGGAGGTCATCTCGGCTGCGTCGGCCTCGGCCTTCGCGCGAACCTCCGAAGCTTCATCGGAGGCAAGGCGGAGCATGCGGCTGATGCGATCGCTCATGCCCTCCGCAGTGGTGGGCGGAACGGAGAGACGGTCGACGTCCTTGCGGAGGTCGTCGATGTCGTCGCGTGCATCGTCGAGCTGCTTGGCAAGATCGCGGGCCTGCGCGGCGGCAGCATCACGATCGGCTGCTGTAACGCGCAGCTCCGCGTCGAATCGCTCGAAGTAGTTACGTACCTCGTCGCGGTCGTATCCCTTCCGTGCGATCTGGAACGGAAGTTGGATCGAACCGCGGTCCTGCTCGTATGCCATGGCGACAATCTACCTGGCATACGAGCTGGAGTCGGGTCTGCTAGTGGCTCGCGTCGGGTTCGACCAGTTCCACGAGGACGCCGCCGGCATCCTTGGGATGAATGAAGTTGATGCGCGAGTTGGCCGTACCGCGTCGGGGAGCGTCGTACAGCAACCGAACACCGCGGTCGCGAAGCTCGGCGGAGATCGCGTCGATGTCGGTGACTCGGTAAGCGAGCTGCTGGAGTCCGGGGCCGCTTCGGTCGATGAACTTGGCGATGGTCGAGTTCTCGTCCAGCGGCGCGAGCAGCTGAACGGCAGTGGATCCGGCGGGGGAGCCGACGACGGAGAGCATGGCCTCACGCACGCCCTGCGATTCGTTGATTTCCTCGTGGGTCGACACCATGCCCAGGTGCTGCGTGTACCACGCGATTGCCACGTCGAGATCGGGCACCGCGATTCCGACGTGATCGATCGCGACGACGAGGTCGGAGGACAAAGGCGCGAGTGCAGAACTGGGGGAGGTCTGTGTCATACCTTTCACGGTAGCGCTACCGTTTGAGGAGTACACGTCGGGATGTGACTTGGCTCTTAGGCCGCACGGAACCGACGACTATGTCTCTTTTGCAGCCGGAGGAAATCGTGACCAGTTCTGTGATTGTTGCGGGAGCTCGTACCCCGATGGGTCGACTCCTCGGATCGTTGAAAGACCTCTCCGGGTCCGACCTCGGCGGCATCGCCATCAAGGGCGCCCT
>NZ_JBHUUU010000037.1:0-5174 GCF_042670865.1 Rhodococcus sp. NPDC057135
CCGGGGTGCGGCGCATGACCGGGGCGAGAAGTTGCTGTGCAGCCTTTATCTGTTCGAG
Source organism: Rhodococcus sp. NPDC057135 (assembly GCF_042670865.1). Classification (NCBI taxonomy): domain Bacteria; kingdom Bacillati; phylum Actinomycetota; class Actinomycetes; order Mycobacteriales; family Nocardiaceae; genus Rhodococcus; species Rhodococcus sp. NPDC057135. The sequence continues at coordinate 59 of NZ_JBHUUU010000037.1, forward strand.
ATTCACGCATGCCTCCAGAAAGTGCGCCTCCACACCCTCGTGAGGTGTGAAGGCGCACTGCAGGTTCGAATTCGAATTACCGTAGAGCGAAGATCAGGACAGTGCTTGCTCGATGTCGCCGACCAGATCGGAGGCGTCTTCGATGCCGACCGACAGGCGAACCAGATCGTCGGGAACCTCGAGCGCGGAACCGGCCGTCGAGGCGTGAGTCATCGCACCGGGGAACTCGATGAGGGATTCGACTCCGCCGAGAGATTCTGCCAGCGTGAAGATCTCGGTGCGTGAGCACAGGTCGAGAGCCGCCGCCTTGCCACCCTTGAGACGCACGGAGATCATGCCGCCGAAGCGTCGCATCTGCTTGGCCGCGACCTTGTGCGACGGGTGCGAAGCCAGGCCGGGGTAGATGACGCTGGCAACAGCAGGGTGACCGTCGAGCAATTCGACGACCTTCTCCGCATTGTCGCTGTGACGCTCCATGCGCAGCGCCAGAGTCTTGATTCCGCGCAACGTCAAGAACGCGTCGAACGGGCCGGGAACGCCGCCCGATCCGTTCTGCAGGAACGCGAAGGCCGTGTCCAATTCTTCGTCGTTGCAGACGAGAGCGCCACCGACCACGTCGGAGTGTCCACCGATGTACTTGGTCGTGGAGTGCAGCGCGATGTCGGCACCGAGCTGCAACGGCTGCTGCAGGTACGGCGACGCGAAAGTGTTGTCCACCACGATCTTTGCGTTGCCCTCGTGGGCGACCTCGGTGAGGAGCTCGATGTCACCGATGTTGAGCAGCGGATTCGTGGGGGTCTCGACCCAGACCAGCTTGGTGTTGGACTTCATCGCCGCGCGCACCGCATCGACGTCGGACACCGGAGCCGGGGTGTACTCGATCCCCCACTGCGTGAAGACCTTGTCGATGAGACGGAAGGTTCCGCCGTACGCGTCGTCGGGGATGACCAGGTGATCGCCGGGTCGAAGTACCGAACGGAGCAGGCAGTCGGTGGCCGCCATTCCCGAACTGAACGCTCGACCATAGGTTCCGGATTCGAGCGCGGCGAGGTTCGCCTCGAGTGGGCGACGGGTGGGGTTACCCGTTCGCGCATACTCGAAGCCACTGCGCATTCCACCGACGCCGTCTTGGGCGAAGGTGGAACTCGCGTAGATCGGCACGTTGACCGCACCGGTCAGCGGATCGGGTTCGTAACCCGCATGCACCGCTTTCGTGGAGAAACCCTGCCAGCTGATGTTGTCGGCCTTGCTGCGTTGCTCACTCATGGTCCCCAGCCTAATGGCGCCGGTGCCGGCGCAGGAATCCGAACTCAGGAATCCGAACTCAGGAAACCCAGGAGATCGTGGCGCGTGATGACACCGACCGGCTTGCCGTCGTCGACCACCATGAGTGCATCGGTGTCACCGAGCGCCTTCGTGGCCGCCGAGACCGGCTCGCCGGAACCGATGAGCGGGAACGGCTTGCTCATGTGCTTCTCGACGGAATCCGCAAGGTGCGCACGGCCTTCGAATACCGCGCTCAGAAGATCTCGCTCGGACACACTTCCGGCGACCTCGCCTGCCATGACCGGCGGTTCCGCACCGACGACGGGCATCTGGGACACGCCGTACTCGCGCAGGATCTCGATCGCGTCGCGCAGGGTCTCCGACGGGTGAGTGTGAACGAGGTCCGGCAGCTCGCCCGACTTGCCGCGCAGCACGTCGCCGACGGTGGGAACGTTCGTCTTGCCGTCCAGTGGGGTGCGCAGGAATCCGTACGACGCCATCCACTGATCGTTGAAGATCTTGGACAGGTAGCCGCGGCCACCGTCCGGGAGGAGGACGACGATCAGGGCGTCGGGGCCCTCGCGCTTGGCTACTTCGAGGGCGGCGACGACGGCCATACCGCAGGAACCGCCGACCAGCAGTCCCTCTTCGCGGGCGAGGCGACGTGTCATCTCGAAGGAATCGGCGTCCGAGACAGCGATGATCTCGTCCGGGATGGACGGGTCGTATGCGGTCGGCCAGAAGTCTTCGCCGACGCCTTCGACGAGGTACGGGCGACCGGTGCCGCCGGAGTAGACGGAGCCTTCGGGGTCTGCGCCGATGACCTTGACCTTGCCGCCCGAAACTTCCTTGAGGTAGCGGCCGGTGCCGGTGATGGTTCCACCGGTGCCGACGCCCGCGACGAAGTGCGTGATCTTTCCGTCGGTGTCGGCCCAGATCTCGGGACCGGTGGTCTCGTAGTGGCTCTCCGGTCCGCCCGGGTTGGAGTACTGGTTGGGCTTCCAGGCGCCAGGGATCTCACGAGTGAGGCGGTCGGAGACGCTGTAGTAGCTGTTCGGGTTGTCCGGCGCGACGGCCGTGGGGCACACGACCACCTCGGCGCCGTAGGCACGCAGGACGTTGCGCTTGTCTTCGCTGACCTTGTCGGGGCAGACGAAAACGCACTTGTATCCACGCTTTTGCGCCACGAGCGCCAAGCCGATTCCGGTGTTGCCCGAAGTCGGTTCGACGATGGTGCCGCCCGGCTTCAGTTCACCCGAAGCCTCGGCTGCGTCGATCATCTTGACGGCGATGCGGTCCTTGGAGCTACCGCCCGGGTTGAGGTACTCGACCTTGGCTGCCACCGTGCCGAAGTTTTCGCCCGTGACGGACGTGAGCTTGACGAGTGGGGTGTTGCCGATGAGGTCGACGACGTGTTCCGCGATGCGCATTCGTCCATGTTCCCAGATAGAAGAAAACGGTGCGCGCGGACGTCGGGCGAAGGCGGTGCAATCCGGCTAGATTGGCAAGTGTGAGTCGAACCGGACTGAAAGCGTCGGTGGCCACGGTGGTGGCCGGATCGAGTGCAGGCACGCTCTCCTGGTTGGGCTACAACTATCTGATGTCGCAGGCAGGTGCGGCGCGTGGGGTGATCGGTCGCAATATCGCCAAGCCACCCGAGGCGGACGGCGTCTACGCGCCCGGCGCCGACAACCCGGAACTCTGGTGGCGGGCCGTGCCCTTCGATCTCCACTTGATGATCTTCGGCGATTCGTCTGCGGCCGGCGTCGGCGCGCTGACGGCGTCGGAAGTTCCGGGTGTGCAGGTCGCGAAGCAGCTCGCGAGTGAAACCGGGAAACGAATCCGCTTGAGCACCAAGGCTATCGGCGGGGCCACCTCACGCGGGTTGAGCGGGCAGGTCGACGCCATGTTCGTCGCCGGCCCTCCCCCGGACGCTGCGGTGATCCTGATCGGCGCCAACGACGTCACCGCCAAGAACGCAATTCACGCTTCGGCAAAACGCCTCGGTGACGCGGTACGACGCTTACGCGAGAGCGGCGCCGTCGTTGTTGTCGGCACCTGCCCGGATCTGGGGGTGGTCACGGCAATCCCGCAACCGCTGCGCTCCGTGGTGCGTGAATGGGGTCATCGTCTGGCGCTCGCCCAGGCGGCCGCGACCAGAAACGCGGGGGGTCATCCCGTTCCACTAGCTGACCTGCTGGCCAAGGAATTCCTGGCCTCGCCCGACACGATGTTCTCGGCCGACCGTTTCCACCCGTCCGCGGCCGGATACGAACTCGCGGCGAAGCAGATCGTCCCGGTTCTCGCGTCGGCTCTCGGCGAGTGGCAGGGTGGCCCGCTACCCGAACTCCCCCACGTCTCGGAGGCGGCGCAAGCTCGCACCGTCGCGGCCCGACTGACGGCGGCGGCAACCCAATGGAAAGCCTTCGCGCGACGCACCAAACCTGCAGGTCAGCGCCACGACGTCAACTGAGTGAGACTGCGTGACCACCATCTGGGAGTGGCAACGTAAATTGTAAGTCGAAGCTGCATTCAACTTGCCCTGCTCGGCGGCGTTTCAAGCCGCCCCCGAGCAGTACACAAAAGGAGTTTTCATGCCCGAGGCAGTAATCGTCTCAGCAGTACGGTCGCCCATCGGCCGCGCAATGAAGGGTTCGCTCAAGGACATCCGCCCGGATGACCTCGCGACTCAGATGGTTGCCGCCGCGTTGGCAAAGGTCCCCGAGCTCGACCCCACCGAGATCGACGACCTCATGCTCGGTTGCGGCCAGCCCGCCGGTCAGTCGGGCTTCAACATCGCCCGCGTCGTCGCCGTTCAGCTCGGCTACGACTTCCTCCCCGGTGTCACGGTCAACCGTTACTGTTCCTCCTCGCTGCAGACCACCCGCATGGCTCTGCACGCCATCCGCGCAGGCGAGGGCGACGTCTTCATCTCCGCCGGCGTCGAGTCCGTCTCCAGCTTCATCACCGGCAACGCCGACGGCCTCCCGGGCACCAAGAACCCGCTCTTCGACGCAGCTCAGGCTCGTAGCGCCAAGCTCGCCGAGGGTGGAGTCGCCTGGACCGATCCTCGCGAAGAGGGCCTGATCCCCGACGTGTACCTGGGCATGGGCCAGACCGCCGAGAACGTCGCTTCCGCCACCGGCATCACCCGCGAAGACCAGGACCGCTGGGCAGTGCGCAGCCAGAACCGCGCCGAGGAAGCCATCGCTCGCGGCTTCTTCGAGCGTGAGATCACCCCCGTCACCCTCGCCGACGGCACCGTCGTCTCCAAGGACGACGGCCCCCGCGCCGGCACCACCTACGAAGGCATCAGCGGCCTCAAGCCCGTCTTCCGCCCCGACGGCACCGTCACCGCCGGCAACGCCTGCCCGCTCAACGACGGCGCAGCCGCACTGGTGATCATGTCCGACACCAAGGCAAAGGCACTCGGCCTGACCCCGCTCGCTCGCATCGTCTCCACCGGCGTTTCGGGCCTGTCCCCCGAGATCATGGGCCTCGGCCCGATTCAGGCCGTCAAGAACGCCCTGAAGATCGCCGGCAAGTCGATCTCCGACATCGACCTGTTCGAGATCAACGAGGCATTCGCCGTGCAGGTCCTCGGATCCGCTCGCGAACTGGGTATCGAAGAAGACAAGCTCAACATCTCCGGTGGCGCGATCGCACTGGGCCACCCCTTCGGTATGACCGGTGCCCGCATCACCAACACCCTGATCAACAACCTGCAGGAGCAGGACAAGACCTTCGGCGTCGAGACCATGTGTGTCGGCGGCGGACAGGGCATGGCAATGGTGATCGAGCGCCTCAGATGATCCCCTGAGCACGTCGAAAGCGGCCGCCCGGCTTCTGC
>NZ_JBHUUU010000039.1:0-1947 GCF_042670865.1 Rhodococcus sp. NPDC057135
GTCTAAACATCCCCACACCCCCCCTCCCCTTCCGGGTGTCTCGCCCGGGCTGGCCCGCCCCCAACCCCGTTTCGGTTGTCTGCATCAGTGCTCGGGTTAACGCTTCAGAATTGCCCTCGCGAGATGAACAGCCCAGGACGAGTCCGCTTTGGTGCCGAACTTCCCCAACTCGTAACCCGTAGCGCCGATCAAACCAAGCACCTCCACGGTGCTCCCGGACGTGTCACGTTTGGAAGTCTGAGCCCCGGACATGAGGATGCTCGACGACCGAATCGGCTCTAGCGCTCCCGCGACGAAACGATGACGATCTGCCGGCGACAAGCCGGCGGCTACGGCAAGGAGGACAAGGAGTTCCACCGCTCTCTGTGAGCCACCGGGCGCAATCGGAACTCCCTCGACGATCACCGACCACGTCATTGACGCGTCCCGCTCAGCTGACTGTCCCCGCTTCGTCAGAACAATCTGCCCCTTGTGCTTTCGCACCAGGCCGAACTTCTTGAGCACTGCGAAGAGTGATCGCCCTTGGGGAAGGTTGACAGGTCCCAGATCAGGTTCGTCGAGCATCGCATCGACTGTCATGAAGAAATCATCGGCGTCGATCCCTTCGACACCGATCAGCGCCAAGACCGCCTGAAGGCGTTGGCCCGCCTCGACGTGGACCAACTCTCCGATTGCCGCCTCATCGTCGATGCCGGCTCGGGCGAGGACCGCGTGCAGTTCCGGGACTCGCGAGGGTTCCAGGCATTCGACGAGCTTCGCCATGTCGTACGGCGCAACGATCTCGTCCGGGCGAGGTGCATGAAGTCGATTGTTGACCTCAGCGATCTCGAATCGAGTCGGCTCGAATTCAGTTTGCGGCCATTCGAGGGTCCATTCGTGGGAGCGCAACTTCTCCGAAGCGAGGACGCCGAGGAGCTGCTCGTACTCGTCAGGCCCGACGCATTCTTCCGGCGGACACGCACCGCGACCCGCGGCACACACAACTTGGAATCCGTCGGGCAGTACTTCCGAAGATTCAAGCGTCAGCGTGTGGCGCCAGTTCCCGAAGCATCCGTAGCGATAACTGATTTCATCGCCAGGCGAGACCATGACCTCGTCCAGACGTACGGCGGACTCTACGATCGCCACTCGTCCGGCGCGACGCTGCTCGGCGCTACTTCCGGAAGCGACGTACTCTTCGACCTCGCCGGGAAATCGGCTGCCGGACTTGGACCACGCGTGCGAATGACGGTCACTCCACCCCATTGCCCGTTGGACCACCGAATGCAGGTCATCCAGATTCAGATCCGACGCGACGAGGATTCGTCTCCATATCTGGGTGGAAACATTGTCGACACTGATACGTATCGCGTATTGCGCCGGTACCGAGCGTCTCTTCGAACGCAACGATCGCGCAATCTGAATACCCCCGCGCCCTCCGCCAGCTTCTTGTACAAACCTTTGCAGTTCTTCAGGTTCCGTCGGAACGAGTCGCAAATGCGACACCCTCGAGCTGCTCAACCCCACCATGACACTCAGCCTAGGCCAAAGTGCTAGGGACGAAGGCACAAAATCGGAGAGTACTTCGGACTTATGAGACGGTTCACAATCTATACCTTGGCTAACAAGTCGCTATGTGCGTCGGTGCCGGCATCTTCCTCGCCCTGCCCTGCCCTGCCCTGCCCTGCTTTGCCCTGCCCTGATCGTGTGAACGGTACGTTCGGTCGATCTGAGGCGACGAAAGTGCCGTTCGCTCGATCCCGGGTGGTGGTGAGCCGGCCGGCGCCCGGGGTGCCGTGTACGGGGTGAACGGTACGTTCATCTCGTTAGAAGCGGTGAAAGTGCCGTTCGCTCGAAGACAGGGGCGGGTTGGGGGGATGGTGTGGGGGTGTTTTGGGTACGAGAAAGCCCCCCAACCACGAATGGTTGGGGGGCTTGTCGTTAAATTGTGTTCGGCGGTGTCCTACT
>NZ_JBHUUU010000040.1:0-1880 GCF_042670865.1 Rhodococcus sp. NPDC057135
GATCGTGGTGTGGATTCGACGTTGTCGGCGTGGTTCGATGATGCTGCTGCGCGGTTTGGTGATCGGACCGCGGTGCGGTTTGGTGGCGAGTCGTTGTCGTATGGCGAGTTGTCGGTGCGGGCTAATCGTTTGGCGCGCAGGTTGATTGCTCAGGGTTGTGGTCCGGAGTCGTTGGTGGCGGTGGCGTTGCCTCGGTCGGCGGATCTTGTGGTGGCGTTGTTGGCGGTGGTGAAGTCCGGTGCGGGTTATTTGCCGGTGGATCCGTCGTATCCGGCTGATCGTGTCGAGTTCATGTTGGCCGATGCTGGTCCGGTGGCTGCGATTTCGTGGTCCGGGCGTGAGTTGGTGTTGCCTGCTGGTCTGCCGGTGGTCGATGTCGACACTGTGGATGTGTCGGAGTTCGATGGTTCGGTGGTGACGGATGCGGATCGTGTTGCGCCGTTGCGGTCGTCGAATGTTGCGTATGTGATTTACACGTCGGGTTCGACGGGTCGTCCGAAGGGTGTGCAGGTTCCGCACGTCACGGTGGCGAAGTTGTTCGCGAACACCGAGAGTGTGTACGGGTTCGACGAATCCGATGTGTGGACGATGTTCCACAGTTATGCGTTCGACTTCTCGGTGTGGGAGTTGTGGGGTCCGCTGTTGTACGGCGGCACGTTGGTGGTTGTGGATTATGTGACGTCGCGTTCGCCGGAGCAGTTCTTGGAGTTGCTTGCTGCTGAGCGGGTGACGGTGCTCAATCAGACGCCGTCGGCGTTCTATCAGTTGGCCGAGGCTGATCGGTTGGCGTCGGAATCCGGCCAGGCGGCTGAGTTGTCGTTGCGGTGGGTTGTTTTCGGTGGTGAGGCGCTCGAGCTTCGTCGCTTGTCGGATTGGTATTCGCGTCGTGGTGACAGTGCGCCGACGTTGGTGAACATGTATGGCATCACGGAGACGACGGTGCATGTGAGCCATCGTGTGTTGGATGCTGCGTTGGCGGCGGATGCGTCGGCGAGTGTTGTGGGTCAGGCTATTTCGGGTTTGCAGGTGTTCGTGTTGGATACGCGTTTGGCTCCGGTGCCCGTCGGTGTCGCGGGTGAGATGTATGTGTCGGGTGTGCAGTTGGCTCGGGGTTATCTGGGTCAGGCTGGGTTGTCGTCGACGCGGTTTGTGGCGAATCCGTTCAATGCTGGTGAGGTGTTGTACCGGACGGGTGACGTGGCGGCGTGGAACAGTGCTGGTGATTTGGAGTATCTGGGTCGCGCGGATGATCAGGTGAAGATCCGTGGGTTCCGGATCGAGATCGGTGAGATCGAGTCTGCGGTGTTGTCGGATGTGTCGGTGGCGCAGACGGCGGTGGTTGTTCGTGAGGATTCTCCGGGTGATCAGCGGTTGGTGGCGTATGTGGTGCCGGCTGCGGGTGTGAGTGTGTCGGTTGACGATGTGCGCGCGAGTGTGGGTTCGTTGTTGCCGGAGTACATGGTGCCGTCGGCGTTTGTGGTGTTGGATTCGATTCCGTTGACGGTGAACGGGAAGTTGGATCGTCGGGCGTTGCCGGTTCCGTCGTTGCAGGTTGCGGTGTTCCGTGCTCCGACGTCGGTGGTGGAAGAGGTTGTGGCGCAGACGTTTGCGGATGTTCTGGGTGTCGAGCGTGTTGGTTTGGATGATGATTTCTTTGCTCTCGGTGGTAATTCGCTGATTGCGACGCAGGTGACGTCTCGGTTGGGGCAGGCGTTGGATGCGTCGGTCGGTGTGCGGGAGTTGTTCGAGGCGTCGACGGTGGAGGCGTTGGCTGCTCGTTTGGGTTCTCATGTCGGTGGTGGTTCGCGTGCGGCGTTGACGGTGCAGGATCGTCCGGTTCGGGTGCCGTTGTCGTTGGCTCAGCAGCGTATGTGGTTCCT
>NZ_JBHUUU010000042.1:0-1643 GCF_042670865.1 Rhodococcus sp. NPDC057135
GTGTTGGGGTGTGGGTCGCGGGTTGGGTTGGATGATGATTTCTTCGTGTTGGGTGGTAATTCGCTCAATGCGACCAGGCTCATCAGCCGCATCAACGCAGACCGAGGCACTGACATACCGTTGCGAGCGATCTTCGACTCACCGACGGTAGCCGAACTCGCTGCAGTCCTCGACGCTTCGGTGTCCTCGAATCGGCCGGCGCTGACAGCTCGGGAACGTCCGTCGACGATCCCGTTGTCACCGGCTCAGTCGCGTATGTGGTTCCTCAACCGCTTCGATCCCGATTCGTCGGCGTACAACATGCCGGTGGTGCTTCGCCTTTCAGGAGACCTCGACGTGTCGGCACTCGCTGCGGCAGTGGGTGACCTGGTGCGTCGCCATGAGGTGCTCCGGACGGTGTATCCGGAAGTGGACGGCATCGGTTTCCAGAGAATTCTCTCGCCTGATGACGCGCCCGTCGAACTGACGACCGAGCGGGTGTCCGAAGGCGTTCTCCTCGAACGAGTTTCCGAGGTGCTCGGAGCATCGTTCGACGTCACGTCCGAGATCCCCATGCGGGCCCACCTGTTCGAGGTTGCCGAGTTCGAGTTCGTTCTGGCGATGACGGTGCATCACATTGCGGGTGACGGTTTCTCGATGGGGCCGTTGACGCGTGATGTGATGGTGGCGTACGAGGCGCGGTCCAGGGGTGCGGTGCCGTCGTGGGCGCTGCTGGAGGTGCAGTATGCGGATTATGCGTTGTGGCAGCTCGAGACGTTGGGTTCGGAAGAATCGTCGAAGTCGCTGATCTCGCGACAACTCGACTTCTGGGGCACCGCTCTCGATGCAATACCGTCGGTGATCGATCTACCGCTGGACCGGCCGCGGCCGGCGGAAGCCTCCGGCCGCGGAGCCGTCTACTCTGCACATCTGAGTCCCGAAGTGAACGAGCAACTGGAGAAGGTCGCACGTGAACACGGCGCTACGCCGTTCATGGTGTTGCATGCCGCTCTCGCTGTTGTGCTTTCGCGCTACAGCGGTGAATACGACGTGGTTGTGGGAACTCCTGTTGCAGGCCGAGGAGAACGTGCACTCGACGATCTGGTCGGCATGTTCGTCAATACCCTCGCATTGCGTGCCGTGGTGTCGCCCGGCGCTCGTTTCGCGGAATTGCTCGAGTCGGTTCGAGAATTCGACCTCCAGGCGTTCGAGAACGCCGACGTGCCGTTCGAGCGCCTGGTGGAGGTACTCGATCCAGTTCGTTCACAGTCGTACTCACCCATTTTCCAGGTCAGTTTGACCCTGCAGAACATCGCCTTGACCGAACTCGAGTTCGACGGCATACGTATCGCCGAAGTCGACAACGTTGTGGCCACTACACAGTTCGACCTGGACTTCGTGTTCAACGAAGTACTCACCGCCGACGGGTCTCGCGGCGGTCTGAACCTACACCTGACCTATGCCACCGATCTCTTCGACGAGGCAACCGCAGGGCGGTTGGTCGATGCATATGTCGCGGTGGTGAGCGCTGCAGTGGCGGACACGTCCACGATCGTCGAGACGTTCGAGGTGGAGTCTGTGGTTGAGCGTGGGTTGGTGTTGGGGGGTGTGAATGTTACGGATCGTTGTGTTGATGATGTGACGTTGGCGGGTTTGGTGGCGGC
>NZ_JBHUUU010000043.1:0-1630 GCF_042670865.1 Rhodococcus sp. NPDC057135
TTGATGCGGCTGATGAGCCTGGTCGCATTGAGCGAATTACCACCCAACACGAAGAAATCATCATCCAACCCAACCCGCGACCCACACCCCAACACCACCGCAAACGCAGCAGCCACCACCAACTCCGAACCAGAAACCGGCGCCCGAAACACCCGCGAACCAAAAACAGGCTCCGGCAACGCCTTCCGATCCAACTTCCCCGCACTCGACAACGGGAACTCATCAACGACAACCACCACATCCGGAACCATGTACGACGGAAGCACCAACCCCACCGCAGCCCGCGCCCCCACCGAATCCACCGAACTACCCGCATCGGCCGAGGACCCAGCCGTCACATACCCGACCAGACGACTCCCCCCATGCACCACCACCACAGCACCCGAAACACCCGGCAACCCAGCCAACGCCGACTCGATCTCACCGAGCTCGATCCGCACCCCACGAATCTTCACCTGAAAATCCGTCCGACCCAAATACACCAACGACCCAGCAGCACTCCACAACGCACGATCACCCGTGCGATACATCCGAGCACCCACCACAAACGGATTCGCCACAAACCGATCCGACGTCAAATCCGGACGCCGATGATAACCACGCGCCAACTGAGCACCATCGAGATACAACTCACCCGCAACACCCACCGGCACCGGACGCAACCGCGAATCCAACACATACCCACGCGTATTCCACACCGGCGTCCCGATCGGCACCACCCCAGACACCGAACCCACAATCCGATGCGCCGTCGTCGTAATCGCCGCCTCCGTCGGACCATACGTGTTATGCACCGCAGCCGACGTCAACGAACCCAACGCCACCGCAAGCTCCGGCGTCAACTCCTCACCACCGGCAAACAAATGCCGCAACGACCCCAACGCACCACCAAAACCATCAGCCACCAACGCCGCAAGCACCGACGGAACGAACTCCGCCACCGAAATCGCATGCTCGACCATCACACCCGCAAGATAATCCAACTCACGATGCCCACCCGGCCGCGTCACCACCAACCGCGCACCCACCGTCAACGGCAAAAACGACTCCCACACCGACACATCGAACGTGAACGGCGCACGCGCCATCACCCGATCATCCGCACCAACCCCATACTCCCCCGCCAACCACGCCAACTGATTGACAATCGCCCCATGACTGACCGACACACCCTTCGGCCGACCCGTCGACCCCGACGTGAACATCACATACGCCGCATTACCCGACCGCAACGGCGCCACCCGATCACCATCGGAAACCGGACCACCCGACAACCCACCCACATCAAGACCATCAAGAACAACAACATCCACACCCGCCGGCAACACACCCACAAACGCAGAAACCGTCAACACCAACCGCGGCGCAGCCGACTCAACCACAAACCCGATCCGCTCCACCGGCAACTCCGGATCAATCGGCACATACGCACCACCCGCAGCAACAACCGCATGCATCGCCACGATCATCTCCACCGAACGCTCCACCGCAAGCCCGACCAAAACATCCGGACCCACACCACGCCCGATCAACCACCGCGCCAACCGATTCACCCGCACACCGAACTCGGCATACGTCAACACCACATCACCGAACACCACAGCAACACGACCCGACGACACCTCAACCG
>NZ_JBHUUU010000044.1:0-1448 GCF_042670865.1 Rhodococcus sp. NPDC057135
CACCACCTCATCCACCACCACCCCCACCTCACCCACCACAAACCCCACCAAAAAATCCCCACCCACACCCGACCGCAACACCACCACCGCCCGAGCCACCCCCACCTGAGCAACCAACACCGCCTCCACCTCACCCAACTCCACCCGCTGCCCCCGCACCTTCACCTGAAAATCCTTGCGCCCCACAAACTCCAACTCACCACCACACCCCCACCGCACCACATCACCCGTCCGATACAACCGACCACCCGACACCCCGGACACCGGATCCGCCACAAACCGACCCACCGTCAAATCCACACGACCCTCATACCCCCGCGCCACCTGCACCCCACCCACGTACAACTCCCCCACAACCCCCACCGGAACCGGCCGCAACCGCGAATCCAACACCAACACCCGCGTATTCCACACCGCCCGACCAATCGGAACACCCACCCCCTCACCACCACCCACCACATGAAACGTCACATCCACCGACGCCTCCGTCGGCCCGTACAAATTCACCAACTCCGCACCACACACCCCCGCAAACCGCCCCGCCAACACCGACGACAACCCCTCACCCGAGACAAACACCCGACGCAAACACGAACACCCCACCCCCAACTCCCCCACGCCCAACTCCCCCACGAACACCTCCAACATCGACGGCACAAAATGCACCACCGACACCCCCCACCGCTCGATCACACCCACCAAATACACCGGATCACGATGCCCACCCACATCCGCCACCACCAACCGAGCACCCACCATCAACGGCCAAAACAACTCCCACACCGACACATCGAACGACACCGGCGTCTTCTGCAACACCACATCCCCCACACCCAACGGAAACTCCCCCTGCATCCACAACAACCGATTCACCACCCCCGCATGCGACACCACCACCCCCTTCGGACGACCCGTCGACCCCGACGTGAACATCACATACACCGCATGCTCAGGCAACAACACCCCCAACCGCTCCCCCACCCCCACCGGAGCACCCGAAAACCCCGAAACATCAACACAACCCACATCAACAAACCCCACCCCCACCGGCAAACACCCACCATCACCAACCCGCGACAACACCACCACCGGATCCACCACCCCCACCACAAACCCCACCCGCTCCACCGGCGCACCCACATCCACCGGAACGAACACCCCACCAGCCCGCACCACCGCAAACACCGCCACCAACAACTCCACCGACCGCGACAACGCCACACACACCCGCGACTCCGGACCCACCCCCAACGAAATCAACAACCGCGCAAAACGATTCACCCGAACATCAAACTCACCCCACGACAACACCACCCCACCACACACCAACCCCCCACCACCCACACCAGCAAACCGACCATCCAACACATCCACCAACGTCAAACCCCCCACCACCACCCCCACACCATCACAACCACCCACCACAAACCCACGCTCACCCGCAACAA
>NZ_JBHUUU010000045.1:0-1405 GCF_042670865.1 Rhodococcus sp. NPDC057135
CCTTGCCTCGCATCGGTGCTTGATGTATCTTCGTGGCGTCGGCAAGATACGTTAAGTACCACCGGGCCGACAGATGCGTACCTTCGGCAAGAGAGACCGGGGCGGCCCCGCCCGGAGGCCCTGCCCCTCTTCGAGCAGCCGGACGCTCAGCCACCGACGGAGCCGCGGGGCTGACCAGCTCGACGGCATCGGCCACATCGCGGCAGCAGCCGCTCCCCATCAGCCCGAGACGGGCGGTGCGGTCGCCTCACGCTGCCCAGCCCCGCGACGGCGGGGGTACGGCGCTCAGCCCCCGTCCCGCCCCGTCAGACGGCCGCTCAGCGCCACGCGCCCCCCACCCCTCCGCCGCCAGCCTGTCCGCGAGCACAACAGCGAGAGCGGCAGTCGGCAGACGGCTGGCCATGTAAACCGCTCAGAGATGCCGCCCTCGCTGGGCAGCAGAAAGCCCCCGCCGGATCTCCGACGGGGGCTCCTGGGGACGTTGGGCGAGGGCTCTATGTGTCACTCGCCGATGGGCACCCGGGCGCCGGGGGCGTAGACGTCTTCCCAGTAGCCGAGTGCCTGTTCGTCGTCGTGGAAGGTCACGGTCGTGACGAAGACGGCGATGGCCGAGTGGGCCGGGGCGTCGATCTCCAAGGCGTTCAGCTCGTCCTGGGACGCCTGCCGGGCGTGGCCGGTGCGCTGCCCCTTCACGACTTCGCGGCCGGTGCGCTCGCTGTAGAGCTTGTCGAACTGCTTCACCATCCGTACGTCGTCGGCCAGCTCCGGGACGGCGGCCACCGTGTGGGGCGGATAGACGGAGACGCCGACCGACGTCGGCTTGTCGTCCTGGCGGAAGACGCGAATGCGGATCACGGCTTCGTCGCCGGGCTCCAGGTTGAGAGCCGTGCAAATCTCGGGGTCGTGGACCGACCGGGTCATCACGCGGTGACCGGAGGAGGTCTCGCCGGGGGCGTAGCGCATCCCGTTCTTCTCCATGCGCTTCAGGCGGTCCGCGCCGGTGATCACCATGGGGTTCTTCTCGACGACCGTGCCCAGCGCCCCGCGCGAGCTGACCAGGCCCTCGCTCTTGAGTACGGCCAGGGCCCGGCTCACGGTCTTGGCCGCCACGCCGAACTGCTCACGGATCTCAGCGACGGACGGCAACGTGGCGCCAGGCGCGAGTTCCCCGCTCTTGATCAGTGTGCGGAAGTGGGCCGCCACGTCGGCATAGCCCTTCCCCTCCGGTGCCTTGTATGGCATGGCTTCTCCCTGTTTGTCGGAGCGCGGTACACCTCCGAAGGTACATCAATGACCCTCCCAAGGTACATCCTTGCCTCGCATCGGTGCTTGATGTATCTTCGTGGCGTCGGCAAGATACGTTAAGTACCACCGGGCCGACAGATGCGTACCTTCGGCAAGAGAG
>NZ_JBHUUU010000046.1:0-1404 GCF_042670865.1 Rhodococcus sp. NPDC057135
GTGTGCGATGGCGAGTGCTTCAGGTTCGGATAGTGAAGGCCGGCTCATCGCGCTCCTGACGTACGTGTTCATTGTCTGCGTGCCACGGACGACCTCGCCGGCATTGCTCTACACAGCGACTTGTTCGCACTTCCTACTGAGGTTTTCGGGTTGACATCGGGTGGTGACAGTTCATGATCCCTGTGGTATGCCGGTGGGATGAGGTATCCGGAGGGTGGAGGCCTGACCGCTGAGCGTCGGGCGTTTCGTGAAGGGATCCGGTTACAGGCCGGGATGCGGTTCGCGGCGGGTGAGAAGACCGCGGTGATCGCGAAGGATCTGCGGGTGAGTGTGAGGTCGGTGGAACGCTGGCGTCGTGCCTGGCGCGAGGGCGGCATGGAGGCCTTGCGCTCGGCGGGTCCGGCGAACTCCCCGACCGTCACCGACGCCCAGTTCGCCGTCCTCGAGGAGGAACTCGGCAAGGGACCGGCCGCGCACGGCTTCGAAGACGAACGCTGGACCCTGGCCCGGGTCCAGACGCTGATCCGCCGACGTCTTCGGGTGAGTCTGTCGGTGGCGACGGTGTGGCGGCTGCTGAAACGGCACGACTGGTCCTGGCAGGCACCAGCCCGCAGAGCACTCGAACGCGACGAGCACGCGGTGGAGCTGTGGAAGAAGGAGGTCTGGCCCCGGGTAAAAGGCTCGCGGCGGCGTCCGGGGCCTGGATCGTCTTCGAGGACGAGGCCGGCTTCTCGATGACACCGCCCCGTGCCCGGACCTGGGGCCGACGCGGGCACACCCCCGTCATCCGCGTCCGCGGCCGCTCCCGCCGCCGGACCTCAATCGCCGCCCTGTGCTGCTACAAGCCCGGCGAGACGAGCCGCCTCATCCACCGGCCCCGCACCCATCTCCGCCTCAAAGGCGCACGCAAGAGCTTCTCCTGGCAGGACTACCGCGACCTGCTGGTCCGCGCGCACATCCAGCCCGACGGTCCGATCGTGGTGGTCTGGGACAACCTCAACACTCACCTGGCGGCCGGGCTGAAGCGGTACGAGGCCGAGCACGACTGGCTCACCACCGTCCGCCTCCCGCCCTACGCGCCCGACCTCAATCCCGTCGAGGCCGTCTGGTCACTCGTGCGCAGAGCGATGGCCAACACCGCCTTCGCCATCCCCGACGACCTCGAGCGCGTCCTTCGCCGCGAGTTACGCAGGATCCAGCTCCGGCCCCACCTGATCGACGGCTGCCTCACCGCCACCGCCCTGGCACTCACACCACCG
This sequence comes from Rhodococcus sp. NPDC057135, assembly GCF_042670865.1. Classification (NCBI taxonomy): domain Bacteria; kingdom Bacillati; phylum Actinomycetota; class Actinomycetes; order Mycobacteriales; family Nocardiaceae; genus Rhodococcus; species Rhodococcus sp. NPDC057135. Next base: position 1,260 of record NZ_JBHUUU010000046.1, read on the forward strand.
ACCCCACCCTAAAAACCTCAGTAATCGGCGGCCGAGTCGTCGTGGGGCGCCGAGCGGCGAAGCCAGCAAAGCCACGACAGCGTGAGATCTGACCGACTCAATCGAGCTGCTTGAAAAACCTAGCAGTCGTGGATTTTTCGACCAC
>NZ_JBHUUU010000047.1:0-1162 GCF_042670865.1 Rhodococcus sp. NPDC057135
GGTCGGTGTGTCGGGGATCAGCTGTTTTCTGCTGCTCGTTCGGCGATACGCGCGAGTAGCCGAGAATGCACCTTGGCCCGGAGGGTCTGGCTGGTGATCTTCAGCGCTCCGCGCAGCGGTCGGAGACCAGCCCGGCGATGGCGAGCATGGTGTCGTCGAAGTACTCGCGGCGCCCGGTCCAGCGCTGCAGGGGTCTCCACTGCTTGGGTTCGGCGATGGCGTGCTCGACGCAGATCCGCTCCGAGGACTGGGCTTTGCGGGCCCGTTCCCATGCGGTGATCTCGTCGGGCGGGGCGCCCTTCTTCGGTTTCAGCGGTGGGGCGGTGACCTGGCCGGGAAAGTCTCTGGCCAGCCCCTGGTAACCGGAATCGGCCTTGACCTTGACCTCGGGATACTGCTGGAGCAGTTCCTCGATGCCTTCGGTACGCAGGGCGGTGACGTCGTGCATGCGGCCGGGCCGGACGGCTCCGGCCCACAGCAGCCGGCCCTTGCCGTCGCTGATGACGGTGGGCTTCTTGGTGTTCCGCTTCTTCTTGCCCGAGACGAACGCCCGGCGTCCGGGGCGGTTCGCCGCGGGGCGGCGGACCTGGACCTCGGTGCCGTCGAGACGCAGTTCGACGCCTTCGGCCGCGGCGTAGGCGAAGACGTCCGCGAGGGTACGCAGCCGCAGTCCGGGCTTGCCGGGGACGGCGAAGCCCCGCGCCGCGAGCAGGGGCCGGATCTCGTGGACGGCCCGGGTGATGGTGGAGCGGTCCACGCCGTAGAACACGGCCAGGGCTTGGTGCGGGAGCTGGAAACGCAGAACGACCAGGGTGGCGATCACCCGGTCGGTGAACACCAGCCCCCGATCCGGCCCCGCCCCGGCCGCACGCAGCCGCTCATGACCACGGCGCTCGCGCAGCCGGCCCTCCTGCTGCGCGAGCCAGGGGCCGGCAAGCTCCTCAATCAGCTTCCCCAGCCGACGACGCGGCAGACCAGTACAGATCCGATGCGACAACACCCCACGCGCCCACCCCAGCCTCATGAGCAGCAATCATTCCGCAAGTCCAACCCGGCCCCTCCACCGCTCCCTCGCCGACATCCAGCCCTGACCTATCCACATGCCGCTGGTCGAAACACCGATGATCGCTCCGACCGGCGAATACAACAACGGTCCGATCAC
>NZ_JBHUUU010000048.1:0-1160 GCF_042670865.1 Rhodococcus sp. NPDC057135
CATTTCCCCGAAAAGTGCCACTTGCGGAGACCCGGTCGTCAGCTTGTCGTCGGTTCAGGGCAGGGTCGTTAAATAGCCGCTTATGTCTATTGCTGGTTTACCGGTTTATTGACTACCGGAAGCAGTGTGACCGTGTGCTTCTCAAATGCCTGAGGTTTCAGCAAAAAACCCCTCAAGACCCGTTTAGAGGCCCCAAGGGGTTATGCTAGTTATTGCTCAGCGGTGGCAGCAGCCTAGGTTAATTAAGCTGCGCTAGTAGACGAGTCCATGTGCTGGCGTTCAAATTTCGCAGCAGCGGTTTCTTTACCAGACTCGAGTACTTACTTAAATGTTATCACCGCTTGGCGTAGACGCTGCGGTGCACCCGCCACTGCTGCACCCGCGGCCGGTCCGGGTCCGCGAGGCCGCGCAGTTCGGCGAGGGCCGGCTCCACCACCCGGCCCCAGGTCTCGTCGTCGACCTCCCACAGGTAGGGCGGCAGCCGGCGCTCCAGGCTCTCCAGCAGCTGACGCGGTGTGGTGGCCCGCTCGTAGTCCGGCGCGAACTCGTGCCGCAGCCGGGTCAGCCCCGCCGCGGCCGCGGCCGCGTCCAGCCGTTCGGGGGTGTCGGGCCGCGGCGGCTGGAGCACGGCCAGCCGGTCCAGTACGGCGACCAGGTCGTCCGGGTCGGCCGCGGGGTCGCCGTGCACCGCGAGCAGCCGCCCGCCGGGGCGCAGCACCCGCGCCGCCTCCGCGAGGGCGCGCGGCATGTCCCCGACCAGATGCAGGACGTGCGTGAAGACCAGGTTGTCGAACGTGCCGTCCCGGAACGGCAGGGCCCGGGCGTCCCCGGCCGTCACCCGCCCCGCCAGCCGCTCCGCGGCCCGCGACAGCATCGGCAGCGACAGGTCGACGCCGTGGACCCGGTGGCCGAGTTCGGCCAGTCCCGCCGCCACGATGCCCGTCCCGACACCCACTTCGAGCACCGGGCCGGGTACCAGGTCCCCGGCGAGTTGCGCCGCGGCCTGCCGGCCGCGCTCCATTCCGCCCCGCATCCGGTCGTAGTCGTCCGCGACCCGGTCGAAGGCCTTGTCCTCGGTCGCCGACTGGAAATAGAGGTTTTCGTCCCCCGGATCCTGGCTGTGGTGATGATGGTGATGGCTGCTGCCCATGGTATATCTC
>NZ_JBHUUU010000049.1:0-1146 GCF_042670865.1 Rhodococcus sp. NPDC057135
GGGTGTGGAGGCGCACTTTCTGGAGGCATGCGTGAATCTCGAACAGATAAAGGCTGCACAGCAACTTCTCGCCCCGGTCATGCGCCGCACCCCGGTGGTGGCCTCACGAGTGTTGTCTGAAACCACCGGCTTCGCCGTGAACTTGAAATGTGAAAACCTGCAACGCACCGGCTCTTTCAAGCCGCGCGGTGCCTACAATCGCATCGCCAATTTATCCCCGGAGGAACGGGCGGCAGGCGTGGTGGCGGCCAGCGCCGGTAACCACGCGCAGGGAGTTGCGTGGTCTGCAACAGAATTGGGAATCAAGTCGACGGTCTTCATGCCGACCGGTGCGCCGCTGCCGAAGTTGGTGGCCACCAAGGCATATGGGGCCCAGGTCTACCTGCACGGTTCGACTGTCGACGAAACGCTCGTCGCCGCTCGCGAATTCGCGGATAGAACCGGAGCAGTCCTGGTCCACCCGTTCGACCACGAAGACGTCGTGGCGGGACAGGGCACGGTGGGCCTGGAAATCCTCGAGCAACTCCCCGAGGTAGGCACGATCCTCGTTCCCACCGGCGGCGGTGGATTGATCGCCGGAGTGGCTGCAGCAGTCAAAGCTGTACGCCCGCAGGTACGCATTGTCGGAGTGCAGGCCGAAACCGCGGCCGCCTGGCCGGCGTCGTTGGCGGCCGGGAAGCCGACGGCCTTGGCATCGATGTCGACAATGGCGGACGGTATCGCCGTGGGCTGCCCTGGCGAGGTTCCGTTCGCCGAGGTTGCCGTACACGTTGACGCGGTGGTCACGGTCAGCGAGGAAGCGCTGTCCAAAGCGCTGCTGCTATGCCTCGAACGCGCCAAGCTGATCGTCGAACCGGCAGGCGTCGCGGCCGTTGCGGCGTTGATGACGTGCTCGCCGGAGGAATTGGGTCTGACCGGGCCGGTATGCGCTGTGCTGTCCGGCGGCAACATCGATCCGCTGCTGCTCACGCACGTGATCTCACACGGACTGCGGGCAGCCGGACGGTTCCTCGGCGTTCACATCACCATCGACGATCGGCCGGGTGCGCTGGTCTCACTGCTCGAAGTGGTTCGGGCAAATGGTGCCAGCGTGGTCGACGTCATCCACTCCCGTACCGGTGGCGAACTTGCACTCGACGAAGTGGA
>NZ_JBHUUU010000050.1:0-1104 GCF_042670865.1 Rhodococcus sp. NPDC057135
ATTCCTGTGCCCAAGGCCAACCCGAGAGCCAGCCCGATCTGCGGGATGCTGCCGAACAAGCCGCGCTTCTTCTCCGGGCTGTGTTCCTTCAGCTCGGCCGCAGCTCGTTCGCCCAGCGCCCGAACTCCTCGCAGGAGTGCGTTGTAGGTGCGGGTGTCGGAGTGAAGTTGCAGGTGGGAGCGGCCAGGGGGCTTCTTGAACGGGTGGTGGATGCCGATCCCGGCGCCTTGATAGCCGGCGTCGGCGAGGGTGGGCAGGCCGTCGGCGGCCGCCTTGTACAGGGCTGACAGGCAGTGCATTCGGGCGGCGGTGATGTCGGGCACCGAGCCGGGCTCGGCTTCGGACACCCATAACGGGGTGCCGTTCGGGGCGGACAGGAACTGCACGTTCGCCCCGAATGCCTTGTGTTTCGCCGAATACCAGGTGTCCACCTCCTTGCCCGCGGCGCTCATGTGGGTACCGGCGACGCGGTCGGACTCGATCAGCGTGCCGTCCAGGACCAGGTGGTTCATGCCCCGCTTTCGGCACTCTGCAAGGACCCGGTGCAGATCCGGGGCCTGCTCGGCCAGGACGTCTATGCCTTCGTGCAGGTAGCGGTAGCCGGTGGCCTGAGAGATTCCCGCGTCCCGCGCCAGGCAGTGCACGCACGACCGCTCCCGGAACCAGCGCAGCACCAGCACGGCCTGCCGGAATGGTCCCAGCGCCCGCGAGCCCTTCGGGGTGCCGATCCGGCGACGATGGCCGGCCAGCAGCCGGGCGAGAAACTCAACGACATGACGCGGAACGTCGAGTACGGCAGCATAGGTGACCAACGTGAAGCCCCCGGTGACAGGCGGTCTTGTGAGAAAGACCTGTCCTACCAGGGGCTTCACGCCTGTCCACAGCCACCCTCATGCCCCAGCAACAGCGAGATCATTTCGTTGAGAAAACCTCAATGGCTCGGCTGATTTTGGTATGTCCTCGACGGGGTGTCGCTTGGCGCGGGCGAGCGCTGATGCCGGGCAGTGGTGGGGCAAGCCGATGTCCGTGGAGGAGAGCACCTCGGTGGACAGTTGGCCCAGTGCCTGGCCCAATTGCGAGCCGAACGCGAGTCCGCACATCTGG
>NZ_JBHUUU010000051.1:0-1078 GCF_042670865.1 Rhodococcus sp. NPDC057135
GGAGCGAAGCTGAGAATTTAAGCCCCAGTAAACGGCGGTGGTAACTATAACCATCCTAAGGTAGCGAAATTCCTTGTCGGGTAAGTTCCGACCTGCACGAATGGCGTAACGACTTCTCAGCTGTCTCAACCGTAGACTCGGCGAAATTGCATTACGAGTAAAGATGCTCGTTACGCGCGGCAGGACGAAAAGACCCCGGGACCTTCACTACAGCTTGGTATTGGTGTTCGGTTCGGTTTGTGTAGGATAGGTGGGAGACTGTGAAACGGTGACGCCAGTTATCGTGGAGTCGTTGTTGAAATACCACTCTGATCGAATTGGACCTCTAACCTCGGACCATGATCTGGTTCAGGGACAGTGCCTGGTGGGTAGTTTAACTGGGGCGGTTGCCTCCCAAAATGTAACGGAGGCGCCCAAAGGTTCCCTCAGCCTGGTTGGCAATCAGGTGTCGAGTGCAAGTGCACAAGGGAGCTTGACTGTGAGACTGACAGGTCGAGCAGGGACGAAAGTCGGGACTAGTGATCCGGCACCGGCAAGTGGAAGCGGTGTCGCTCAACGGATAAAAGGTACCCCGGGGATAACAGGCTGATCTTCCCCAAGAGTCCATATCGACGGGATGGTTTGGCACCTCGATGTCGGCTCGTCGCATCCTGGGGCTGGAGTAGGTCCCAAGGGTTGGGCTGTTCGCCCATTAAAGCGGCACGCGAGCTGGGTTTAGAACGTCGTGAGACAGTTCGGTCTCTATCCGCCGCGCGCGTTAGAAACTTGAGGAAGGCTGTCCCTAGTACGAGAGGACCGGGACGGACGAACCTCTGGTGTGCCAGTTGTTCCGCCAGGAGCACCGCTGGTTAGCTACGTTCGGAAGGGATAACCGCTGAAAGCATCTAAGCGGGAAGCCTGTTCCAAGATGAGGTTTCTCACCCCCTCGAGGGGGTAAGGCCCCCGGCAGACCACCGGGTTGATAGGCCAGAACTGGAAGTGCAGTAATGCATGCAGGTGACTGGTACTAATAGGCCGAGGACTTACCACAAAGAAGCTACGCGTCCACTGTGCGGTATCTGAAACAACACACAGATAC
>NZ_JBHUUU010000052.1:0-1064 GCF_042670865.1 Rhodococcus sp. NPDC057135
AGTCGCACCCGAACAGGTCGAGTACGTCATCATGGGTCAGGTCCTCACCGCCGGCGCCGGCCAGATGCCCGCCCGCCAAGCCGCCGTCGCCGCCGGCATCCCCATGACCGTGCCCGCCCTGAGCATCAACAAGGTGTGCCTGTCCGGCATCGACGCCATCGCCCTCGCCGACCAACTCATCCGCGCCGGCGAATTCGACATCGTCGTCGCCGGCGGGCAGGAATCGATGTCCCGCGCACCCCACATGCTCGAAAAAAGCCGCGAAGGCTTCAAATACGGCGACGTCACGATGCGCGACCACATGGCCTACGACGGCCTCCACGACATCTTCACCGACCAGGCCATGGGCCTGCTCACCGAACAGGTCAACCAACACGAGAGCGCCCACATCACCCGCGCCGAGCAGGACGCCTTCGCCGCCGCCTCGCACCAGAACGCGGCCCGCGCTTGGAAAGACGGCTACTTCGACAACGAAGTCGTCCCCGTCTCCATCCCCCAACGCAAGGGCGACCCGATCGTCTTCGCCCAGGACGAGGGCATCCGAGCCGACACCACCACCGAATCCCTCGGCAAGCTGCGTCCCGCGTTCAGCAAGGACGGCACCATCACCGCCGGCTCCGCCTCCCCGATCTCCGACGGCGCCGCCGCCGTCGTGGTGATGAGCAAAGCCAAGGCCGAAGAACTCGGCCTGACCTGGATCGCGGAAATCGGTGCCCACGGCGTCGTCGCCGGACCGGACTCCACCCTCCAGTCCCAGCCCGCCCGTGCCATCGCGAAGGCCTGCGCGAAGGAAGGTATCGACCCCACTGATCTCGACCTCGTCGAAATCAACGAAGCGTTCGCCGCCGTCGGGATCGCCTCCACCCGCGAACTGGGCCTCGACCCCGCCAAGGTCAACGTCAACGGCGGCGCCATCGCCGTCGGCCACCCCCTGGGCATGTCCGGTGCCCGCATCGCCCTGCACCTCGCCCTCGAACTGCAACGCCGCGGCGGCGGCATCGGCGCAGCCGCACTCTGCGGCGGCGGCGGACAAGGCGACGCACTCATCGTCCGCGTCCCCAAGG
>NZ_JBHUUU010000053.1:0-1005 GCF_042670865.1 Rhodococcus sp. NPDC057135
ATCCACTTCACGCGCCGACGCCAACAACTCCGTGAACGACATCGACGGATCAACCTCGGTACGCAACACCAAAGTGTTGACGAACATACCGATCACATCATCGAGCTGCGCCTCACCACGACCCGCGATCGGGGCACCGATCGCAATGTCGGTCGTCGCGGACAAGCGTGCCAACAGCACCGCCAGAGCCGAGTGAACAACCATGAACGGCGTTGCATTTGTCGCCTTGGCCAGCTCGTCCAGCTCGGACCACAGCTGCGGTTCGATCGTGAAACTGTGATTGGCGCCGCGCCCTGAAGCAATCTCGGGACGAGGACGATCACCAGGCAGATCCAACTGCTCCGGAAGATCAGCCAACGCATCCGACCAAAACGCAATCTGCTGCGCGATGACGGACTGCGGATCCTCCTCGGATCCGAGGACCTCACGCTGCCACAACGAGTAGTCGGCGTACTGCACCGGCAACGGCGTCCAGGTCGGAGCCTGGCCGTTGGTTCGGGCGTAGTAGGCGGTCATGATGTCGCGGGTCAGCGGGCCCATCGAGAAACCGTCGGTCGAGATGTGATGCACCACGAACGACAACACGAAGTCGTCATCGGCGACCTGGAACAGCTTGGCGCGCAACGGAACCTCGACAGTGACATCGAAGCCCTGGGCGAAGAACGAATACAGCTCCGCCTGGATTCGGTCGTCGATGACGCGTTCTGCACCGAGATCGATCGATACATCTCCAACCGAGAGGATCTTCTGGTAGCCGATTCCGTCGACCTCGGGGTAGACCGTGCGCAGAACCTCGTGACGGCCGACAACGTCGTGCAGTGCCGAATTCAGGGCGGCCAGATCAAGCGCACCGGTGAGTCGAACGGCAACGGGGACATTGTTGACAGCAGAAGCGGTGTCGAATCGGTTGAGGAACCACATACGCTGCTGAGCCAACGACAACGGCACCCGAACCGGACGATCCTGCACCGTCAACGCCGCACGCGAACCACCACCGACATGAGA